>CAJUFO010000066.1 GCA_910585615.1 uncultured Acetatifactor sp.
CGCATGGTATTGCAAATATTTCTTTTATCATATGAGTTTCATTCATTTTATAGATGCCCCTAAATCTAAATGTTTTTACTGCGTTTCCCTGCTTGTTTTTCTTCATATTGTCCGCTTTAACACTACATTTTGTTCTGCCGCTCTCACTGTATTCGAACAGCTCATTCCTGATATTCTCATTGCATAATTACAGGCAAATCAAAATCCAATCTACCAAACTTCCTCAATATATCCAAATCACGTATGATAAAATTACTACCCCAATAATAGTTTCCAATCGTTTGTTCAGCCACACACCACCGTTTGCCGTCCGGATGAGAATTGCTTTGTTCATATGCATCAAGTTCCTCGGCTGAGAGGATTTGACACTCGTGTGTTCTAAGCAGCGAGTCAACGATAGTGTCCAGATTCATTTCCACAGTGCGTCTACACTCCGGATAAAAGCTACTTTCCGGTGAAACGACATAATACACTGGCAACGGCAACCAAGACGGATATGTTGCAGGGTCATATGCTTCAATGTTCAGTATTGTCGGATTATAATCAGGAGAACCATGGAGAACGACCTGTCCACATGTCTATACCGGTCTTTCAAATCCACTGCCTTACCGTAATATTGCTGTCCTCATCTACATGTTTGAGAATGAAGTCCGCAAGACGCTTAGTCACTCCGATATCGGCTTCTGCTGCTTTCCTTGAATCGAAATGAAACCATGGCATATGCGCGAAGTCATTATTGGTAGGGATTCCCTGCATCCCCACCCAGCCATTGTCCAATAAATATTCCCCGGAGCTCAGATATTTGACTAGTCAAGAGACCTGGCGCTGCGGTGAACCAACTTTCTTAATCTCAAAAATTCATCTAAGGATATTTTTTCAATGTCATTGCCTCAACTTTCTTTTCATTTGCTATTTAATCATTATAATACACCCGCTATCCATACACAATTATTTCTATCACCAACGCTTCCTTTAATCCTTTGGCATCGCTTATGCTATATTTTTCTTTTTTAATTTAAAAGGGGCTTCTGAGAAAACTCTCAGAAGCCCCATAAATTCAGTGAATTTTCAATTACTCGATGATAGTAGCCACACGACCAGAACCAACTGTCCTGCCACCCTCACGGATAGCGAACGTAAGACCCTGCTCCATAGCGATGGGATGAATCAGCTCGATGGTCATCTCAACGTTGTCGCCAGGCATGCACATCTCTGTACCCTCAGGCAGGTTGCAGACGCCGGTAACGTCAGTGGTCCTGAAGTAGAACTGAGGACGATAGTTGTTGAAGAAAGGCGTATGACGGCCACCCTCGTCCTTGGTCAGAACGTACACCTGAGCGGTGAACTTCTTGTGGCAGGTAACGCTGCCGGGCTTGGACAGAACCTGTCCTCTCTCGATTTCAGTTCTCTGAACGCCACGAAGCAGTGCGCCGATGTTGTCGCCGGCCTGTGCCTGATCCAGCATCTTACGGAACATCTCGATACCTGTTACGACGGTCTTCCTGGTCTCTTCCTTGATACCAACGATTTCAACTTCCTCGTTGAGCTTCAGGGTACCACGCTCCACACGGCCGGTAGCAACAGTACCACGTCCGGTAATGGTGAACACGTCCTCTACGGGCATCAGGAAAGGCTTGTCTGTGTCACGCTGAGGATCGGGGATATACTCGTCAACAGTGTGCATCAGCTCGATGACCTTGTCACCCCACTCGCTGTTGGGATCCTCAAGAGCCTTCAGAGCGGAACCCTGGATGATAGGGCAGCCCTCGAACTCATACTCTTCCAGCTGCTCGGTGATTTCCATCTCAACCAGCTCCAGAAGCTCAGGATCGTCAACCATGTCGCACTTGTTCATGAACACTACGATATAGGGAACGCCTACCTGACGGGACAGCAGGATGTGCTCCTTGGTCTGAGCCATAACGCCGTCTGTAGCAGCTACCACCAGGATAGCGCCGTCCATCTGGGCAGCACCGGTAATCATGTTCTTTACATAGTCGGCATGGCCCGGGCAGTCAACGTGTGCATAGTGCCTCTTCTCAGTCTCATACTCTACGTGTGCGGTAGAGATGGTGATTCCACGCTCTCTCTCTTCGGGAGCCTTGTCAATCATGTCGAATGCAACGGCTTCGCCAGTGCCAAGCCTTACGTTCAAGGTCTTGGTGATAGCGGCGGTCAGAGTGGTCTTACCATGGTCAACGTGGCCAATGGTACCAATGTTACAATGGGGCTTAGTTCTTTCAAATTTAGCTTTTGCCATTATTAAAGTCCTCCTTCAATTAATGAAACTTTTTCTTTTCCTACTCGCCGAAGCGCATTCCGCACACTCGGCGCTCTTCTCTCGGCTATCTCTGATTATAGTAAATAACCAGAGGTTTTTCAAGCTATTTTTAAAGATTACTGGCATATTTTACAAAAATTTTTTTAGGCTTACTTTCCGCCTTTTGCAGCCAGAACCTTCTCCTGTACATTCTTGGGCACCTGCTCGTATTTCTCGAAGAACATGGAGTAGTTTCCGCGGCCCTGGGTCCTGGAACGCAAATCTGTGGCGTAGCCGAACATCTCTGCCAGGGGCACGTAAGCCCTCACTATCTTGCCGCCGCCGATATCGTCCATGCCTTCCACGCGGCCACGACGGGAGTTCAAATCGCCGATGACATCGCCCATATACTCTTCCGGCATGGTGACTTCCACCTTCATGATGGGCTCAAGCAGCACGGGGTTTGCTTTCTGCATGGCCTCCTTGAACGCCATGGATCCGGCGATGTGGAACGCCATCTCGGAGGAGTCCACCTCATGGTAGGAGCCGTCATACACATTAGCATGCACGCCCAGTACAGGGAATCCGCCCAGGATACCGGCCTGGGCCGCCTCCTGGATGCCTTCGCCTACCGCCGGGATATACTCCTTGGGAATGGAACCGCCCACCACGGTGGTCTCGAACAGCAGCGTCGGGGGATCGTTGATCAGGATATTGGCCTTGGGGTCAAATTCGAACTTCACGCAGTTCGCCTCCATGGGCTCGAACTTCACCTTACAATGACCGTACTGACCGCGGCCGCCGGACTGCTTCGCATACTTGGAATCCACTTCCACAGCCTTGGTGAACGCTTCCTTGTAGGCAACCTGAGGAGCGCCTACATTGGCCTCTACCTTGAACTCACGCAGCAGTCTGTCCACAATGATATCCAGATGGAGCTCTCCCATACCTGCGATGATGGTCTGTCCTGTCTCCGCATTGGTGTGGGCCCGGAACGTGGGATCCTCCTCCGCCAGCTTTGCCAGCGCCTCGCCCATCTTGCCCTGGCCTGCCTTGGTCTTGGGCTCGATAGCCAGCTCTATGACAGGCTCCGGGAACTCCATGGACTCCAGGATGACCGGATGCTGCTCGTCGCAGAGCGTGTCGCCGGTGGTGGTAAGCTTGAAGCCCACCGCTGCGGCAATGTCGCCCGAGTAGACCTTATCCAGCTCCGCGCGCTTGTTGGCGTGCATCTGCAGGATACGTCCCACCCGCTCTTTTTTATCTTTGGTGGCATTCAATACGTAAGAACCGGAATTCATGGTGCCGGAATATACGCGGAAGAATGCAAGCTTTCCTACGAAAGGATCTGTCATGATCTTGAATGCAAGCGCGGAGAAGGGCTCCTCATCGGAAGAATGCCTCTCCACCTCGTTGCCCTCCAGGTCAACGCCCTTGATGGCAGGGATGTCGGTAGGCGCGGGCATATACTCCAGGACGGCATCCAGGAGCTTCTGGACGCCCTTGTTGCGGTAAGCGGATCCGCAGCATACCGGAATCGCGGTACACTCGCAGGTAGCCTTGCGCAGCGTCTTCTTCATCTCCTCTACGGACGGCTCCTCGCCCTCCAGATACATCATGGTCAAATCGTCGTCCAGCTCACAGATCTTCTCAATCATCTCTGAGCGGTACAGCTCGGCCTCTTCCTGCATGTCTCCAAGGTCATCCGTCACCGTGATGTCATCTCCCTTGTCGTCATTGTAGATATAGGCCTTCATCTCGAACAGGTCGATGATTCCCTTGAATTCATCCTCCTTGCCGATGGGCAGTTGAATCATGATGGCATTCTTGCCAAGCCTGGTCTTGATCTGCTCCACAGCGCCGTAGAAGTTCGCGCCCAGGATGTCCATCTTATTGATGAACGCCATACGAGGTACATTGTAAGTGTCAGCCTGCCGCCATACGTTTTCGGACTGGGGCTCAACGCCGCCCTTCGCGCAGAAAACGCCGACTGCGCCGTCCAGCACACGCAGGGAACGCTCCACCTCCACGGTGAAGTCAACGTGGCCAGGCGTATCAATGATATTGATACGGTGCTCCAGGGCACCAGGCATGGGTTTGGTCTCCTTCTCCAATGTCCAATGGCAGGTCGTAGCCGCTGAAGTGATAGTGATGCCCCTCTCCTGCTCCTGCTCCATCCAGTCCATGGTGGCAGTGCCTTCGTGAGTATCCCCTATCTTGTAGTTCACGCCAGTATAATACAGGATGCGCTCTGTCAACGTGGTCTTACCGGCGTCGATATGGGCCATAATCCCGATATTCCTGGTTCTCTCTAACGGATATTCTCTTCCAGCCAAGATTTTTTCCTCCTAACTTATTTTCAGTGCGGAAAAGATGATGCACGAATCAGAATCTGTAGTGGGCGAAAGCCTTGTTGGCCTCGGCCATCTTGTGCATATCCTCTTTCCTCTTGACCGCGGATCCGGTGTTGTTGGACGCGTCAAGAATCTCGTTCGCCAGTCTGTCCTCCATGGTCTTCTCGCTTCTCTTGCGGGAGAACATGGTAAGCCAGCGCAGCCCCAGCGCCTGGCGCCTCTCAGCCCTCACCTCGATGGGCACCTGGTAGGTAGCGCCGCCGATACGTCTGGCCTTTACCTCCAGGACGGGCATGATATTGTTCATAGCCGCCTCGAACACCTCCAAAGCGGGCTTTCCGGATTTCTCCTCTACCTTGGCAAATGCACCGTATACAATCTTCTGGGCGACGCTCTTCTTGCCGTCAAGCATGATGTTGTTAATCAGCTTGGTCACTACCTTATTATTGTATAAAGGATCTGCCAATACATCTCTTTTCTGAATATGTCCCTTACGTGGCACGGTTCTTCCCTCCTTATCAATGAAATGCAGTGCGCGCCATCCCTGCCGGAGCATGGACCGCTTCCCGCATCCTGTGCGGCTCGCCGCACGAAATAAATCATCGGTACTCACAAGTGTTTCCCCAAGTGTTCGCGCTGTCTATCTGTACCACAGGAGGCAAAGGACAAACCCCTGTCTTCATATTACACAGAATTCCAACACTTTCTTAGTTTCGTTATTGTGGACCGACGCTTCGCAAAACAGCATATTGCAAGAAGTTCTCTTACTTCTAAGAAATTCTATTTCTTTGCTGCCTTGGGCCTCTTAGCGCCGTACTTAGAGCGAGCCTGCTTCCTGTTGGCAACGCCTGCTGTGTCAAGGGTACCACGGATGATATGATATCTTGTACCGGGCAGATCCTTCACCCTGCCGCCGCGGACCAGGACAACGCTATGCTCCTGAAGATTGTGGCCTTCACCGGGGATATAGCTCGTAACCTCGATTCCGTTGGAGAGACGTACCCTGGCCACCTTTCTCAGAGCTGAGTTCGGCTTCTTCGGGGTCAGCGTCTTCACCACGGTGCACACGCCGCGCTTCTGGGGAGCGGACTTGTCCGTCACCTTCTTGTGAAGAGAATTGTAGCCCTTCTGCAAGGCAGGTGCCGTCGACTTCTTGACGGAAGTCTTGCGTCCTTTTCTTACTAACTGGTTAAATGTTGGCATTCTGTTTCACCTCTTTCTTGAATTGGCATTTGTCATCTGCCATGCCTGCGGCTAGATATCCGTGCACTTTGGGTTGCACAAAAAACACATCCGCACGCATGCCTTATCATTATAGCCACTTGCGGATGTGTTGTCAACAGTTTTTTTGAGATTTTTCCCTTATTTCGGCGCTATTTCAGGCGCTTCACCGGTATCCAGATACCGCTCTCATACGCCTCGCTGCCTGTGTCCTTGCCGGAGTACCACTCGATGTTGATGTGGAACGCCGCCTCGAACTCCTGGTTCCCTGGGAGCCATTCGTTGAAGATGCGGGTATTGACCGTCTGCAGCGCCTCCGGCATGGGGCCCACGCATTTGAACTTCGCCCATTCGCCGGCGGGAACCTCAAAGACCTTCATCCCTTCCGGCACCTGGCCTCCCTGGTAGGCCCCCGCGATATAGTAGCGGAAATGCTCCATGTCCGCCTCGTCCTCCACGCAGACGCCGAACTCTCCCACCATGCACTCCGCGATGGTCTGCCGGACGGCCTCCTCTCCGGGCCCGCAGGGAAAATCCTGCTTACAGTGCTTCTCACGGAACTCGTCCCAGAATTTCGGGATCTCCTGGTAAGCGGTCTCAAAGGAAAAAGTCCTTTCAAACCCGATTATCTTCATGGCGTCTCTTTTCTCAATGGTAAAATCCATCCTGCTTCCTCCTTTTACGGAAATCTCTACTATTAATGGAAGAAAGACCTTCAACCGATGGGGCTGGCCCCGAAGTTGCATGGGGGACAGGCCGTGGAACCGTCCGAAGGCCCTGGTGAAGCTCTCCGGCGTATCGTACCCATATTTGTACGCCAGGTCGATGACCTTTCCCTCCCCGGGGGCGCCGCGCCCAAGCACCTCCAACCCTGCCAGGTACAGCCTGCGGTTGCGCAGGTACTCCCCGATGGAATAGCCCGTCACCATCTTAAAGCATTTCTGGAAATAAAAGGGGGAGATGTGCACCGCATCCGCCACCTCCTTGGCGCCGATGTCCTGGAGCAGGCGCTCCTCCATGTAGTCGATTGCCTTCCTGAAGCTTCCCAGCCAGTCCATTCCCATACCTCTCCGTGCGCCTTAAGCACACATATCCATCAAACGTCTGCTTCCAATGTTCCTCCACTGCCATCCGGTTCCGGATCCGGACGGCCATGCCCGCCGCGCAGCTTCCAGGTCATGATATCATGAGCACGGCAACGCTCATGATATCTATGCCATCCGGCCGTCTTCTGCCTGGAATAAGGTCATTGTACCATACCCGGCGGTATAAATCCTACCTTTTTCTGCCCGGAATTGTTCTGATTGGCCAATCCTTATTCTGCCCATGTTTTGGGCCCACAAACCGATGGACAAATCCCCCCTAAAAGAGCATAATAAAGCTGTAAAAATAAACTACTGCGGAGGTAACTGATCATGAAAGTCCTATTCATCGGAAACAGCCATACTTATTTTAACGACATGCCCCATCTGTTCGCGGAAATCTGCCGGGAGAACCAGGCGGAGGTGGAGGTGGCCATGCTGGCCCACGGCGGCAGGGGGTGGGATTTCCACATAGAGGAGCCGGAGGTGCGGTTCAACATCCTCTATGGCAACTACGACGCCGTAGTCCTGCAGCACACGGCCCATCCCATGGGGGATTTAGATGTCATGGCCCGGTGCGGCAGGAAGCTGATCGGCTGGGTGCGGGAGGCGGGCGCCAGGCCCATCCTCTACATGACCTGGACCACCAAGGGGGACGGGGAGGCCGCCCAGGACGCCATGAGCCAAGCTTATCTGTCCCTTCAGCGGGAAACAGGCTGCGAGGTAGCCCCTGTAGGGCAGAACTGGTGGAAATACCACAGAGCGCATCCGGAGGTGGAGCTCTATGCGGCGGACGGGCAGCACGCCTCCGAAGCAGGCTCCCGGCTGGCCGCCGCTACCATTGCGGAAGTATATCTGGGAAAGCGGCTGCTTTGATTCGGGCCTCCCCTCTCCCATGGGAAATTGAACGGCCGAAGCCGAATCCATGCGAAAATCCCAGTAAAACAGCCATGTAAAAGCTTTTGACAGCCATTTTCCCTCCATGGAAAAGACTTTTGATAGACAGCCAGGCTCTGGCACAGCATAATAAGACCATGTTCCAGCCATATCGGACCGCATTCCAGGCATGCGCCTTTATTACACAAAAGCAGTCCTGCTTGCAAGGGTACCAGCGGAACATAGCGACAAGAACAGGAGGCCATGACTATGGACATCGGAATGAAGCTGAAGCAGGCCAGGCTCACCGCGAAGCTCACCCAGGAGCATGTGGCGGAGGCCATCGGCGTATCCCGCCAGACCATATCCAATTGGGAGAATGAGAAATCCTACCCGGACATCGTCAGCGTCATCAGCCTGAGCGACCTCTATGGCATCAGCCTCGACGATTTGCTGAAAGGAGACCAGAAAATGATCGAACATCTAAATGAGAGCACCGACGTGGTAAGCAGCAACCGGAAGCTGATCCTGGCGGCGGGGATGAACATCGTCCTGCTGATTCTGTTCATCCTCTTCAACGGGTTCATCACCCGCAATCCCTACCTGATCGCGGCCAGCGCTTCCCTAGGGATTGCAGGAAGCTGTGTGCTGTTCTATCAGCTTATCAAGAAGTTTTAGGCCCTGAGGCCGGAAAGGAGTTTTTATGGTTGTCATTATGATTGTGATGGTATTCGTGGTCCTTCTGGGCGCCTTCTCCCTGGCCTACCATGTCTACAGGCTGACGGAGCTGGACGCCCGCTGCCGGGGATTGAACCACCCGAAATTCTGGGGATTCTTCTCCATTAGCGGCGGCAACAGCAGCGGACTCTTCCTGTACCTGATAGGGCGGAAGAAATATCCCATCGAACTTGGCGAAAGCGACAGGGCCGCTATGGCCTCCCTTAAGAAAAGGGCGGGGATTTCCCTGTGCTTCATCGCTGTCGGGGCCATCGTCCTGGTGTTTACGGGGGCGTCCTACCTATAATACTGCCTCTGGGCCTCCCGGGAAATCTCCCGGATGTCCACCCCGTCCAGCAGGATGCGCCCCGATACAGGCTCGTACAGGCGGCAGATCAGCTTGATCAGGGTGGACTTGCCGCTGCCGTTGGGCCCCACCAAAGCCACCCGCTCCCCGCCGGAAAGCCGCAGGCCCACATGCTCCAGCACCATCCGCTCAGACCCCGGGTAGACGAAGGACACGTCCTGGAATTCCAGCGTATGGCTCTCCCGGTCGGGAAGGCTCTGCCCGCCCGGATCCGCCTCCTTCACGGCCTCCGTCAGGCCAAAGACGGCCTGCTGCCTGGTGCAGTTTCCGTACAGCTCGCTGGCCAGCCCGATTAGCCGCCGTATCGATTCCAGAAGCTCCTGTACCACACCGGCGTACCAGATGATGCTTCCCGCCCTCAGCCCTCCGGCCATGGCCACCGCGCTCACCGTCAGGTAGACCAAAGCGCTGATGGCCACGGAGGACCGCCACGATTCCCTCTAACATTTCATCAAATACTCCATATAAGCCTTCCGCACGCTTTCTCTGCGCTCCCTGACCACCGCCTGCTGCTCGCCGCCTGCCAACACTACCGACTCCCGCTCCATCCGGACGATGTACAGGGCGTTCACCATGCAGTTGCTGTAGATCCGCAGGAACCCTTTGGGAGACAGCTCCGCCTCGAACTGCTTCATGGGGCCTGTCTAGGAGAAGGAGCTGCCGTCCTTTAAGGTGAACTGCACCTCGTGGTCATATATATATTTCAGGTACACCACCTGGTTCAGCTCCACGATTCTGTCCCGGTTCTTTTTCCGGGAGACAAACACAGGATTCTCCCTGCCCTTTTCCAGAATCCGCCTCATGGCCCTGGGCAGCTCCTCCGCCAGCTGCCCCTTTGGCACGAAAGCCGCGGGCTTGAACCGGAAGGCCTCCAGCACCAGCTCCATGTGCTCGGTGATGAACACGATTTCGCATGCTTTATACTGCTTTTTCAAAACCAGAGCCAGCTCGTAGCCCCCTGTCCCCGGCATCTCGATGTCCAGCAGCACCAGGTCGTAGGGCTGCCTCCAGAAGGCCGCCTGCAGGACCTCCCCGTGCCGTACACCTCCGCCTGCAGCCCCAGCTTTTCCGGCGCAAATCCCATAATTCTCCAGCGGATCCGATAATGCCAGATCACAAGTAATCGCAACCTCATTACTGTCATAGTATGTCTGCGAAAGGAACAATACCTCTTTTGCTAGCCGTTGCATAATCACATTCTGTGCATCGGTCAGATCCTTGTACGCAATATATCAAATTTTTTTGATTGCAATATCTGTAATTCGAATCTTATTTCCATATTTTCTGGCCTGTTCCAATTCATTTCGTACTTCTGGCAAGAGAATCACCCCTTTACATTCACTCACATCATATCTTCTATCATTATACCCACTAAAAAAGCATTTCTCCAACTCCTCCACCAGCCTACTCCTAGAAGAACTCCAGCTCGTCGTCCTCTCCGCCAAATCCGGCAAAAAGCGCTTCCAGCTCTTCCTCGTACTCGTCCAGCTCCTTCTGGATGCGCTCTTCTTCCTCTTTCTTTCCCGCCGCCTTATAATAGATGGCCGCCGCCGTAAACAGGATGTCGTTTTCATCCGTGCATTTCGTGTCCTCATGGATATGCTGCCGTATCAGCCCTTCCGCCGCCTCCATATTCCGGATTTCAAGGAATGCGTAAATCCCCGCTGCCACCGCCATATAATCGTCCGGCTCCCGGGCCAGCCATTTTTCGCAGAACGCCGCTGCCTCTTCCGCCCTGCCCAGGTCCCTCAATGCAGAGGCCTTCAGAAACCTGATGTCTGACGGCTTCTCCTCCTCCCAGCGAAAGAGCCCGATCAGCTCATCGCATACCTCCAGCAGCTTCTTCTTGCTCTCCCGCATGTCCAGATCGTCCAGGTAGTCCTCCAGCCATCCCTGCACGTCATATTCGTAATCCGTCTCCTCGTCCAGCTCATACAGCTCCGCCGCGTATTCCGGCTCTTCCTTCCTCTCCGCAGCCACCGCCTCCTTCAGGGCTTCAAACGCCTCGTCCCAGCAGTTAAGACTCTTCTCCACCCCTGCCAGGCTCATGTAGCACTTTCCCGTCAATTCCCCGAACTTCTTCCACTTTCTGCTCATCCTCTGCATCCTCCTTGGTCATCGCGATTTTTCCCTTGCATCCTGGTCAATGGCCGCAGGTGGGGCCGGACATCTACCACCGCTCCAGTATAGCATGTTCCCTTGCGCTTGGCAAACATCTGGCAAAAATCCCTTGTAGAATCAATGGATTTCATAAACCCCATCCGAATATATTATGTCTAAGCAAAGTTCTCCGCCCTCTTCGGCTCCAAAAAATATAGTTGGGCCTCCCTGATTCATTAATAATGCCTATTCGCGCAGGTATTTTGATTCCATCCCCGTTCACGTCAAAACGAATCTGGTTTAGACAGTCAATTCCAAAAAAATATCCTTCAGATGCATCCCCGAGCCTACTCCATCGTAAGCTGCGCGCCATCAAAGCCTTCCTGCCTGTCTGATTCAAATCCGTCCGACATCCCCCCGTTTGCCGCCACCTCGGTTCCAGCCTCCGAATTGCCCACGTCCGGAAGCTGTTATCACAAATGCTTCATAAGCGCTCCTCCATATATGGCCCTTTTCCCCATTTCGTATATCTAAGGATGATACATTTTTCAAGCCGACTTGTTTTAAAAAAAATCCCCACAGATGCGCTGTGGGGATCATGATACGCTTCACTTTATCTCTCCTCGAAAAAACCGCTCTCCCGCAGAGCCTTCACATACCGGCTCAGGGCATCCTGCCAGGTGGGCAGGCGGTGGAATCCGCTCTCCACAAGCTTCTCCTTGTCCATCCGGCTGTTGGCCGGGCGCTTTGCCTTCGCGCCGTACTCCTCCGTACTCACCGGCACCACGTTCATCTCGATGCCCGCCTCCTGGAAGATGGCGCAGGCGAAGTCATACCAGGAGCAGATGCCCTCATTGGTGGCATGATAGATGCCGTACTTATCCGTGAGCACCATATCCACCAAAAGCTTCGCCAGGTCGTAGGTGTAGGAGGGGGATCCGAACTGGTCGTTCACCACCCGGATTGTGTCGTGGTTCTTCGACAGGTTCAGCATGGTCTTCACGAAATTCTTGCCGTTGACACCGAAGGTCCATGTGATGCGAACGATGAAATACTTGTCCAGGAGCTCCTTCACCGCCAGCTCCCCCTCATATTTCGTCAATCCGTATACGCTCTGCGGATTACAGGTGTCATCCGGCTTCCAGCCCTCTGTGCCCTTGCCGTCGAACACGTAGTCGGAGCTGATGTAGAGCATGGGGATGTCCAGCTCCCTGCACACCCCGGCAATGTTGCGGGGACCCTCCGCATTCACCCTGCGGCAGGCCTCTTCATTGTCCTCCGCCGCGTCCACCGCCGTGTAGGCGGCGCAGTGGATCACCGTGTCCGGGGCCGCCGCTTTGATGACCCTGTCTACGCTGCCCGCATCTGTGATGTCCATCTCCTGAATGTCCACGCCCACGGCCTCTATGCCGCGTTTCTCCAGCTCCTTCACCACATCGTGGCCCAGCTGTCCTCTCACTCCCGTCACAAATATCTTCATGCTCTGTTCCTCTCCGCCCGGCTCTGGCAGGCAACCCGCCCTTGGCAGGCAACCCGCCCTTGGCGGGCATTCACTCTATCACTACCATATGGCAAGAGGGTGCCGTCTCGTTCGCCGCACCCTCCTGCCTTATCGCTTCGCCGTTTGCCCTATCCCTGAAAGCCGCATGTGCGTCATTCAGCCTTTGGCCACGGCCGCGTTCCCTCTCTTCGGTTTTGTCCGGCTCTATTGGTCTTCTTCGGTCATGTCGTCCTCTTCCGCAGAGTCCTCCATGTCCTCTTCGTACCCTTCCTCATCCTCGCCGTCCTCTATATCCTCTTCCTCATATGCGGAGTCCTCCTCCTCATACGCGGCATCCTCCGTCTCATCTGAGAAGTCGTCATCCGCCTGGTCAGTCTCTTCGATATCCCCGTCCTCCGCAGGCTCCTCCGGCATATCGTCGAATCCCTCCCCTTCCACTGCCTCGCCGAATTCCTCGTCCCCCAGCTCGTCAAAGGAGATGGTCTCCAGCTCATCCGTGTTCAGCCTTGTGTTGCGGTAGCGCTTCATGCCGGTGCCCACAGGAATCAGCTTACCGATGATGACGTTCTCCTTCAGGCCGATCAGATTGTCTATCTTGCCCTTGATGGCAGCCTCTGTCAGCACCTTGGTGGTCTCCTGGAAGGATGCGGCCGACAGGAAGGAATTGGTGGCCAGAGCGGCCTTGGTGATGCCTAACAGCACTTGCTTTCCCTCCGCCAGCTCCTTGCCCTCCGAGTAGAGGGATTCATTCATGTCTTCATATTCCAGCACGTCCACCAGCGTCCCCGGCAGGAAATCCGTGTCCCCGCTGTTCTCGATGCGCACCTTCTTCAGCATCTGGCGCACGATGACCTCGATGTGCTTATCCGCGATGTCCACGCCCTGTAAGCGGTACACCCTCTGTACCTCCCGCAGCATATAATCCTGTACGGCACGGATGCCCTTGATCTTCAGCAGGTCGTGAGGGTTCACGCTTCCTTCCGTCAGCTCGTCTCCGGCCTCCAGCACCTGGCCGTCCAGCACCTTGATGCGGGAGCCGTAGGGAATCAGGTATGCCTTGCTCTCGCCGGTCTCATTGTTGGTGATGACCACCTCGCGCTTCTTCTTGGTGTCCCGCAGCTCCGCCTTGCCGCCGAATTCCGCGATGATTGCAAGGCCCTTGGGCTTTCTGGCCTCGAACAGCTCCTCTACACGGGGAAGACCCTGTGTGATATCGTCGCCGGCCACGCCGCCGGTGTGGAAGGTACGCATGGTAAGCTGGGTTCCGGGCTCACCGATGGACTGGGCGGCGATGATGCCTACCGCTTCGCCCACCTGCACGGGTTCGCCTGTGGCCATGTTGGCGCCGTAGCATTTCGCACAGATGCCCACATGGGAGCGGCAGGTGAGGATGGTGCGGATCTTGACCGCCTCGATGGGCTCACCCTTCTCGTCCACCCCTGTGCTCAGGATCCTGGCCGCGCGGCCGGGAGTGATCATGTGGTTGTGCTTGACGATCAGCTCCCCGTCCTTATCGTAAATGTCCTCACAGGAATATCTCCCCGTGATTCTGTCCTTCAGGCCCTCGATGGTCTCCTTGCCGTCCATGAAGGCCTTCACCGTCATGCCCGGAATCTCCGTCCTGTCCTCGCTGCAGTCCACTTCCCGGATGCTCAGCTCCTGGGACACGTCCACCATTCGCCTGGTCAGGTAACCGGAGTCGGCAGTGCGCAGCGCCGTGTCGGACAGGCCCTTACGGGCGCCGTGGGCGGACATGAAATACTCCAGAACGTCCAGTCCTTCACGGAAATTCGACTTAATCGGCAGCTCGATGGTACGGCCTGTGGTATCCGCCATCAGACCGCGCATGCCCGCAAGCTGCTTGATCTGCTGGTTGGAGCCACGGGCGCCGGAGTCCGCCATCATGAAGATATTGTTGTATTTGTCCAGACCCGCCAGCAGCACGTCCGTCAGTTCCTTATCGGTCTCGTTCCAGGTCTCCACCACCGCGCGGTAGCGCTCCTCCTCGGTGATCAGGCCCCTGCGGAAGTTGGTGGAAATCTTATCCACGGTGGCCTGAGCCTGGGCCAGCAGCTCCGGCTTTTTGGCAGGCACAGTCATGTCGGAGATGGACACCGTCATGGCCGCCTGGGTGGAATACTTGTAGCCGATGGACTTCACATCGTCCAGCACCTCCGCGGTCCTGGACGCGCCGTGGGTGTTGATGACCTTCTCCAGAATCTTCTTCAGACCCTTTTTGTCCACATGGAAGTCCACCTCCGGCTTCAGGAAGTTCTCCGGCACGCTCCTGTCCACGAAGCCCAGATCCTGGGGCAGGATTTCGTTGAAGATGAAACGCCCCAGCGTACACTCCACATTGCCGCTGACAGTCTCGCCCTCCGCGTTCTTCTTGGACACCCTGACGATGATCCTGGAGTGCAGGGTCAGATATTTATTCTCATAAGCCAGTATGGCCTCGTTCACGTTCTTGAAGTGCTTCCCCTCTCCCAGGGAACCCGGCCTCTCCTGGGTCAGGTAGTAAATGCCCAGCACCATATCCTGGGACGGCACTGCCACGGGGCCGCCGTCGGAGGGCTTCAGCAGGTTGTTGGGCGACAGCAGCAGGAAGCGGCACTCCGCCTGGGCCTCTACGGAAAGGGGCAGGTGCACTGCCATCTGGTCTCCGTCGAAGTCCGCGTTGAAAGCGGTACACACCAGAGGGTGGAGCTTGATGGCCTTGCCCTCTACCAAGATAGGCTCAAATGCCTGGATGCCCAGCCTGTGCAGGGTAGGGGCGCGGTTGAGCATCACGGGATGCTCCTTGATGACCTCCTCCAGCACGTCCCAGACCTGATTGTCCATCTTATCCACCAGTTTCTTGGCGTTCTTGATGTTCTGGCTGATGCACTTAGCCACCAGCTCCTTCATCACGAAGGGCTTGAACAGCTCAATGGCCATCTCCTTGGGCAGGCCGCACTGATAAATCTTCAGCTCCGGCCCCACCACGATAACGGAACGGCCGGAATAGTCCACGCGCTTGCCCAGGAGGTTCTGGCGGAACCGCCCTGTCTTGCCCTTGAGCATGTCGGACAGGGACTTCAGGGCACGGTTTCCCGGGCCTGTCACAGGGCGGCCTCTGCGCCCGTTGTCGATCAGGGCGTCCACGGCCTCCTGCAGCATGCGCTTCTCGTTGCGGACGATGATGTCCGGAGCGCCCAGCTCCAGCAGCCTCTTTAAGCGGTTGTTCCTGTTGATGATCCTTCTGTATAAGTCGTTCAGGTCGGAGGTGGCGAACCTGCCGCCGTCCAGCTGGACCATGGGGCGGATGTCCGGCGGGATGACCGGAATCACGTCCATGATCATCCAGTCAGGCATATTCCCGGATTCCCGGAAAGCTTCCACCACTTCCAGCCTCTTGATGATGCGGGCCCGCTTCTGGCCGGAGGACTCCTTCAGTCCGGCCTTCAGCTCCTCCGCCTCCTCGTCCAGGTCGATGGCCTGGAGCAGCTCCTTGATGGCCTCCGCGCCCATGCCTACCCGGAACTTGTTCCCATACATCTCCCTGGCATCCTGGTATTCCTTCTCGGACAGGATCTGCTTGAAGTCCAGGCCCGTCTCACCGGGGTCCAGCACGATATAGGAGGCGAAATAGAGCACCTTCTCCAGCACTCTGGGGGAGAGGTCCAGAATCAGTCCCATCCGGCTGGGGATTCCCTTGAAATACCAGATGTGGGACACAGGCGCAGCCAGCTCGATATGGCCCATGCGCTCCCTGCGGACGCTGGATTTCGTCACCTCCACGCCGCAGCGGTCGCAGACTACGCCCTTGTATCTGATCTTCTTATATTTTCCGCAATGGCACTCCCAGTCCTTGTTGGGTCCGAATATCTTCTCGCAGAACAGGCCGTCCCTCTCGGGCTTCAGCGTCCTGTAGTTGATGGTTTCGGGCTTCATGACCTCGCCATGGGACCATTCGCGGATCTTTTCAGGTGAAGCCAGGCCTATTTTGATGGCATCAAAGGTCATAGGCTGGTATGCTGTTGCCTCATTTTTTGTCTCTGACATGAATGGCACTCCTTCCTTACTTTTTCCCAAGGAATCTGAGGATTCCTAATGGGTAATCGCTCTGTGCGGCCCGGGCCGCCACGAACCGGCATCAGAATTCCTCAGCCTCCACGAAGTCCTCGGAATCCCCTTCGAAGTCCATGCTGTCTTCATCGTCCTCGAAATCCTCATCCTCGTCTTCATCGTCCTCAGAGTTCATCAGTTCACCGCTCTCGTCGAACTCCTGCGCCTGATATCCCATGTCGCCCAGAGAGCCATTGTCATAATCATCGTATTTGCGGTCATCCCCCATCTCGAAGCGGTAATCCGTGTCGCCGTAGTCGATGGTCTCCATGATCTCCACTTCCGTCTGGTCCTCCCGGAGCACCCTCACGTCCAGTCCCAGGGCCTGCAGCTCTTTTAACAGCACCTTGAAGGACTCGGGAATGCCGGGCTCGGGGATATTCTCCCCCTTGATGATGGCCTCATAGGTCTTCACGCGGCCCACCACGTCGTCGGACTTCACCGTGAGGATCTCCTGCAGGGTATAGGACGCGCCGTAGGCCTCCAGGGCCCACACCTCCATCTCTCCGAAGCGCTGGCCGCCGAACTGGGCCTTGCCGCCCAAGGGCTGCTGGGTCACCAGGGAGTACGGTCCGGTGGAACGGGCATGAATCTTGTCGTCCACCAGGTGATGGAGCTTCAGGTAATGCATGTGGCCGATGGTGACAGGGCTGTCGAAGAACTCTCCTGTCCTGCCGTCCCGCAGGCGGACTTTCCCGTCCCTGGAAATCTCCACGCCCTTCCACAGCTCCCTGTGCTCCCTGTTGTCGGAAAGGTACTGCAGCACCTCGGGAAGCAGCTCGTCTCTGTGCTTCGCCTCAAATTCCTCCCACTCCAGATTGACATAATCGTTGGCCAGATCCAGAGTGTCCATGATATCATTCTCGTTGGCCCCGTCGAAAATCGGGGTGGCAACGTTGAATCCAAGGGCCTTTGCCGCCAGGGACAGATGAATCTCCAGCACCTGCCCGATGTTCATACGGGAAGGCACGCCCAGGGGATTCAGCACGATGTCCAGGGGACGGCCGTTGGGCAGGTAGGGCATATCCTCCACGGGCAGCACACGGGACACCACGCCCTTGTTGCCGTGGCGGCCTGCCATCTTGTCGCCCACGGAAAGCTTTCTCTTCTGCGCGATATAGATGCGCACCGCCTGGTTCACGCCGGGGGAGAGCTCGTCGCTGTTCTCCCTGGTGAACACCTTGGCGTCTACTACAATGCCGTATTCGCCGTGGGGCACCTTCAGGGAGGTGTCGCGGACTTCCCTGGCCTTCTCGCCGAAGATAGCGCGCAGCAGGCGCTCCTCCGCCGTCAGCTCGGTCTCCCCCTTGGGGGTCACCTTGCCCACCAGGATATCGCCGGCACGGACCTCCGCGCCGATGCGGATGATTCCCCTGTCGTCCAGATCCTTCAAGGCGTCGTCGCCCACGCCGGGCACGTCTCTCGTAATCTCCTCGGGCCCCAGCTTGGTGTCGCGGGCTTCCGCCTCATATTCCTCTATATGCACGGAGGTATACACATCATCCTGCACCAGCCGCTCGCTGATCAGTACGGCATCCTCGTAATTATAGCCCTCCCATGTCATGAAGCCGATCAGGGGGTTCTTGCCCAGGGCCAGCTCGCCCATGGCCGTGGACGGGCCGTCCGCGATTACCGCTCCCGCCTCCACATGGTCGCCCTTGAAGACAATGGGCTTCTGGTTGTAGCAGTTGGACTGGTTGCTCCTGGTAAACTTGGTCAGGCGGAACTCCGCCTTCTCACCGTCATCATAGGTCATCCGGATCATGGCAGAGGACACGTAGTCGATCGTCCCCGCCTTCTTCGCCACCACGCAGACGCCGGAGTCCACGGCAGCCTTGGGCTCCATGCCCGTACCCACCACAGGCGCCTCCGTCCCCAGAAGCGGCACGGCCTGGCGCTGCATGTTGGAGCCCATCAGCGCGCGGTTGGCATCGTCGTTCTGCAGGAAAGGAATCAGCGCCGTGGCCACGGAGAACACCATGCGCGGGGATACATCCATGTAGTCGAACATGGAACGGGGATACTCCGATGTCTCCTCCCGATAACGGCCGGACACGGTGGTGCGCACGAAATGCCCCTCCTTGTCCAGCGCCTCGCTGGCCTGGGCCACATGATAGTTGTCCTCTTCGTCCGCGGTCATATAGACCACCTGGTCCGTGACCACCGGATTCTTCGGGTCGGTCTTATCCACCTTCCTGTAGGGCGCTTCGATGAATCCGTATTCGTTGATTCTGGCATAGCTGGCCAGGTAGTTGATCAGACCGATGTTGGGGCCTTCAGGGGTCTCGATGGGGCACATCCTGCCGTAGTGGGAGTAGTGCACGTCGCGCACCTCGAATCCGGCCCTGTCTCTGGACAGACCGCCGGGGCCCAGAGCGGACAGACGCCTCTTGTTGGTCAGCTCCGCCAACGGGTTGTTCTGATCCATGAACTGGGACAGCTGGGAGGAACCGAAGAATTCCTTCACCGCAGCCGTCACAGGCTTGATGTTGATCAGGGACTGGGGCGAAATCTCGTCCGCGTCATGGGTGGTCATGCGCTCCCGCACCACCCTCTCCATGCGGGACAGGCCGATGCGGTACTGGTTCTGCAGCAGCTCTCCCACACAGCGGATGCGCCTGTTGCCCAGATGGTCGATATCGTCGTCGTTTCCAAGGCCGTACTCCAGATGCATATTATAGTTGATGGAGGCGATGATGTCCTCCTTGGTGATATGCTTGGGCACCAGCTGATGGACGTTCTTCTTAAGCGCCTCGGCCAGCTTCTCCGGATCGTCTGCGAACTCCTCCAGGATCTGGGCCAGCACAGGGTAGTACACCTTCTCCCGGATGCCGAAGTCCCTGGGGTTACAGTCCACATAGGCTGTCAGGTCCACCATCATGTTGGAGAGGACCTTCACGTTCTTCTCCTCCGTCTGGATATATACGAAGGGAACGGCGGCATTCTGAATCCTGTCCGCCAGCTCCATCTCCACCTTCTCGCCTGCCGCGGCCAGAATCTCCCCTGTGGAAGGATCCACCACATCCGCCGCCAGGATCTGATCCCTGATGCGGTTGCGCATGGACAGCTTCTTGTTGAACTTATATCTGCCTACCTTGGCCAGGTCATATCTGCGGGGGTCGAAGAACATGGCGTTGATCAGGCTCTCTGCGCTCTCCACGCTCAGAGGCTCGCCGGGGCGAATCTTTTTGTACAATTCTAACAGACCCTCCTGATAATTCTCAGCAGTGTCCTTGGTAAAGCTGGCCTCTATCTTGGGCTCGTCTCCAAATACCTCCCGAATCTCGTCATTGGTGCCGATTCCCAGGGCGCGAATCAGAACCGTGACGGGAACCTTACGGGTCCTGTCCACACGGACATAGAAGACATCGTTGGAGTCCGTCTCGTACTCCAGCCACGCACCCCGGCTGGGGATTACGGTACAGGAGTACAGCCTCTTGCCCAGCTTGTCGTGTCCGATGGCATAGTAGATGCCGGGGGAACGCACCAACTGGCTTACAATGACACGCTCCGCGCCGTTGATTACGAAAGTGCCGGTCTCTGTCATCAGAGGCAAATCGCCCATGAAAATCTTATGTTCACTGATCTCTTCTTTTTCTTTATTATAGAGGCGTACTGTTACCGTCAGAGGCGCCGCGTAGGTGGCGTCCCTCTCCTTGCATTCCTCGATGGAATACTTCACGTCCTTCTTGCTCAGCTCAAAGTCCACGAATTCCAGACTCAAGGAGCCGCTGTAGTCCGCGATGGGAGATATGTCGTCAAAGGCTTCCTTCAGGCCCTCGCTGAGGAACCACTGGTAGGAATTCTTCTGGACTTCGAGGAGGTCTGGCATCTCTAAGACCTCTTTTTGACGTGCATAACTCATACGCATGACCCTGGTACCGGCTGTCGGACGTATTCTGTTTTTCTCCATTGACACTTCACCCCGTTCTTTCCCTTTTTGCACCTATATGCCTGGCATAAACCAAAAAGCCTGTCACATTCCTTGAAACAGGCACGAAAAGATACTATGATGCCTGCATCACAACGCCTCACATCATCATGCACCACACCATAATACCAGCGCGAGTCTTGCGCCACATTTTTCATCGCACAATAGTGCACTATCCATAATATCACAAACAGTAAAAGGGGTCAAGTCTATTTTTAGAAAATTTAGGAAATTTTTGATCATTCCATTTATCTGATTTTTGAGCAGGATTTTATTGCTATATATATACTGCATAACGCTGAATACTGCCTAATGCAATCAAGCGATTGAACCAGTCAGCGTTATGCAGTCTGGTTTCACGGCAAGTGAAATCGTTAAGCAGTATAAATTGAAGTTTAAAAAGAAAAGGCAGCCTTTTCTCTGGTACAAGGCTGCCTTTTATCCCGGCATACAGCCAAACGCATCTGGCATGTCTTTTGGCAGAATTATTTCAGAGTAGCCTTTGCGCCTACTTCCTCAATCTTCTTCTTGATCTCCTCCGCCTCTTCCTTGGAGACGCCCTCCTTCAGTACCTTCGGAGCGCTCTCAACGGCATCCTTCGCCTCCTTCAGGCCAAGACCGGTGATCTCACGCACGACCTTGATGACCTTAACCTTCTCGGCGCCGACCTCGGTCAGCTCTACGTCGAACTCGGTCTTCTCCTCAGCCGCTTCCGCAGGGCCGGCTGCCGCAACCACAACGCCCGCTGCAGCGGATACGCCGAACTCCTCTTCGCAAGCCTTTACCAGGTCGTTCAACTCTAATACGGTCATCTCTTTGATAGCATCAATCAGTTCCTGAGCTGTTAATTTAGCCATTTTCTAATCCTCCATTTTTTATTTTGATTTTCAGTATATGTGCAGTCCGCACACTATCAGGCAGCGTCGCTGCTGCCGCCGTTCTTCTCCGCAATCTGGTTGATGACGCGCGCGAAGTTGGTGACAGGGCTCTGCAGGCTTCCCAGCAGTCTGGAAATGAGCACTTCCCTGGAAGGAATGCTTGCGATGGTCTCCATGCCCTTGGCATCATACACGGTGCCCTCGACCACGCCGGCCTTGATTTCCAGCTTGTCGGCAGTCTTGGCGAACTCGGAGAGGATCCTAGCGGGAGCCGTTGCATCCTCGGTGGCGATTGCTACCGCGGTGGGGCCTTCCAGATACTCAGCAAGGCCTTCGAACTGCGTGCCCTTGAACGCGAAGTTCATGAAAGTGTTCTTGTACACCTTGTAGACGACTCCCGCCTCGCGCATGTTCTTGCGGAGCCTGGTATCCTGCTCTACAGTGAGCCCGCGGTAGTCTACCAGGACTACGGACTGGGCATCTTTGATATGAGCGGAAATCTCGTCTACGATGGGTTTCTTTAACTCAACCTTTGCCATTTCATTACCTCCTTATTAGATTTTGTGCCGATAAAAGAGGTTGGTACAATAGATATAAAAAACCTCCCCAAGATAGCCTTAGGGAGGAAATACTCTGTGCTGCACTCTTCTCCTCGGTAGGATTTACGCTCGGATATCCTCGCACCTACTGTCTTCGGCCTTTTGGAACTTTTTGTATCATATCATAAGGGCTGCTTTGCGTCAACCCTTATTTTCAAATCGGTGCAAGTCAAAGCGCAAAAAGTTGCGCTTGAAGAATGCCCGCACTTTGGGCATTCTTCCGTGTGCAATATAGATTTTCTTAGCGGGCGTCCCTTGGCCGCTTAGAAAATCTTTGCACACTTAGAACTTCAGCACATTCACCTTCACGCCGGGGCCCATGGTGCTGGCCAGCGTGATGCTCCTCAGGTACTGTCCCTTCAGGGCGCTGGGCCTCGCCTTGACGATGGCGTCCATCAGGGCGTTGAAGTTCTGCAGGAGCGCCTCGTCCGTAAAGGAAACCTTTCCTACGGGCACATGCACGATGTTAGTCTTGTCCAGCCTGTACTCGATCTTACCGGCTTTGATCTCCTTGACCGCCTTGGTGACGTCCATGGTGACGGTGCCGGCCTTGGGGTTGGGCATCAGGCCCTTGGGACCCAGAACCTTACCAAGGCGTCCTACCACGCCCATCATGTCGGGGGTGGCCACCACTACGTCGAAGTCCAGCCAGCCTTCCTTCTGAATCTTGGGGATGAGCTCCTCGCCGCCTGTGAAGTCCGCGCCTGCGGCCTCGGCCTCCGCCAGCTTGTCGCCCTTTGCGAATACCAGGACCCTGACGGTCTTGCCGGTTCCGTTGGGCAGCACTACGGCGCCGCGGATCTGCTGCTCTGCGTGACGTCCGTCACAGCCTGTCTTGATATGCACTTCTACGGTCTCATCAAATTTCGCGGTCGCGGTCTTCTTCACCAGCGCGATTGCCTCCTCGGGCTCATATGCGACGGTGCGGTCTACCAGCTTCGCGATTTCGTTATATTTCTTTCCATGCTTCATTCTTACACCCTCCTGCGCGCGTCGGCGCGCATACCAATCAAAATGTGAAAGGAACTTTCAGAATTGTCCCCTCCCAGGTTCAAGCGACAACCTTCCGTTGTCTCCCAATTGTCTTTGTCTGACGGCTCTGTGCCGGAAAGCCGGCTACTCCTCGACCGTAACACCCATGCTGCGCGCCGTTCCGGCAATCATGCTCATGGCCGCCTCCAGGCTGGCCGCGTTCAGGTCCGGCATCTTCATCTCCGCGATCTCCTGGAGCTTCGCCTTGGAGAGCGTGGCCACCTTTGTCTTGTTGGGCACTGCGGAGCCTGACTTGATGTTGCAGGCCTTCTTGATCAGCACCGGCGCAGGGGGAGTCTTCGTAATGAAACTGAAAGACCTGTCTGCATACACGGTAATGACTACAGGGATGATGACATCACCCTTGTCCGCCGTCCTGGCGTTGAACTGCTTGGTGAACTCCACAATGTTCACGCCGTGCTGTCCAAGCGCAGGGCCTACGGGCGGAGCCGGTGTAGCCTTACCTGCAGGAATCTGCAATTTAATGTAACCTGTTACCTTCTTTGCCATTTTGGCACCTCCTTATTGTGGTGAGCCGCAATCGCCCGCCAATCCGGCCGGCCTCTCGCGGCAATCCGGCGCAGCTCCCATAAGCCAGAGCTGCTCCCACTCTGCTAAGCGTCCTGCCGCCATGCGCCAAAACGCCCTGCGGCCTCAAAGCCGCCATACGGCCCAAGGGCCGCCTTTGTATCTAACCGCCCTCCCGGGCGGGGAATACCTGACTTAAAGCTTCCTGACTTCCGCAAAACTGATTTCCACAGGGGTCTCCCTGCCGAAGAGCTCTACGTTAATGGTAGCCGTCTGCTTGCCGTAATCAAGCTTCTGCACGATGCCGACGGTATCCTTCCAGATACCCGCCACCACGGCGATGCTGTCGCCCTCGCCAAAGTCGATGGACACGTTCTCCGTCTTGATGCCCAGAGGCTTCATCTCCGCCTCGGTCAGCGGCACGGGCTTGCTCCCCGGCCCCACGAACCCCGTGACGCCGCGGGTATTGCGGACCACATACCAAGTATCGTCGTTCATCTCCATGTTGAGGAGCACGTACCCCGGGAACATCTTCTTCTGGACAGTCCTTCTGGCACCGTTCTTCATCTCCACCACATCCTGCAGGGGAACCCGCACCTCCAGAATCTGCTCCGCAAGGTGCTTGTTGTTCTCAATGGTCTTCTCAATGTTGGCTTTGACTTTGTTTTCATATCCTGAGTAGGTATGGACTACATACCATTTTGCCTCTGCCATGCAATCACCCTCGCCCTAAATTGATGTAATGAAGTTCACGCCGGTCTTCGCCACATAGTCCAGCAGCGCGATGATGACGCCCAGAACCACCGAAATCGCCACCACTGCCACGGACTGCTTCAAGGTGGACTGCCTGTCCGGCCATACGATTTTCTTGAATTCAGCCTTCACCCCTGTGAAAAAGCCGGGGCCGGCCTTCGCTTTCTTTTCCGCGGAATTTCCCATTTCGACCATGCCTTTCCCAAAGCG
>CAJUFO010000067.1 GCA_910585615.1 uncultured Acetatifactor sp.
CCATAAAATGGGAGGTTTTTTTACGAAATATTTTTTGAGCGTCAAAGCTGTTGCAGGAATGCAACTTAACGGCGAAAAAACGCAGCTCACCGCCAACGGCTTGCAAAGGGCGCTCTTTTATGCTTTCCTATGAGTACAGAAGCAAACAGACAGGAGGAGACGATATGGAACCGGTCATAAAAGTCAGCGGGCTCAAAAAACACTTCCACCAGGTCAAAGCGGTGGACGGCATCGATTTTCAGGTGGAGCAGGGGGAGCTGTTCGGCTTCCTGGGGGTGAACGGCGCGGGGAAGTCCACCACCATCAATATGCTGTGCACCCTGCTGGCACCCACGGCAGGGGAGGCGGCAGTCTGCGGGCACAGGCTGGGCAGGGAGGACGAGGCCATCCGGCGCCAGATTGGGGTGGTGTGGCAGAACAACTGCCTGGACAACAAGCTCACCGTCCAGGAGAACCTGACCGTCAGGGGCTCCCTGTATGGCCTGAGGGGAGGGGAGCTTAAGGGCAGCATAGGCAAGGTGGGCAAGAAGCTGGGGCTCCTGCCGCTGTTCGGCAGGCGCTACGAGCATCTCTCCGGAGGGCAGAAGCGGCGCTGCGAGATTGGGGCCGCCCTGGTGAACACGCCCCGGCTCCTGTTCCTGGACGAACCCACCACTGGGCTGGATCCCGCCACCAGACAGACGGTCTGGGAGAGCCTGGAGGAGCTGCGCCAGGAAGGGGTGACCGTCTTCCTGACCACCCACTATATGGAGGAGGCAGCCCGGGCCACCCATATCGCCGTCATGGACAGCGGCCGGATCCGGGAGACGGGAACGCCCTTTACGCTGAAGGAGCGCTTTGCCAGGGACAGGCTCCTGCTGGTCCCCGGGGAGGGGAAGCGCGGGGAACTGGCGGAACTCCTGGCCAGGCACCGGGGGGAACCGGGCGACGGGGGAGGGAAGGAGGGCTGCCTGGCGGCGGAAGAAGCCGACAGGGGGACATTCGTGGTGACCCTGCCGGATAGCCTGGCAGCTATCCCGATCCTCCGGGAGGCGGAGCATTGCCTCCAGGGCTTCGAGCTGGTACAGGGCTCCATGGACGACGTATTTTTGAACATATGCGTTTTCCAGGGTGACGGCCTGCGTGGTGATTGCCGTGGCGGTGTTCACCACGATTCTGGAGCCCACCGACACGGTGGAGACGGCTGTCCTGTGGCAGATTCCGGCGGTGTCCGCCCTGTGCGCCCTGACCTGCCTGATCTATCCCTGGGACAGGACATTAAGAAAGGCGGAGATGGGAATCCGCACCCTGATCCACTACCTTCTGATCAACGGGATTGTGCTGGGGGCAGGCTTCTGGTTCCACTGGTACCGGATCGACCGGATCCAGAGCGTAGCAGTCATGCTCATCACCATAGCCCTGATCTTCGCTCTGGTATCGGCCGTCACCTGGGCACAGAGGGCGGAGGAGGCGAAGCGGATGAACGAAAGGCTCAGGGAATACCAGGAGAAAAAGGCAAAGGGTGAAATCATGGATTGACAAGCACCCGATTTTACAGTACATTTATAGTTAGAAGGAACAGAAGATTCCTGACAGGGAGTATAGGAGATGAGGCTGCGCAATATTACGGGCTCCAGGGAGGCGATTGCCGGGAGCCCTTATGTGGTGCCGGAGGCGCTGATGTGCCAGTGCCCCGGCAGATGGAGAGAGATGTTCGGAAATGGAAATCCTATCCACATCGAAATCGGTATGGGAAAGGGGAAATTCATCCATACTATGGCTAAGGGACATCCCCACATCAACTACGTGGGCATCGAGAAATACTCCAGCGTCCTGATTCGGGCCGTCCACAAGATGGAGGCGGAGGAGCTGCCGAACCTGAAGTTCCTGCGGATGGACGCGGAGGACATCGGGAAGGTCTTCGGAGCGGGGGAGGTGGACAGGATTTACCTGAACTTCTCTGATCCCTGGCCCAAGGACAGGCATGCCAAGCGAAGGCTCCCCTCCCGCCAGTTCCTGGCCCGCTTCCGCGTGATTTTGAAGCCTGGCAGCAGGCTGGAGTTCAAGACAGACAACAGGGAGCTGTTCGATTTCGCCCTGGAGGAGCTTTCGCCCGCGGGGTGGGCGGCCGACGAGGTCACCTATGACCTCCACAGTGACCCGCGCCTGATGGAGGGGAACGTGATGACGGAGTACGAGGAGAAGTTCTCATGTCTGGGGAACCCTATCTGCAAGTACATCTCCCACCCCCGACCGTGAGGGAGCTGTGGGCATGCGACATGGCACCGGAAAAGGTGCAGAAAAGAGGTAGAATCATGGAGTACAGATTTACGGCGGACAATTTCGACAAAGAGGTATTGGAGGCCAGCGAGCCCGTGCTGGTGGACTTCTATGCGGACTGGTGCAATCCCTGCAGGATGATGGGCCCGGTGGTGGCCAAGATGGCGGAGGCCTTTGAGGGGCGGCTCAAGGTCGGGAAATGCAATATCGACGAAAATATGCAGTTAGCCCAGACTTACCGCATCTCCAGCATCCCGGCCTTCGTGGTCTTCAAGGGCGGCAAGCCTGTGGCCAACTATGTGGGCGCCATGTCGGCGGCGGATTTCCAGGCAAAGATTGAGCAGGTGCTGGCGTAAGATGAGCAGAGAGAACATGGTATATGAGGGGAAGAGGACGCTGGCGTGCATCGTGGCATCGCTGATGTACGCCATCGGCGTGAACCTGTTCGTGGTGCCCGCCCAGTTGTATTCGGGCGGGCTCATGGGCATCTGCCAGGTGATCAGGACGCTGCTGGTGGAATATCTGCACATGAATTTCCACAGCTTCGACATCGCGGGTATCATCTATTATATCATCAATGTGCCCATCTTCATCATCGCCTTTACCAGGATGGGCCGGAAGTTCTTCGCGAAGACTCTGGTCACCGTCACGGCCATGACGGTGTTTTTGTCTGTGGTGCCCATCGTGCAGGTGGTGGACGATACCGTGGCGGCCTGCGTGGTGGGAGGCATCATATCCGGCGCCGGAATCGGTATCATCCTGCGGATGGCGTCCTCCGGCGGCGGCCTGGACGTGGTGGGCGTGCTGCTCACCAAGTGGCGGCGGGACTTCAGCGTGGGAAAGGTGTACCTGATTGTGAATCTGTCCCTGTACATCATCTGCCTTTTCCTGTTCGACATTGAGATCGTGGTGTACTCCGTAATCTTCGCCTCGGTGCATTCCCTGGCCATAGACAAGGTACATATCCAGAACATCAACGTGGAGGCCAATATCATCACCAAGCTGAACAACGTGGATCTGGAGAAGGCGATTATGGAGGAGATTGGCAGGGGCCTTACCAAGTGGACGACCTTGGGGGCCTATACTTACGAGCAGTCCCACATGCTCTACATCACCCTGTCCAAGTACGAGGTGTCCAGGCTCAAGGCTGTGGTGCACAAGTACGATCCTAATGCGTTCATCGTGATCAACGAGGGCGTGACGGTGGACGGGAATTTCCTGAAGAAGCTGTGAGGAACAATGGGAGAGGCCGTGGATGCAAGATACCGGAATGAGATAAAATATGTATGTTCGGAACGGCAGATAGCCCTGATAGAGGAGAGAATCAGGGCTATCTGCCAAAAGGATGTCCATGCGGGGGAAGCTGAGCTTTACACGGTGCGCAGCGTCTATCTGGACGACTTCGACAATACCTGCTTTTATGAGAATGAGGATGGTACGGATCCCAGGGAGAAGTACCGAATCAGGATCTATAACGCGGATACAGGCTATATCCTGCTGGAATCCAAGCAGAAAAAGAAGGGAAGGACCCATAAGGACAGTTGTCGGCTGACACTGGGACAATGTCAGGCGATTCTGGACGGGAGCCTCAGTTGGATGCTGGCGGAGGAGGGAAACTTAGGGCCTGACCAGAGGAAGCTGATGAACCGATTTTTTCTGCAATATAGCACACGGCCTCTCCGGGCTAAGGTAATCGTAGAGTATGAGAGGGTTCCATATGTCTATCAGACAGGAAATGTGAGGATTACCTTTGACCGCAACATTTCCGGCTCCAGGCAGATACAAGATTTCCTGAAGCCCAGACTGGCGCTTCGCCCCGTGATGCCAAAGGGGGAGCATATCCTGGAGGTGAAATATGACGAGCTGATGCCGGATTATCTTTATAATGTCATGCAGCTAGGAGAATTGCAGCAGACGGCTTATTCCAAATATTATACTTGCAGGAGATTTTGCGGATAAGGCTCCGGATAAGAAAGAGAGGTAACAGGTGGGTTTTCAGGATGTATTAAAGAAATCGTTTTTGGAGGGGTTTTCTTCCGCGGAGCTTTCCACGGCTTCCATCATGGTATCGATGCTGGTGGCCGGCGCCATCGGGTTTTATATTTTCGGAGTGTACAGAGTCTCTTCCAGAAAGGCTTTTTATTCCAAGAATTTTAATATATCGCTTGTGGCCCTGACGGTGATTACGGCGGGAATCATCTTATCCATCCAGTCCAGCGTGGTCATCTCCCTGGGGATGGTAGGCGCGCTGTCCATTGTGCGATTCAGGACGGCAATCAAGGATCCCATGGACCTGGTATTTCTGTTCTGGTCCCTTTCCGTGGGAATCATCTGTGGAGCGGGACTGTTCGAGGTGGCCATCATTATGTCCGTCTTGATTACGGCAATCGTGTTCCTGCTGGAGCGGCTGCCGATGAAGAGGGAATCCATGCTTTTGCTGGTGAACGCTCTGAGCCCTGATGCGGAGGAGCCCTTAAAACAGATCTTGGGGAAATATGCGAAAGCTTACCGGGTCAAATCGCGCAATCTGACGGCAGGCGGTCTGGATATGATTGTGGAGCTCCAAATTGACGATGGGGCGGCTCTGGTCAGGGACGTGGGGGGCATCGACAAGATAGTGTCGGTAACATTGCTGTCCCATGACGGGGAAGTGACCTATTGACCGGCTGGGAGAATGGATTTGGCATTTGCGGAAAGCGCGGTTGGAAAGGGGCCGGGAAAAAGTGTCTAGGAGATATCGGGAGGCTGTAAGGCTGTCCGTGATAGGAGTGCTCTGCATCGTCGTGATAGCGGGCATGAAAGCGGTGGAATGGGGAGAGCGCCGGGCCTTTGGCGCGAATCAGATTATGGGAATCACACTGGTGGAGGACGAGTCCGTCCTGGAGGACAAAGAAAAGCTGCCCTGGGGACAGAATCCGGGAGTATGCTATGAGGAGGTCCCCCTTCCCTTTGACCAGGAGGGAGTTCTGTATCTGGCCCAGAGCCCGGAGGAAGAATGGACAGGAAGGCTGTCCGCCGCGTCTAAGTCCTATCGCCTGTATGCGCCCCAGGACGGATATTGGGAGCATAAGCAGGACGCAATCAGGGAAAGCCACGGTTTTGTATTGTGGCTGGTGGGCGAGGAATGCTATTATGAGATGGAGCTGGTGGTATCGGGGATGCCTGTCGTCTCCATACAGACCTCCCGCGGCGAAGAAGCGAGCCGGGATTTGGAACCGGGAGAAATAGAGGATCCGGACATCGGATATTTCGAGCCGGATGTGGTATATTACGGTACAATAGATGTGTTCAATCCGGGGGTAAATACCGGGAAATATGAGATTCTGCAGTCCCATGTGCGCTACCACCACAAAGGCGCCACATCGCTGGTCTTTGATAAAAAGAGCTATTCGCTGAGCCTGCAGGATCATAGAGAGCAGAATATAGACGTATCGCTGCTGGGCATGCGCAGGGACAATAAGTGGAAGCTGAATGCCATGTTCAACGATCCCAACCGGATACGCGAGATGACGGCATCCCAGATTTGGGAAGAATTTGACGCGGCATACCTTTCCGTGAATGAGGCCGGGCTCCGTATGGAGTATGTGGAGCTTATTTTAGACGGCCAGTATCAGGGGATATATGGCCTCATGGAACCGATAGACGAGAAAAAGCTGGACTTAGACAGGAATGACGTCCTGTATAAGGTCTGCGATTGGATGGTCCCCACGGATGAGGAGATTATGGTATCCGTGGAAATGCAGTGGAAGCTGCAGTATCCGATTCGTATCCGTTATCCGGACACGATTTCGGATTTCGCTGTGGCCTGGTCTTACGTGAGGGACTATCTGGACACCTTTTACAGGGGCCAGGAGCTGTCCTATGAGGAGCTTGCCGCGAGGGTTGACTTGGGGAATATAGCCGACAAGCAGATGTTCGTCATGGTCACCAGCGCGGAAGACAATTTTTTTAAAAACACATATCTGGTAGCCAGGGTAGACGCTCAGGGGGAATATGTGATGTATCAGGTGCCCTGGGATCTGGACATGACATTCGGAAGCAAATTTGATGGTTACCAGCCCAATTTCCGTGGAGTCGAGCCTGACCATACCGTAGAATACAGAGAGCAGGTCATGGATGCGCTGCTGGAGGCCGCTCCGGAGGAAGCGGGAGAGTTCCTCATGGACCGATGGGGCAGGTATCGGGAGAGCTTCCTTGCCACAGAGCATATCCTGAAGCTTATGACAGACAATCGGGATTATCTCGTGGCGACAGGAGCCGCGCTGCGCGAACAGGAGCGTTGGCCCGATGAAGAGATAAGCATGGACATCGAAGAGCTGCTGGACTACCAGACAAGGCGGATGGAATGGCTGGATGGGTACTTTGGCAGATGAAAGGGAAAGCCATCTGCGGTGTAAACGGGATGCCGAAGAAAAGGGCGGCATCCCGTTTTGGCGCTATCAGTATTTCTTCCGGGCGGTCTGGATCGGCTCGCTGGTCAGATCCATCCCCAGCTTCTTGTAGATCTTGATGTCCACCTCGGAGAGCATCACCGAGGTATGCACCTGGCAGCCCCGGAGGTTCGGGAGCTGCTCCAGGGAGCGCCTGGCATTGTCGTCATGGCAGGCCTCCAGGGACAGGGCAATCAGCACCTCGTCCGTGTGGAGCCTGGGATTCTTCCCGCCCAGGTAGCGCACCTTCAGATTCTGGATGGGCTCGATGGCCTCGGGCTTGATCAGCTTCGTATCATGCTCCACTCCCGCCAGGTATTTCAGGGCGTTCAGCAGCAGCGCCGCGGAGGCCCCCAGGAAGTCCGAGGTCTTGGAGGTGATGATGCGCCCGTCCGCCAGCTCGATGGCCGCGGTGGGCACCCCCAGCTCCTCCGCCCGCTCCCTGGCGGCCACGGTGACCTTCCTGTCCGCGGCGGTGATTTTGGCCTGCTTCATCAGCAGCTCTATCTTGTAGACCTCTGTCTCGGGGCCCCCCTCCCGCACCACCTTGTTCAGGGAGGCGTAGTACCGGCGGATGATCTCCATCCGGGAGGCCTCGCAGCAGGCCTCGTCGTCTATGATGCAGTTTCCCGCCATGTTCACCCCCATGTCCGTGGGGGATTTGTAGGGGTTCTCCCCATAGATGCCCTCGAAGATGGCGTTCAGCACTGGGAAGATTTCGATATCCCGATTATAATTTACCGTGGTCTCGCCATAGGCCTCCAGGTGGAAGGGGTCTATCATGTTCACGTCGTTCAAATCCGCGGTGGCGGCCTCGTAGGCCAGGTTGATGGGGTGCTTTAAGGGTATGTTCCAGATGGGGAAGGTCTCGAACTTGGCGTACCCGGCCTTGGTGCCCCGAAGGTTCTCATGGTAGAGCTGGGAGAGGCAGGTGGCCATCTTCCCGCTGCCCGGGCCCGGGGCCGTGACCACTACCAGAGGCCTGGAGGTCTCTATGTAGTCGTTCTTCCCGTAGCCGTCTTTGCTGACGATCAGGGGCACATTGGAGGGATACCCTTCGATGGTATAGTGGAGGTATACTTTGATGCCCTTCTTCTCCAGCTTGGCCTTGAACTGCTCCGCGCTGTGCTGCCCGGCGTAGTGGGTGATGACCACGCTGCCCACGTACAGGCCCCTGCCCTGGAACTCGTCCCGCAGCCGCAGCACGTCCACGTCATAGGTTATCCCCAGGTCCCCCCGAATCTTGTTCTTCTCGATGTCGGCGGCGCTGATGACGATGACTATCTCCGCGTAGTCAGAAAGCTGCATCAGCATCCGCAGCTTGGAGTCCGGCGCGAAACCGGGAAGCACCCTGGACGCATGGAAATCGTCGAAGAGCTTGCCGCCGAATTCCAGGTAGAGCTTGTCCCCGAACTTGGCGATGCGCTCCTTGATATGCTCGGACTGCATCTTCAGGTATCTGTCATTGTCAAAACCGATTTTCATTCTGCCGCCTCCTGATTTTTTCAAAAAATACTTTTCTATTCTACCACATTTTCGGGGGGATGGGAATGGGGAAATTGATATTTTGGGGGAGGATTGTTTGACGCACGACGTGGACTATGGGGAGATGGAGCGGTGGTATGACGGCTACCTGATCGGAAGGAGCCATATCTACAATCCGAAGTCCGTGGCGGACGCGCTGTTGTGGAAGGAGTTCCGGAGCTACTGGACGGGGACGGAGACCTATGAGGCCCTGAAGGTCTACATTGAGAGGGACTTTGACGGGCTGAAAGAGGCGGTGGTGGGCATGCTGGGCGGGAGCCCCTGCAGAATCAGGCCGGAGAGGTTCCAGAACGACATGACTACATTCGGAGCGAAGGACGATGTGCTCACGCTGCTGGTGCATCTGGGCTATCTCTCCTATGATGGGGAGACCGGTGAGGCCTCCATCCCGAACCTGGAGATTACCCAGGAATTCCTGAACGTGGTGGACAGCCCACAGTGGGGCGGCCTGACGGAGGCCCTGAACCGGTCTGAGGAGTTGCTGCGCAGCACCTGGGCTATGGACGGGGAGGCGGTGGCTGCGGGGATGTCCGCCATCCACAGCGAGACCGCCTCTCTCCTGAAGTACAACAACGAAAACTCCCTGACATGTACTGTCCTGATGGCCTACTACAGTGCAAAGGCCTATTACCTGAACCCAATCATGGAACTGCCATCCGGTAAGGGTTTCGCCGATGTGGTCTATCTGCCAAAGCGGGACACAGGCCGCCCGGCGCTGGTGGTGGAGCTGAAATGGAACAAATCCGCCCGGGGAGCCATAGCCCAGATCAGGGACAGGCAGTACGCCTCATGGATTCAGGGATACACGGGGGATATCCTGCTGGTGGGAATCAACTACGATAAGAAGAGCAAGGAACATACCTGCACCATTGAGGCCTGGAGGAAGGAAGAGGACAATCTGTGAATCAATATACTATCCGTAAATGGGGGAAGAGATTTATGCACCTATTGGAAAATGATTTGCAGATATATACTGTAAACAGTACGCAAATATTCAGCAAGCCGAAATGCCAGCCATGATTTGAAGGAAGGGTCTATTTATGGAAGAAACAATAGCCGCATGCGTTCTTTTCTTGATATCGGCAGGACTGTTCGTCCTGAGTTACCGTTCTTTTCGGGAAAAAGGTTTTTGCTCAATAACGCATCCATTTATAAGACAGGCCCCCGGGCCATGAATCCTTAAGCCGGGCCCTGTCTTTTCCGAAGTGGCGACATCTATTTAGAAGCATTCTCGGTACTTGCATGCCACCCCGCCCTATAATACAATGTACGAAACAGATTCAGGAGACGGAACAGAGGGGGAAGCGATGGCATCGACAAAAACGCTTTGGCGTATCATAACATTCTTTTTTCGGAAAATACCCATGGAAAGCGCCTTCTCAAGCCTGGCCTATATCCTGGAGCATCTCCATCCCACCATCATGACTTTGCTTTCCGCCGCCCTGTTCGAGGCTGCGGGAAACTGCCTTGCGGGAGATGGCGGGGCCACAGAGATTTGTGTTTATTCAACTATTATTATACTTTATTTCGTTGCATATAACATCCTGCGCTCCTTCTCCAGCATATGCATCAATGCAGGCGTCTACGAGAAGGCCATGTTCCTGCTGAAGGACGACCTGGCCGAGGCTGCATCCAGGCTCCCCCTGGTCCGGTTTGAGGACGGGGAGATGCTTGTCCGCAGGAAACGGGCCCAGGAATGCGTGCAGAACGACCGCATCCCCGGAATCTTCATGCTGCTGATCGTCCTGACCACATCCGTTGCAGGCATCCTCTCGCTGCTGGCCGCCCTGTGGGCATACCATCCCCTGCTCCCAATCATCGCCGCTGCCAGCGTGGCCCAGTTCTTCCTGTCCCACTGGCTGCTGGAGCGGGAGGGCTATCGCCTGGAGGAGGCAGTCACCGGAAGGAAGCGGCAGCGGGACTATATATGGTCCCTGTTCACCAGTCCGGGAAACGTGAAGGAGATGCGGGTCATGGGCTTCGACGGCTACCTGGCAGACCGATGGAAGGAGGAGCGGGACAGCGTGAATGAGGCCCAGTGGAGGCTGGACAGGAAAAAGAGCCGTTATCACCTGCTCTGCGATGCCGTAAAGACCCTGGGCTACCTCACGGGCGTGGCCTTCTGCCTGTGGCTGCTCCGGGAGGGCATGATATCCGCCCCGGTGTTCGGCGCGTGCCTGGTGGCATTCGCCAGCGTCCAGGACGTGGTGGGGAACTTCTTCGGCTCCCTGGGAAAAATCCCGGGCTTCCTGGGGCTGGCGGCGGACTATTTTGCTTTTATAGATGACGGCGCCCCGGAACAGGAGGGGCTTCTGGAGCTTTCGGAGCCCATCAGGGCCATTGAATTGAAGGATGTCAGCTTCCGGTATCCCCATGGCGGGAAAGAGGCAGTGAAATCCGTCTCCCTGACGATTCGGCAGGGGGAGGTGGTGTCGCTGGTGGGGGCCAACGGGAGCGGGAAGACCACGCTGGTGAAGCTGCTGCTGGGAATCTACCTGCCGGAGCGGGGAGAGGTCCGCTATAACGGAACGGATCTGCGGAGGCTGCGGAAGGAATCCCTGTACAGGCATGCGGCGCTCCTGACCCAGGACTTCGCCCTGTACAATCTTACCCTGGCGGAGAATGTGGCCCTGGCGGACATCGGCCGGGTGGGGGACAGGGAGCGCGTCCGGGAAGTGCTGAGACGGGTGGACATGGATGGAGGGTTTTGCGGAGCGGAAGACTGGGGAGGGTGCAGAGCCTTGAGAGAAAGCGAAAGTCAGGGAGGCTGCATTTTAGGGCGGGAGTTCGGAGGCCCTGCATTCTCGGAAGGGCAGAAGCAGCGCCTGGCGCTGGCCAGAGTGCTGTTTGCCGACAGAGAGCTGGTCATCCTGGACGAGCCCACCTCCGCTTTGGATCCCCTCCAGGAGAACCGTATCCTGGAGGAGTTCCTGCGCCTGTCCGGAGGGCGCACCACGATCATCATTTCCCACCGGGTAGGGCTGTGCCGCCAGGTGGACAAAATCGCCGTGATGCAGGACGGGAGCATCGCGGAATGGGGCAGCCATGAGCAGTTGATGGCGGAAGGGGGAGCATACAGGAAACTCTACGACATGCAGAGCAGATGGTACACGGATACCGCTGATGCCCCCGGGCGGGATGCCCGTAGAGACAGGATGCCCGCAGAAACCCGCAGAAACGGGCGGAAGGAACCAGGATGACAGCCATGAAGCCGACCATGAAACCGACCAGATATAAAGTGATAGTCTCATCCCTTTTCCAGGCATGCCGGACAGAGATGTTCTGGTATCTGCTCACCATGCTGCTCCTTGCCCTCCTGGGCCCGCTGTCCCTCCTCTGCCGGGGCAGGCTCCTGGACGCCGCAGTCTCCGGAGAGGGGAAGCTCTTTGGGGAGATGCTGCTCTTCGGAGGCATTTTTCTCCTGTCCCTCCTCATGACCTACGGCAACCGCCTGGGCAGACAGCGGATGCGCAAGAAGCTCTACGGCCATTTCTCGGAACAGGTGCTGGGAAAGTTCTCCAGGATCCGATACGCCGCCTATGAGTCCCAGGAGGCCCTTGACACCATAAAGCGGGCCGGGGACGCGCCTCAGGAGCACATCCTGGAATTCTTCACCACCTTTCTGGAGGCCGCCTCGGAGCTGATCCGCATCTTCTGTTACGGTGCTGTCTTCGCCGGGCTCTCCTTTTGGTGCCTGATTCTGGGGATACCGGCCTTCGGGGCCATGCTTTACTTCGATTTGAAGCGCATCCGCCTGATGATGGGGCTGTACGAGGGCCAGACCCGGGAGGAGCGCCTGATGGAGAGCTACGAAGGGGCCCTGAGCGGCAAAGAGACCCTCTACGACCTGAGGGTGGCCGGGGCCGTGCCCTTTTTCCTGAAAAAGAGGAAGGGGCTCAGCGACCGCATCGTAAAAGAGCGGTACAGGCGGACCATACAGTCCCAACTGGTCTACTCCTACGGGGAGATGGCCACGGTGCTGTGGATGGCCGTCGTGCTGTTCTTTTCCGTGAACGCCCTGTTAAAGGGAAAAGCCACCCTGGGCCTGTTCGTGGCTTTGGTGGGCTCCCTGCAGCAGATGGCGGGCACGTTCCGGGCATTGGGGGAGAAATATTCCGAACTGCAGAGGCGGGCGGCCTACGTGGGATACTATGTGGCCTTTCTGGAGCTGGCGGAGGCTCCGGCAGGGAAAACGGCCTTAACGGAAAAGGAAGCCCTGGCCGGAAAAAAGGGAACCCGGGAGGCAGCGGGGAAGGGCATCCGCTTCGAGCATGTGACCTTCACCTACCCGGGGCGGAAGGAGCCTGCCCTCCGGGACGTGAGCTTCGCCATGGCCCCCGGGACGCGGACAGCCCTGGTAGGGCACAACGGTTCCGGAAAGTCCACCCTGGTGAAGCTGCTGTGCGGGCTCTACCAGCCGGACTCGGGCCATATCTTCATAGACGGACAGGATGTAGCGCAGATGTCCCCGGATGCGCTCCGGCGGCATTTCAGCGTGGTGTTCCAGGACTACGGAAAGTATTCCTTCACCGTCCGGGAAAACGTGGAGCTTGGCGACGTGGAGAAGATGCGGGCCCCTGTCCGGGAGCGGGAGAAGGCCGTCCGGGCTGCCCTGCGCCAGGGGCTGGCGGAGGACCTGGCGGGGATGCTGGAAAAGCCCCTGGGGAACCTTTCCCCGGAGGGCACAGGGCTCTCCGGCGGGCAGTGGCAGAGGCTGGCCCTGTCCAGAGCCTGCTACCGTGACAGCGCGATCTGTGTGCTGGACGAGCCCACAGCCTCCCTGGACCCCGTGGCGGAGAACGAACTGTATGCCAACTTCACGGAGATGATGCGGGAGCGCGCCTGCATCCTGATCTCCCACCGGCTGGCGGTGGCCAGGTACACGGACCGGATCCTGGTGCTGGAGGGCGGGAGGCTGGTGGAGGACGGGACCCACGGCTCGCTGATGGAGAGGGAGGGCGTGTACGCGTCCATGTACCTGGCCCAGAGCCATTGGTATGCTTCGGAAGAGCAAAGAAATACGCAAATAGGACTGGGAAACACTTTTTTTAAGAAAGGGGATATGTTATAGTAGATATAGACAAAGCGAGGGCGGAAATTCGACAGGGAGACGGATGTGGAGAGTTCAGGGGAGCGGGCAGAGGCAAGACGCGTGAAAACGAATGCGATCACCAACAATATATTTTGGATGCGGCATATTTTTTGTGCGAGCAAGGCCAGGATATTCCTGAATATTCTGATGACCATCATCCAGGCTGTATTCAATTTTATTTTTGATGTGTATATTTTCCTGATAGTGCTTGACGGTTGGCAGAATGGGGATGGATTTTGGAACATCTGCCGGAAGGTCGGGCTCATCTGCTTGGCGCAGATTGTTTTTCTGGCGGCTAGGAACTGGTACGAAAGCTGCTATGTGCCCCAATCGAACCTGAGGATATCCCAATATATGAGGAAGCTCGTCTCCGGGAAAATGAAGGAGATCGACCTGCTCTGCTATGATGCCCCAGAGTTCTATGATGGATATATCCGGGCGATGAATGAGGTTGAAGGGCGCTCGGACGCCTTCCTGGCCTCGATGAATTCCTTCGTCAACAATCTGTTCGCCATTTTCTCCACATCCTTCGTGATTTTTACGATTGACCCTGCCTTCCTGGCCATCGCGCTGATTCCGCTGTTCGTGAGCTTCTTCATCGGAAAAGCCCAGGGAAAGGCGAGATTCGCCTGCCGTATGGAGACTCAGGCAAATGAGCGGGAGGAGGCTTATATAAGGCGCATATTCTATTCGAAGGAGTACGCAGAGGAGATGCGCACCACAGGGATTGCCCGTGTCCTGATAAGACATTTTGGTGATATCATGGAGGGGTTCCAGCGAATCGTCAGGAAGCATGGATTCCGGATGGCATTCTATGAATATCTGGACTATATGCTGATGGATGTGGTGGTCTATCTGGGGGGAATCGTGCTTGCCATATATAAGGCGGTAGTCACCAGGACGGTTGCGATCAGCGGCGCATTGGTAGTGGCGAACACCATCAGCTCCGTCTCCTGGTCGATCCGCAGCTTTTCGGACATCCTTGTAGAGTTTCAGGAGCATGCCATGTACATCGGCACGTTCATGGAGCTTTTGGCTTATGAGCCGCAGCAGGGAGATGCCGCAGGGGAATCTGCAGCTTTCCTTCTGCCATGTATCCTTCCGCTATCCTGGCAGCGAGAGATGGGTGCTGAGGGACATCAGCTTCCGGATAGATCCGCGCGAGAAGAGAGCCATTGTGGGCTACAATGGCGCGGGGAAGACCACCTTGGTTCGGCTGATCATGCGCCTGTACGAGCCCACGGAGGGGCATATGCTGCTGAACGGCCATGATGTGCGGGAGTACGACATGGACGCATACAGGGCGGCGTTCAGCACGATTTTCCAGAACTTCAGGCTGTACGCGTTCTCTGTCGCGGAGAATGTCCTGATGAGGGATCATGAGGCGGGGGAGGAGGGGGAGGTCCGGAGGGCATTGGAGAAGTGCGGCATCCTGGACAAGATAGATTCCTATCCCAATGGGATTCATACGAGGATGACGAAGGAGTTCGACAAAGACGGCATCGAGCTGTCCGGCGGGCAGCAGCAGAAGATAGCCCTTGCCAGGGCGTTCGCCCGCGAATCGGATATCGTCATCCTGGACGAGCCCACAAGCGCGCTGGATCCCATGAGCGAATATGAGATGTGCAGAAGCATGCTGGAACTATGCGCCCGGCGGGCCTGCGTCGTCATCTCCCACAGGCTGGCGATAACGAAGGATGTGGACAGGATCCTGTTTCTGGAAAAAGGAAGGATAGCCGAAACGGGCTCCCATGAGGAATTGCTGAAGGAAAACGGAAGATATGCCCGGATGTGGAAGGTTCAGACGAAGGATATTCTTTGAACAGGGGGAGACGCACGATTTATAAGAAAAGACGATTGGGCGATATTCCGAGGACGATTGCTTGACGTTTCCGACAGGGCATATTATCATAGAGACAGAAAGATGACGGAAGGAGCATGAGGCTATGGGGATATATGTGAATCCGGGGAAGGCATCGTTTCAGGAGGCGATAAACTCTGAAATCTATGTGGATAAAAGCGGGTTGATAGCCTATATCAATGGTGTCATCCGAACCCAGCAGAAGAACCTCTGCGTCAGCCGTCCCAGGCGCTTCGGGAAGTCCATGGCGGCTAACATGCTGGCAGCCTATTACAGCCGCGGCTGCGATTCCAGTCGGCTGTTCTCCGGGCTTGCTATCGAAGGGGAAGAATCCTTTCCGATGCACCTGAACCGCCATAATGTGATTCGGTGGGACGTGCAGCGTTTCCTGGAAAGCAAAAGCGGCTACGACAGATTCATCAATGACATCGAGGATATGGTGATCCGGGACTTGAAGAAGGAGTTCCCGGAATGCGGCGATTTTCCGGAGGGCAGCAGGCTGAAGACGGTTCTTGACGAGGTATACGGACAGACCGGCCAGGGATTCGTCTTCATCATCGACGAATGGGACTGCGTGTTCCGCATGGCGAAGAAGCGGGAAGAGATGCAGAAAGCGTATCTGGACTTCCTGCGGGGCCTGTTCAAGGGCGCGGAGTACGTGGACTTAGCATATATGACGGGAATCCTGCCCATCAAGAAGTATGGGGAGCATTCGGCCCTGAACATCTTCGAGGAATACTCCATGCTTGACTCTGCGGAGCTGGCCATGTTTTTCGGTTTTACAGAGGAGGAGGTCCATGGACTGTGCACCAGTACGGGTATGGATTTCCAGGACGTGGAGAGATGGTACGACGGCTATCTGATGAACGGCATCCATATCTACAACCCAAAGTCTGTGGTGGACGCGGTGCGGCGGGGGAAGTGCAAGAGCTACTGGACCGGCACAGAGACCTATGAGGCGCTGAAGGTCTATATCGATTTGGATTTCGACGGGCTCAGGGAGGCAGTTGTGGGGATGCTTGGCGGCGCGCGCTGCAGGGTAGACGCCACCACCTCCCAGAACGACATGACTACCTTCAAGACCAAGGACAATGTGCTCACACTTTTGATTCATCTGGGGTATCTGGCCTATGATGAGGACACAGAGGAGGCCTTCATCCCGAACCAGGAGATAGCGCAGGAATATATGCGGGCCATAAAGGTGGGCGGCTGGGGCGGCCTGACGGAGGCCCTGAACTGCTCGGAGGAGCTGCTGCGCAGCACCTGGGCCCTGGACGGGGAGGCCGTGGCGGCGGGGATGTCCGCCATCCACGATGAGACAGCCTCTCTCCTGAAGTACAACAACGAGAACTCCCTGACCTGTACCGTCCTCATGGCTTACTACAGCACAAAGGCATACTATATGAACCCTATCATGGAGCTGCCCTCTGGAAAGGACTACGCAGACGTAGTCTATCTGCCCAAACGCGGCATAGGCCGCCCGGCTCTGGTGGTAGAGCTGAAATGGAACAAATCCGCCCGGGGAGCCATAGCCCAGATTAAGGACAGGCAATACGCGGCCTGGATTGCGGATTACACGGGCGACATCCTGCTGGTGGGAATCAGCTACGATAAGAAGAGCAAGGAGCACGCCTGTCTCATCGAGACCTGGAGGAAGACCTGAGACAAGGATTGACCATACGATTACAACAGGACGCTGATGCGGAAGTACAGCAAGATCATCGTGATGGACGGCGGGAGGATCGTGGAGAGGGGAAGCTTTGACGAACTGATGGAGAGGGAAGGGGCGTTCCATAGGCTGTATAAGGTTCTGGAGGAGTGATGGCGGACTGCGGAAAAGACGAGCGATACTTCGGAGGCGATTGTTGACGCTTCCGACAGGGCATATTATCATAGAGTCATAAAAGACGGCGGAAGGAGTGCGGGACTATGGGGATATATGTGAATATGGGCGATGCATCATTCGAAATGTCGCGGAATTCCGATATTTATGTAGATAAAAGCATGCTGATAGCCCAGATGAACAGAGCTTATCGGACGGAGCGGCGGTTCCTCTGCGTCAGCAGGCCCAGACGTTTTGGAAAGTCCATGGCGGCTAACATGCTGGCTGCTTATTACAGCCGAGGCTGCGATTCCGGGCGGCTGTTCTCCGGGCTTGCGATTGAGGGGGAGGAATCCTTTCCGGTGCACCTGAACCGCCATAACGTAATCCGGTGGGACGTGCAGCGTTTCCTGGAAAGCAAAAGCGGCTACGACAGGTTCATCGATGATATCGAGCGCATGGTCATCCGAGACCTGAAAAGAGAGTTCCCGGAATGCGGCGATTTCCCGGAGGGCAGCAGGCTGAAGAGCGTACTGGACGAGATATACGGCCAGACCGGCCAGGGATTCGTCTTCATCATCGACGAATGGGACTGCGTGTTCCGCATGGCGAAGGAGCAGAAGGAGGTACAGAAGGCATATCTGGACTTCCTGCGGGGTCTGTTCAAGGGCGCGGAATACGTGGAGCTAGCGTACATGACGGGAATCCTGCCCATCAAGAAGTATGGGGAGCATTCGGCCCTGAATATTTTTGACGAGTATTCCATGACGGATCCTAAAGGTCTGGAGGAATATTTCGGTTTTACGGAGAAAGAGGTGCTGGGGCAATGTGAAAAGCAGGGAGTGGACTACGGAGAGATGGAGAGGTGGTACGACGGCTACCTGATCGGCGGGAGCCATATCTATAACCCGAAGTCCGTGGCGGATGCGCTGACATGGAAGCGGTTCAGGAGCTATTGGACGGGGACGGAGACCTATGAGGCATTGAAGGTCTATATCGAGAGGGACTTTGACGGGCTGAAGGAGGCGGTGGTGGAGATGCTTGGCGGAAGGCCCTGCAGGATCAGGCCGGAGAAGTTCCAGAACGACATGACCACGTTCGGGACAAAGGATGACGTGCTCACACTGCTGGTCCATCTGGGCTACCTCTCCTATGACGGGGAGTCTGGCGAAGTATTTATCCCGAACCTGGAGATTACCCAGGAATTCCTGAACGTGGTGGACAGCCCGAGCTGGGGCGGCCTGACGGATGCCCTGAACCGCTCGGAGGAGCTGCTGCGCAGCACCTGGGCACTGGACGGGGAGGCTGTGGCGGCGGGGATGTCCGCCATCCACGGCGAGACGGCCTCCCTCCTGAAATACAACAACGAGAACTCCCTGACCTGTACCGTCCTCATGGCCTACTATAGCGCAAAAGCATACTACATGAACCCTGTCATGGAGCTGCCCTCCGGCAAGGGCTACGCAGACGTAGTCTATCTGCCAAAACGTGACACGGCCCGCCCGGCCCTGGTGGTGGAGCTGAAATGGAACAAATCCGCCCGGGGGGCCATAGCCCAGATTAAGGACAGGCAGTACGCGTCATGGATCCAGGGATACACCGGCGACATCCTGCTGGTGGGAATCGCATACGACAAAAAGAGCAAGGAGCATGCCTGCGCCATCGAGGCCTGGAAGAAGGAGGAGTAGGCCTGGCAGGCGATATCATTCTGGCAGCGGAACCCGGCCTCGGAGCCACTGGTATGCTTCGCAGGAGGGAGGGCATGCCGGGAGGGATGGGGCCGCGGATCCGGAAGCCATGGAAGAAGGGGCGGGACTGCCGGATATCTGCGGCGCTCTATAAGGGATAAGTTTAGAAATCTTTAAGAGTTGGGGGATTTTTTTCACATTTCTGCTATTGATTTATCAATTGGTTGTTACTATAATAGAAAATGCTTTGCACTTTCTATCATCAAAGTGCTATAATGAATAAGACCCATTGCGCCGGGACTGTATCCGGTGGCCATGGGCCTGAGACGAAGAGGCAAAATAAGAGACGTGACGAAACGGAGCTGTTATGGACAATCAAATGAACCAATATGACAATGGCGGAGGATACAACAACGGCGGGCGCGGCAACATGCCCGGAGGGAACGGCGGCAACGGGAACGGTAACCAGCCCCCCAGGCGGCCCAACCTCATGATGATACTGCTGGCAGGACTGAGCACGGTCCTGCTGGTCTTCATGCTCTGGAACCTGATGTTCGGCTCCAGCGGCAGCTCCCAGGAGATCAGCTATACCAAGTTCCTGGAATACATCAACGCGGATCAGGTGGAGGCCGTGGAGGTGCAGAGCACAGGGCAGGTGCTGTTCACCTTGAAGGAGGGGGTCAAGGCTCCCGTGGAGGCGGCTCCGGCGATGCCGGGATATCCCTTCTACGGCAATGCGCAGACCACCTACTCCACCGTCATCATGGAGGACCTGGACACCCTCACCTCCCGGTTGGAGGCCCACGGCGTGGACGGCACCAGGATACTCAGCGACAATTCCGGCCGCATCCTGGATATATTGCTGTACGTGGTGCTGCCGGTGTTGCTGATGTGGATTCTGCTGGGCGTGGTGTTCAAGAAGATGGGCGGCGCAGGCGGCCCCATGGGCGTGGGCAAGAGCAACGCCAAGGTCTACGTGCAGAAGGAGACGGGAGTCACCTTCAAGGACGTGGCCGGTGAGGACGAGGCCAAGGAGTCCCTGGTGGAGGTGGTGGACTTCCTCCACAATCCCGGGAAATATTCCAAGATCGGCGCCAGGCTCCCCAAGGGCGCGCTGCTGGTGGGCCCTCCCGGAACGGGCAAGACCCTGCTGGCCAAGGCTGTGGCGGGAGAGGCCCATGTGCCTTTCTTCTCCCTGACAGGCTCCGACTTTATCGAGCTGTATGTGGGCGTGGGCGCCAGCCGTGTGCGCGACCTGTTCAAGGAAGCCACCAAGAACGCCCCCTGCATCATCTTCATAGACGAAATCGACGCCATCGGCCGCAGCCGCGACTCCAAGTACGGGGGCGGCAACGAGGAGCGGGAGCAGACCCTGAACCAGCTGCTCTCCGAGATGGACGGCTTCGACAGCTCCAAGGGCATTTTGATATTAGGCGCGACGAACCGCCCGGAGATTCTGGACAAGGCCCTGCTGCGGCCCGGCCGCTTCGACAGGCGCATCATCGTGGATAAGCCGGACTTAAAAGGCCGCGTGGAGATTCTGAAGGTCCACGCCAAGGACGTGAAGATGGACGAGACCGTGGACCTGGACGCCATCGCTTTGGCCACCAGCGGCGCCGTGGGCTCGGACTTGGCCAACATGATCAACGAGGCGGCCATCAATGCCGTCAAGGAGCGCAGGGACTACGTATGCCAGAAAGACCTCTTCGACGCGGTGGAAGTGGTGCTGGTGGGCAAGGAGAAGAAGGACCGCATCATGAGCAGGGAGGAGCGCAAGATCGTGTCCTACCACGAGGTGGGCCACGCCCTGATTAGCGCCCTGCAGAAGAACTCCGAGCCCGTGCAGAAGATCACCATCGTGCCCCGGACCATGGGGGCATTGGGATACGTGATGCACGTGCCCGAGGAGGAGAAGTACCTGAACACCGAGGCGGAGCTGCGGGACATGCTGGTGAGCCTGGTGGGCGGCAGGGCTGCCGAGGAGGTGGTCTTCGACACCGTCACTACCGGAGCAGCCAATGACATCGAGAAGGCCACCGACATCGCGCGGAATATGGTGACCCGCTACGGCATGAGCAAGAAGTTCGGCCTGATGGGGCTGGCCACGGTGGAGAGCCAGTACCTGGAGGGAAGGACGGCCCTGAACTGCAGCGACGCCACCGCGGCCCAGATTGACGCGGAAGTGGTGGAGATATTGAAGGGAAGCTATGACAAGGCCCTGGAGCTGATCCGGGAGAACAGAGGGGTCATGGATAAGCTGGCGGAGTTCCTGATCGAGAAGGAGACCATCACCGGCAAGGAGTTCATGCAGATCTTCCGCCGGGAGAAGGGTCTGCCGGAGCCGGAGGAAACAGAATCCGGGGAAGCGGAATCCGGAGGGCCGGGACAGGAGAACGGGAAGGAAGGCCCGGACGGAGAGGCCGCGAAGGGACAGGAGGCCGTTGCGGCTCCCGCCCGGGAAAAGGCCGGGGAGAAGGCCGCGGAGACGGCTGTACCTGGAGAGGAGCCTGCCTCCGAAGCGGAGGCGGCTTCGGAGAAAGCGGAAGAGAGCCGCCGGAATCCCGGACTGTCGGAATCCGCGGAAGGCGATGGGGATGCCCGCCAGCCGGAGCCCGCAGCCAGGGCGGAAGCCCCGGTGGAAGAGCCGCAGGATGCAGCGGCGCAGGAGAGCGGCGGGAACGCTGTCCCGCAGCCCCGTGAGTCTGCCCCCCGGCCGGAGCAGAGCGCCTGGACGGGCGGCAAAGAGGCCCCGGAGCAGGTTTCCCAAGCGGAGGCATCCGGGAATCCGGAATCTGACGCCCGCCCCGTAGGCAGGTTCTCCAACGGCAGGATAGAGTAAGAAAATCAGGCAAGCCTTTCTCATACAGTGGGAGAGGCTTGGTTTTTCATGTACGGACAGTGGAGGAAAGCATTCCCCTGTCCAATCGTAGAAGGAGCCTCTATGTTGTTCAACATCGAAGAAGAATTGAAGAAACTGCCCAAGGAGCCCGGCGTCTACATCATGCGCGACGACAAGGATGTCATCCTGTATGTGGGCAAGGCCGTGAACCTCCACAACCGCGTCCGCTCCTATTTCCGGGAGAACATCGGCAGGGGCCCCGCCATCGACAAGATGGTGTCCCTGATCGCCCGGTTCGAGTACATCGTCACGGACTCCGAGCTGGAGGCCCTGGTGCTGGAGAACAACCTGATCAAGGAGAACTCCCCCAAGTACAACACCCTGCTGAAGGACGACAAGACCTACCCCTACATCAAGGTGACTCTGGGGGAGGAGTACCCCAGGGTACAGTTCTCCCGGCTCATGAAGAAGGACAAGTCCAAATATTTCGGCCCCTACACCAGCGCCGCGGCGGTGAAGGACACCATCGAGCTGCTGAACAAGCTCTACCGGCTCCGCACCTGCAGCCGCAGCCTCCCCAGGGACATCGGCTCGGAGCGGCCCTGCCTGAACTACCATATCAAGCAGTGCCTGGGGCCCTGCCAGGGCTATGTCACCAAAGAGCAGTACCGGGAGCAGGTGGACAGGGCGCTGGAATTCCTGAACGGGGATTACAGCCCGATCCTGAAGGAGCTGGAGGGGAAGATGCGCGCCGCCGCGGAGGAGCTGGACTTCGAGGCCGCCGCCGGCTTCCGGGATCTCTACAACAGCGTGAAGCAGGTGGCCCAGAAGCAGAAGATTACGGACAGCGCAGGGGAGGACAAGGATGTCATCGCCCTGTACCAGGACGACAGGGAGGCCGTAGTGCAGGTGTTCTTCGTCCGGGACGGGAAGCTGATCGGGCGGGAGCATTACTATATGACACATGTGTCGGAAAACACCAAACCCGAGATCCTGGAGAACTTCGTGAAGCAGTTCTACGCCGGGACGCCCTTCATCCCCCGGGAGCTGATGCTGCAGCACGAGATAGAGGACAGGGAGCTGATCGAGAAATGGCTCACCGGCCGCAAGGGCGGCAGGGTCTATGTCCGGGTGCCCAAAATCGGGGCCAAGGAGAAACTGGTGGAGCTGGCCGCCCAGAACGCCAGGCACATCCTGGAGCAGGACAGGGAGCGGCTCAAGCGGGAGGAGGGCCGCACCATCGGCGCGGCCAAGGAGATCGCCGCCCTGCTGGGGCTTGGGAAGATCGAGCGCATGGAGGCCTTCGACATCTCCAACATCAACGGCTTCGAGAACGTGGGCTCTATGATCGTCTTCGAGAAAGGGAAGCCCAAGCCCAGCGACTACCGGAAATTCCGCATCAAGACCGTCTCCGGCCCCGACGATTACGCCTGCATGCGGGAGGTCCTCACCAGGCGCTTCCGCCACGGGCTGGAGGAGAGCAAAGAGCTGGAGGAGAAGGCGCTGGACGCAGCCTACGGGAGCTTCACCAGGTTCCCCGACCTGCTGATGATGGACGGCGGCAGGGGCCAGGTGAACATCGCCCTGTCCGTGCTCCGGGAGCTTGGCATCGCCATCCCCGTCTGCGGCATGGTGAAGGACGATAACCACCGCACCAGGGGTCTGTACTTCAACAATGTGGAGCTGCCCATAGATACCCGCTCCGAGGGCTTCAAGCTGATCACCAGGATTCAGGACGAGGCCCACCGCTTCGCCATCGAGTACCACAGGTCCCTGCGCAGCAAGGCCCAGGTGAAGTCCGTCCTGGACGGGATTCCCGGCGTAGGCCCCGCCAGGAGGAAGGCCCTGATGCGGAGCTTCGGATCCATCGAGGACATCAGGGCGGCTTCCGTGGAGGAACTTGGCAGCCTGCCGGAGATCAACCGCAGGGCCGCGGAGGCAATCTACGAATTTTTCCACAAACCGGGGGAGGGCCCTGCCTGACCCCTTTTTCTTTCTTTTTATGATAAACTCTTCACATTATGTTTTTCTTGTGTTACAATCAAGGTAATAAAGTCGGCAAAGCTGGCTGCGGAAAGAAGGCAGCCGCGGAAAGCCAAGCAGGAGACAAGCCATGGAAAGTGTCAGATTGACCCGCCTCATTGAAAAGATGAAACTGGAGAACCTTACGCCGGAGATTGACGTGTCGGATATCCGCCTCACCCAGCCCGAAATCAACCGGCCCGCGCTGCAGCTCACCGGCTATTTCGAGCATTTCGACGCCACCAGGCTCCAGATCATCGGCTTCGTGGAATACACGTACATGGAGGGCCTGTCGGACGAGAGGAAGCGGGAAATCTACAACGAATTCATGGAGTATGACGTGTCCGCGGTGGTGTTCTGCCGGGAGCTGAAGCCGGATCCCATCTTCATGCAGGCGGCCCTCACCCACAAGATTCCCCTTCTGTCCTCCAGGAAGACCACATCCATCTTCATGGCCGAGTCCATCCGGTGGCTGAACGTGAAGCTGGCCCCCTGCATTTCCGTCCACGGCGTGCTGGTGGACGTCTACGGGGAGGGACTGCTGATTACCGGCGAGAGCGGCATCGGCAAGTCCGAGGCGGCCCTGGAACTGATTCGGAGAGGGCATCGGCTGGTGACCGACGATGTGGTGGAGATAAGGAAGGTGAGCGACGACACCCTTGTAGGCTCCGCGCCGGACATGCTCAAGCATCTGATCGAGCTGCGGGGCATCGGGGTGGTGGACGTGAAGGCGCTGTTCGGCGCCTCCTCCGTCATGGACACCCAGAACATAGACCTTGTGATCCGCCTGGAGGACTGGG
>CAJUFO010000068.1 GCA_910585615.1 uncultured Acetatifactor sp.
AGGCTGCTTCAGCAGCCCACCGAACCTACCGGCTTTAGCCGGTAGTGGTTCAGTTGGGATGTCCTCTAAAAGCTTGCGGGTATTGGTAAGTCCTGTAACGTGCCCGTCATCATCGCAGCCGATATAAATCCTTCCGCCCTGAGCATTGGCAAAACCGCAAATCCATTCCAGATAGTCATCCTTCCATTTTGATTTCCATGTCTATGTTCTGATTTTCAGGCATGGCTGTGCTCCTCATACTTTTTGATATACGCTTTGTCCTCTCTTACTGTATCTATTATATTCACAACGGAGAATAATATCAAGGGGTACATCTTTACGTCTCCGGGCATATAATAGAGCAAAACCACATAGGATTATAGGTTACCATTATGTATGCTGCTCTGTTCATCTTACTTTTGCTTGCTCTCCTGAGCATGCTGTTCTGTCACTTCCGCAGGAGGAAGATCATCTGCAGAATCCGGGACATGGAGAAGTGCGAGAAATGCTCCCTGCTGGAGGAGCTGGCGCAGCCCTTCGGCTATGCGTACCACTGCTGCTGCGGATTCTTCTCCTCCACCCTGGACGCCTGGCAGAAGAGCGCCGGTTATGCCTGGGTCTACGACTACATGGCCCCCCGTTTCCAGATGGTGTTCGACTCCCTTCCGGTGTACTTCAACTACCGGGGCCGGACATGGCTGATTGAATTCTGGAAGGGCCAGTACGGCATCAACGCCGGCGCCGAGATCGGCATCTACCATGCCGACAGGCTACTTTCCGAGACGGAATACCGGACGGCGCACTTCCAGGCGGTCAGCGAGGCCGAGCTGCTGAACTGTACCATGCAGCTGTTCCTGGAGAACGGCGCCTGCGTGAAGATTTCCGAAAGGCACTGGTGGCTCACGGCCTTCCTGCCGGGCGTGTTCGCCCGCCCCTCCAGCCTGTGCCTGAAGGCGACGGTCTGCTTCGGCGACAGGGAGATGCTGGAGGCCTTCTACCGGGGCCTGTGCCGGACGGGATATGCCGCCGAGGGTATCACGGTGCAGAACCTCTGCCTGTGCTTTACCTTCCATCGGCCCGTGCAGGAGCATTACGGCTTCCTGACCCGGCTGTGCCGCAGGCTGTCCCAGTGCCTGAACCGGATGTACTGCCGTCTCTTCCTCTGGGTCACCAGGCCCTTTACCTGCACGGAAGACCGCATCCTGTTCCTGTACTACTATATCCCGTTCTGCTTCCGGAGGCTGATGCGGCTGCGCCGTTTCCACAGGCGATGCCACAGGAAGCACGGATGCCGCCGCCCCAAATGCTGCCGCAGGTGCAGGCCCCGCCGCAGGAAAAGGTCATGAGCGCCAAGGGGCGTCTGGACCGCGCCTTCTCCCAGGCGCTGGTCCTGCCTTTCCATAGATGCTCCCGGTACGTGCTCATCAGCGACTGCCACAGGGGCGTGGGCACCTCCTCGGACAATTTTCTGAAGAACCAGCATCTGTACTATGCGGCGATGGAACATTATTACAGAAACGGTTTTACGTATATCGAGCTGGGGGACGGGGAGGAGCTGTGGGAGAACCGGAAACTGCGCAACATCACGGAGATCCATGAGGACGTCTACTGCATGTTCGCCCGGTTCGAGGAGAAAGGACGGCTGCACCTGCTCTACGGCAACCACAACATCGTCCGCAGAAAGAATCCGGCCTTCCTGGAGGCCGTCATCCTCTACGCCGAGTCCGCGCCGGAGAAGTCCCTGTACCTGACCCACGGGCACCAGGCCAGCTTCCTGAACTCCACCCTCTGGCCCCTGGCCCGGTTCCTGGTGCGGTATTTCTGGAGCCCCCTGGAGAACCTGGGGTTCCTGGATCCCACCAGCGCCGCCAAGAATTACGAGGTGAAGGAAAGGTGCGAGGAGAGCCTGCGCAGCTGGGCTGAGACCCGTCGGCACATTTTGGTTACAGGGCATACCCACCGCCCCGTGCTGCCCCAAGAGCCGTCCTTCTATTACAATACAGGAAGCTGCGTCCATCCCCGCTGCATCACCTGTATCGAAATCCAGCGGGGGGAGATGACCCTGGTGAAATGGATCATGGACGCCCGGGCGGACAGCGTGCTGTACGTGGCCAGGGAAGTGATCTCCGGCCCTGTGGAGATACTGGGGCCAGGTTCCTGTTGAATTTTGCCAAAGGGTTCTATATAATAGGATTTATACCGCAGTCGGGGCATACTGTAAATTTAACTGGTGTGCGGCATACATCAAAGATACAGGAGGGCGACATGAATCTGGATTTATTCACGGTGGCACCGGGGGAGAAGCCCCTGGACAATCTGAAGGCGGCCTGCGGGTTCGCCGGAATCTTCAAGGAAATCGGCATCATCGGGGACTCCCTGTCCTCCGGGGAGTTCGAGTCCCAGGACGAGGAGGGCAATACCCTCTACCACGACATGTACGAGTATTCCTGGCCGGCTGTCCTGGAGCGGCTGACGGGGACGGTGTACCGCAATTACTCCAGGGGCGGCATGACCGCTAAGGAGTACCTGGAGAGCTGGGCGGACCAGAACGGCTTCTGGCAGTGGAACCAGGCCTATATCATCGCCCTGGGGAACAACGACATATTCGGCGCGAACCAGCCCGCGGGCAGCGCGGCGGACATCCACCCGGAGGATCCGGCGGCCAACCCGGATACCTTCCTCGGCGACATGGGGCGGATTGTGTCCAGGCTCAAAGCCATGGAAAAGGATGCCCGGATCTTCCTGGTCTCCATGCAGAGGCGGGGGGAGGAGCAGGCGGATGCGACTATCTGCGCCATCGCCGACGAGATGAAAAAGATGTGCGGGCTGTTCTCCTATACCTACCTGATCGACATGGCCCATGACGGGCCGGCATATGACGAGGAGATGCGGAAGAACTTCGCCATGGGCGGCCACCCCAATGCCATGGGGTACTACGTCTATGCCATGATGATAGGGAACTATATGGACTATATCATCCGTGAGAACCCAAAAGACTTCTTCGAGGTGCCGTTTATCGGGAAGGGGCTAAAGAATAAGGACATTGCCTGCAATCCTGGACAGTGAGCCGGGCCTTCTCTCTTCTGGCAATTTTCTGGACAGCAGTCCACGCTTCACAGACTGTGGAGACACGGACATCCGAAAGGAAGTGATGAAAATGATTTACATTACCGGCGACTGCCACCAGGACTTCGGGAGATTCAACACCGGGATATTTCCGGAGCAGAAAGAGATGACAAAGGATGATTACGTCATTGTCTGCGGAGATTTCGGCGGGGTCTGGAATCGGGGAGGGGAAAATAAGGAAGAGAAGCATCTGATGGACTGGCTGGAGGGCAAGCCCTTTACCACCTTGTTCGTGGACGGGAATCATGAAAACTTTGACAGGCTCTATGCCTACCCCGTGGAGGAATGGCATGGCGGCAAGGTGCATAAAATCAGGCCTACCGTGATTCATATGATGCGCGGCCAGGTATTTGCAATCGATGGGAAAAGCGTCTTCACATTCGGCGGGGCCAGCAGCCATGACATCGACGGAGGCATCCTGGAGCCGGAGGATCCGGATTTTAAGAGAAAGAAGAGGAAGCTGGATCAGGGATGGCTTCCGTACCGTATCAACCATGTAAGCTGGTGGCGGCAGGAGCTTCCCTCACAGGAGGAGATGGAGGAGGGGCGCAGGGTATAGGCCGGATGTTGCCACCGCTTATCTGGAGGAAATCCGGCAGAATACCAGGTTTAAGAAGTGGTTCTTCGGGCATTACCATGACAACCGGAATGTAAATGCACAGGAACTGCTGCTCTATGAGCAGATTATCAGGATTTCGTGAGCATAGGGGGGGAGCTCAAATCTGAAAGGGCTGTTCCGGCAGGACGGAGGGCATGAAAACAGCTCCCCGGTTCCGGAACCAGGGAGCTTGCTTCTTGGAGGGGATGGCGGCAGCAGGAACTTCTCTATCCTCTTTATCTTAGCCTCAATGATGGCCGCCTCGGTGACCGGATTGATGATGGCCGCCCCTGTTTCCTCCATGGCTGTGCTCACCGGTCTGTGAGCATCCCGCGACACCGCAGGAATTGTGTGTATGGCTGCCCATGTCCGTGCACCCCGCGACACCGCAGGAGTTGTGTGTATGTGAGCTCATGTCCGTACATCCCGCGACACCGCAGGAATTGTGTGTATGGCTGCTCATATCTGTGCATCCCGGCAAACCGCAGTTATGATACCCGTGACCGTCGTCAGCGGTGTGCGGGTAGAAGTACTCCCCGTCGTGGATGTGCACTTCTGTCTCGGTACATCCCGCAATGCCGCATCTGCCGTGGCTGTGCTCGTCTGTGAGCGTACAGCCGTCGATGCCGCAGGCTCCATGTGTGTGAACGGCTTCCAGGCTGCATCCCGGCAAACCGCAGCTATGATACCCGTGGTCGTCGTCAGCGGTGTGCGGATAGAAGTACTCCCCGTTGTGCATGTGCGCTGCGGTTTCGGTACATCCCGCAATGCTGCATCTGCCATGGCTGTGCTCGCCTGTGAGCGTACAGCCGTTGATGCCGCAGAGGCCATGCATATGCGCCTCCGTCTGTGTACATCCGGAAACCGTGCAGAAAAAGCTTGCCTGTCTCTCCTGTGCCTCGTCCGGGACTTCCACGGAACTTCTGTTCACCGCATAGGAGACAATGCTGCCTGTTACCATGGCAATCGATACAAACGCAATGGCTGATAAGACTTTTTTCATTTCCACCCTTCCCTTTCAAAATGTATTTTTTTCCTAAGGATACTATAGCATAAGGAAGCGCTGAAATCAATTCGGATTCCTCACAGACACTGATTCATTTTGCTTTCTTCCTTCATGATATCATCAGTTCTGGCAATCCGGCGGTCTATACAACATTTTTTGACCAATCTCCTGAATATGAAAAACTGTATCTTGAGGGAGATATCGGATGCGGATAGATGCGGAAGAGCAGGATAGGGTGAACCGGCCGCTGGCGGTGGACTCCATCAGCCTTGGAGGAAACGGCTGGCACAGTGGCGCGCCAGCCGTCTGACATCGGAAATCTGCCCGGAATACGGAGAATCATGGCACTACAGCTCCTCCGGCCCCTCATCGGCCCAGTAGGAGTACAACTGCGCCCCCACAGGCTTTCCGCGCAGCAGGGCCTTGCGGGTGGTATTCGGGCTGCACCATTCCTCCATGCGGGTGAGCCCGAAGCTTTCCCAGTCGGAGAAGAAGCGGTTCAGCTCCTCCTTCGGCAGCTCCTGCTTCAACAGGAAACCCCGCATGAGCCGCACGTAGCGGATGGAGAGACGGGCCTTTTCCACCCGCCAGAGGCGTATGGCGTCGTCTTTTACGGCTTCCCTGGCCTGGGACAACAGGGTGTCGTACTGATCCAGATAAGCCTCGTCCAGGAATCTGTGCAGAGGCTTGTCATTGAAGCCTACGTGGTCGTCTTCCTTTCTGGCGGTATCGCAGAGGAGACGGATGTACTGCCGGATATATTTCCCGCCCTCCCCGTAATAGTAATCCGTGAATTCCTCCATATGGCGGTCTACATCGGTATCCGCGTCCCACAGCAGCTTGGAGATGAGATAGGCCCGCAGCTCATTCAGGTCCGTGGAACCCCGCAGCGCGCCGCAGGCCTGCTCGAAGACGCCCTTGGCGCCGTTCTCCCGGAACAGGCGCATGTTGGGCTGCAGGGAGCGCCAGTTGGGATGGGGCGTGGGATAGTAGTTGAAGCAGGTGGTGTAGTCCCAGATATAGAGCTGCGCACCAGTCCCGTGCCAGTCCCGGATGTCCTTTACGAATGCCATGTTCCGCTCTCTGGAGCACTCCTCGAAGGCGTGGGCGAAGCAGCACTCGATGGAGCACAGGCGCACGCACACATTGTGGCGGGGCCTTACCTTGGGGGCGCTCCTGGTGTACTGATAGGCCAGGGTGTCGAAGGTCACCTTGGGGAACTCCGGCTCCAGCTCTCCGGCGACGGCGTTCACAAAGCGGATCAGCGTGCCGGAGGACGCACCTTCCTCCTCATTGATGCGGCGGCACTCGGGACACTGGCAGTCCAGGCTCCAGTCGTTCTGGGAGATGGAGACGATTTCCGCCTCCGGGTGCTCCGTAAGGTTCTTTCGCACGGCGGCCACCGCGATGGGCACCAGCTCCGGGTTGCTCAGGCAGAGCTGGTTCTTATAGGGGGTGAGCATGCGGACGCCCTCCTTGTCCATGGCGAAGTATTCGGGATGGGCCTCGCCGTATTCCTCCGGGGAGACGATATTCTCAAAGGAATGCACGAACCAGGAATACTGGATATGCCCGCCGTATTTCTCGCTGATGGGATGCTGCTGGCCGTTGAGGCGGGACTTGATGGCGAACTTCGCATAGACCCGGGGCTCGTAATAATTGTGCTCCCTGTATGTGAAGTCCGGACTGTGGGCTTCGTCCAGTTCCTCCAGCACAAGCTCGTCCGCAAAGGGCACTTTCTCGCAGGTGGCGGTAAAGAAACGGCAGCCCAGCCTTTCCAGGACCTCGTACACGCCGTAGATGACGCCGCGCTTGCCGCCTGCGATGCACAGATTCTCCCCAACGGTTTTCAGGAGGAAGTCGTCGTCCCTCCCGTCAAAGGATACGCCGTACCTTTCCGCGGCTCTCCCGATTGCGATGACAGGCCCGTCATAATCCGCCTCCGCGGCGTCAAAGGCCGTGGAGGTCATCCGTTCCAGATAGCTGCCGAGCTCCTGGGCTGCGCAGGTCTCCTGGGGGGTGGCGTCCGGGGCCACCCGGATGCGGATGGATATCCCATTTTGATAGATTCTGGTCTTCATAGTCATTCCTTCCTTTCGCCGATTCGTGAATTAGAAAAGAAAATTTACATATTAAGCATACCCTGCCTTTTAGACCCGTGTCAAGCAGAATTTGTCCGAAAAGGGACTTGATTCACAGCCGGGAAAAGGGTAGTATATACGATATGGCAACGGATCGTCAGGGCTTCTGCCGTGGTGGACGTAAACATGCAGAATAGGGGTAAAAGGGGCAATCGGTTAACGGTTGTCCTTTTTATATCATAAGGCCTTCCCGCGTGGCTGCCGCGGAAAGGGTCTGCACGAATACAAAGGAGAAGCGAGAAGTGTATGGGAGACCGATACGGGTATGTGCGGGTGAGCACAAAGGAACAGAATGAGGACAGGCAGATGATTGCCATGAGCGGGGTACAGGTGCCGGAGCGGAACATCTATGTGGACAAGCAGTCCGGCAAGGACTTCAACCGGCCTATGTACCGCAAGCTCCTGAAGCGCCTCCGGCCGGACGACCTGCTCTATATCAAGAGCATCGACCGTCTGGGCAGGGACTACGGGGAGGTGCTGGAGCAGTGGAGAGTCCTGACCAAGGAGAAAAAGGTGGACATCGTGGTGCTGGACATGCCGCTTTTGGACACCAGGCGGGGGAAGGATCTGGTGGGGACGTTCCTGAGCGACATCGTGCTGCAGGTGCTGTCCTTCGTGGCGGAGAACGAGCGGAAGAACATCCGCGAGAGGCAGCGGGAGGGCATCGAGGCCGCGAAGATCCGGGGCGTGCGCTTCGGCAGGCCCGAGAAGCCCCTGCCGGAGAATTTCGAGGAGATCCGCGGGAGGTGGGCCGCGAAGGAGATATCCGGGAAGGAGGCGGCCAGGCAGTGCAACATGCCCTCCACCTCCTTCTACCGCAAGGCCGGATATCGGAAGGAAGAGTAGACTTTGATTTTCTCTTGTGATATAATGTTGGAATCTATAGATTATAGAAGCAGGAGGAACGGACGGATATGAATATTACGGTTGTGGGAACAGGCTACGTGGGCCTGTCGCTGGCGGTGCTGCTGGCCCAGGAGAATACAGTGACGGCGTTGGATATCCTTCCTGAAAAGGTGAAACTGATCAATGAGAGGCGCTCGCCCATCAAGGATAAGGAGCTGGAAGAGTATCTGCGGGACAGGGAGCTGCACCTGACGGCTACCACGGACGCGGACAATGCCTACCGGGACGCGGACATCATCGTGGTGGCGGCTCCCACCAACTATGACAGCAGGACCAACTACTTCGATACATCGGCGGTGGAGGGCGTGGTGGACGCGGCCCTGAAGGCCAACGAACGGGCCACGGTGGTGATAAAGTCCACCATCCCGGTGGGATATACGGCCCAGCTGAACGCGCGGAAGGGGACGGACCGCATCCTGTTCAGCCCGGAGTTCCTGCGGGAGACCAGGGCGCTGTACGACAATCTGTACCCCTCCAGGATCATCGTGGGATATGATGCGGAAAAGGAAGGGACGAGAGCCCGGGCCGAAGCCTTCGCGGGGCTTCTGTCCGAGGCGGCATTGAAGGAGGACGTGCCGGTCCTCCTCACCGGGAGCACGGAGGCGGAGGCGGTGAAGCTCTTCGCCAATACCTACCTGGCGCTGCGGGTGAGCTTCTTCAACGAGCTGGACACCTACGCGGAGGTGAAGGGGCTGGACGCCAGGCAGATCATAGAGGGCGTGTGCCTGGATCCCCGGATCGGGGACCATTACAACAATCCTTCCTTCGGCTACGGCGGCTACTGCCTGCCCAAGGACACCAAGCAGCTTCTGGCCAATTACAGCGATATCCCGGAGAACCTGATTGAGGCCATCGTGGAGTCCAACCGCACCAGGAAGGAGTTCGTGGCGGACCAGGTGCTGAAGAAGGCCGGGTATTACTCTTATTCGGGACGGCTGGACTATGACCGCTCCTATGAGAGGACTACGACTGTAGGCGTCTACCGCCTGACCATGAAGAGCAACAGCGACAACTTCCGCCAGAGCTCCATCCAGGGGGTCATGAAGCGCATCAAGGGGAAGGGCGCGAACATCGTAATCTACGAGCCCACCCTGGAGGACGGGAGCACCTTCTTCGGCAGCCTGGTGGTGAACGACCTGGAGGAATTCTTCCGCCGGTCGGACTGCATCATCGCCAACCGCTATGACGCCTGCCTGGACAGGGTGGCGGACAAGGTGTACACCAGGGACCTATTCCGGAGGGATTGACAGGGCCGGACAGTTCCGCCGGGGCATCCGGGGATTGGGTTAGGGAGAGCCGTATGGACAGGAGATTCAATGTTGCGGGGACATGTATTCCGGAAAAGCACTTTATGGCCGACACATCGGACAAAATTGACAGGATTGTGCGCCTGATTGAGCAGGATTCCTATTTTGTCATGAACCGTGCCAGGCAGTACGGAAAGACGACAACGCTCATGCTGTTGTGGAGACGGCTGAAAGAGCGGTATATCGTAATCAATACCAGCTTCGAGGGAATGGGGAGCGAGGCCTTTGGGACAGAAGACACTTTTGTCCGCAGGATTTGTTCCAGATTCGCAAGAGGGCTTCGGATGTCCGGCTACCATGAGGCTCAGGGAAAGCTGTGGGATACTTTTGCACCGGAAGAGAACCTGGACACCTTAAAGGAGCGCATCACGGCGTTCTGTGCCCAGGCTGACAGGGAGGTGCTCCTGTTCATCGATGAGGTGGACAAAAGCACGGATAATCAGATGTTCCTGAATTTCCTGGGGCTGCTGCGGGAATTGTATCTGGAGCGGGCGTTCGGGACAGTCACTTTCAAGAGCGTGATCCTTGCGGGTGTCTACGATATCAAAAATTTGAAGATAAAATATCGGCCGGACGAAGAGAGAAAGTATAATTCGCCCTGGAACGTGGCGGTGGATTTCCCGGTGGACATGAGGCTGTCCGTCCCGGAGATCTGTTCCATGCTTCGGGAGTACAGAGCGGAAAAGGGCATCTCTCTCGAGGCGGAGGGGATGGCGGAGGAAATCTACAGGTACACCGGAGGATATCCCTTCCTGGTCAGCCTGATCTGCCTCTGGCTGGACGAGAGGCTTCCGGAAATCGTGGAGCTTCCGGAATATTGGACAAAAGAGGGCATACGCACAGCGGTGCGGGAGATCCTGAAGGGCACGAACACGCTGTTCGACGATGTGGTCAAGAACATTGAGAATAATGACAGGTTCAGAAGGCTTGTGGAAGGAATCCTGCTGGAGGGCAGGCAGATTCCCTATAAGCTGTCAAACCCGGAAATCGATCTCGGCGTGACATTCGGCATCCTTGCGGAGGAGGATGGAATCTGTAAGATATCCAATATCATTTTCGAAATCTATATCTACGACCACCTGATTGCCGGAAAGCTGATGGAACAGCGCAGGCTCCCCATACCGAGAAGCCGCTTTGTCACCGAAGAGGGAAGCCTGGACATGGAGGGGATTCTGCTGGGGTTCCGGGATTTTATGGACGCGGAATACAGGAAGAGGGATGACGCGTTCCTGGAGCGACAGGGCAGATTGCTGTTCCTGGCTTTCCTGAAGCCGATCATCAACGGTACGGGACATTATGTGGTGGAGCCGGAGACCAGGGACAGCGCCAGGATGGACATCGTCGTCTTCTACGGCAAGCGGGAATATATTCTGGAGCTGAAGGTGTGGCATGGCCCGAAACGATTTTCGGAAGAACTGGCCCAGTTGTCGGCATATATGGAGGGCAGAGGGCAGGAGCAGGGCTGGCTGTTGATGTTCTGTTTTAATGACGGGCGGGAGAGGATTGGAGAGGAGTATACCGGAAAGAGGAGCGTGGCGGAGGGAAGAACGATATATTCCGTCATCGTGTGATACCGGACGGGAGGTCACGTTTTCCGGCGGACATATTTCTTGACAGCCACCGCCAAAAAAGATATCATGGATAAGATATACTGCTTAACGATTTCACTTGCCGTGAAATCAGACTGCATAACGCTGACCGGTTCAATCGCATGATTGCATTAGGCAGTATTCAGCGTTATGCAGTATAAAAGGCCCGGAAAGCGGGGCCTGTGGGGGGGAGTACCCCGGATAAGGAAAACAGAGAGGAGGAGGTCGGATGAAAGCGGTCCGACGGGAAGTATGGCGCTTAGCAAGAAGCCTGTGACAGGCATGAGGGATATTCTGCCGGAGGAGATGCGGATAAGGGATTATGTGATCGGCGTGATCAAGGAGACCTACGGCAGATTCGGATTCACCTCCATAGAGACCCCCTGTATGGAGAATATCGCGAATTTGACGAACAAACAGGGAGGAGATAACGAAAAACTGATATTCAAGGTCCTGAAGCGCGGGGAGAAGCTGAATGTGGCCCAGGCACAGGAAGAGGAGGACGTGGTGGACTTCGGGATGCGCTATGACCTGACCGTGCCCCTGGTGCGGTATTATTCCAACAATGCCGCCCAGCTCCCCTCCCCCTTCAAGGCTCTCCAGATTGGCAATGTGTGGCGTGCGGACAGGCCCCAGAGAGGGCGTTTCCGCCAGTTCATGCAGTGCGACATCGATATCTTCGGAGAGCCCTCCAACCTGGCGGAAATCGAGCTGATCCTGGCCACCACCACCACTTTGACAAAGCTTGGGTTCAGGGGCTTCGAGATACGGATAAACGACAGAAGGATCTTAAAGGCCATGGCGGCCTACAGCGGTTTTCCGGAGGAGGCTTACGACAATGTCTTCATCACCCTGGACAAAATGGACAAGATTGGCCTGGAGGGCGTGAGGGCGGAACTTCTGGAGAACGGATTTGACGGGAATACCGTAGACAAATATCTGGAATTATATCAGAAGCTGGAGAAGGCGGAGGACGGCGTGGCCTATCTGGGGGAGGCGCTTTCCGGCGTGATGGAGCCTTCCGTCACGGAGGGGCTGCGGGAGATCATCGACAGCGTACAGGCCACCAAGGAGGCAGGGTTCGAGACGGTCTTCGACCCCACGCTGGTGCGGGGCATGTCCTATTACACAGGTACGATTTTCGAGATCGCCATCCCGGAGTTCGGGGGCAGCTGCGGCGGAGGAGGGCGGTATGACGCCATGGTGGGGAAGTTCACGGGCAAGGAGGTGCCGGCCTGCGGATTCTCCATCGGTTTTGAAAGAATCATCCTGCTGCTGACGGAAAGCGGTTTCCGAGTGCCGGATGCGCCGAAGAGGGTGGCCTATCTGGTGGAGAAGGGCGTGGAAGGACAGGCTCTGTGCGATGTGATTGCAAAGGCCCAGGAGGCCAGGACCCAGGGGCAGCAGGTGCTGGTGGCCCGCATGAACAAGAACAAGAAGTTCCAGAAGGAGCAGCTGACGGCGGAGGGGTACGGGGAGTTCCTGGAGTTCTATAAGGAAGCTCTGAAGAACTGATTGCTCAAGGATTCATGCGCCGGGGTACTGGGGAGCTGGAGGGAAGAAATGAACATACGAAGGGCAACGGCTCAGGACCTCTCCAGGATTGCGGAGATTCTGGTTTTCGTGAAGCGGATAAAGTATCGCCCTATTTTCCGAAACGATGCCTACTCCTTCGGGGAGCTGCAGGTGCTGTCGGTGGCGGAAGAATACGGGGCGCCTGATATCCTCTCACAGATATGGGTCTATGACGACGGGATCGTGAAGGGGATGATCCATGTGGAGGGCACGGAGATCAGGGAGCTGTATGTGGACTGGTTCTTCCAGGGGCAGGGCATAGGTGCGGAGCTGATAGAATTTGCAGTAAATCAATTCTCCGTAAGCTTCCTGTGGGCCCTTGAGAAGAATGAGGATGCCATCCGCTTTTATCAGCGCCATGGCTTTTACAGGACCGATACAAAGAAATTGGAAGAGGGCACCACAGAGTACCTTTGTCTGCTGGAACGCCGAATCTGCGGGTGAAAAACGGATTGCCGAAAAAACATAAAAATAAGAACGTCCTGCAAGAAAAAAGGACAGAAATCGAGGAAATGAAATGGCAGAGTCAATGAAAGGATTGAGGAGGACGCACCGCTGCGGGGAGCTTTCCGCGGCGAACATCGGGGAACAGGTCACGGTCATGGGCTGGGTCCAGAAGCAGCGCAACAAGGGAGGCATCATCTTCGTAGACCTCCGGGACAGGGCAGGCATCCTGCAGGTGATTTTCGAGGAGGCGGACTGCGGGGCGGAGCATTTCGCCAAGGCGGAGCGGCTGCGCAGCGAGTTCGTGGCCGCCGTGACGGGCAGGGTGGAGAAGCGGGCCGGGGCCGTGAACGCGAACCTGGCCACCGGGGAGATCGAGGTTCGGGCGGAGAGCCTGAGGATTCTGTCCGAGGCGGAGACGCCGCCTTTCCCTGTGGAAGAGAATTCACGGACGAAAGAAGAACTTCGTCTGAAATACCGTTATCTGGACCTGCGCAGGCCGGACCTGCAGAGGAACCTGATGCTGCGCAGCCGGATGACGGCGGCTGTCCATGCCTTCCTGGAGGAGGAGGGATTCCTGGAGGTGGAGACCCCTATCCTGAACAAGTCCACCCCGGAGGGGGCCAGGGACTATCTGGTGCCCAGCCGCATCCACCAGGGCTGCTTCTATGCCCTGCCCCAGTCGCCCCAGATTTTCAAGCAGCTGTTGATGTGCTCCGGGTACGACAGGTACTTTCAGATTGCCAGGTGCTTCCGGGACGAAGACCTGCGGGCGGACAGGCAGCCGGAATTCACCCAGATCGACCTGGAGATGTCCTTCGTGGACCAGGAGGACGTGCTGGACGTCACCGAGCGGATGGTGGCGAAAGTCTGCAGGGAGACCGTGGGCCTGGAGGTGCCCCTGCCTCTGAAGCGCATGACCTGGGACGAGGCCATGAACCGTTTCGGCTCCGACAAGCCGGATACCAGGTTCGGCATGGAACTGACAGATGTGTCGGAAACGGTGAAGGGCTGCGGCTTCGGCGTGTTCACAGGCGCGCTGGAGGCGGGCGGAAGCGTCCGCGGCATCAATGTCAAGGGCCAGGCGGAGATGCCCAGGAAGAAGATTGACGCTCTGGTGGAGTTCGCAAAGGGCTACGGCGTGAAGGGGCTGGCGTATCTGGCAGTGCTGCCGGACGGAAGCTACAAGTCCTCCTTCGCGAAATTCATGACAGAGGAAGAGCTGAAAGAGTTGGTGGCGGCCATGGCCGGAGAGCCGGGAGACCTGCTCCTCTTCGCGGCGGATAAGCTGAAGCTGGTGTGGTCCGTGCTGGGGGCTCTGCGGGTGGAGCTGGCAAGGCAGCTCGGGATGCTGGACCCCAACCAGTACAATTTCCTCTGGGTGACGGAGTTCCCTCAGTTCGAGTGGAGCGATGAGGAGGAGCGGTACGTGGCCATGCACCATCCGTTCACCATGCCCATGGAGGAGGATCTGGAGATTCTGGAGTCGGATCCGGGGAAGGTGCGGGCGAAAGCCTATGATATCGTGGTCAATGGCATGGAGCTGGGGGGCGGGAGTGTCCGTATCTTCCAGGATGACATCCAGGAGAGGATGTTCCAGGCTCTGGGCTTTACGAAAGAGCAGGCCCATGAGCAGTTCGGTTTCCTGATAGACGCTTTCAAATACGGCGTGCCGCCCCACGCGGGCCTGGCCATCGGACTGGAGCGGTTCGTGATGCTGCTGGCCCAGACGGACAATATCCGGGATGTAATCGCCTTCCCGAAGATCAAGGATGCCTCCTGCCTCATGTCCGAGGCTCCCGGCACGGTGGATGCAAAGCAGTTGGAGGAGCTGCATCTGCAGGTGACGGAGTAAGGAACTTTTATGACGGTTCCCGGTATGCTGATGCGCGAATTCCCGAGCAATCGGCGCTTGATGTCCGTGCCAGGACAAGGCGGAGGAAGGAAGCGAGCACAAGGCGTCGGCGACTGACGACAACGCGGTAATGGGGCGGACAGCCAGGGCTGACTGCGCAAGGATTCATACATCGGGGTGCTGGGCCATTGACGGAGTCGGAGATGTATGTTGCGAGGTATCTTCTGGATATAGAGGAATTCATGGATGCGGAAAACGGAGAAGCCCTTCTTGCGAGGGCTTTTCTGCGTGTGGATGAAGAGCGCGGGGAGAAGGCTCGGCGCATGAGGCCGGGCCGGGCGCGGGCTGCCAGCCTGGGTGCGGGGCTGCTGCTGCAGATTGGGGTGCGGGAGGCGGTGGCGGCTGTGTCCGGAGATAATATCGGAATAAAACGATATTCCGTCAAACAATTACTGGAGAGCCTGGATGGGAAACCGCCGGTGTCCCTTGCCTATGTCTATGGGAAAGAAGGGAAGCCTTATTTCAGGGATTTGCCCTTCTATTTCAACCTGTCCCATTCCGGGGGCTATGTCCTCTGCGTCATCTCCTCGGAGGAAATCGGGGCGGACATCCAGCAGCACTGCGGAAAGAACGTGGAGAAGCTTGCTAGGCGATTCTTTTCGGAGCGGGAAGCGGCAGCGCTGGAGCAGGCAGGAGAGGAACGGGAGAAGCGGGAAGGATTGTTCTACAGGCTGTGGGCCAGGAAGGAGGCCTATGGGAAGCTGACCGGAAAAGGCATCGCGGCGGCGCTGAGTGCGGACCTCCTGCCCGGAGAGGACGTATATCCCGAAAACCTGTCCGAAAAGGCTGCGGCGTCAAAAAACGGAAGCGGCCCGGGCAGGACGCTGGTTCCGCGGGGGATGGCTTCAGCCCGTGGAGGAGCGCAAATGACGACTGTCCGGCTGGATGGGAAGCGTCTGCTGTGGGAGGAACATGACGGCATAGAGGGGTACAGCATCGCCCTTTGCCGGTATGGCTGACCTGTCTATTTTTCATAGTCAGCCAGGAACGGATCGCCAATGTCCAGCCGGATGGGAGGCCTCTGAGGAGGGGTATCGGGATTCGAAGCCGGAGCCGGATTTGGGGCGGAGAGCGCGGGCGTGGACGTACCTGGAGTTTCGGGGGCGGCAGGCCTGGAAGCAGCGGCCTGGGACGCGGCAGGGCCTGAAAGAGCCGATGAAGGAGTCGGCGAAGGAGCCGATGGCGTGGACAAGGCCTGGGCAGGCGGACAGACTGTGGGAAGGCAGGGCGGCCCGAACTGCTTACTGAACTGCAGGTTGGCCTGAATCAGATTGTACTGCATCAGAAGCTTCAGGGTCTGGGAGAGACATTCCGGCGTATTGCAGTTCACCTCGCAGATATCTTTGAGGGAATGTGAGAGGTTTAAGATATCCAAAGATGTAATGGCCATGGCCCACCTCCGGCTGGGGTCTTTCCCTATATTATATTCCGGCAGCCGTCAGACCGTGCGAAAACGCTTGCGAGGTAAAAATGCTATTTGGAATGTTGGCGCTGATTCAAATCAGCGCGTTTCAAGCGCTGTGGCATGATGCAAAGACACTCAATTGATTCGAGCCACAAAACAGACAAGCGAGGAAAGGGCAGGTTTTATGAAAATATTTGTAAATATTATAGGTTTAGTCATTCTTCTTTGCATGACAGGATGTGCAGATACTGCTGTATCGAATTCCCAAAATGAGGCAGATGTACCGCTTTGGGACGAATCAGAACATCTGACTTCAGGGGAAACGGTATCGGAATCTGCAGAGGGCAGTCAGGTGCCAAGCGCCCTGATACCAGCAGTCATGATTGACGGTGTCACTTACTACCTTTCGCAGGGCTATCCGATACCGGACGAGGAGATAACTCTTGACCAGGTAGATTATACAGAGTCAGAGGTCTCTTTAGGTAAATTCCCGGAAAAGGATAAGGAATCCAATTATGCCCCGGCAGGTACTCCATATGTGAAATATGGAAAAGGATATGCTCTGAAAATGGAAGAGTCTGGTTGGACATTGTTTTTAGTTTGGGAAGAGCGCCTGAAAGGCGAATGATAAACTGACGCTATAGACTCATAATACACCAACTCATGATTCAGCAATAACTCCGCATCATGAACAGCAATTGAAGGATCTCTACAAATAAATTACTACGAATAAATTTTTGAAAATGATTGAAGTGCCATAAAACACCAACGAAAGAGAGTTACAAAAGCAAAATGGAGCATTCGGAAGATGTAATCCTTACGAATATGTGCATGGTCTACGACGGCACGAAAGTACTGGTGGAGGAGAAGAGACTGAAGGACGGCGAGGGGCGTTCCAGGGGAATCACCTTCCCCGGCGGCCACGTGGAGGATCATGAGCCGATTGTGGACTCCGTCATCCGCGAAATCTATGAGGAGACGGGCCTGACCATCGAAAAGCCCCGGCTCTGCGGCATCAAGGACTGGATGGAGGAGGACGGGAGGCGCTACATCGTCTTTCTGTTCAAGACAGACAGATTCTCTGGGGAGCTGAAATCCTCCGACGAGGGGAAAGTCTTCTGGACGCAGCTGGACGCCCTGCCCCAGATGCCCACCATATGGCACATGGACCACATGCTGCGGATTTTCGACAAAGAGGAGTTCGCGGAGCTGTTCCTTGACACAGAGCAGGATTGGAAGCCGATACTGAAATAACTGCCGTTTTCATGCCCCGATAGGGAAATCTTAAGAAAATCCACATACAAAACGAAGAAATCATGCCCAAATCTTTCGTATAATGCCTACAGAACTGCATCATTTCCAAATTCTGATTGGTACGCCCGCCGAGGGCGGGCAGAGAGGTATAAAAATGGGCATCAATATTTTGGTAGTGGACGATGAAAAGGAGCTGGCCGACATCCTGGAGCTGTACCTCATAGGCGACGGCTACACCGTCCACAAATTCTACACAGGCGCGGAGGCCCTGGACTGCATCGCACATACAGCCCTGGACCTGGCAATCCTGGACATCATGCTCCCGGATATGGACGGCTTCCAGATCTGCCGGAAAATCAGGGAGAAATACTATTACCCCGTCATCATGCTCACAGCAAAAGCAGACGATGGAGATAAAATCATGGGGCTTACCATTGGAGCGGACGATTACATCACAAAGCCCTTCAACCCCCTGGAGGTGGTGGCCAGAGTGAAGACACAGCTGCGGCGATACCTGCGATACAGCAATCCCGCCGCCTTCCAGTCCCATGAATACGACATCCGGGGCCTTGTCATCAACAGGGACAACCACAGATGCCTCCTGTTCGGAAAGGAGCTGCAGCTGACTCCTATTGAATTCTCCATTCTGTGGTATCTCTGCGAGCGGCAGGGAACAGTCGTCCCCTCCGAGGAGCTTTTCGAAGCGGTGTGGGGCGAGAAATACCTGACGAACAACAATACCGTCATGGCCCACATCGGGCGGCTGCGGGAGAAGCTGGGGGAGCCTGCCAGGAGCCCCAGGTTCATCAAGACGGTATGGGGAGTGGGGTATACCATTGAAAAATAGAGCAGACAGGGACTTCCGACAGTTTCGCAGGAAAATCTTCCTGCGCACCATCGCCATGGTAGTCATCGCCGTCGTGGCGGTCTGGGCCGCATACACCCTCCTGCTGCGGGGGGATTTCGCGAACCTGATGGTGTCCCTTTTCCAATACGGCTTCCGGATGGATTCCGCCGCGGCCCTGGCCCTCTACGACCGGATCTTCCGCAGACATATGGACGCGTATATCCTGCTGTCCCTCCTGCTTGTATTCATGGCCCTGCTCTCTGTCTTCCTGCGGTGGCTCATGGGATATTTCGGGGAGATCGGCAGGGGGATGGACGCGCTGCTGGACGGCGTGCCGGGGGAAATCTCGCTGTCCCCGGAGCTCCTCCCCATCGAGCGGAAGATGAACATGGTCAAGCACACGCTGGAGAGACAGAAAAGCGATATGCTCCTGGCCGAGCAGAAGAAGAACGACCTGATCATGTACCTGGCCCATGATTTGAAGACACCACTGGCTTCCTCCATGGGCTATCTGAACCTCCTGCGGGACGAGCCGCAGATTTCCCAGGAGCTGCGGGAAAAATACCTCTCCATCTCCCTGGCCAAAGCGAAGCGGCTGGAGAATCTGATCGACGAGTTCCTGGAGATCGCGAAATATAACCTGACCACCATCACGCTGCAATACAGCGAAATCAACCTGACCCGCCTGCTGGAGCAGCTGGTATATGAATTCCGGCCGGTTTTGGAGAAAAAGGGCCTGACCTGCCGCCTTACGGCCCCGGAGGATATGATGTTAAAGTGCGATGCCGACAAGCTGCAGAGGGTGTTCGACAATCTGTTGCGCAATGCCTGGGCCTACAGCTATGAGGGGACGCAGATTTCCATCGAAGTCCGGGAGAGCGGGGATCATGTGGAGCTTCGTTTTTCCAACCACGGCGGGACGATTCCGGCGGAAAAGTTGGAGCGGATATTCGAGCAGTTCTACAGGCTGGATCCGGAGCGCGGGACGGAAGGATCCGGGCTGGGGCTTGCCATCGCGAAGCAGATCGTCGCCCTCCACAAAGGGGAGATTACGGCGCGAAGTAGGGAGGGCCTGACGGTCTTCGCGGTGACGCTTCCCATTCCATGCGGGTCGCCCGCCCTGTAGGCTCCTGTAGGAAAATCGTAAGGAAATCCAGAGAAAAACAGTTGAATACCGTGTGGGCGGACGAGGAAAAGGCGCTTTTGCTTTTGGTATAATCTGAAATACCAGGGCAGAGGCGCCTTTGGTTTTGACGTTGTAAGGGATGTATACAGGAAGGAGTATCATATGGAATTGTTGATCGACCATGTTTCAAAGCGGTTCCGGGACAAGAGGGCCGTAAGCGACATCAGCCTGGAGCTGACGCCGGGAGTCTGGGGCCTGCTTGGGGCCAACGGGGCGGGCAAGACCACCCTGATGCGGATGATTGCCGGCAATTTACAGCCTGACGCGGGCCAGATTGTGTACGATGGAGTCCCCATCGGGATGCTGGGGGAGAGGTACCGCGACATTTTCGGCTTCCTGCCCCAGGAGTTCGGATTTCATCAGGACTTCACCGTGGGGGACTATCTGACCTATGTGGCGGCGCTGAAAGGGCTGGATGAGCGGCAGGGCAGGCGGCGGATACAGGAGCTGCTGGAGCGGGTCTCCCTGCTGGACGTGCGGGGCAGGAAGATTGCCAGGCTTTCCGGCGGGATGAAGCGCAGGGTAGGAATCGCCCAGGCGCTGCTGAACGACCCGGAGGTATTGATTTTGGATGAACCCACCGGGGGCCTGGATCCCGGCGAGCGGGTGCGCTTCCGCAACCTCCTGTCGGAGTTCGCCCATGACCGGATCGTCCTGATTTCCACCCACATCGTATGTATGTGGCTTATTTCATCTGCTTTATGGGTATGGCTCTGCTGGTGCAGTCTCTGGTATTGGCGGCGGTGGTTGTGGTGTTTCAGGTTTCTGCCCATTGGATCATTCTTGCGGAGGAAAGATGGTGTCTGGAGAATTTTGGGGCAGAGTATAGGCGGTATATGGGAGAGGTAAGGCGGTATCTTTAAATAGATTGAGATTTACGGAGGTATTTATGGCGGTGAATGTAGAAGAAACATTTGAGCTTCTTCAAAAGGCATTGAAAGAGATACAGGAGTTATAGAAAGGAATAGATTTTGGTTTTTAGCGGGAGTTTATCCTGCTGGAAATATAAACAGCAAAGATAAAAACGCAACGTGCATCTTTTGGATGTGCCAGAGCCGGTAGGGCGCACAAGGTCTGGGAGACCTTGGTTTTGCGCCGACCGGAGCGGAGCGTAGACCCCGGCCGTCCTGATGGTATCAGGGTAAGTAACCTGCCCTCCTGGGTTGTCCGTTCTTTGTTCATAACACATTTAAGGAGGGTTTCGTTATGGACAGAGGAAAGGCAGGTTTGACGGTATTTTTTGAGGGGCCGTTCTGGGTCGGCGTGTTTGAGCGTGTCGAGGATGGGAAACTTTCAGTATGCCGGGTGGTTTTTGGGAGTGAACCCAGGGACTATGAGGTGTGGGATTTTGTCCTCAAAAATTATTACAGCTTGAAGTTTAGTCCGGCTGTCCCGGTGGCTGTGAGGGACGGAAAAGTGAACCCGAAGCGGAGGCAGAGGGAGGCCGGGAAGCAGACCATGCAGGCAGGGATAGGCACGAAGTCCCAGCAGGCGTTACAGTTGCAGAGGGAAGAGAGGAAGACGGAGCGCAGGCAGGCCGGCAGGGAGCAGAAGGAGGCCGAGAAGCAGCGGATGTTTGAGCTGAAACAGCAGAAGCGGAAGGAGAAGCACAGGGGCAGGTAGGCATTCTGTTTGTGGAGGATATGGCTGAATGGAGAGTAGGGAAAATGAAGATAGTTGAGATGAAAGAAAGAACGCCTCTGCTGGTACAGCAGTTGCTGGATATTTGGGAAGGTTCTGTGCGGGCGACGCATTTGTTTTTATCGGACAGTGAGATAGAGAAAATTAAGGGGTATGTTCCGCAGGCAATAAGGGAGATACCGCATTTGATTGTTGGGGAAAGTGACAAAGGGATTCCTGCCGCTTATATGGGGATTGACGGGCAAAAATTGGAAATGCTGTTTGTTTCCGGCGAAGAGAGGGGAAGGGGATTTGGGAAGGCGCTGCTTGGATATGGGATGGATGCTTATGGTGTCGATGAGCTGGCGGTGAATGAGCAGAACCCGCAGGCAAAAGGGTTTTATGAGCGTATGGGGTTTCGGGTTTTTAAACGGACGGATTGTGATGAGCAGGGGAACCCGTATCCTCTTTTGTACATGAAGCTGGAGGGATAGCTTCGGTTTTGGGGGAGGTTTGTTGTTGGATTCAGGGAAGGCATCAGTCTGGAAGGGCTGGTGCTTTTTGCATGGAAGGGGGTGTTTTCATGTATCCGGTGAGCGAGGCGAACCGGAGGTTGCACTGCCTGGAACTGAAAGCCTATGATTATATGCTGCGGTTTGAGAAGAGTTTTAACGAGTTTGAGGGGAATGCCTGGGCTTTTCTGGAACTGTTCTGTAAGGCTTGTGGTGTGGAGATGGAGATGCCAATGTATCTTCATGCGGAGGCTATACCATTGTGCCTACGGCTGTGACATACTGTGCGGCGAAGTTTTGTGTCAGCACTTTTACAGAGGGGCTGGCGTGGGAACTGAAACTGAAAAATGAAGATATTTTACAAGACGCAGGAAAGATTAAGAGGTAAAATGACTCTTGTCAAAATTCAAAAATTGAATTCGGGGGTAATCCACATGAAGAAAGAAGTAAGGACAGTGGTATATGATGACGAATTGAGGATGGAGGCATACCGCTTTGAGGGAATCGTGCAGCCTTTTCCAAGCCATTTCCATGAGCATTATGTCATCGGGTTTGTGGAGAAAGGGGAGCGTGTGCTTTCCTGCCGTGACAGGGAATACGCCATAGAGGAAGGAAGCATCGTGCTTTTCAATCCGGGTGACAGCCATGCCTGTGTGCAGAGTGATGAAGGGACGTTTGATTACCGGGGATTCAACATTTCAAAGGAGGTCATGCTCGATTTGGCGGGGGAAGTGACGGGGAAACGGGAGCTTCCGGGATTTTCAAGAAATGTTATCTACGATGAGGAGATAGCCTGCCATCTGCGTCTGCTGCATGAGATGGTCATGAAAGGGACGGGGGAGTTTAAGAAAGAGGAAACCCTGCTGCTCCTGCTCTCGTACCTCATCCAGAATTACGGGAAGCCATTTGAAAGCTGCATCCCGGAGTGCAGGCAGGAGATTGAAAAAGCCTGCGAATACATGACAGCGCATTTTACGGAGCGCATCTATTTAGACCAGATATGCCGCCACGCCGGGCTTAGCAAGTCAACGCTGCTGCGGGCCTTTATGAAGGAAAAAGGAGTCACACCTTACCGTTACCTTGAGACAGTCCGTATCAATGAGGCAAAAAAGCTGTTATCGGAAGGAGTGCCGCCCGTGGAGGCTGCCATAAGGACAGGCTTCTCAGACCAGAGCCATTTTACAAATTATTTCAATCAGTTCATAGGGCTTGCGCCGGGTACTTACCGTGAGATATTCTCGGATAACTTCCTTTCTGAAGATAACGGGAGGGGGAGTGGGGACAGTGAATGAGCCTGCGATAAGGACGGAGGAGCAGATCATCAGCCTGTTCCCCGACAGGGAAACTTTAGTTTGCCGGGGGTGGGTGCTGAAAAGAATGGAAGGACAGCTTTTGGTCTATCCGCTGTATTACAGATTTTCGGATGGGGATATCCCGGAGAACATCCGCAGGTGTGAGGAGGTCAGCCGCCAGTGCGGGACAGGGTGCGCGTTCCGCATCGTGGAGCATACCAATTACCACCTGAGTTCCATCCTTACGGACAGTGGATATGGGCTGGAAAAATGCGGCGTGGTCGGTGAATGGAATTCCGACTCACGAGCGGCAAGCATCATGAATCGGTGGCAAATTTCACCGCTCGTGAGTATAACGGGGGATGCCGGGGAACTGTGCGTGGAAGGGAAAATGCCGGACGGGCTGCTCCTAAAAAATGGGAATGGCGGGACAGAATATGTCATGGTGGGAGAGACGGTCATCGGGATAAAGCGCCAGGGGCTTTTATTCCTGCTGGACGGAAACCTGCCGGATATAAGCATGGAGGACATCCTGCGGTTTGCGGTGGCAAATGGAATCGTAAGGATACTGGCAGATATTTCAGGGAGGGGAGAACTGCCGGAGCAATATGGGCGGTTGGGCTTTCATAGGGCCTATCTTTACCGCTGCTATCAGAAAAAACAGGAGGAGAAATCCTCCAAAGAACGAGGAGGATTGAAAGATGGATTTACAGAATGAAAAATGCGTCATGGTGATTGATGAGAACCTGCCACTTGGCATCATAGCGAACACGGCGGCAATCATGGGCATCACGCTGGGGAAGCAGATACCGGAGGTCGTAGGTGAGGATGTGTATGACAGGACGGGAAACGGGCATTTGGGGATTATTGAATTCCCGGTGCCGATTTTAAAGGGAAATGTGGAGGTGATCAAATCTATTCGTGAAAAGCTGTATGAGCCTGAGTTTACGGACTTGACGGTGGTGGATTTTTCAGACCTTGCACAGGGCTGCAAGACCTATGATGAGTTTATTGAAAAGATGAAGGATGTTCCAGAAACGGATTTAAATTATTATGGGGTTGCTATCTGCGGGGCGAAAAAGAAGGTAAACAAATTGACGGGAAGTATGGCGCTGCTGAGATAAAGGGTATACAAAAGCTAACCGCCGCATATGGCATGCTTCATGTACATGCCCTGAATAAGATGCTGGATTTGGAGCGAGGGTTCCTGCTGGACGAACTTTTCCGTGAAATGGATGGTCATATTTTGGATCAGTATACTTTGAAAGGGATATATGAAAATTAACAGACAACACTGACAGAACAGCAGAATCGCCGTAAATGGAATCAGACCATTGCGGCGTTTTCTTCTTTATATTTTTTGCTGAATATGTTATAATATATTTTGTTTGACAAAACATATTTTTCTGGAGGGAAGGATAAGGGGACGCCATGCGGGATTATGGACTGTATTTTTG
>CAJUFO010000069.1 GCA_910585615.1 uncultured Acetatifactor sp.
GCACGTCAACGAGCACCAGCGGCTCCGAGAGCGCGAGCACGTCAACGAGCACCAGCGGCTCCGAGAGCGCGAGCACGTCAGCGAGCACCAGCGGCTCCGACAGTGCGAGCACGTCAGCGAGCACCAGTGCTTCCGACAGTGACAGCGCCTTGGCCAGCGCCAGCGAATCCGCGGCCAGCATGTCAGCCAGTGACAGTGCGTCCGCCAGCGCAAGCGCGTCCACCTCGGAGAGCATCAGCACAAGTGTAAGCGTCAGCACCTCTGCCAGTGCCAGCAATGCAGCGGAAGAGGATGAAGACGAAGACTACACCGATGATGACACCACGGCGGATGTGACAGCGCCTGTAGCAGACGCAGCCACTCCTCCCGCACCTGGGCCAGTCCTTCCTACGGCACCGGCAGATGACACCACCACTATCGACGACGACCCGACCCCGCTCGGCAACGTACCTGAGGAAGACGCTGAGATACCGATTGAGGACGAGGAAGAGGTTCCTTTGGGTGTAGCCGATGAAGAAGAGGACGATGGCGGAGAAGTAGTGGACTTGGAGGAGGAAGAGACTCCTCTGGCAGAGTTCGAGCCGGAGGCGGAGTCCAAAGGTAAGCTCAGCGCATGGTGGTCCATCATCCCGATCGTCGCAGCGGCAGTAGCGGGCAAGACCGGCTATGACAAGAAGCACAAGAAGGGCATCTTCGCCGAGAAGAAGTCTGAGGACGACGGCAAGGGCAGGAAATAAGTTCCACAGGCCTGGATCTGAACAGACCTGACAAATAGATATCAGTGCTACAGCCTGACAAGGTCAGGCTGTAGCTACTGATATATTATAGTATCAATACAGCGACACATCCATTTTCCGGATTGCAGTCAGAGGAGCTGCCACTGGGAACGCAGTGAACAGCGGCTGGCGCTTTCGGTGAAAAATGGATGTGTCAGTGTGTTGATATGCCGCAGCGGTCCTTCTGATACAGCGGCCGCTGCAGGAAAATCCGGAGAACAGCATGTCAAAATCGGGCAAGAGGGAAAGCATAATCAAATATAAGCTACTGTACACGGCCATCATCCTCCTGGTGTATATGCTGGGGCGCAGCCTCCCCATATACGGGATCGACATGGCCGCGTACACAGGGAAGGCTATGGATGCCGGAGAGCTCCTGGAGCAGACCATCAGCGGGGACAGGCATTCCCTGTTCGCGCTGGGCATCTCTCCCTATATGATAGCGTCCATACTGGTACAGATGGTGACAGCCCTGCGCAGGGCCGGCTCCAAGGAGAAGATTTCGCCCCTGAGGACGAACCAGGTCATGCTGGCACTGACCTTCACCTTTGCTGTCTTCCAGGCCGCGACACAGGTCCAGGAGCTCCCCTTCCGGCCTATGTGGCTGCCTATAGAGCTGGTGAAGCTGGTGGCCGCGGCGGAGCTGGTGGCCGGCGTGGCCATGATTCTCTGGCTTTCCGCCAGGAACAAGAAATACGGGATCGGAGGCCAGACAGCCCTGATATACATCAACATCATGGACGGCATCCTGACCAATCTGACCAGACATGAGCTGCGTGAGCTTGCGGCCCCGCTGTGTGTAGCCGTGGCGGCGCTGATAATCATGAACGTGATGGAAAGCGGGGAGAAAAGGATTCCCGTGCAGCGCATTTCCATCCACAATATCTATTCGGATAAGAATTACCTTGCAATCAAGCTCAACCCCGTAGGGGTGATGCCGGTGATGTTCGCCACCGCGTTTCTGATGCTGCCCAGATTCCTTCTGACCGGGCTGGGATATCTTTTCCCGGAGAGCGCAGGGATTCTCTGGTGGCAGGAGAACCTGGAAATGGACAGGCCCCTGGGGGTGGCCGCCTATCTCCTGACCCTGTATCTGCTGACCATGGTCTTCGCCCTGATCTTCATCAACCCGGGGGAGATGGCGGAGCAGCTGCTGAAAAGCGGCGACAGCCTGCTGGACATCCACGCGGGGCGGGAAACGAGGAAGTACCTGTCCAGGGAGGTGCGCAGGCTCAGCTTTCTGAGCGCCACGGTGATGAGCCTGTGCCTGTGCGTGCCCATGCTGCTGCAGCTACGGGGAGTAGAGCGGACATTGGCCATGTTTCCTGCCTCGGTCATGATGCTCACGGGCATATGGTACAACTTGAAGGAGGAATTCGTGGCGGTGAAGGGCTATGACGCGTACAGACCTTTTATATAGGAGATTTTCTTATGCTTCATTTTATACCGGCCTGGTATCAGCAGGACAATTGGTGGGAAAACGAACAGAAATGGTACGTCAGGCGGATGCACACGGAATTCGACGACACTGTGAAGCAGATACAGCTGTTCCAGCGAAACGGTTCCTTTCCCTATCAGATTCTGCTCCTGGGCTTTTCCCCGAATTTCAGGCATTTCCTCCATAGGCAGAGCGTATTCCGTGCGCCCTACTGGTCCTGTTTTGACGCCATACAGGAGATTCAACGCAGGAAGGCCGCGGTGCTTTCCTTCCACAATATGAAATGGCCGCCCCATATGGAGTTCATCTATACGCCCTTCGCCGTCGTCGCCCTCCGGGAGGGAGAGAGATTCGCCCAGATTGAGTTCAGCGAGGACGGCAATCCCATCCAAATCGATATGTATGAGAAGGGGGAGCTCTGTCGGCGGAACCTCTATGACGACAGAGGATTCGTCTCCTCCACCATTCTTTACCGGGGGGGAAGGGCAGTGAGGCAGGACTTCCTTATGGAAAGCGGAGCCTGGAAGCTGCGCCTGTTTCCGGAGGACGGGCATGTGGAGGTGAATCCCAGATATCCCAGGTTTCAGCTTTCCTATCAGGACTATGAGCGGGCCGGGGTGTTCCGGCAGCTTTCCTACGACAGCCTGGAGCAGGTGATTCGGGAGGTGCTTTTGGCCTATCTGGGGATGACGGAAGAGGAGGATCTGTTCTGCGTGGCCATGCACGGGCAGCATACCAGGCTGCTGAAGGAGGCCCTGGCACAGAAGAAGACCATCCTCTCCTTCTTCGGGGACAGATGCCTGCCGGACAGGCAGCCGGAGGCCAGGGAGATGATTGAAAAGGCCGATTATATCATTACGGATTCCCGTGAGAATTCCAGACGGATCAAAGGCTGCGCAGGAGCCGTGGCCGGGAATATCACGGATATCTCTCCCTATGACACACGGGTAGATTTCGGAATCAGCCAGCAGCTGGACGTCCAGAAGATTCTGGTGCCCGTGGACGGCATGGAGGAGGGGAGGCTGCTGGAGCTGGTGCAGACCCTTGGGAAGTATCTGCCGTCCAACAAAAATGCCAGGGTGCACCTGTTCACCAGACTGGCGGATTACGGCAGGAAGAGGCGGCTGCTGGAGCAGGCCCGCAGGGCCCTGAGCGCAGCGGGACTGCCGGAGGGCTGGGCCGCGGAGGAGGAGAACGGGCAGACATTTGCGGAGAACGACTTAGGCGAGGCGCAGCCCCTGACCGTGCTGTTTCAGGTAGAGCAGTGCGTGGATGAGCTGTCCGTGAGCAGGTGCATGCGGGAGCAGCGGGTGCTGGTGGACATGAGGGCGGTTCCGGAGCTGTATCTGCAGATAGCGGCCCTGAGCATGGGAATCCCCCAGATTGTGGGCAGCAGGACGCAGTTCGTGAAGCAGGGCAGGAACGGCATCATCCTGCAGGATATGGGCAAGCTTCCCGCCGCCCTGCGCTTTTATCTGGACAATCTGGTGAACTGGAATGACGCTAAGGTATGCTCCTACGTGCTGGGGAAACGGTATACCACGGACGTATTGATGGAAAAATGGAGAGAGGTCATAAAGGCTATTGGATGAGATTCGAGTATTGCAGATAGGGGACAGGGATTGGCGGCAGATATATGCCATGCCGCCGCAGACGGCATTCGAGTATGCGGAGAGTTTCGAGGCAGCGCCCCAGAAGCCCTTTGACATAGTATTTTGGGACAGAGCGCCCGGGGAGCGGGAGATAGATTCCCTCTATCAGGCTACCAAGGCCTACACCCTGTTCGTGACGGAGCGGGTGGAGCTGGAGGGAGGGGCGGCCTGGCTGTATGAGAGCAGGAAGGGGCGCAGGATAGCCCCGGAGGATATACAGGGCTTCCTCCTCAGAGAAGTGCGCAATTACTTTCCTAAGCCCTATGGAGAGAAGTTCCGTTTCCCCAATCTGGCCATCGCCCAGGGGTTTGGGGGAACGGTCAAATGGAACGGGAACTACAGCGTCTCCCTGGAGGGGGATTTCGGCGATAAGCTGTGCCAGGCGGCCTTCTGGAGGAACAACATCCCTGTGTTCCAGGGACAGTGCATCGATTTGTGGCTGGAGTACCGCAAGGATCCGGAGGTGGAGATCGGCCTGCGGGTGATGCAGTTCGTCCAGGGGAGCATCTCCGATGTGCAGCAGAAATGGGAATTCTCGGAGCGCGACCTGGAGGAGGTCGTCCGCATCGACAACCAGCTGGCGGATGGGCCTATCTTCGTATCCCTTCTGGCCAGGGGGAAGGGGCGGCTGGAGGTGATAGCGCTGCACGACAGGTATTCCAGGCGGGGACACGGGCATTTCCTGCCGGGGGGACAGCGCTATGTCACCTCGAACCGGGAGGAGGTTTTCTGCTATTTCGACCCGGGGGACAGGAAGCCGCCGCTGAATGTATACTTTTCCGGATATAAGACCATGGAAGGATTTGAGGGGTACAATCTCATGCGGGGCATGGGCTGTCCCTTCCTGCTGGTGGCGGAGGCCAGGCTGGAGGGAGGGTGCTTCTACATGGGCTCCCGGGAGTTTGAGGACATGCTGGCAGGGGCCATACGCAGTCCCATGGAGGAGCTGGGCTTTACCCCGGATCAGGTGATTTTCTCAGGGCTTTCCATGGGCACATTCGGAGCGCTGTACTATGGCTGCGACATCCGGCCCCACGCCTTGATTCTGGGCAAGCCTCTGGCCAGCATCGGAAGTGTGGCCGCCAACGAGCGGCTGCTGCGGCCCGGCGGGTTCCCCACATCCCTGGACGTGCTGCATTATGTGAGCAGGGACACGGATCCGGCGGCGGTGGAGCGGCTGAACCGGCGTTTCTGGGGCAAGTTCGATGCGACAGACTGGGGCAGATCCAAGTTCGTGGTGTCCTACATGGTAGAGGACGACTATGATGCCACTGCCTATGCCTCCCTGATTGCCCACCTGCGGTCGGAGGGAGCCCAGGTGTACGGCAAGGGGCTCCACGGCAGGCATAATGACAATACGGGCGGCATCGTGAACTGGTTCTCCAGCCAGTTCGACAAGCTGCTGCGGGAGGATTTCGGGAGGGTCAGGAAATAGATGGCGGGGGAGAAATGGACGATTTACTGGAACGAATATTCCTCGGATACCTATCTGTACGGTTCGGAGATCGCATACCGCAGGAAGGATGCGGTGGGCTTCCGCAATCTGCTGATGCCCCCCGGAACCGTGATCAAGACATGGTATTCGAAGACGAATTTCCAGGCGAAAAGGATAGAGCCCGCCCTGCCCATGATTGACGGGGAGAGCGATTACCGGATTACCGTGAACATAGACACGCCCTCCGGAGGGGGCTGTCTGGTGCGGCTGGTGTTCTATGACAGGTACGAGGGGGAGGCGGGCAGCGTCACCATACGGGACAGACAGGCAGACTTTAGATGTCCCCTGAAGACGTACAGCTACTGCATGCAGCTGATCAACGGCGGCGTGAGGGAGTTTGACTTTCATTCTATCGTGATACAGGAAGTGGTTCATGAGACAGAGGAGCACATTACGGAAACTGAATAAGCAGCTTGCCCTGGTCAGGAGCCACAGGGAGCGCATGGCCGGATTGTCCGATGAGGCCCTGTCCCATCTCACGGTGGAATTCCGGGAGAGGCTGGGCCGGGGGGAGACTCTGGATCAAATCCTGCCCGAGGCCTATGCCGCCATCTGCGAGGCGGACCGAAGGATTCTGGGACTGTACCCTTACGACGTGCAGGTCATGGGGGCCATCGCCCTGCATCAGGGGAAGCTGGCGGAGATGAATACCGGGGAGGGGAAGACCCTGGTGGCCACCATGCCGCTGTACCTGAACGCCCTGTCGGGGAAGAGCACCATCCTCCTGACGGCCAATGCCTATCTGGCCATGCGGGACGCGGAGGAGATGGGACAGGTGTATGGGTTCATGGGGATGTCCGTGGGCATAGGGGTGCGGGCTACGGACGAGGAGCGGTTCACCAATGCGGAGAAGAAGGAAATCTATGGGGCGGACATCGTGTATACCACCCACGGTGCCCTGGGGTTCGACTATCTGCTGAACAATCTGGTATCCGTGGCATCCGACCGCTTCCTGCGGGAATTCTACTACGTCATTGTGGACGAGGCGGATTCCGTGCTGCTGGATGCCGCCCAGACGCCCCTGGTGATTTCCGGCGCGCCCAGGGTACAGTCCAATCTGTATGAGATGGCGGACTTTTTCGTCACTACATTGAAGGAGGGCAGGGACTATGAGAAGGAGGAGGACAAGGTCTGGCTGACGGAGGAGGGAGTGGCATATGCGGAGCAGTTTTTCCAGATAGGGAATTTCTACGGGAGGGAGTTCTTCGAGGTCAACCGCCATGTGATACTGGCCCTGAGGGCCCACGCCCTCTTCCAGCCGGAGAAGCACTACATGGTCTCCAGGGACGGGGAGCTGAAGCTCCTGGACGGCGGGTCAGGGCGACTGATGTCGGGGGTGAAGCTGCGCGGCGGACAGCACCAGGCCCTGGAGGTGAAGGAGGGGCTGCCTGCCTCCCAGGAGAACCGCTCCGTGGCATCCATCACCTTTCAGAACTTTTTCCAGCTGTTTCCCAAGATGGCCGGCATGAGCGGCACCATAGCGGACGCGGCCCAGGAGCTTCTGGATGTGTACCATGTGAAATCCGTGGTGATTCCCCCTAACCGTCCCGTGCTGCGAACAGACCTGCCGGACGTGTACTACAGGAACGCTTCCAGGCAGTTCGCCGCGGCCATGGTGGATGCGGTGATGGCCCACAAGAGGGGACAGCCGGTGCTGATCGTGGTGAACAGCATCGGGGAGACGGAGCTGGTGTCCAGGCGGCTGATGGAGAAGGGAATCCCACACAATGTGCTGAATGCCAACAATGCCTTCTGGGAGGCGGACATCATCCGGGAGGCGGGCCGGATGAAAGCGGTGACGGTGGCCACCGCCATGGCGGGCCGGGGGACGGATATCAAGCTGGGGAAGGGTGTGGCCGAGCTGGGCGGGCTGGCGGTCATCGGCATCGGGCGCATGGCTAATACTAGGCAGGAGCGCCAGGCCAGGGGACGGGCCGGCAGACAGGGGGATCCCGGCTCCAGCCGCTTCTTCATCTCCCTGGAGGACGAGGTGGTGACGGCCAGCGGCTCCAAGCGGGCGGAAAAGTACCTGGAGGAGGGGCGGCATATCGGCAGGCGCAGGCTGCGGCACATGGTGGACAATGCCCAGAGGATGGGGGAAGAATTCGCGGTGCTCTCCCGGAAACAGGCCATGCAGTACGACCAAATCCTGCGCAAACAGAGGGAGCTGATGTATGAACTGCGGGACGAGCTGCTGGACGGCGGGGGCATGGACTATGACAAGGTCATGGAAATCGCCAGAGGGAACGTGAAACGCTTCCTGAGGGAGCCGGATGTGGACATGGCGTCCCTGCGCAGGTATCTTCTGGACAATATCTCCTACCGCCTGGACGGAGAGGCCGAGGGACTTTCCCTGGAGCAGCCTGCCCTGGCGGAAAGCTACCTCATGAGTCGGGTGGAACAGGGGCTGAAGGAGCAGGAGGGCAGACTGGGCAGCAGAAAGCGCCTGAACGATTTCCTGCGGGTGGCGGCCCTGAGCGCCATCGATGAAGCCTGGGTGGAGCAAGTGGACTACCTGCAGCAGATTCAGGCGGCAGTCTCCGGCAGGGCCTCCGCCCAGCGCAATCTTCTGTTCGAATTCCAGAAGGAGGCGCTGGAGGCGTTCCGGAAGATGGAGACGATTATCCTGAGGAATATCATGCGGAATGTGCTGCTGAGCAATGTGTATATAGACGGGCAGAGGAAGCTGCACATCGTACTGCCGTAAAGGCGGAGGAGGTTTATATGCCCAGGCCCGCAATGGGAAGTATAGAATAAGGCATCCGGCCTGGAGATATGGCAGGACAGATGCGGAATAGAAATGGAGGACAGGGATGATTTACAATTTCAACTTAGGAATCGGCTGGGCCAGCAGCGGCGTGGAGTATGCCCAGGCCTACAGGGCCAATGTCCTGCGCAAAGCCGGACTGGAGGCCAAGTTCGTCTTCACGGATATGTTTCCACGGGAGAATATCCAGCATATGACGGCCAACATCGGCTTCCTGGACTCGGAGGTAATCTGGCTGTACACTTTTTTCACGGACTGTAAGACTTCTCCAGTGACTTATACCCTGAAGCAGCTGGAAGCTACCTTCGGGGGAAAGGAATTCACCTTTACCAGGGAGGGGAAGACTGTGAAGTATGTCTTCCCGGGAACAAATGTCTATTACACCGTGTACATGGCGGATGAGAGCAGCGACTGGGTGCACAGGGTGGAGATGGTGTCCAGGGGATGCCTGGTGCGGAAGGACTATTTCACCTACTGCAGAATCTACTCGGAATACTATGCGCCCCTGGACAAGCAGGCCCATCTGTACCAGCGCAGGTTCTTCAACGAGGACGGCTCCATCGCCTACGAGGAAATCACGGACGGGGACATAGTGATGTACCGCTTCCCGGATAAGCTGATCTGCTCCAAGGAGGAGCTGGTGGGCTATATGGTGTCCAGGCTGAATTTGACGGAAAAGGACGTGGTGATCATCGACAGGACCACGGGCGTAGGGCAGGCCATCCTGCAGAATGCCGCTCCGGCCCGGATCGGCTTCCCCATCCATGCGGATCATTTCAGCGAAGGGAGCACGGATGCGGACTATATCCTCTGGAACAATTACTATGAGTACGCCTTCGCGCAGAACCGCCATGTTTCGTTCTATATCGCGTCGACAGATGAGCAGAACCGCCTGGTGAAGTCCCAGTTCAGGAAATACATGGGAGTGGCCCCCAAAGTGGTGACCATTCCCGTAGGGAGCCTGGACGAGCTGAAATACCCTGAGGGAGAGCGGCGCAGGCATTCCCTGATCACGGCTTCCAGACTGGCCAGCGAGAAGCATGTGGACTGGGTGGTGGAGGCGGTGGCCCTGGCCAGGCAGAAGGTGCCGGACGTGACGCTGGACATCTACGGAAAGGGCGGGGAGGAGGATTCCCTGAGGAAGCTGATAGACAGGCTGGGATGCGGGGAATATGTGCGCCTGCGGGGCCAGCAGAACCTGGAGAACGTCTACCGGGACTATGAGGCCTATGTGGCGGGCTCTACCAGCGAGGGCTTCGGGCTTACCCTGATGGAGGCGGTAGGATCCGGCCTGCCAATCATCGGCTTCGATGTCCGGTACGGGAACCAGACCTTCATCGACAACGGGAAGAACGGATACAAGATTCCGGTGCACGACCGGATGGAGAAAAGGGAGCGGGTGAAGAAGCTGGCGGACCGAATCGTAAAGCTGTTCACAAAGGCGGACATGGAGAAGTTCCATGAGCATTCTTATAAAAAGGCGCAGAATTATCTTACAGTAGAGGTGGAGAAGAGATGGGTGGATTTGCTAAGCTAGATATGGTATTGCTGTTCGATTCCTATTCCCAGGACAGCCAGAATCTGTATACTTCGTTCCGAAGGGCGGGCTACGAGTGTCCCGCGGCGGTGATTGAGGATGACGGTTTCCTGCCGGAGGGCGTGACATCGGTGTACGGATTCTTCCTGGGGAACTTTCAGGGCGAGAAGGGTGTGCCCGGAAAACCGAGATATTTCAATCAGATTCCCGTTCCGGAATACTGGGAGATCAGCGGGAACAACAGCCTGGGGAAGGTGCACGATCTGTCCCGGGAGCGGGCACGGATTTTCTATGCGGAGCCCAAGCACAGGCGGCTGGTGAAGGTGGTGGACTGGTATGACGAAAGGGGAGTGGTGCGGGTCAGCGACCACTATAACCGCTACGGGGCATTGTACGCCAGGACTACCTTCAACGCAAAGGGGCAGAAGGTGAACAAGTCCTATTTCTCTGCCGCAGGCAGAGAGATTATCGTGGAGAATTATGTCACCCATGACATTATCTTGAACGATGGGGACGCGGTGCGCTTTTTCCCGGGCAAGACAGAGTTTGTATGTTTCTTTATGGAGAAGGCGGGCCTGGAGAAAGCCAGGGTCTTCTTCAATTCCCTGTCCACGCCCTTCTTCGTGTCCAACAGGCTTTCGGGCAGGGAGAAGAAGGATATCCTGTTCTGGCAGGAGCCTGTGCGGGATGAGATTCCCGGGAACATGCAGATGATTCTGAAGGGACAGGCAGGCTTCACGGAGCGGATCATGGTACAAAAGAGGCAGTCTTACGACAGGCTGCTGGAGCTGGGGGCTTCGGCGGATATGGTGAAGCGCCTGGGGTATATCTATCCCTTTGAAAAGGAGAACGGGCATAAGCCGGAAGCCCTGATCTGTACCAATTCCGACAGGATAGAGCACTGTGAGGAGCTGATCAGGGCCCTTCCTAAGATGCACTTCCATATCGCTGCGATTACGGAGATGTCTTCCAAACTCATGGCAATGGGCGCCTATGAGAATGTGAGCCTGTATCCCGGAGTGAAGATGGATTTGCTGGCGGATTTGTTTGCGGGATGCGACTATTACCTTGACGTGAATCATGAATCGGAAATCGTCTCCGCGGTGAGGAGGGCTTTCCTGCATAATCACCTGATCTTCGGATTCCGGGAGACCCTCCATGAGCGGGAGTATATGGCCGGAGAGCACATCTTCCCGGCGGCTTCGGCAGATCGGATGATAGAGGAGATTCGCAGGGCCATGGCGGACGGGGATGTCCTGGAGGCCGAGCTGAAGCGGCAGAGGGAAGCGGCCTTCGCGGAGCCGGTGGAGAGTTATCGGAGCTTTTGACAGGAGGGCTTGAGGGAAGCGGCCTTCGCGGAGCCGGTGGAGAGCTGTCGGAGCTTTTGACGGGAGGGCTTGTAAGGAAGCGGCCTTCGCGGAGCCGGCGGAGAGCTGTCGGAGTTTCAGAAGGGGATGCTTGAGGAGGGGGAGAGCGCAGATGCTGGTTGTGGACAGGCTTACGGAGGATGTAAGGAGGCTGCGGGAAGAGGCGGGAGGCATTCTGGAAGGCGGAATCTGCCTGCTGGGGGATGATGGGTTCCTGCCCGCGGGGATATCATCGCCCTACAGATATTTCATCGATAGGGCAAACGGCGGCGTTCCGGCGGAAAGGGAGCTGTTCTTTGATTTCATCGAGGTGCCGGAGTTCTGGGAAATCCGTGCGGACGGGAACCGGGGAGCAGTCTACGACATGGGCCGGAGGAAGGCGGATATCTATTTTACAGAGCCTGTGGAGAAACGGAATGTGCAGCGGGTGGAATGGCACATGGAAAACGGGCGGACATACAAAATAGATTATTACGACAGATACGGCCTGCATTATGCCACCGCCTTTCTGGGTGCGGAGGGAAAGGTGGAGTCCAGGTCGTACTATTCCAAGCGGCACCAGGAGGTAGTGGTGGAGCAGCCCCAAAACGATACGGTGACCTTGCTCCATGAGGGCGCGGTGGAGGCCGTTTTTCCCTCCTACGGGCAATTCCTGGCCTATTATATGAAGACTAAGATGGCAGACAATGTGGAGACGACGACACCGGATGGCGAGAGGCATGTGCTGTGGCTGCAGGACAGGGAGTCCCCTGGCATCTGGAAGCCGGAGACGGGAAGGACGGATATCTGGGACTGCATCCTGTTCCGGCAGCGGGAGGCTCTGGAGCAGTACAGGGCCGCAGGAGGGAAAGGGGGAAGGATGTTCTACGGTGTGCCCCGGGACTACAGAAGGAATCGGGCCAGGGGCGAGGCGCTGGTGCTGACTGCCTCCGATCAGCTGGAGGGTGTGGAATACCTGGCGGAGGAGCTGCCGGAGGTACGGTTCCACATCGCTGCCAATACCCAGGTATCGGAGAAGCTCTGGAGCCTGACGGCCAGGGAGAACATCATGGTCTATCCCCAGATCGGCGCTCGGGAGCTGGAGGATTTGTGGGAGCGCTGCGACTTTTATTTGGATATCAATCATTACCGGGAGGTATTCGATGCCATCCCCCAGGCCCATGGACGGAATCTGGCCATCCTGGGATTTGAGGACACGCTGCACGGAAGAGAACTGACGGCGGAGGAAGGAACCTTCCCGGCCCGGGATTATGAGGGGATGGCCCAGGCGCTGGGGGATTTCGTAGGGTATCCTGAGGCTGTGGGGGCGTTTTTGAGGAGGCAGCAGGAGAAGAAGCGGCAGAACTGGGAGGGGCTGCTGGAGAGGCTGGCGCCGGGAAAGAATGGGGGAACGTAAATGTCAATCTACATATTCAGTCTGCTGGTGGGCTATATGCCGAACGGAGTGGATAATGCCCAGGGATACCGGGCCAGGATGCTGCGTGAGATGGGGTATCCTGCCACACATATCTTTACGAAGCTGCCTACAAGGCGCTATGTGAACCGCTATAGGAAGGCCGGCATCCATGTGGATGAAATGCTCAGCCTCCACCAGATTTTTACGGACAACAGGACGCTGGAGCTGACGGGCAGGGCAGAGGAAAAGCTGGAGGAGCTGAGGAGGAGCCTGGGGTATACGGAGCTGCGGCGGGAGGAGAGGGAAATCCAGCTGTTTCGGGACGGCGCCAGGATAGTGGCGCTTCTGCTGGAGCAGGACAGCCCGGCGTATTTCTACGGAATCCATTATTACAGCCAGGGGAAGCTGGTGCGCACGGAATATTATACGGACGGGCTGGCTTATGTGGATTATTATGTGACGGATGTGTCGGAAAAAGGCGCCTTTGCCAGGCTGGCGAGACGCAGCTTCCTCAACAGGGACGGAGCTGTGGCCTATGAGCAGCTCTTCGATGGAGAGAGGGAATGGTATGTCTTTCCGGAGGGGAGGCTGTGCACAAAATCGGAATTCATCGGGGAAGGCGTGAAAGCCCTGGGCCTGACGGAGCGGGACACGGTCATCGTGGATCGTTCCTCCCAGCTGGACTTCGTGCAGCCGCTGTTCCGGTTCGGCAGGAGGGCCAGGTTCATCGCGGTGCTCCACTCCGGGCATTTTTTCGAAAAAGGCGAAGACCCGCGGACTGTATATCTGAATTACGAGTATTATTATTGGTTCAAATACACGGCTCTGATTGATACCATGGTGGTGTCCACCCAGGAGCAGAAGGAGGAGCTGACGGAAAAACTGCGGGAATATGGCTGCAGGGTGCCGGACATAGCGGTGATACCGGCAGGCGGGCTTGACAGGCTGCGGTATCCGGAGGGAGAGAGGCGGCCTGGTTCCATTCTGTCCGTCTCCCGGATGGATCCCAGGAAGAAGATTGAATGGATCGTCCGCAGCGTAATCAGGGCACATGACCAGAATCCGGGGATTTCCCTGGACATCTATGGGCGCGGCGAAGCGGATTATACAGAATATCTGCAGCGGCTGGTGGAGGAGCATGGCGCCCGGGATTATATCCGCTTCATGGGGAGGCGGGATGTGACGGAGGTCTATAAAAGCTATGAGGTATTCATAACGGCATCGCTGTGGGAGACCCTGGGGCTGTCGGTCATGGAGGCCGTGGGCTCCGGCGCGGCGGTGATAGGGCTGGATGTGAAGTACGGGAACAGGGTGTTCGTCCGTCCCGATCGGAACGGATATCTGGTGGATTTTGACGTGAGGTATGTGGATGGGGACGATGAACCGCTGATTGCGGACATGGCCCGGAGAATCGTGGATATCTTTCAGGACAGGAAACGGCTGGAGGGTTTCCACCGGGAATCCTATGAGGTTGCAGGCGGGTTCCTGCAGGGGGGTGTGGCGGAGATGTGGAGGGGATTATTAGGGGAAGATGAATAATTATATTACACGAATCAATGGACTGTCATTGGAGAATGAATCACAATACATACAGTGCATGGTTATGGAAATAGCCCATCAACTGGGATTCAGGGAGATGGGAATCTATCGATATAATGGGGAGCATGAGAGCGCTGAGAGCCGTAGCGGCAGGCTTGACGGAATCATTGCCGGAATGAATCATGGGGACATTGTGATATGCCAGTTTCCTACAGGGAATGGGATGAAGTTCGACTCTGATTTGATAAAGCGCATAAAAGCATATAAAGGGCGCATAGCTATTTTTATATATGATATAAAAGGCATCATTCAGGAGGACAGATATATCCGGAGAGAAGTGGCGGCATTATATAATCAGGCAGAGGTGCTGATTGTCCCGTCCTTAGCAATGCAGCAATTGCTACAGGAAAATGGCATAAAAAAAGGGATGAAATTCGTGGTTCATGAAATGTGGGATTGTACCACAGAGAAATGTACCTCTAATATACCGGAATATAAAAAGGAAATTCACTTTACCGACTGCAAGGGATTAGAGGGAATAAAGGAATGGAAGCATGAAACAGTATTGAAAATCTACGATGATTCTATTGATACGAAAGGCTTGCGAAATGTTTTGAATATGGGGAAAAAGGCACCAGAGGAGCTAACGGCTGAGTTAGCAAAGGGTGGATTTGGACTGGTATGGCATCAGGATGGATATGACCGTCGAAATCTGGAATACAGTGCCGCCTTATCGACCTCGAGATATATTTCGGCTGGAATTCCGGTCATTGTGCCAAGAGGAATCTTAAGCCAGAGGGCTATAGAGGAAAATCACTTAGGATTCGCTGTGGATTCACTGGAGGAGGCAGACTTGGCAATCGGAAGGATGGAAAGGGCGGAATATCAAGAATACCTCTGGTCAGTGGAACAATTCGCGCCTGTTTTGAAGGGTGGATATTACACGAAAAAGTGTTTGATAGATACGATGCAGGCATTTTACACAAAAGGTGCGGACAGGCTTTCGATACCTTCGAGAGTCAATGACTTGGATGACTATAGATTTGCCGCTGTGGCGATGAATGCTTCATATGGAGGAAATTTTGGACTGTCATGGACTTTTGAGGGACAGCCGGATGGCTTTCTGATATATGACGTATCTGGAAAGCTGGTGGGTGATATAAGGAATATATCCCAGCATTATTTCTTGGTAAAAGGATATCGTTCGGGTGGATTTATCATAAAGGCATACCTTGAGACATGGAAGGGAAAATTGGTTGTGGCAGCATCTGATTCGGTGTCTCCAAAGACAAGACGATATGCCATGCCAAAGGTCAGCCTGATTATTCCCGCTTACAATGCAGAAGACTATATCTACAGAAGTATTGACACTGCATTGGCACAGTCATTCTCTGATTTGGAAATTATCGTTGTAGATGACGGAAGTACGGATCGTACGCCGGAGATAATAGACTGGTATGCGGAACAGTATACGAATATCGTGGCGGTACATCAGAAAAATAAAGGGCCTTCAGGAGCGAGGAATAGCGGCATAATTCGTGCAAATGGAGATTATATCTGCTTTTTGGACAGCGATGACATGCTTCTGCCTGATATGGTGGCAGGATTATACGACTCTATAAAGAAGACAGATTGTGATATTGCGATAACATCCGCATATCAAATCAATCAGGATGGACATGAGATTTTTGTGCGTTATGATATAGAAGATGATACAGAGATGGATATCCAGGACTTTTTCAAGGAATACTACATAAAAGAATGCGGTTATGGTGTGGTCGTTTGGAATAAGCTGTATCGAGCCTCTCTTGTAAAAGCACATCTGTTTCCCGGTCTTACGGTGGAAGACGAAGCATGGACTCCTTATATCCTATCTTATGCGGACAGAATTTGTTATATTGATGGACGCTCTTATGAATATGACAGAACAATTCGGGACTTTACGCTTGTAGATAAAGCACAGAGCAAAACAAGGGAAGAGCAATTTAAGAACTACAGAGATTCTGTTATGTTTTATATAGAACATGGCAATACGAAAAGGATAGGGATGCTGAAAAAGCTGGCACACAAGCGTCTGACCGAAAAAGCGAAAGTATTTGCCTATGCTGAATATGGAGAGCTTTGGAATCAGATTGAGAAAATAAAATACAACCTGAATTGAAATGCACGCGTGATGATGCTATAATGGTGCAATAGCGGACAGGGAATCCACCTGTCCGCCGAGTTCAGGAAAGGGAAGCCAGGCGGCATCACGCTTGGCAATGTTTATATGCCGCAGATTGCTAAAACGAAAAATAGAGATAATCATGAGAAGATTAATACAGATAAATCCATAAACCACGGCCGCATGGCGAATCTGGAGCTGCTGCGCTGCGTGGCGATGATGATGGTAATCGTGCTGCACTATCTGGACAAGGGGAACCTCCTGCCAGAGCTGACTGACAGCGGCATCGGGGGCGCGGGCATGGCCGCATGGCTACTGGAGAGCTTCTGCATCGTGGCCGTGAACGTCTATATGTTCATCAGCGGATACTTTCTATGCTGCTCATCATTCAAGCTCAGCCGCCTGCTGCAGCTATGGCTGCAGCTCTGGGCATATTCCGTGACGTTCGGGCTCATAGGGGCGCTGACAGGAGTGCTCCGGGAGGCCACATTCAACACGCATTATCTTCTGACCCTGTTGTTCCCTGTCACGATGAGACATTACTGGTTCATGACGGCCTATGTGTTCCTGTACCTGCTCCTGCCCATTGTGGGGCTTGCGGTGAAAAGGATGACCAGGCAACAGATGCAGATGGCGCTGGCCCTGTTGCTGGCGGTGTTCTGCCTTGCAAAGAGCGTGCTGCCTGTCAGCCTGGAGATGGACAGTCAGGGATATGACTGCCTGTGGTACGTATGCGTATTCCTGACAGCGGCCTATGTGCGGCGCTTCGGCGTCCCTTTTCTGGAGAAGAAAGGGCGGGGAATCCTGTTGTACGTATGCTGCTGTCTGCTGATCTTCGCGGGGGCATTCCTCCTGAGGGCCGTGTATCTGCGCACGGGCAGGCTGGACACCCGGCTCGGCATGTGCCTGGAGTACAATCATATCCTGCCCTATCTGGCGGCAATCGGCCTGTTTGGCGCGTTCGCCAGGCTGCGCATACAGGGGAGAGCGGCAGGCATCGTCAATCGGGTGGCCCCTTATACGCTGGGGGTCTACCTGCTCCATGAGAATATAGGGCTGCGCTATTCCTGGCAGGGATGGCTGGGGGCCGGAGGGCTGGCGGAAGAGGTGGCCCGGGGGGCGGGCGGCCTTGCCTGCGTGGGACATGTGCTTGGGGGGACGCTGGCGGCCGTGGTTGCCGTATTCCTGTGCGGCATTCTGGCGGACATGGTGCGGAAGGGGATTTTCGACGGACTGCACAGGCTGCTGCTGAAGTTCGGCCCCTACCGGAGGCTGACGGAAAAGATAGCGGATGCGGACATGCTGTTTCGGTAAACGAGGGGATTGTGGACAGCTTTTCGGCAGTCTTTGGGATAAAAGACAGGAAAGGATTGAGAATGGATATCAGGAAAGAAAAGTACGGGCTGTCCCGGGCGCAATGGGGCAATCTGCTGGAGAATCTGGCAATCGTGGTTCTGGCATTCTACCCCCTGCGTCATATTCAGCTGGGGCTGGATTTGGGAGATACAGGATATAACTATGCGAATTTTCAGTACATGGACCATGTGGATCCCATGTGGCTCTTTTCCACTTATCTGACCAATGGGGTGGGGAATCTGCTGACGAGGCTTCCCGGCGCGGATACGCTGATGGGCATGAACCTGTACACGGGCCTGTCCGCAAGCATGCTGGCGCTGATGGGGTATTTCTTCTGCACCAGGAAGCTGAGGATGCCCAGGGCAATCGCCTTTCTGGGGGAGATGCTGGCTCTGAGCCTGTGCTGGTGCCCTACGGCTTCCTTCTATAATTACATGACCTATCTGTTCTTTTTGAGTTCGTCTATCTTCCTCTACCTGGGTCTGACAATGGAGAAAAAGCGCTCCCTCTTCTGGGCCGGCGTATTCCTGGGGGCCAATGTGCTGGTGCGCTTTTCTAACTTGGCGGAAATGGGTATGATCCTGGCGGTCTGGGCCTATGACTTTATCGCATATCGGTCTGAAAAAAAGGAGGACGCGGGAGCTCGGGAAGGGTTCTGGCCCAGGACTGTCCGCCATACTCTGTGGTGCCTGGCTGGGTATGTGGCGGCGTTGGCAGTGCTCCTTGGCTATATTCACATCCGCTACGGCATCGGCGAGTATGCGGCGGGAATCGGCAGGCTGTTCGCCATGACGGACAAGGCCACAAAGTATAAGCCCACAGCTATGATCATGGGAATTCTCTGGCGCTATATCGAGACCATGTACTGGGTAGTCCGTATCGGAATCATCATGGCAGGCGGCATGGTCATGTTTATGGTGGCTGGATGGCTGGAGGCCCTGGCTGTCCGAAGGGGCGGTGCATCTGGGGAATCCGGCGGACTTGTGGGATTTGGCAGAATCATCCATGTAGGCGTGAGGGTTCTTTGGGCGGCCGTGTGCATCGCCATGATAGGGTGGCTGTACATGAGGGGATTTGCTTCTCTGCTTTTCTATAGCTATGACTCCATCTGGCACTCCGGCCCTTTGTTCCTGCTGCTCGTGATGTTCATCGCGGCCGTGCGCATCTTCCACAGGGGCAGCCCCGTGGAGGAAAAGCTGATCAGCGGCATGCTGATACTGATTATCCTGCTGACTTCCATCGGCAGCAACAATGACATCCGGCCCAGCCTGAACAACCTGTTCCTGGCGGCACCCTATGCGCTCTGGGAAAGCTGGAGATTCCTGCGATATGTCGGGGATAAAAGGGTGAAAGGGGGACTGGTGCTGGCAAGTTTTCCCGCGAAGGGAATCCTGACGGCGATTCTGGCCATATGTTTCTTCCAATTCGGGGGCTTCGGAGTGAAATTTGCCTTTTGTGAGGGCACTGGCATACAGGAGGCCAGCGCTGTGGTGGAGAACAATGCCGTGCTGCGGAACATAAAGATGAGTCCGCAGAGAGCCCGGTGGATGACGGAAATCAGCGCCTATGTGGAGGAGAACGGGCTCCAGGGACAGGAGGTCATCCTGTATGGGGACATCCCTTCCATATCTTATTATCTGCAGATGCCCTCGGCTTTCAATCCCTGGAGCGACCTGGACTCCTACAGCCTGCAGACCATGGAGCGGGACATGGCGCAGCTGGAAGCGGAGATAACGGAGAAGGGGAGAGAAGAGCCCGTAATCATATTGGAACACACCTATGCCCTTTATGAGGAAAGCCTTGCCGACGGACAGAGGGGGACGGAGGATATTTCACGGGAGGACGGCGAGGGACTTTCACCGGAGAAGCGGGAGGAGATGGAGGAGGATCCGAAATGGAAGCGCCTGCTGGCATTCATGGAGGCCTTCGGCTATGAACAGACCTTCCGCAACGGAAAATTCGCGGTGTATGAGTAGGTCAAGAAAGTTTGAAGCTGTCATTGCATCGACCAATTTAGTCACCAAGTAAGTTTCCGAAAGCCGCACACAGGGGGAATATGGCTTATCCCCTGTGGCGGAAAATATCTGAAAAACACAGTCTCACTGAAATTCCTGCTTAAAGTAGCTTCACGCCCCTCTCATCCGCCTCCTTCATAATCTCCTCTGGCCAGAGCGAGCACTGCACCTCCCCGATGTGGGCCTTGCGCAGGAAGAACATGCAGATGCGGGACTGTCCGATGCCGCCGCCGATGGTGAATGGCACTTCCTCATGAATCACTGCCTGGTGGAAGGGGAGCTGTGCCCGCTCCATGCATCCGGCGGCCTCCAGTTGGCGCAGCAGTGCCTCCTTATCCACCCGGATGCCCATGCTGGACAGCTCCAGGGCGATGTCCAGGACAGGGTAGTAGACGATGATGTCCGCATTCAGGGCCCAGTCGTCATAGTCCGGCGCACGTCCGTCATGGGGCTTGCCGTTCCCCAGGGCCCCGCCAATCTGCATGATGCAGACCGCGCCCTTGGCCTTGGCTATGTAGTACTCCCGCTCCTTGGGCGTATTGTCCGGGAACATCTCCTCCAGCTCGCCTGTGGTGACGAAGAAGATGTCGTGGGGAAGAATCTCTTCTATATAATCATAGTGGATGGACATGTACTTCTCCGTCTTGCGCAGCACCTTGTATACGGTGCGCACTACATCCTCTAAGGTGTCCAGGCTGCGCTGCTCCCGGGTGATAATCTTCTCCCAGTCCCACTGGTCCACATAGATGGAATGGATATTGTCCGGCTCCTCGTCCCTGCGGATGGCGCTCATGTCCGTGTAGAGCCCCTCCCCCGCGGAGAAGCCGTATTTCTTCAGCGCGTAGCGCTTCCACTTGGCGAGGGAGTGGACGATTTCCGCCTCCCGGCCGTCCTGGTGCCTGATGTCGAAGGACACAGGGCGCTCCACGCCGTTCAAATTGTCGTTGAGGCCGGACTTCGGATCCACCATGAGGGGCGCGGACACACGCAGGAGGTTCAGCCGCTCCGCCAGAAGGGTCTGAAAGAAGTCCTTCACGCGCTTGATGGCCACCTGGGTGTCGTACAGGTCCAGGCCGGACTGGTAGTCTTTTGGGAATGCATTGCTTGACATATGAGTAATCCTTTCTTCTTGATATACTCACGAGCGATGAAATTTACCGCAAAGTCCCCATTAGCTTTCACTCGTGAGTCGGTTTACCTGGCAGATTTTAGTAATCGCCAGTATATATTGTTCTGTTCTGATATAGACTGCATAACGCTGGATACTGCTTAATGCAATCATGCGATTGAGCCAGTCAGCGTTATGCAGTCTGGTTTCACGGCAAGAGAAATCGTTAAGCAGTATAAGTTCTGATTCTATGGTATGCGCTTTTTCCATATGGAATGCGTCCATCCTATTTTAACTGCTTTCCGGTGGATTTGGCAATAGTTTTTTTCTGTCCCCTTTATCCAATCAATACTTCCTTCCCCCGGAAGGCAAAGCCATATTTCCGGATCCTCTCCTCAGGAATCCCCTTCGCTTCAAGGGATGCCGCATATTTCATGTCCTCAATCTGCGCCAGCGCCGACCGCACCGTATCCTCCAGCGTCATCTCGCCATCTTCCGTGTCATGAACCTTGAACTCGATAATAATCGCATCGTCAGTACCCTTTTTACCGCAGGGCTCCAGCAGCACGTCATACCTTCCGAATCCACTCTCCCTGTTGGAGGTGACAGTATACTGCCCCCGCAGATCAACCAGTAGCCCCAGCACGAAGCCATGATAAAAACGCTCAGGCTCGTTCGCTTCGGACGGCCTCTTCCCGCTGTCGAAGAAGCTGAAGGTATCCAACGCCACCCGGTTCATATAGCGGTTCATCTCGCGGAGGTTCCCTTTCAGCAAGGCTTTCACGAACCCATTGTAGGACGGCGTATATTCCCTGAACCAATCGTCAACCATCCTCTCGAACATGAACCGGACTTCTCTGTTCGTCAAGACCAGGCTATATTCCGATTTCCCGCTTTCCACATCGAAGACCACCGAGTCCGCCCGCAGATAGCCGCTGGCCAGCAGCAGGCTCCAGACGGCGCTTTCCCTATAATCCAGTTGATTGAAGACGATTTGTTCGTCAAGCACTGCATGGTACGTCTTCCCTTGCAGCAAATCCTCCATCACTATCTTCACCTCAGGGGGGCCTTCACGAATCAGTTTTCCGGCCAGGCTGTTGGAACTGGTGTTGGCCCAATAAGCGGAGAGCTTTCCTGTTTTTAGATAATTTAGAATTGACCATGGATTATAAATGTCCCTGTATCTCCCAAAGGCAAAGCCATCATACCACGCTTTTACATCTACCCTTTTATCCCCCATTCCATATTCGTCCAGAGCTGCAAATACCTCTTCCTCAGTGAACCCGAATCGATTCGCATATAAATCTGAATTCAAAGTAACAACTGTGAGATTATTCAAATCCGAAAAGATAGATTCTTTGCTTACCCTCGTGATTCCTGTCATGACTGCCCGGTCCAGATATGGATTCGTCTTGAACGTAGCATTGAACAGCGTCCTGATGAATTCCACCATCTCTCCCCAGAACCCACTGACATATGCCTCCTGCATGGGCGTATCGTACTCGTCCAGCAGAATGATGACCTTTTTCCCATAATAGCGGGAAAGGTAATCGGACAAAGCGTTCAGCGAATTGACCGCTATATAATCTTCCATTTCGGCAGAGACTTTCCGATAGATGTCTTTCTCATTTTCGTTCAGCAGACCGCTGCCTGGCAGAAAATCATATCGGTTATACAGGTTCGTGATAATCTGGCACATCTGCTTTCTTGCTTTGGGAAAAGAAGACTCCTTCACATTGGCGAAAGAAAGGCTGATGACCGGACAGGTGCCCTGAAGCTGCCTGTAGGCTTCCTCCTGCCAGATGGCAAGGCCTTCGAACAGGTTCCCCTGACCGGCGTATTTTACGGAGAAAAAATATTCCAGCATGCTCATGTTCAGGGTCTTTCCGAAGCGTCTGGGACGGGTTATCAGGGTGACTGCGTCCCCGCTTTCCCACCACTCCTTAATGAATGCGGTCTTATCTACATAAAAGTAATTATTTCGAACCAACTGTCCGAAATCCTGATGTCCGATACCTACTGTCCTTGCCATGCAAACACCTCCTCTGGAACATGCATTTGGTGATGTTCCGCATTGGGGCAGGAGCCTATCCCTTCATCTTTTGCATGTGCGTATGCACTATCCGCTCTGGATATGCTCTTCCTTTCTATTATTATATCACGTCCTTTTGGGGCCAACAATCATTTTTGAAACTATTGTTGCCCTTGCTTATGGAAGTTTTTCCGATTTTTATAAAAAATGCTTGCAGAATCAGAACGTATGTGCTAAACTTTAAAAAGAACGTATGTTCTTTTTCGTAAATGGCATGGACGAGGGGTGCGGGAAAGTGGAATATCTGGTAAGCAATGGGGAAATGCCCCTGGAGGACAAACTGAATATACTGACGGACGCGGCCAAGTATGACGTGGCCTGTACCTCCAGCGGCGTAGACCGCAAGGGGGACGGCAAGAGCATCGGAAACTGCGTGGCCGCCGGCATCTGCCACAGCTTCGCCGGGGACGGCAGATGCATCTCCCTCCTGAAGATCCTGATGACTAACGAGTGCGTCTTCGATTGCAAATACTGCCGAAACCGCCGCTCCAACGATGTGCCCAGGGCCACCTTCACCCCGGAGGAGATATGCACCCTGACCATGGAGTTCTACCGCAGGAACTACATCGAGGGCCTGTTCCTAAGCTCCGGCATCATCGGAAACCCCACCTTTACCCAGGAGCTGATCTGCCGCACGGTGTGGCTTTTGCGGAACCGTTACCGGTTCAATGGCTATGTCCATGTGAAGGCTATTCCAGGGGCTGCGCCGGAGATTATACAGCAGACCGGCTTCCTGGTGGACAGGATGAGCGTCAACTTGGAGCTCCCCACCGCGGAGGGCCTGCGCAGCCTGGCGCCCAATAAGCACCGGAAGAGCATCCTGACCCCCATGCGGCAGATTCAGACCGGCATCCAGGTGAACCGGAACGACCTGGTGCTGTACCGCAATGCGCCTAAGTTCGTGGGAGGAGGCCAGTCCACCCAGATGATCATCGGTGCCACGCCGGAGAGCGATTATCAGATTATCAATGTGGCGGAGAGCCTTTATCAGAAATTCGACTTAAAGAGGGTCTTCTATTCGGCCTTCGTGAACGTCACCGGGGACAAGAGCCTGCCCGCCCTGCCGGGAGGGCCGCCTCTGCTGCGGGAGCACAGGCTGTATCAGGCGGACTGGCTGCTGCGGTTCTACGGCTTCCGGGCGGAGGAGCTGCTGGACGAG
>CAJUFO010000070.1 GCA_910585615.1 uncultured Acetatifactor sp.
AGCTTTTGGTCAACTGCGCGAAGCACTGTCCGGGCTGCCAGATAAGCATCCGGGCGGCGGAGGGCACGATTTCCGTCCGGGACGATGGGCCCGGGATCTTGGCCCATGAGCTGCGCCGGGTCACGGAGCGGGGGTTTACGGGAAGCTGTGCGGGAGTAGCGGCTGACCGGACGGACGGGGATGGCGGCCCTGGAAGCGGCGCAGGCAGGGCAATCAGGGAGGCCTGGCCGGAAGGTGCAGGGTACAGGGCATCCGGCGGTACCGGAATGGGGCTATATCTTGTAAAACAGCTGTGCGACCGCCTGGGAATCTCCCTTGGGATAGCGTCCGTGGCAGGGGAATATACCTGTATCAGCCTGGGGTTTCATAACAGAGGGTGAAAGCGGGGCATGGTATTACCCCAGCGGTCGGGTGAAGCGTCGGCAAACAGGCCAAAGGTGGATTTGCCTGTGGGGTATTGTCTGCCCTGAACGGGATATAAATCCGGGTCCAGGATGAAGTTGCTTTTGTGGTCCAGTAGCCAGGTCCTGTCGAATTCAAAGGAAACGTGTTCGACGCCCCGGGATATGTCGATGTATAAGTATCCCATGAGAGCGGGCGTTTCCGAGCAGAAGTCCCCATAGACGTAAATCGTGTCTGACATATCAATCTCCTTTCGGCGCGCGCCTCCGTATGGGGAGGTTCAGGTCCTGCAGAGTCCGGCCAAGAGCATCATCTTTGGCCACCAGGAGCAAATCTGTATCCATGCCGCCCAGTGCATGCAGGACAGCGGCGTAAATTCCGATTGCCACGGACGGGTCGCCTTTTTCCACTTTCCATAATGTGGCACGGCTGATATCGGCGCGTTCTGACACCAGCTCCACAGCCAGGTTCCTGCGGAGCCTGGCCAGTTTTATCTGTTCCCCCATTTTTGCCAGGATATCCCGGGTGTCAGGGAATACCACGACTGCTTTTCTTCCCATGGCAACATCTCCTTTTAATGTTTTTAATTATATACTAATATGGTATGAAAGTAAATAATTAAAAACATTAATGTCGCATTTGATGCACTGGGAAAATATAGCTTACAAAACCGTAAGAAAAAACAGGATTTCCGTTAGAACAAAACCCTCCGTCCTGTGGTAAGATAAGGACGAAGAGGTGACAGACATGGAAAGAAACGACAAGGAAAAAATCCTGGAAATCGAAAATGTGACAAAGTACTACGGCAGCGGGACCGTGGTCACGAAGGCCCTGGACGGCATCTCGTTCGATGTGGAAAAGGGCGAGTTCACCGCCATCATGGGGGCGTCCGGCTCCGGGAAGAGCACTTTGCTGAACGTGATCTCCACAATCGACCGGGTCAGCAGCGGCGAAATCCGGGTGGAGGGCAGGCAGCTTACCAGGATGGGGGAGAACGACCTCTCGGTGTTCCGCAGGGACAGGCTGGGCTTCATCTTTCAGGAGTACAATCTCCTGGACACTTTGACCATCGGGGAGAACATCGTATTGCCCCTGAACCTGAAAAAGCTGCCTCCGGAAAAGAGCGCGCAGGAGCTTCAGCGGGTGGCGGAGGCTCTGGGGGTGGCGGAGCAGCTGGACAAATTCCCCTACGAGCTCTCCGGAGGGCAGCGCCAGCGGGCAGCCTGTGCCCGGGCCATCATCACGAACCCGGCGCTGATTTTAGGGGATGAGCCTACGGGGGCCCTGGACTCGGCAAACGCCAAGAACCTGATGAAGACCTTTCAGATGATGAACCGCTCCCTGGGCTCCACCATCCTGATGGTCACCCACGACGCCCTCATGGGCTCCTATGCGGACAGGGTGATGTTCTTAAAGGACGGGAAGATATGGAGCGAAGTCCACAGGGGGGACAGGAGCAGGCAGGACATGTACCGGGAAATCTGGGCCGTGTCCGCAGCGCTGGGAGGTGAGACGGATGTATCTTAATCTTGCGGTTCGGAACGTGAAGCGGCAGGTGGGCAATTATCTGATTTACTTTATGACCGTGTCCCTTACGGTGGCGCTGCTGTTCGCCATTAACAATGTAATTTACAGCAGGGAGCTGGCGGTCTTCGTGGACCGGGGGGAGAGCGCCAGGACTGCCCTGAAAATCCTGGTGGCGGCCATCTCCTTTGTGGTGGCCTTTGTGCTGAGCTACGCCACATCCTTTCTGCTGAAGCGCAGGAAGCGGGAATTCGGCACCTACCTGACCTTGGGCATGGACAGGCGGGGCATCCTGCGCCTGTTCCTGGCAGAGACCTTTGTCATCTGCGGCATCGCCCTGGGGGCGGGGCTTACGGCAGGTGGATTTCTGTTCCAGGGGCTGATGGCAGTGATGATGAAGCTCCTGGAGATGGATTTTTCCATGTCGTCCTATTCCCTGGAGGGGCTGTTTCGCACGGTGGCGCTGACGGTGGGAATCTTCCTGGTGGCGTCCCTGGCTTCCGGGATTTATCTGAAGCGGGTATCGATCTATGACCTGATTCATGGGGACAGGAAAGTGGAAAAGCGGGTTAAGCGCCCTGGCCTGTGGTTTGCCGTGACGGCTGCGGCCCTTGGGGGGATGGCGGCCTGCGGCATCCTTTTCTGGAGGAGCGTGGACATATCTTTGCGGGGCGGGACAGTGGACAGCATGGAGTATCTGCTGGCTGGCTTTATCCTGTGCGTGATGCTGTTCCATATGGGAGCCGCCAAAAGCATCGTCTTTCTCCTGCTGCGCAGTCCGAGGGTCTGCGGCCGGGGGGCCAATACCTTTGTGCTGCGCCAGCTTTCGGGAAGCTTAAGCGTCAATTCCGTCATGTTCGGGTGCCTGGCACTGCTCATGAGCCTGGCCGTGGTGGGGACGAATTTCTCCTTTATCCAGAAAGCGGCCCAGGAGGAGGCCCTGTATGTGGAGTGGCCCTATGACATCATGTATTATTCCAATAAATACCACCGGGAGGGAGCGGTTCCGCTGGAGGAGGCGGAGCGATCGATCGCGGAATACGCGGGAATCCGGAGAAAGGTCCTGTGGCGTATTTTTGAGACAGGAGAGCAGGCGTTCTACAGCCGTACCTGGTGGTATGAGGAGCGGATGGCCCCCAATGACAGCTTTATGACGGCCAGCGACTTCAATGCGCTGATGGCGCCTTTGGGGGTGGAGCCGGTGGCGCTGGAGGGGCAGTTCATGATAGTGGGCAGCGACGCAAAGGCGGCGGAGCCGGACTGGTCGGGCATGGTCTGGGAGCATGGAGGGAAGCGATACACTTTCCACAGCTGCCGGACGGATTATCCGAAAATCAGCTATCTGTATTTCTATGTGGTGGTGCCGGACGAGGCGGTGGCAGATATGGAATGCGTGGAAGAGAGCAGGGCATATCTCACGGAAAAGCAGAGGTTCGACGGAATCGCCCTGCACGGGGAGCTGGCGCGCCTGCTTTCGGCGGGGGCGGATGAAGACTGGGGCGGAGACGGGGAGGAACCGCAGAGGCTGGAGTTCGAGATCCGGGAATACCACAGGCAGGAGGAGAACAATGTGTCGGCTATCCTGGTGGTGGGCGCACTGTTCGCGTCGGCTGTGTTCCTGCTGCTGGCCATGGCCATCCTGGCGCTGAAGACGCTCTCGGGCCTGGGGGAGGATAAGGGCCGGTACGAAATCCTGTTCCGGCTGGGAATGGGACAGCGGGAGCAGGCCAGGGCGCTGTTCGGCCAGACCTTTTTCTTCTTCATCGCGCCCTTTGCCCTGCCCATGGCCCTGAGCGTTCCTATGGCCGCTTTCGGGGCTCATGTGATGCGGATGGAGGGGATGGAGGCCTCCGCGGAAGCGGTGTGGCTGATCGCGGGCATCGTGGCGGGGGTGACGGCCTTGCTGTACCTGCTGTACTACACGGCATCTTACCTGATTGCCAGGCGGACGGTGGTGCGGGACTGAACAAGTTCGGTAAACTGGCTGGAAATATTTTGTATGTGAAAAGCAAATGAAAAGAGATAGTGAAATGAGTATAGGCGTTTTCCTGCCATCCGAATGCAGCGCATGAAACGTGCTGGAATATTTATGTTAATTCCTTGACATAATGGTCTATTTGTGATAGACTCAGATTGGGTCTATCGTAAGTAGACCATTGTTTTTGCAAGGAGAAGCTGCAAGGAGAAGCGCAGAGGAACAGGAGGATGGACAGGTATGGAAGAAATGAAGCTGGGCGTGGTGGAATCCCGCTTTGCCGACATCATCTGGCGGCAGGAGCCGCTATCTTCCGGGGAGCTGGTGAGGCTCTGCGGGGAGGAGCTGGGCTGGAAGAAATCCACCACCTACACGGTATTGAAGAAGCTCTGCGAAAAAGGCATCTTCCAGAACCAGGACGGCCAGGTCACCTCCCTGATGTCCAGGCAGGAGTTTCAGGCCGCCCGGAGCAGGAAATTCGTGGAGGAGACCTTTGACGGCTCTCTGCCCGCGTTCATCGCGGCTTTCGCCTCCCGGAAGCGCCTGTCCCGGGAAGAGATTCGGGAGATACGCAGCATGATCGACTCCTATGAGGAGGGACGCTGATGGAGAATTTATTCTTAAAGCTGCTGAACATGGGCATCGCCGCGGGCTGGGTCATCCTGGCCGTATTGCTCCTGCGGATTCTGTTAAAGAAAGCGCCAAAGACGGTGCGCTGTGCCCTGTGGATTCTGGTGGGCATCCGACTTGTCTGCCCCTTTTCCATAGAAAGCGTGCTGAGCCTGATTCCCAGCCGAGAGACCGTGCCCCGGGAGATCATGATGTCCAGGGAGCCGGAAATCGACAGCGGCATCCGTGCCGTGGACAATGTGGTGAATCCGGCCATTGCCGCATCCCTGTCGCCGAAGCCATTCGCCAGCGCGAATCCCATGCAGATCGTGGTGTTCCTGGCCTCCAGGCTGTGGGCGGCAGGGTTGGCGGCGTTGCTTCTCTACGCCCTGGCAAGCTATATCAGGCTGCGCCGGAAAGTGGCGGCGGCCATGCGCCTCAGGGAGAATATCTGGCTCTGCGATGCCGTGAGGTCGCCTTTTATCCTGGGCATCCTCTCTCCCCGCATCTATCTGCCCTCGGATTTGGAGGAGCCTGTAAGCGGCTGCGTCATCGCCCACGAAAAGGCCCATCTCAGGCGGCGCGACCACTTGTGGAAGCCCCTTGGCTTCCTGCTCCTGTCCGTCTACTGGTTCCAGCCCCTGTGCTGGGCGGCCTATATCCTGCTGTGCCGTGACATAGAGCTGGCGTGCGACGAATATGTGGTCAGGCGCATGGGGGACGCCCAGAAGAAGACCTACGCCAATGCCCTGCTTTCCTGCAGCCTGCACAGCCAGGGGCCTTCCGGATGTCCCCTAGCCTTTGGGGAGGTGGGAATCAAGGAACGGATAAAGGGCATCCTGTCTTACAAAAGGCCCGCCCTCTGGATAGTGGCCACTGCCGCAGTGGTGTGCATCGCTGCCGCGGCCTGCTTCCTCACCGACCCGGCGGCTTCGAAAAACAGTGACAATATATACGGCGCCAGGTACACTGTGGCGGAAGTCCTCTATAACGCGCCCTGGTACAATGCCGTCTATACGCCGGAGAACGCGCCGGATTTCGTCTTCACCTCAGATGCGGAGCTGCTGCAGCGCAATTTCGGCGGCATCATGGGGAACAACCCTGTCTGGAACAGGGTGGGGGTGTTCCATGAGAGCGACCTGACGGCAGAGGGGCTGCTGGGGCTCTTCGCCTCTCCGGCGGAGGTATTTGGAATGGGAGAGACCGGCGCAGGGGAGAGGGCAGACGACGCAGCGGGGGCAACCGGGTCGGCGGAATCGGCTGCGCCAGGCAGGAAAGCGGCTGAAACGGAAAGTGCACAGCAGGCAGATGCGGGAGCAGGCATCGATGGACTGCGTGAGGGGGCCTGGGAGCTTTTGCAGAGCATAGAGCATGTATGGCGGGTGGACTCGGAGAGGGGCAGCAATCCTTACAATGGAATGTCCTGCTATCTTGTGGCGCAGACAGAGAGCAACGAAGTGCTCCTGGCCGCCTGCTACGGGGAGGCAGGGCAGGAGCATATCCGCTTCCTCTGGCGCATGGAGCGTCATGAGGCTCCGGGGGACACCGCATACCTGGAGGCGCTGTTTGCATCCACGAGTTCCGAAAGAGATTTCCAGATTTACGCACTCTATGAATCGGAGAGCATGCCGGATACTCTGTTTGCTGGCTACGGGGGCGATGGCAAAGGCCTCGCCGTCTTCCGGCGGGATTCCGCTCCGGGGACCCAGTGGAAGATATGGGGCTTTTGTCCCGTTGTCAGCGGATCCACCAGCGCAGACCGACCTGCGGACGGAGGCGGCACCTTTGAGAGCATCACCATAGGGGAGGACTGGGGCCTTGACCACAGCATCACCATCGCCGTGAGCATGAGCGGAAACCTGGCCAGAGTCACAGCCGAGGCGGGCGGCGAGACGCGGAGCGCAGCCGCGGGCGGCAACAGCGTCCCTGATTTGTTCGTCTTTGAATGGTCCAGGCTATTGACGCCGGAGGAGACAGAGGCGGTCACGGTGCGCTATTACAATGCCCTGGACGAGGAGCTGGGCGCTACCGGGGGCAAGGCGGCGTTTTTTGATTCATGACAATAGAAGACTCGCGAAGCGTGGATTCTATTGTTGACAGGATAGATTTTCCTATGCTATACTGACAGCGATAGAGAGAGTAGCTTGCATGGAAGGCCGCGTAGGCATGTTCTGTGTTTACCTTGCCGTCAGTACGATTTCCCCGGGGCGATGGCTGCCTTTGGAGAATCCGGCTTTGTGAGTGAGAAGCGAGACTTTGTTGCATATTCGTTATGCAGCGGGGCCTCGCTTTTTTATTATATGTTGCGTCTTTTGGAGAAGCAGCTTGCGTGCACTGTAGATTCTGCTTCTGTAAAAGGGAACAAATAGGGACAGGAATGGAGATACAGGGATTTTTGCCGCAAAACATGGGAATAAATAAAGGGGCGACGAAAGAAAACAGACAGGAGAGAAAGAGGATGGATATTTTTGACGGATTGACAATGATTGGTGGATTGAGCCTGTTCCTGTTCGGCATGAGCATCATGGGACAGGCACTGGAGCGCAGGGCCGGCGGGAAGCTGCGGGCCCTTTTGGGGAAATTCACCACAGGCCGGGCAGCCGGGCTGCTGACAGGCCTGGTCGTGACCGCGGTGATACAGAGCTCTTCGGCCACCACGGTGATGGTGGTGGGCTTCGTCAATTCGGGGCTCATGACCTTGCGCCAGGCCGTCAATGTCATCATGGGGGCCAATGTGGGCACCACGGTGACGGCCTGGATATTGAGCCTGGCGGGAATCGACAGCGGCAGCTGGTACATCCGCCTTGCGAAGCCCTCCTCCTTCACGCCCCTCCTGGCCCTGGCCGGAATCATCCTGCACATGTTCTGCCGGGGAGAAAAGAAAAAGGACACAGGCATGATCTTCCTGGGCTTCGCCACATTGATGTTCGGCATGGAGACCATGTCCGGGGCGGTGTCGGGGCTGCGGGAGGTTCCGGCCTTTCGGGAGCTGTTCGTCATGTTCGAAAATCCCCTGCTGGGCGTGCTGGCAGGGGCGGCCCTGACCGCGATTATCCAGTCCAGCTCCGCCTCCGTGGGCATCCTCCAGGCCCTGGCGGTGACCGGCCAGGTGTCCTACGGGGCGGCCATCCCCATCATCATGGGCCAGAACATCGGCACCTGCGTCACCGCCATGCTCTCCTCGGTGGGAGCCAACAAGAACGCCAAGCGGGCCGCCATGGTGCATCTGTCCTTTAACTGCATCGGAACGGCGGTGTGGATATCAGTATTTTCCGTGGCCAGAGGGATATTCCACCTGCATTTCCTGGAGGAGCCGGCCTCCCTCCTGGGCATCGCCGTGGCCCATTCCGTCTTCAATGTCCTGTGCCTGCTCCTGATCCTGCCTCTGTCGGATATCCTGGAGAAGCTGGTGACAAAGATGGTGCCGGACGTGCGGCGCAAAGAGGAGTACATGGAGTTGGACGAACGCCTCTTCGCCGCGCCCTCCATTGCCCTGGAGCGCTGCCACAGGGTCACCGGGTCCATGGCGCAGATGTCCGTGGCATCCCTGAAAGAAGCCATCGATGCGCTGGGGAACCTGACCCCGGAGCTGGCGGCGGCCATCCGCCTGAAAGAGGAGAAGACGGATTACTACGAGGACATCTTAAGCACCTACCTGGTAAAGCTCAGCGCCCTGCAGATTTCCGCCGCGGACAGCACAGAGGCTGCAAAGCTGCTGAAGACCATAGGGGATTTCGAGCGGATTTCCGACCATGCCGTGAACCTCCTGGGGGCCGCGGAGGAGATGGCGCAGAAGGAGCGCAGCTTCAGCCCTGCGGCCCGCCGTGAGCTGGAGGTGCTCTGCGGGGCGGTGGCGGAGATTATGGACCTGTCCCTGGAGGCATTCCTGGAGCAGAACCTGGAGGCCGCCGCCGCGGTGGAGCCCCTGGAGCAGGTGATCGACCGCCTGAAAGAACAGATGCGCACCAGACATATCCTGCGGATGCAGCAGGGGGGCTGTTCCATCACGGCCGGGTTCGTGTGGTCCGACATGCTGACGGACCTGGAGCGGACGGCCGACCACTGTTCCAACATCGCAGGCTGCATGCTGGACATGGCGCTTCAGGACATGAGCCTTCATGAGCATTTGAGGAAATTTCGGGACGGAAGCGAGGAATTCGGCAGGAGGTTCAGGGAGTATGAGGAGAAGTACGCGCTGCCGGAGGTCTGAAAAGATGAGGGGTGATTCCCTGGCGCCGGTGGAAGTGAAAGCCGCGAGGGGAACGGCTTTGCGCATTCCTCCTGAGAATACATCAGGCGGGCAGAGCCAGACAAGTTTATAAATTTTTAATTTATTCTCTGCCAAAGATTCGTTGCGGACGCTGGCAGCAGTATGGTATACTTGATTATATGTATGAATTCGCGAATTCTTGATTTCATTGTCTTATTGTAAAATAGACTGTAGAGCGATTCGGGAAGTCCACGAGATTAGATAAGGAGGCAAGGCGGCGATATGAGACGTGTTTTGGTGGTGGATGACGACAAGATGAATCTGAGGAGGACGAGGCTGATTCTGGAGAAGTATTACGACATACTGACGGCGGAATCCGGACAGGAAGCCCTGGATATCGTTTATGACAACGAAGAAATCGACCTGATTCTTCTGGATATCGAGATGCCGGGCATGAGCGGAATCGAGACGTTCCAGCGCATGAAGGAGCGGGGGCTGGACATCCCGGTGATATATCTGACGGCATCCGGCCATGAGGATGATGTGATGAACGCTATCCGGCTGGGGGCGGTCAACTATCTGAAGAAGCCGTTCCTGCCCCAGGATCTGATGGAGCGGATTGCAAAGGAGTTTGATAAAAAATGAGGACGGAAGCCCAGACAAGCATGCATCTGCTAATGGTCAGCACACTTAGCATCGTGAGCGTGCTGCTGAGCCTGATGGCCGTAATCATGTCGTGGGAGCTGTGGATGCTCCCCATCATCATCATCGGCTGCCTGACGGTATGGTGGCTCCATATCGGGCGGGTGGGTTCGGACATCATGTATGAGAACATATGTACAGGGCTGCTGATTATGGATTTCTTTTTTTTTGGCGTGCATTCAACCAGCCTCTATGATATCCCCATGGTGGCCTGTGTGGTGGTTCTGCTGCTCTCCCTGCTGAATAGAAAGCGTCTGCTGTATATGGCAGCCGCGCTCTATGTATGCCTGATTCTGTACCATCTTCTGGTGCTCCACACCGTCAGCGCCCGGCCTGAGGAGCGGACGGTGATGCGCCTGTTGATGGGATTTTGTGCTGTGACGGGCTCCGTGATTGTGGCCAGATACCGCATCAGCCGCAGACAGGTGGAGAAGGCCGGATATGCCCGCATGCAGGAACAGTTGGCCACGGCGGTACGGCAGAACGCCGATTTCCTGTCCAATGTGTCCCATGAACTGCGCACCCCGGTGAACATGGTGGTGGGCATCAGCGAGGTGACCCTGGGAAAGGACATCGCCCCGGATATCCGGGAGAACGTGCGGTCTATCAAGTTGGCCGGCAAACGTCTCTCCGGCCAGATTAACAATATCCTGGACTATACGGAGATTGTGGAGGGCACGCTGTCCGCCGCAAAAGAGCCCTATATGATCACATCGGTGGTGAACGATGTGATTGCCATAACCGCGCTGCAGAACAGCGACAGAAACAGACTGGAAATGGTGTTCGACATCGACCCGAAAGTACCTTCGGTGCTGATCGGCGATGCGGACAAGATTTCCCATGTCCTGCGGATCCTGCTGGAGAATTCCATGAAGTTCACGGAGGAGGGCGGCATCGACCTGTACATCGGATTCCGGCGGGAGAACTACGGCATCAACCTGACCATCGATATCAGCGACACAGGAATCGGCATGGCGCCCGAACAGCTGGGACAGATAGTGGACGATTTCTATCAGGCGGATTCCGGGAGCCGCCGGTATGTGGGCGGGCTGGGGCTGGGCATTCCCATTGCCAGGGGACTGCTCCATTCCATGGGCGGTTTTGTGCATTTCGAGAGCCTGGATCAGCAGGGGCTTCAGGTACATATCACCATACCTCAGGGGGTGGCGGACGAAACGCCCTGCATCACGGTTCCCGATGCCTCGAAGCTGTGCATTGCCTGTTTCTTCAAACCGGAGAGGTACAGCCGAGACGAGGTCAGGAGATATTATGACCAGATGATTCTCCACATGGTGGAGGGGCTTGGCATCGAAGGGTATCAGGCCCATAATTTCGAAGGGCTGCTGAAGCTCCTGCGAGACCGTAAACTGACCCATGTGTTCATCGCGCAGACGGAATACATGGCCAATCCCCCTTATTACGAGGAGCTGGCACAGACGATTCCGGTGGCTGTGATCGCGGATAAGGATTTCCTGCTGGAGGAGGACAGCAGGCTCTTAGTGCTGCGCAAGCCTTTCTTTGCTCTTTCCATAGTGAACCTGCTGAGCGACGAGGAGGGCGGGAACGACTTCGAGGAGGCCCAGGCCGCAGGGCGCAGGCCCTTTACCTGTAAGGGCGTGCATGTGCTGGCGGTGGACGATGAGGACATGAACCTCATGGTGGCCAAAGGCGTGCTGGGCAGCTACGGCATAAAGGTGGACACATGCTTAAGCGGGAAAGAGGCCATAGAGCGGTGCGCCATGACATCCTACGATGTGGTATTCCTGGATCATATGATGCCGGGCTTTGACGGCGTGGAGACGCTGCGGCGCATCCGGGAGATGGACAATGGAATCTACAAGGATTTGCCGGTGATTGCCCTGACGGCCAATACCATCAGCGGCGCCAGGGAGATGTTTCGCAACGAGGGCTTCACGGAGTTCATCCCCAAGCCCATAGAGCGCGCCGTTCTGGAGCGGGTGCTGCGGCGGGTGCTGCCGGATGAGTGCATCCAGTATGATGCGGCTCCCACAGCGCCGGAGAAGCCGGCTGAGGCCGAGACGGTGGAGGGGAAGGACGCTGCGGGATCGGCTGTGGAAGAGACATCCGCCCGCCGGGCGGAACCGGGGGCTGTCCCGGGGACGGCCGCAGGAGAGGAACCAGTCCGCTGTACGGAACCGGGGGCTGCAGCGCAGATGCCTGCAGTAGAGGCATCTGTCGCCGAAGCGCAGACTCCCCCCGTGGATGCTCCGGAGGCAGCGGAGGGCCAGGAAGAGCCTTTCAGAGCCTATGGCTCTCTGGTGCGCGCCGGAATCAACGTGGGGATGGGGATGGACTACTGCTGCGGCGAGGAGGCGTTCTACCTGGATATGCTGCAGATGTTCCACGACCAGGCGGAGGAGAAGAGGGCTGAACTGGTGGCCCTCTACGAGGCGGCCAACTGGACGGACTATGCAATCAAGGCCCATGCGCTGAAAAGCACGTCCCTGACCATCGGCGCGGAGGGGCTTTCCGCCCAGGCCAAGGCGCTGGAGCAGGCAGGCAAGAACGGAGACGTGGAATACATTCGGGAGAACCATCCCCTGCTGCTGCAGATGTACGGGGAGGTCTGCGAGAGCATTGCCGATTTATAAAGGGAGGTTACCGTGTTCAGGAAGTGGCTGGAAATCATTTTTGACCATAAAATAAGTCTGAGAGAGAGGATGTTCAGGCTTGTCACAGGCATCAGCATGGTGGCGCTGGTCTTTATCCTGGTTCTGGGCAGGAGCGACGTGAATCTGTTCATATTGCCGTTGAGCCTGGCCTACATCTACATAGCGGCCAAAATCAGCATCAAAAAGGAATGCATCAATGCGGGGGCTGCGGCCATAGTGGTGCTGCTCCTGCTGTTGTACCCTGTGGTGTTCTTCACGGGAGGCGGACTCTACGGCGGGGTGCCTGAGTGGTTCGTGCTCTGCTTCATCTATATCAGCATCACCCTGGAGGGAAGGCGGAAAGGGGTGTTCTTTCTGCTGTGTATAGTGGAGACGGTCATCTGCTACTATCTGGCCTACCACTATCCGGATCTGGTGATGCCCAATACCATGGCCCAGGCTTATTTCGACTCTGCCCGCTCCGTGATACTGGTGGGCTTCCTGACAAGCATATTGCTCCTGTTCCAGAACTATCTCTACGAGGAGGAGAACAAGCTCACCAAGAGCCAGAAGAAAGAAATCGAGGAGCTGAACCAGGCGGAGAACCATTTCTTCTCCAGCATGAGCCATGAGATACGCACGCCCATCAATACGATCATCGGCCTCAACGAGATGATCCTGCGGGGGGACATTTCCGACGAGGTGGCCGAGAACGCCAGGAACATCCAGGGAGCCAGCAAGATGCTGCTGACCCTGATCAACGATATCCTTGACCTGTCCAAAATCAAGTCGGGCAAAATGGAGATTGTGAACGTGTCCTATGAGACCGGGGAGCTCTTCTCGGAGATCGTGAACATGATATGGATCAAGGCCCGGGAAAAGGGGCTGGAATTCAGGCTGCAGGTGGATCCGTCCATGCCCAGCATGCTCTGCGGCGATGAGGTGCGCATCAAGCAGGTGCTGATCAATCTGCTGAACAACGCGGTGAAATATACGAAGGAAGGCTCCGTCACCCTTTCCGTGCGCTGCGAGCGGGTGGGCGTGAACCGGGTGCGGGTCTGGTACTCCGTGGAGGACACGGGCCAGGGGGTGAAGAAGGAGAACATCCCCTATATATTCGATGCATTCAAGCGTGTGGACGAGAAGAAGAACCGGCACATCGAGGGCACCGGGCTGGGGCTGAGCATAGTCAAGCAGCTTGTGGAGCTGATGGGAGGCGAGATCAGCGTCAACAGCGTCTACATGAACGGATCCACGTTCCTGGTCACATTGGAGCAGGACATCATAAGCGAGAGGGAGCTGGGGACATTCACCCTGACTTCCCGCATGAAGGTGCACGAGGGGGAGCAGTACAGGCACAGCTTCGAGGCGCCGGGTGCCCATGTGCTGGTGGTGGACGACAACGAGATGAACCTGATGGTGGTGCGCAAGCTCCTGTCGGATACCAAGGTGCAGATCGACACGGCGTCCAGCGGCGCGGAATGTCTGCGGCTGACCCAGTACCAGCATTATGACTGCATTCTGATGGATCACCTGATGCCGGAGATGGACGGGATAGAATGTCTCCATGCGCTGCATTCCCAGCCCGGGGGATTGTGCCAGGACGTGCCGGTGATAGCCCTTACCGCCAATGCGGGAAGCGACAATCAGCAGATTTACCGGAAAGAGGGCTTCAGCGGCTACCTGCCCAAACCCATCAGCGGCGCGCTGCTGGAGGCCGCCGTGCTGAGCATCCTGCCCAAGGAGCTGGTGGCTTTAAGCGAGACAGCCAGCCAGTCGGAGATCGGGAAGGACGTGCTGATCTTCGAACAGGCCAAGCGGATATCGCTGATGGTCACCACGGACAGCGTGTGCGACCTGCCGGAATCCCTGAAGCGGGAATTCGGCATCAGCATATGCCACTACTATATCTGTACGGAGCAGGGGCGCTTCCTGGACGAGTCAGAGCTGATGGCGGATGAGCTGCTGGCCCACATGGCGGGGGGCAAGAAGGGCGTCTCCCAGCCCCCAGATGTGCAGGATTATGAACGCTTTTTCGCACAGAAACTGACGGAGGCGCAGAACGTGATTCATATCACCATGGCGAAGCATGTCAGCGACGGATACCAGAACGCCCTGGAGGCGGCCAAGTCCTTTGAGAACGTCACGGTAATCGACTCCGGCCATCTCTCCAGCAGCATGGGCCTTTCCGTCCTCTATGCGGCCCATATGGCGGAGAACCACGCATCCAGGGACGAAATCGTGAAGACCGTGAAGAAGCTGCGCCGTTATATTTCGTCCGCATTCATAATCGACAGCACCCATATGATGTGCAAGTCGGGACAGATCTCCAAGCGGGTGCAGGTAATGTGCGACGCCCTGCTGCTGCACCCGGTGATTGTGCTGCGCAAGAGCCGGATGGCGGTGAGCAGCATGGAGATGGGGAGCTTCTACCATGTGATAAAGGGCTATGTGCGCAAGAAGCTGGCGAATCCCAGGGGCATCGACAGGCGGATTCTGTTCATCACCTACGCGGGTATGGACGAGGAGAGCCTGCAGTACATCCAGGAGCTGGTGCGGCAGTACTGTCCCTTTGAGCGGGTCTACCTGCAGAAGGCCTCCTCTGCCATCGCCAGCAACTGCGGGCCGGGCTCTTTCGGGCTGCTGTTCATGAGGAGGAACGAGGCTTCGATTTCCTATTCCGAGGGCTACAGGTAGACGAGTTGCCGTTCACGGGCAGTTCCGCCAGGTGTTTTCGTGCATAACGAAAATCACGAAACAGCAGACGGCTATGTCCCTGGGGCGGGAGGCCTCATATTTCTTGACATATCAGTTGAGATATACTATGATATGAATGGAGTGAAACGGCTTTTGATTTTAAGCGATTGACGGATATGCGCATGGAAGCGCAGAGGGGGATCAATATGGTAAACGTGGTCATCGCGCTGGAGGGCTTTGGCATCTGCCTGACTTTTATCGCGCTGATTCTCCTACTCAACGGAGAGGGGGCCAGGGAACAGAAGTTCCTGATTTTCATTATGTGCGGAGCTCTGGTGCAGAATGTGGGCTATCTGCTGGAGCTGACCGCTCCCACGGTGGAGGCTGCCGTCACGGCGGTGACCGTGGAGAACGTGGGCTCTGCCTTCGTGCCGCTGTTCTATTGCTGGTTCACCTATCTCTATTGCAGCGCCACCCCGCCCAAGATACTTTTGCGGATTCTGGCCGTTGCCAATTTCCTTGTGCTGCCCACGGTGTTCTTTAACTGGCACGGCCTTTTCTACAGAGAGGTCAGATGGCTGACGGCCGCGGACGGGTTCCACTATGTCAGTATCACCTACGGCCCGCTGTACACGCTTTTTATGTTCACCCGCATCATCATTCCCTATGGGCTGTGCATATTCACTCTGGCCCGGGCCATCCATGTGCGCTCGGACCGGCAGGTGAACCGCCAGTACTGGACGATTCTGGGGATTTCCACCCTGCCGGTGATCGTGCTGGCGGGCTATGTGTTCAAACTGGTGAAGGTGTTCGACTTCACGCCCATGACCATGGCCATCTCCATGGCCATGGTAGTCATCGTGGTGTGGAGCAGGCGTGATTATGATTTCCGCCATCTTGCGGCGGAAAAGGTGCTGGAGAACCTGGGGGACGGGGTAATCGCCCTGGACGACCATGACCGGCTGGTGAGCTACAACAGGGCCGCCGCGGATATCTTCACCTGTCTGCCCGCCCACAAGCTGGGAGAGAACATCAGGGTACTGGAAGAATTCAGGGAGGAAATGCTCAATGAGGACATCCCCCAGAGCTTCTCCATCAACGGCCAGCATTACGAGAGCCACAGCAAGAAGATCATAGACAAGAACGGCAGAAAGCAGGGCTGCGTCATACTGATACTGGATATGACCGACATCAAGGCCTATATCAATGAAATCAAGCGGGTGCGCCAGCAGGCGGAGAAGGCCAGCATCGCCAAAAGCGAATTCCTGGCCAATATGTCCCACGAGATACGCACCCCCATGAATGCCATCATCGGATTGAACGATATCATCATGGAGGAGTGCGCGGACACCCAGATTTACGGCTATGCCAAGAACGTGCAGTCCGCCGCCAGGAACCTGCTGGCCATCATCAACGACATTCTGGATCTGTCCAAGGTGGAGGCGGGCAAAATGGAGCTGTTGCCCACGGATTACTACATAAAGGTAGTGGCGGATGAAGTCGTGGGCATGATGGACATGGTCGCTTCCCAGCACGGGCTGATCATGAAGTACGAGATGGACGACAGCATTCCCTGCGGCTATAGGGGCGACCAGGGGCGGATCAAGCAGGTTTTGATCAATATCCTCAGCAATGCCATCAAATTCACCAAGAAAGGGTATGTGCGCATCGGCATCACGGGCAAGCCCGGTGAGAAGGCGGATGAGGAGCTGCTCACTTTCCGGGTGGAGGATACGGGCTGCGGCATCCGGGAGGAAGACCTGGGCAAGATATTCGAGGACTTCCGGCAGGTGGATTCCAAGCGCAACCGGAGCGTGGAGGGCACCGGGCTGGGCCTGGCCATCGTGAAGCAGCTGGTGGAGCTCATGGACGGCACCATTCAGGTGGACAGCACTTACGGCAAGGGGACCCTGGTCACCATCACCATCCTCCAGAAGATAACGGACAGCAGCCCCGTCTCCGAGATGCCGGAGATTTCTCAGACAGAGCAGGGCGTGGGGGAAAACTTCAAGGCGCCGGGCATCAAGGTGCTCATAGTGGACGACAATGTGATCAACCGTAAGGTGGCCAGAGGATTCCTGAAAAGCTACGAATTCGATCTGACAGAGGCGGAGAGCGGGCCGGAGGCCATCGAGCTGGTGCGGGACAATCGGTATGACATCATCTTCATGGACCATATGATGCCCATGATGGACGGCATAGAGGCTACGGAGATCATTCGCAGGGACTGTGGGGAGAACGGCACCGCCCCCGCCGTGATTGCGCTGACCGCCAACGCCATGGAGGGCATGCGGGAGCAGTTTTTGAGCAACGGCTTCCAGGATTTCATCGCCAAGCCCCTGGACAGGAAGGAGCTGAACCAGCTATTGCTGCGCTGGGTGCCGGAGAAGTACAGGCAGACAGAGACGGAAGGAAACGGGGCGGAGGAGCAGTGGAATCCAGAGTCCATCCGCATCGAGGGATTGGACATGAAGGCCGCCATGCAGTTTTTTTCCGGTGTGGAGGAGGAATTCCTGGATCTGCTGGAGCTTTACCGTATGGACGGGAAGCGCAAGACCGAACTGCTGCGCCAGCTTGTGGACTCCGATGTCCAGCGCTACCAGATAGAAGTGCACGGCCTTAAGAGCGCCTCCGCCAATATCGGCGCCATGGATCTCTCTGCCATGGCCAGAGCCCAGGAGAACGCCGCCGCCAAAGGGGACAGCGCCTTTATCGCCCGGGAATTTCCCGCGCTGTTGAAGGCCTACGAATCGCTCCTGCAGAATATAGGATCCTTCCTGGAACAGAGAAGACGGAATGATGATACAGAGGCCGCTAAGCTTCCCGCCCTGACTGCGCAGGAACTGAAGGAGCAGGTGGGCACGGCGCTGGACCAGCTGGAGCATTTCCGTTCCAGGGAATGTGCGGACGGTGTGGAGGAAATCCTGCGCCATGAACTGCCGGAGGATATGAAGGAGCGTCTGCTGCAGATACAGGAGCAGCTTAAGCTGTATGAGGATGACAATGCCGAGGAGCTGTTACGTCAGCTTCTGGCCATATTTTAAAAGGAGGAAGAGCGCAAATGACCCAAACAGGAGACGGATACGGCAAAAAACGTATCTTGGTAGTGGATGACGCAGCGATCATCTTATCGAGGATTTGGGATGCCCTGCGGAACGATTACGAGGTGACGATGGTGAATTCCGGTATACGCGCCTTGAAATATCTGGAACAGGAGAACACTGACCTGATTCTGCTGGACATCCGGATGCCCCTCAAGGACGGTATTCAGACGCTGCGGGAGATCCGCGCCATGAAAGACAGGAAAGACATCCCTGTAATCATGCTTACGGGCGTGGAGGATTCCCACTCCGTCCTGGAGAGCGCGAAGCTGGGAATCTGTGACTATATACTGAAGCCTTTCCATGAGGATGACCTGCGGAACCGGATCCAGCGGGCGCTGGAGCAGGACGGAAGGGTTTAGGGCAAGTGTTTCGTGGGAGAAAGGATTGAGCTATGAACAGCACGCTGACACAGGAAGAACTTGAACGGATATTGAACCAGGCGGTCCAGGACGTGACGGAGCGTACTGCAGGTGTGCGCCTGCACCAGGAAGACATGCCGCCGGGGGAGGATATGTGCACGGTACAGATCACCTTTGACAAAGGCTTCCATACCAGCCTGACCCTCTGTGCGGATACCAGTCTGCTGTACCGTATGGCCTGCAACTCGTTCCATGAGGAAATGCTGGAGCCCGAAGACCTGGAAGAGTTCAGCAAGGAATATTTCAATGTGCTGTGCGGCAGGATAGCAGGAGCCATGTTCCAGGCGACGCAGGTTCCGGCGCATTTCAATCCGCCGGCGTTCTACCGCGGGCGCTTTGAGCCGGAGGGAAGGGAGGTTCAGTTCGTCCTTACTTATTCCAATGAGTACAACGAGGGGGCGCAGCTGATCCACCATGTGCCCTGTGCGCAGCAGGACGAGGACGCCGGGGACATAAGCTGACAGAAGGGAGCATGTGAGATGAAGAGACGTGTCATGATAGTAGACGATTCCCGGCTGGTCAGGGTGCAGCTAGAAGATGCCCTGGCGGGCACGGATTACGAGGTGGCGGCATACTGCCGCAGCGGGGAGGATGCCATCGCCCGGTACGCCGAAGTGGCGCCGGATCTGGTGACTATGGATATCATCATGCAGGGGATGGACGGCATAGACGCTGCCGAGATCATCCTGAAGGAGCATCCGGACGCAAGGATCGTGATGGTTTCCTCCCTGGCCTATGAGGACACCTTTGAGCGGGCCAGGAAAATCGGCGCCAGAGGGTTCGTGGACAAGCCGTTCTACCAGGAGCAGCTGTTAAAGGTGTTCGAGGAGGCCCTTGCCTGATTCTTCCTGCCGGATGAAAACCATGCAGAACGACAAAATACGACATAATTCCGGGCAGTGCCCCGCGCGTTGACATGCCCTGGAATTATGCCGCAGATATGGCAGATATGGAGAGGCCCCGCGCTCAGCGGAACAGAAGCGGGGAGCCGCCATCGAAGCCATTGTTGATGTCCCGGAGGCTGTCCTTGAGCTTCTCGTTTGTGGCGCAGGAGGCCTCGCTCTGGAGGTCCATGTACAGGATGAACACATCCTCCAGGCTCATGCCCTTTTCAGCGGCGATTTCCTCCATCACGGGCCGCAGCTGTTCCAGTTGGACGGACACCGGCACTTTCTGTGGGTCGATCTCGCCCAGGGTATTTTCCGCGTATGCGTTGATGCGCTCCAGCATTTTTCTGTTTTCGTCAGTCATTGGCTTACCTCATGTCTTTCTGTTCTTTTCTGATTTGTGGTTCGTCCGTTCTTCATCGTCTCACCCTTTCGCAATTTTCAAGTATAGTTTATCACTAGATCCTTGTTAAGTACAGATATTTTTGGTAAAATAAATTTATCTTTTATTTCGATAGAAAAGAGGAACGAAGACAATGGCAGATATCAGACCGTTTTCCGCATACCGCCCGGCGCCGGGCATGGAGGGCAGGATAGCCGCATTGCCCTATGATGTGTACAACAGGGAGGAGGCCACGGCAGTGGTGGCCGCAAATCCCGACTCCTTCCTGGCCATAGACCGGGCGGAGACGGGCTTCGGCCCGGAGGTGGACACCTATGCGCCGCAGGTGTACGAAAGGGCGGCGGCTCTGCTGCGGGACCAGATCGCCCAGGGGAAATTCGTCAGGGAGGACAGGCCCTGCTACTATCTCTACGAGCTGACCATGGACGGCAGGAGCCAGACCGGCATCGTGGCCTGCGCCTCCATCGACGACTACAGCGCCGGCATCATCAAAAAGCATGAGAACACCCGGGCGGACAAGGAACAGGACAGAATCCGCCATGTGGACGTGTGCGACATGCAGACAGGCCCCATTTTCCTGGCTTACCGCTCGGACGCGGTGCTTCGGGAAATCATCGGGGCAGTGAAGAAAAATCCTCCGGCCTGCGGCTTCGTCTCCGAGGACGGCATCGGACACCGGGTCTGGGTCATAATGGGAGAGGAGCATCCCATGGGAGAGGAGCATCCCATGGGAGAGGAGCATCCCATGGGAGAAGAGCATCCCATGGAGGAAGACGAGACGGAAGCGGGCAATGCGCTCCAGGGCATCCGGCAGCGGTTCGCCCGGATGGATGCCATATACATCGCGGACGGCCATCACCGATGCGCCTCTGCCGTGAAGGTGGGGCTCATGCGGCGGCAGGCCCATCCGGACTATACAGGAGAGGAGGAGTTCAACTATTTCCTCTCGGTGCTGTTCCCGGACGAGGAGCTGCATATCCTGGATTACAATCGCATAGTATTCGACTTGAACGGTTATACGAAGGAGGGCTTCCTGGAGAAGATTTCCGAGGGCTTCCAGGTGGAGGAAGCGCCGGAGGCACCCTACCGTCCCAAAAGGAAGGGGCAGTACGGCATGTACCTGGACGGCGCATGGTACCGCCTGACGGCCAGGCCTCATATTTTATCTGAGGATGCCGTGGACGGACTGGACGTCTCTCTGCTCCAGGACCATCTGCTGGGCCCTGTCCTGGGCATCCTTGACCCGAAGACGGACAAGCGCATCGACTTCGTGGGCGGCATCCGCGGATTGAAGGAGCTGGAGCGCAGGGTGCAGGAGCGGCGGCAGCTGACTTCGGAGAAAGGATCTGGGGGAGAGGCCTTGCCCGCGGGACAGGGGACCGGGGCGGATATGGCGGTGGCGTTTTCCCTGTATCCCACATCCATGCAGGAGCTGTTCGCCGTGGCGGACGCGGGGAGGCTGATGCCGCCCAAGTCCACCTGGTTCGAGCCAAAGCTGCGCAGCGGACTGTTCCTGCACAGCCTGGAGGGATGAAGCGCTTCACCGAACATGGCAGGAAATCAGAGAAATCAGAGAACGAGAACGGTTTCATAGAACGATAAAAAGGCATCAAAGAAAGGAAACAGACGGCATGACGAACAAACTTTATCAGTTGATGAACTGGCCGAAAATCGAGGAGATCATCTACTCCGAGTGCGACAATCCCCACGAACTGCTGGGCCCCCACAGAGCCGGGAAACAGACCCTGGTGCAGGCATATTTCCCGGGAGCGGAGCAGGCTCAGATTGTGTTCGAAGGGACCGGCCAGCGGGTGGAGCTGGAGCTGGCGGACGAGGACGGCTTTTTTGCCGCGCTGCTGCCCCGGAAGGAGAGCGACGTTCCCGCTTACCATTACCTGGTGAAAGGGAAGGACGGCAGCGAGAACGTCCGCGGCGAGGCATACCGCTTCGCGCCTCAGATTACAGAGAGCGATATGGACAAGTTCCAAAGCGGCATCCATTATACCATCTATGAGAAGCTGGGCGCCCATCCCATGACCATCGACGGCATCAGGGGCGTGTACTTCGCCGTGTGGGCCCCGAACGTCATGCGGGCCAGCGTGGTGGGGGACTTCAACGGCTGGGACGGCAGGATTCACCAGATGAGGCGGCTGGGGGACTCAGGCATCTTCGAGATTTTCCTGCCGGACGCAAAGGCGGGGGACAATTATAAATTCGAGCTCAAGATAAAGGGCGGGATGACTTATCTGAAGGCAGACCCCTACGGCAATGCCGCCCAGCTTCGGCCGGAGACGGCTTCGGTGGTGGCGGATCTGGACAGCTTTGTCTGGGAGGACGGGGAATTCCTGAAGGGCCGGGCCGGATTCCAGACCGGGAACGCGCCTGTGAGCGTGTATGAGATGTATCTGGGCTCCTTTGTGGCCCCTGCCCAAGAGGGGGAGGCCTCCGGCGGCTACGCCAATTACCGGGAGATCGCGGCGCAGCTGATTCCTTATATCAAGAAGATGGGCTACACCCACGTAGAGCTGATGCCCGTCATGGAGCATCCCCTGGACGGCTCCTGGGGATACCAGGTGATCGGTTACTACGCGCCTACGGCCAGGTACGGCTCTCCGGAGGATTTCATGTATTTCGTGAATGAGCTCCACAAGGCGGGCATCGGCGTGATCCTGGACTGGGTTCCGGCCCATTTCCCCAGGGACACCTACGGGCTTTCCAACTTTGACGGCACCTGCCTCTACGAGCATATGGATCCCAGACAGGGCTGCCATCCCCACTGGGGCACATTGATCTACAACTATGGCAGGCCCCAGGTCTCCAATTACCTGATCGCCAACGCCCTGTTCTGGGTGGAGAAGTTCCACGCGGACGGCATCCGCATGGACGCGGTGGCCAGCATGCTCTATCTGGACTATGGGAAAAAGGACGGCGAATGGGTGGCCAACATGTACGGCGGCAAGGAGAACCTGGAGGCCATCGAGATGATCAAGCACCTGAACTCCGTCATGAAGAAGCGCAATCCGGGCGTGCTGAGCATCGCCGAGGAGAGCACCGCCTTCCCCAGGATCACAGGGGCACTGGAAGAGGACGGCCTGGGCTTCGACCTGAAGTGGAACATGGGCTTCATGAACGACTATCTGGGCTACATCAGATACGACCCCTATTTCCGGGCCCACCATCACGGGGAACTGACCTTCAGCATGGTCTATGCCTACAGCGAGAAGTTCATGCTGGTGTTCTCCCACGATGAGGTGGTGCACGGCAAGGCCTCCCTGATCGGGAAGATGCCCGGGGATCGGGAGCAGAAATTCGCTAACCTCCGCCTTACCTATGCTTATATGATGACGCATCCGGGCAAGAAGCTGCTGTTCATGGGGCAGGATCTGGCCGAATTCGATGAGTGGAACGAGGCCAGGCCTGTGGAATGGGAGCTTGCCGAGGTGCCGGAGCACCAGGGGATTTCGGAGCTGGTAAAGGATCTGAACCATCTCTACCGCACCAGCCCCGAGCTGCACGCGCTGGACGACGCGCCGGAGGGCTTCGAGTGGGTGAACCATATCTCCTGGGAGGAGTGCTTCCTGACCTACCTGCGCAGGGGCGCTAAGAAGGACGAGATTCTGGTGGTCGCGGCCAATTTCTCGGGAATCGAGAAGGAGCTCACCATCGGCGTGCCCTTCCATGGGAAGTACAAGGAGATATTCAATTCCGACAGCGAGAAATACGGCGGCTCAGGGATAGTGAATGGCAGGGTGAAGCGGTCGAAGGAGACGGAGTGGGACGACAGGCCTTATTCCATCACGGTGAAGACAGCGCCCCTGTCCCTGAGCATCCTGAAGTATATCCCCTTTACGGCCCAGGAGCTGGCGAAGGAGAAAGCGGACAGGGCGGATAAGGCATCACCGAAGAAAAAGACTGCATCCCACACCGGGGACAGCGCGGATAAGAGGGTGGCCGCGGAAAAGAAGAGCACCACAGAAAAGAAGAGTGCTGCGGAAAAGAAGAGCACTGCGGAAAATAAGAGCGCCGCAGAGAAGAAGAGCACCGCAGAGAATAAGAGCGCCGCAGAGAAGAAGAGCGCCGCAGAAAAGAAGAGGACTGCGGAAAAGAAGAGCGCCGCAGGGAAGAAGGGCATAGCGGAGAAGAAGAGCGCCGGGAAAAAGAAGGCTGTCGCCGGATAGATAGCAATTTGGTGAAATGTCAAGAGGAAAATAAAAAAGATTTTCTGGAAGAAGGGT
>CAJUFO010000071.1 GCA_910585615.1 uncultured Acetatifactor sp.
TTCCCATAAAATGGGAGGTTTTTTTACGAAATATTTTTTGAGCGTCAAAGCTGATAGTACTATTTGGGGGATTTTGTTTATCTTTATGCACTACCCTTATGTATTAGCTCTCCAGCGGTTCTTCAGCTTGTTCTGGAGGCGGTAGAGCACGTTGAGGGCATCGATGGGGGCCAGGGTGTTCACCTCCACCTCCATCAGCTCCTTCAGCACGTCCTCGTCCGTCACTGTGTCGAACAGGGCCATCTGGGACAGCTCGATTTCGTCCGGCTTGGGCTGACGCTTTACCTTGGTGTCCTTTACGTCTACGGTGATGTTCTGTATCTTTTCTATGATGTCATTGTCCGTGAGCTGCTCCACGATTTCCTTGGCCCGGTCTATCACCATGTCCGGCACCCCGGCCAGCCTGGCCACCTGGATGCCGTAGCTTCTGTCCGCGCCGCCCTTGATGATCTTGCGCAGGAAGACGATGTCGTCTCCCCTCTCCTTCACGGCGATGCAGTAATTGTTCACATTGCTCATCTTGCCCTCCAGCTCCGTGAGCTCATGGTAATGAGTGGCGAACAGGGTCTTGGCCCCCAGGAGCTTGCGGCTGCTGATATGCTCGATCACCGCCCAGGCGATGCTCAGGCCGTCAAAGGTGGACGTCCCCCTGCCAATCTCATCCAGGATCAACAGGCTGTCGGAGGTGGCGTTGCGCAGGATATTGGCCACCTCGTTCATCTCCACCATAAAGGTGGACTGTCCGCTGGCCAGGTCATCGGAAGCCCCCACCCGGGTGAATATCCTGTCCACGATGCCGATGTTGGCGCTCTTTGCAGGCACGAAGCATCCCACCTGGGCCATCAGCACAATCAGCGCGGTCTGGCGCATATAGGTGGACTTTCCCGCCATGTTGGGGCCGGTGATGATGCTGATGCAGTGCTTGTTGTTGTCCAGGAAAGTGTCGTTGGAGATGAACATGTCTCCCTCTATCATCCGTTCGACTACAGGATGTCTTCCGTCCTTGATGTCGATGACGCCCTTCTCGTTGAGCTTTGGCCGCACATAGCGGTTGCGCTCCGATACCAAAGACAGCGCCGCATAAACGTCCAGCTTCGCCACAGCCTTGGCCGTGGTCTGGATCCGGTCGAGCTCACAGGCGATGGAATCCCGGATTTTGCAGAACAGGTCGTACTCCAGGGTGGTGAGCTTGTCCTCCGCGTTCAGAATCGTATCCTCCAGCTCCTTCAGCTTAGGCGTGGTGTAGCGCTCCGCGTTGGCCAGGGTCTGCTTGCGGATATAGTCCTCCGGCACCAGATTCTTGTAGGAATTGGTCACCTCGAAATAGTAGCCGAAGACCTTGTTGTATTTGATCTTCAGGTTCTTGATGCCCGTCCGCTCCCTGTCCGTCTCCTCAAGCTGGGCCAGCCACTGCTTCCCGTCCCGCTTTGCGCTGCGCAGCATGTCCACCGTCTCGTCAAAGCCGTCCCGGATGATGCCTCCCTCCCTGACGGTCACCGGAGGATCCTCCTCAATGGAAGCCTGGATCAGCTGGAAGATGTCCTGCAGCCCGTCAATGCGCTCCTCCACCTCCCGCAGTTCCCGGCAGGAGAAGCTTTTCAGCACCGATTTGATGGCCGGGAGCATCTCCAGGGAATTGCGGAAGGCGATGAAATCCCTGGGGTTCGCCGTCTTGTAGGTGACCTTGCTCAGCAGCCGCTCCAGATCGTAGACGGGGTTCAGGTATTCCCGGATTTCATCCCGGGAGACGCTGTCCTTCCCCAGCTCCTCCACAGCGTCCAGGCGCTTCTCCATCTCTTCCTTATCAATCAAAGGCTGCTCCAGCATGCTCCGCAGGAGACGCCCGCCCATGGCGGTCTTGGTCTTGTCCAGCACCCAGAGCAAAGAGCCGCGCTTCTGCTTCTCCCGCATGGTCTCCGTCAGCTCCAGGTTCCGTCTGGTAGAACTGTCCAGCAGCATATATTTGTTGGTCAGATAAGGGTACAGATGGGTGAAATGGGCCAGGTCTGTCTTCTGGGTGTCGTACAGATACTGCAGCAGCGCCCCTGCCGCGGTCATTCCCGTGGGGAAATCCTCGATGCCCAGCCCGATCAGGGTATTCACCTTAAAATGGCGCAGCAGGAGCCGCCTGCATCCGTCGTCGTCAAACAGATGGGGCTCCAGCGCGTTGACGGAGATGTGGTACTTCCCCCGCAGCCCCTCCACATCAAAGCCGCTGACCAGGAAATTCTGGTTACAGATGATTTCCGAGGGCTCGTACTTCATCAGCTCGTCGTTCAGCTTCTTTAAATCCTCCACCTCTGTGAGATAGTAGTCCCCTGTGGTGACGTCCGCCACGGAGATGCCGATTTTTGTGGGGGTGTAGGCGATGCTCATGAGGAAATTGTTCCTGGACTCCTCCAGGGACTGGAGGTTCAGGTTCGTTCCGGGGGTCACGATGCGGATGACCTCCCGCTTCACCAGCCCTTTTGCCAGCTTGGGATCCTCCACCTGCTCACAGATTGCCACCTTGTAGCCTCTGTTGACCAACTTGGTCAAATACCCCTCCACCGCATGGTAAGGGACGCCGCACATGGGCGCCCGCTCCTCCAGGCCGCATGCCTTTCCCGTCAGGGTGAGCTCCAGCTCCTTGGACACCGTCTTTGCATCCTCGAAGAACATCTCATAAAAGTCCCCCAGCCGGTAAAAAAGGATGCAGTCGTCATACTGCTTCTTCGTCTCCATATACTGCTGCATCATAGGGGTGAGTTCACCTGCTGGAATCTGTTCTGGCATAGCTTTCGCTCCTGTTCTGTGTCTTTTGTGTGTAATGTTAGTTGAGTTTGTGAAAGGGCTTTTCAATTTTGGCAAGCATTCTATTCCAAAAACGCCATCTCCTCCACATATTCCATGACAAGCCCGTCCCCCTCCACATGCAGGGGGTAGACCACATAGCCGGACGCAAAATAGTCCTCCGCGTTCCAGCGGTCGCCGTAGTACAGGACTTTTCCGTCCTCATGCAGGACAAAGGCAGGCTGGCTTCTGTAGGTGGTCTCGTCCCCAATCTCCCGCAGACGGCTCCATCGCCCCTCCATGGAATCGGCCACTGCGTACTTCCCCTGATTCGGGGCCCAGCCGGTGCAGAAGGAGGTCAGCATGTAATATTTCCCGCCTATCTTCACCACCGCGGGGGCCTCCCGGTATTCTCCCTGCCAGAGCCTGTGAACCAGAGCATCTACGTTCATGTAGTCATCCGTCAGCCGATACATGTGCAAATCCGCATTGTCCCGGGCTGCCGAGATGAAATAGGCCGTCCCGTCATCATCCTGGAACAGGGTGCAGTCCCTGGACATGAAGCCATATGGGTTGAAATGTCCGTGATAGGTGAAAACCCCATCCGGCGCATCGCAGGTGGCGATTCCCACCGCAGCGTCGTGATAGTCCTTTCCGTTCTCGAAATGCATCCACATGACGAACTTTTTCGTCCGCTCATTGTACAGCACCTTGGGCCGTTCCAGGTTGACCTTGCCGCCGTCTTCCCGCCGCAGCTGGATTTTCGTCCTGACGCGGTACGCTTCCGTCTTCGAGGAGGCGGTGAGCACATGCCCCCGGAGCTCCCAGTTTGACAGGTTTTTGGAGCGGTAGCAGCTTACATAATAATCCTCTCTCCTGTCCTCTCCGTACCAGTAATAATATCCCCCAAAGGAAATCATGTATCCGCCGTGGGCGTGGATGGGGGCACCGTCCGTGTCTTTCCATAACGTTCCGTTTTTCAGAATTCCCATACCTACTCTCCTTCTAAAATCATGCTTTCTCAATACTCCAAGATGCCTGAAGACCGTCTTATTCAGCTTCTCCTTTTTCTATCAGCCCATAAATCTGATACAGGGACAGCATGTTCTGGTACATCAGCTGCCGCGACATCAGCTGCTGGTAGGTCACGGTCTTAACTTTCCCCTGCGCTTTCAGCCCGTCCATTTTCTCCAGGATATCGCCATATTCCTTCTGCACGGCCGCCAGCATCTTCTCGAATGCGGCCAGCCTGTCCGCGGAATTTATTTCTTCTATAGAACGCTCTTTTGCCAATTTTGCAATACCTCCTGCGACCAGCCTCTGTCCATATCAGCGCTTCACTCTAAAGGAACCGTTACCTCCAGGCTCCCCACCGCATGGCCGAAGCCAAAGGAGCCCTCCGGGAATGCCAGGTTGATCTGCCCTTCATAAAAGTACCAGCCGATGCCCTCTCCCGCCACAATCTCCGGTATATCCGCCCGCAACACCGCGTCGTCGAACTCCACCTCCGGATAATTTTCATGGAGCCGCCCTATGACGTTTTCTACCATCGCCTCATCCATGGTCAGGAACTGGGACAGCTGCAGATTCTCTCCCGTTTTGGCGTTCAGGTTGTAATAGTCCCAGTAATTGTTGGGATGGGGCCTCCCATGTTCACGGTCCGCATGACCATGATGCTGACTACATCTGTGTCGCATCTGTAGATATAGGCCTGGGTCCCCTGCCCGAACACGCTGGCCGAATCCACGGATTCTCTGTACTCCTTTACGCTTTCCTGTAGCTCGTCCAGCAATGTTTCGCTCTGTGATCTGCACTGTGCGTTTATGGTGTCAAGCGCCGCGGACAGCCCCTCGCTGCCGCCTCCCGCAAGGGTGAACATAGGATACTCCGCGAAGGCTATCTCTTCTCCCCCCTCATCCGTCCGGGCCTCCCGCAGGATTTCCGCGTTGATTTGGGGTGCGGCGGCAGCGCTTTCCCCGCCGCCTTCGCCGCCCGGGGTTCCGGCCTCCGTGGGCACGGCTTCCGATTCAGGATTGCCGGCTTCCGACTCCCCGTCAAGCGCCACGGACTCTATCCCCATGACAGCATCTTTCGTCCCTTCCGCTTCGTCTTTCCCGCCGCAGGCAGAGACGGCAAGGCACAAGGTCAGCGCCACGCATGACACTATTGTCAGTTTTTTCACGGTTTTGGTTGCTTTCATTATCGCTTTCATAGCTTTCTTCATAATCTCCACTCCCTTTCCGCCATCCAGACTCTCCCACCGCAACTCATTATTCCTTCACAGCATTTACGGTTCCGGTGTCCAGGCTCCCGCCCGGGCCGCCTAAGCCGTCCAGGCTCCCGCAGCCCGCGTCACGGCTTCTGCCGATAGACGCCGCAGTCCAGATGCCGGTACGCCAGCTCCGTGGCCACCCTCCCCCGGGGCGTGCGGTTCAGGAAGCCGTTCTTAATCAGATAGGGTTCATACACGTCCTCAATGGTTCCAGCGTCCTCCCCGATGGCCGCCGCCAGGGTATCCAGCCCCACAGGGCCTCCGTCGAACTTCTCGATCATAGTGAGCAGGAGGTTTCTGTCGATATGGTCCAGCCCCAGCTTGTCCACATCCATCAAATCAAGGGCCGTCCTGGCCACCTCCTCGGTGATGATGCCGTCATATTTCACCTGGGCGAAATCCCGCACCCTCTTTAAGATGCGGTTGGCAAGCCTGGGCGTGCCCCTGCTGCGGCGGGCCATCTCCAGGGCCCCCTCAGGCTCCACCTCCACCTCCAGCACCCGGGCCGAATGCAGGATGATCAGCTGCAGTTCTTCTATGGTATAGAACTCCAGGTGATGGATCATGCCGAACCGGTCCCGCAGGGGCGCTGTCAGGAGCCCCGCCCTGGTGGTGGCCCCCACCAGCGTGAATTTGGGGAGATCCAGCCGCACGGAACGGGCCGTGGAGCCCTTTCCTATCATGATGTCGATGCAATAGTCCTCCATGGCAGGATACAGCACCTCCTCCACCTGGCGGTTCAGGCGGTGTATCTCGTCCACGAACAGCAGGTCTCCCTCCTCTAAGTTGTTCAGGATGGCGGCCATCTCCCCCGGCTTCTCGATGGCGGGCCCGCTGGTGACCTTCAAGTGGACGCCCATCTCATTGGCGATGATGCCCGCCAGCGTGGTCTTCCCCAAACCCGGAGGCCCGTAGAAGAGCACATGGTCCAGAGCGTCCCCCCGCAGCTTCGCTGCCTCGATATAAATCTTCAGAGTCTCCTTCACCTTGGATTGACCGATGTAGTCATCCAATTTCTGGGGGCGCAGGGAGCCTTCTATCTTGATGTCCTCTTCCGTTATATTCGTCTCAATCATTCTCTTGGGCATGGTTTCTGCTCTTTCTCTCAATCTGTTTACAGGCCATATCTATTTTAGCTTCTTTTGTTTTCTTATGCAAGCTTTTTTCACATACAAAAAGGCATCTGGAATACAGACCAAATGCCTTTGCCGCTATATGCTGCCTTTACATGAAGCTGATGATCAACTCTCTGGCTTCCTTCCAGATATCCTCCGGGCATTCCTCTCTGAACTGCGCGTTCCTCGCTCTGACATCCAGCATCTTTGCCTGATTGCACAATATCACGCCTGTGGTCTGTGTCCGCCCGTCCAATTCAATATAAAATGGATGCCTTTTGTTCGTGTTCGTGATAGGACAGACAAGCGCTAATGAGCTATGATGGTTCAGTACATCATTGCTCAGAATGATTGCCGGTCTCCTCCCTCGCTGTTCATGCCCCTGTTGAGGGTCAAAATCCATGACAATGATATCGCCTTGTTTATAAGTTACCACATTTCATCCCCTACCGGATTCCCTACATCAACCTCTTGCTCGTTTTCAACATAAATCTCTTCAAGCGGTCTTTTGTAGAATGCCTCCAACCTTTCCTGTAAATTAAGATATTTCGGCTTATTGATTTTCTCAATAGTCATTTTTCCATCATATATACTGATTCCTACCGTATCATCCTCTTTTAAGTCCATCTGTGACAGCACTTCCTTTGAAAGTCTGATTCCCTGACTGTTTCCCCACCTCCGTATGATTGTTTTAGTCGCAAAATTCGTCATCGTATCTTTTGTCTCCATTTCCAACCGGAGGTTGAGCCCGGTCCTATCCAATCAGCCCCTTACAGAGAAGCCGCTCCTATCGTAAACTATCCATGGCCTTGCGCTTCCACGCATGCCACACGGAAGCCAAAGCGCACAAGCCTTGCTCTCCTCCGGGGAGCAGGGCGGCAGAAAACCGGATACCGCCCAAAGGAGCCCCGCAATGAACAGAAAAGACTTATACAAGAACCACAGATTCTGCATGGCCGCCTGTACGGTCCTGCTCCTGGCAGACACCTTCTGCATTTTCCTCATCGCCCGTTACCTTGCCGCCTTCGTAGACATCTTATCCGATTTTTCCTATCAAAGAGGAGTCCTCATTGTGGAAAAGCTCTGCGTCGTATTCGCGGTGCAGCTGGCATGTGCCTATGTCAAGGGCCGGTTATGGACGCCCTGCCGCCAGCGCAGGACGAACGACCTGGAATGCGCCCTGTACGCCAGATACCTGGAAGGGCCCCTGCGCCCGGACAGCGAGGGCAGGCTCACAGTCCTCTGCGAAAAAGATATCCCCGAATGTGTGGACTTCTTCACGGAGAAGCTTCCGGGCCTGATCCAGGCCGGGGCGGGACTCCTCCTCTATTCCCTTCTGCTGGCCCGGAGGGACAGCGGCCTGTGGATAGCGGGCCTGCTGACGGCATTCGGCATGATCCAGTTCCTGCCCCCGCTCATCACGGAAAAATATCTGGTGCAGAACTATATCCGCGCAGGGCAGGCGGAGGAAGATATCAACCAGGAGCTCATATCCGGCCTGTCGGGGATGCTCACCATCAAAATGCTGAACCTTCATGACTGGTTCCTGGGCCGCTACCTGCAAAGGCAGCGGGATCTGCGCAAAGTCTGCGAGCGGGCGGCAGGCACCGCCAGCGTACAGTCCGCCCTGTACTCCGGCGCGGCCCTGGTGCAGCAGTTGGGCTTTCTGCTGTCGGGAGCCCTGCTGGCCGCAGGCGGCATCTGCTCTGTGCCCGCGCTGATAGAAGCTTACGCTTTATCATCCTCTTTTTATCAATACATAGCCATTCTGGGGAAGCTCAAGGCAGACCGCGGAATCTGCCGTGCCGCGGAGGACCGGATCCTTCAGATATTCCGGGCCCCCGACAGTTCCTCCGCCCTTTATGAAAATCTGGAGATGGCCCTGCCCGCAAAGGGGATATGGCTGGTAAAAGGGGCGAACGGCTCCGGAAAGTCCACCCTCTTCTCCGTCTTAAACGGCAGCCGCGCAAGCCGGGCCCGCATCACCCGGGGCGGAGAGCCCCTTTCCCGGGAGGCGCTGCGCCGGATCGCGGGATGGTGCCCGCAGATGTACCTGCCGATCTCCGACTCTTTCCGGGAATTGCTGGAAATGATTCCGGAGGAGACCCTTGACGCTGCCTTTCTGCAGACCTGCCTGGCAGAGTTCGGAATAGGCGGCGGGCTCCTCGACAGGCCCCTGAACGGACTCTCCGGCGGCCAGCAGAAGAAAATCGCGCTGACATTGGCCCTGTCGAAGAAAAGCGGGCTTCTGCTGCTGGACGAGCCGGAGGCCTCTCTGGATCAGGCGGGCATCGAAAGCCTGCGGAAACTGTTGACGGGGGAGCACCGTCCGGTCCTGCTGGCGACCCATACTTCGCTTTACGATGACTGCGCGTCCGGCGCCATATATGTGGAAGGAGGTCTGGTACATGTCCGTGAAAACTGAGAACCATTGGGGAATGCTGAAGGATATCTGGAAGATAATGTGGCCCGCGGCGCTGCCCCTCTATCTGAGCTACTTCTACTACCGTTTCGTGGGGGTGTATACCTCCGGATTGCTGGGGCAGATCATGGATCTGCTGCTGTACCGAAACGGGAACCTGGCCGACAGCCGGCTCTTCCTGAAGCTTGCGCTGGCTTTCCTGTTCTCCCTGCTGCTGATGCCCTCCGTGGATTTCCTGACGAACATAGTCATATTCCGGAAAGGCCTGCGCTATGAAGCCTCCGTGGTGGATCGCATTTTCCGAAAAGACTATGAGGCTTTCGGGTCCTGCCAGTCGGCCGAATGGGCGGCCAGGGTGTCCTCGGATCCCCTGACATACAGGAACATGGCCATCCTGGCGCCTGTCAGGCTTCTGGCGGACGGCACGGTATTCCTGACGGCCCTGTACGCTTCGCTCCGGAGAGACGCCAGGCTGGCGCTCCTCCTCACAGCAGGCATATGGCTGTCCATCGCCCTCCGCTTCTTTTTCCGGAAATGGGACAACCGCTACCTGAATGCCAGGCAGGACTGGCAGAACCGGGTAAAGGCCAGGCAGGCCGCAATCGTCCGGGCCCATTCCTTCTGGCTGTCCTACGGCTGCGCCGCAAGCCTGCCCCGGCAGATGAAAAAGCGATTTGGACAGTTCCACCGGGAGACCGGAAAGCCGGAGGCATCCCTGAACGCGGCGACGGACTGCGTCCAGAGAGGGCTGGTGCTTTCGCTGTTTCTGGTATCCCTGCTCTACGGGCTGCGTCTGGTGGAAAAGGACAGCATCAGCGCCGGCGATTTCGTCACGATCTATTTCCTGATGATGCAGATGCGGACCATGGCGGAGAGCATCCTCACAAACCTGCAGGTGCTCCGGGGCTTTGGCGCCCAGCAGGAGCGGATGGCTGCGCTGCTCGGCTCCGCGGAGCCCACAGGCAGCCGGGAAATCCCGGACTGGCAGCGCCTGTCCTTTGAAGGCCTGTCCTATACCTACCCAGGCGCCCAGGTCGGCATGCCCCGGCGGGACTTAGGGATAAGCCCCGGCGAGACCCTGATGCTGGAAGGGGAGAACGGAAGCGGGAAGACCACTCTCCTGAAGCTCCTCGGGGGCCTGTTCCCGGAGAAGAACAGCCAGATCCGGATAGACGGGCTCCCCCTGGCAGAGCTGAGCCTTGCAGACTGGAGGGGTTCAATCGGCTATGTCCAGCAGTTTCCCCATCTCTTCCCCGGCACTGTCCGGGAGAACGTGCGCATCGGCAATCTGGACGCCTCCGAGGCCCGGGTGGACGCCGTTCTGGAAAAGCTCGGGCTCTCCCCCCTGGCAGACCGGCTGTTGAACGGGACGGATCCCGGGCTCTCCGGCGGCGAGGTCAAGCGCGTGGAGCTGGCCCGCCTGCTGCTCCGGCTGGAAAAATGCCGCCTGCTCATGCTGGACGAACCCTTTGAGAATCTGGACGAAGAGGGGCGTAAGGCCGTATGGGAAGTCCTGCGCCTGTCCGGCAAGGCCATACTCTGCGTTTCCCACAAAGAAAAGGCTGTACAGCCGGCTCCCATGTGTGATATAGTATCCCCACATAACCGGTAGCCGTGCCCAGGAACCGGATGCCGCGCTCCCGGATCACGCTCTGGATGCCGCGCGCTCCGGGCCACATATCCAGACGGCTTCGGCATGAAATCCCTGAAAACGGAGGCCCACAACATGACGATCAATGACAATATCCGTAAACTGCGCCAGCTAAAACACCTGTCACAGGAGGCGCTGGGAGAGCTTCTCGGCGTCTCCGGCCAGGCTGTCTCGAAATGGGAACAGGCCATCACCTCTCCGGACATCTCGCTGCTGCCCGCCCTGGCGGGGGTCTTCGGCGTGACCATCGACAGCCTGTTCCAGGATGCCATCGCCAGGCGCTATCCCGGCTATGGCAGTGAGCGCAGCGAGCTGGTGGCTTTCTACACAGACGAGAACGGTACGGAAAAAGATTTCCGGCTGGCGGCAGAGGCCCTGGGGGAAGTCATCCTGAACGGAAAGGCCTCCACGGAAGATTATGTGAACTATGGGCTGTTGTACCATGTGCGCTCCCGCAGGGATTCCCAAATGGCCCTGCGTTATTACCGCCTTGCCATTGCAGAGGGGGACCGCAGCAGCCTCTTCTGGATGTCCGCCCACCAGCAGCTCACGAAGCTTCTGGATGAGCTGGGACGGCTGGAGGAGGCCGTGGAAGAACAGAAAAAATGGCGGGACGCCCAGCCGGACTGTGCCTGGGCGCGTGTGGCCTACGCCTATGCCCTTGAAAGGGCGGGACGGCTGGAGGAGGCCTGTGCAGAGGCTAAGGAGGCCCTCCGCCTGGATGCCGAAGACATAAATGTCCTGACCATGGCGGGAGACCTGTTCTCCCAGACAGGAGAATGCGAAAAAGCCCTCTCCTGCTGGGACAGGGCATATGCCAACGATTCCACTCAGATTTCCTGCCTCTTTTCCAAGGCCGAGCTGTATGCTTCTATGGGAAGGACAGAGGATGCCATCGGGCAGTACGAAGAGATCCTGGCCTGGCTGGAGGCTCATGGCTACAACATGGAGCTGGAGGGAGCCCACCCGCGCCGGCGCATTCAAGAGCTGCGGGGCGAGGGATGCGTCCCCCATTCCGTTCAGGAAATATTTCCGCCCATTCAGGCAATTTGAAACATATGGCTGCATTTATGTGGTATGGTTATGTTTGTCAATCGATAGGACGGATAGGAGGTGAGCGTATGGCAAAAGAACGTTTTGTAGAGATTTATAACCAGGGCATCGTAAATGTGGCAAAGGTCATAGTGGATACGGAAACCGGCGTGAATTACCTGATGGCTTCCCATAATAAGGCGAATGGCACCGGGCTGACTGTACTGGTGGATCAGGACGGCAAGCCTATTGTCACCCCCGTCAAGTAAGGGACTGTCTGCCGCGCCACGGCAAGGGAAAACGAGCGTACAGGCAAGCGTAACCACGCCCGAAACGGCGGCTCCCGGAAATCGGAGCCGCCGTTTTTTCTGCATGGAAGATTTTCATTTTGCCGCCCGCCAGATTGGAAAGGCCCTTATAAGGGTCTCTCCCCCGTCAGAACATCTTCTTCAGCGCCGCCTTCAGCACTGCCCCGGAATCCATGGCCTCGATGCCCTCGATGGCGTTCACCGCCTTGGCGGCCTCCGCCTGGCCATAGCCCAGGGACACCAGCGCCTCCACGGCCTCCCTCTTCTGGGGGCTGTCCATCGCAGCCGCGCCCGCAGCCTGTGTCCCCTGGATTTCCATGCCGATGGCGGTGTCCTCCACCTTGATTTTGCCCTTCAGCTCCAGAATCAATCGCTCCGCCGTCCTGGCCCCGATTCCCGGCGCTTTGGTGATGGCCTTCACGTCCCCCGACAGAATGGCGAACCGCAGGGAATCCGCGTCCAGCACGGACAGGATCGCCAGTCCGCCCTTGGGCCCGATGCCGCTTACCGTAATGCACTTCTTAAAAATATCCAGGTCGTTTTTGGACAGGAAGCCAAAGAGCTGTATGGCATCCTCCCGCACGCTGGTATAGGTGTACAGCTTCACCCTCTCCCCGATGCCCGGGAGCCTGGCCGCCGTGTCCGCGGAAATCCTGACATTGTATCCGATTCCGCCCACATCAACCACGGCATTGTCTTCCGCTATGTCCTCAACGGTTCCTTTTACATATGCTATCATGTCTCTCTCCTTATGCCACTCCGGGATTGCGCCTCAGTATTTTCTTGTACACTATCAGGAAGCACACCAGGTGCACTGCGAAGGTCAGGCCCCAGCTGATGGGATAGGAATAATACAGGCACTCCAGCGTATGGTAGCTGCGGAAGACGGAGTATATCCACACCACCCGGAACAGGCATGCTCCGGTCAGGGACACCAGCATGGGCATGATGGCGTAGCCCATGCCGCGCAGCGCTCCCACGGCCACATCCATCAGGCCGCAGAGGAAATAAGGCACGCAGATAATCCTCATCCGCAGGATGCCGTACTCAATCACCGCAGGGTCTACGGTGTAAAGCTTTAACAGCGTACCGCCGAGCAGATATGCCACATTTCCCATGAACAGGCCCACCGCCACCACCAGCAGCTCGCATATCAGCAGGATTTTTCCGATTCTTTTATATTTCTTGGCTCCGTAGTTCTGGCCGCAGAAGCTGATGGCAGCCTGGTAGAAGGCGTTCATGGCCGTGTAGACGAAGCCCTCGATGTTGCTGGCCGCCGTGTTCCCCGCCATGGCAGTGGAGCCGAAGCTGTTCACGGAGGACTGGATCAGCACATTGGAGATGGAGAACAGCGCCCCCTGCATGCCTGCCGGAACGCCGATCTGGATCATCCTGAGCAGCTTGTCCGGCGCGATCTTCATCCCTTTCAGCTCCAGGCGGTAGGGGCTGTCCGTGGAGATGAGGCATCTGACCACCAGCGCGGCGGAGATGGCCTGGGAGGCCACCGTAGCCGTGGCCACGCCAGCCACGCCCATGTGGAAGACGATTACGAATACCAGGTTCAGAACCACGTTCACCACGCCTGCAATCAGCAGGTAGTAGAGAGGCCTTTTGGTATCCCCCACTGCCCGCAGTACCGCGCTGCCGAAATTGTAGACCATCATGAACGGCATCCCGGCAAAGTAGATGCGCATATAGAGAACCGAATGGGAAATCACGTCATCCGGCGTGCCCATCCAGCCCAGGGCCGGTCTGGCCAGGAAAAAGCCAAGGAATATCAGGATGATTCCTCCCGCCAGAGCGGTGGCGATGGCAGTCTGCACCATCTCCTTCAGCTGGATGTCCTGCTTTGCGCCATAATACCGGGCCACCAGCACATTCGCGCCCACCGAAAGCCCGATGAAGATGTTCACCAGGAGGTTCGTCAGCGATCCGGTGGAGCCCACCGCCGCCAGGGCCTGGTTTCCCGCGAAGCGCCCTACCACCACGATATCCGCCGCGTTGAAGAGGAGCTGCAGGATGCCGGACAGCATCAGCGGTACATAGAATATCATGATTTTGCCCAGCAGCGGGCCATTGCACATATCGATTTCGTATTTTTTGGAAGAAGCCTTCTCCATAATCCTTTTCCAATCCCTTTCACATGTGAACTGTCTCGCTCCTCCGGGAGCGCTTTCCCTCCGTAAACATTGTCCCGAAGGGCCATTTGTTCCACAGCGTCTCCATCCTTCCTCAGGAGTTTTGCCTCCTATGAGGAAACAGAGCCTCGCAGTCTGTGGACTGTAGTCTGCAAGGCTCTGTCGTACATATTTTCTATTTGTTTCGGTCTGAATCCTACGATTGGCTATTGATGTAGTTGATCAGCCCCTCAGAGGAGATGATCCGCTGCATGAATTCCGGAAAGGCCTGGCCCTGGAAGCTGGTGCCCTTGGTCACATTTGTGATGACACCGGAATCGAAATCCACCTCCACCTCATCCCCTGCCTCGATGCCTCTGGCAGCCTCCGGACACTCGATGATGGGCAGGCCGATGTTGATGGCGTTCCGGTAGAAGATCCTGGCAAAGGTCTCCGCGATGACGCAGCTCACCCCCGCGGCCTTGATGGCGATGGGCGCATGCTCCCGGGAGGAGCCGCAGCCGAAGTTCTTCTCCGCCACGATGATGTCGCCCTTCTTCACCCGCTTGATGAAATCCTTGTCGATGTCCTCCATACAGTGGGCCGCCAGCTCCGCAGGGTCTGAGCTGTTCAGGTATCTGGCCGGGATGATGACATCCGTGTCTACATTGTCTCCGTATTTGAATACAGTTCCTTTTGCGTTCATATTCCTCCTCCGCGCCCGGCTGAAGCAGCGTTTCCGCAAAGAACAGCGGCATCTTCCGGGGCGCTCCTTTTTACTCAATCCTTCTTACAAAAAATGTTCCCAAATATTACTTGCTGCCTCTTCTCCCTGCCCATTCCGGATACCGGAAATGAGCATTCTATCCGAACTCTTTCCATCAAAATGCCGGCTTGATTCCGTCCCAATCGATTCGGGATGTCCTATGCCTCCGCCGGCGCGGAAATCACGCCTGCAACCGCGCTCTCGGCCGCCACCGCAGGGCTGGCCAGATAGATTTCCGAGGACACATGTCCCATGCGGCCCACGAAGTTGCGGTTGGTGGTGGACACGCATCTCTCCCCTTCCGCCAGGATGCCCATGTAGCCGCCCAGGCAGGGGCCGCAGGTGGGCGTGCTTACGATAGCCCCGGCTTCAATGAAGGTCTTCAGCAGCCCCTCCTCCATGGCCTGCATGTAGATGGCCTGGGTGGCGGGAATCACGATGCAGCGCATGCCCTTTGCCACATGTCTGCCCTTCAGCACCTCCGCCGCGGTCCGCAGGTCGTCCAGACGGCCGTTGGTGCAGGAGCCGATCACCACCTGGTCGATGGCAATGGGCTCCATCTGCCGGATCTCGTCGATGGTGCGGGTATTCTCCGGCAGATGGGGGAATGCCACAGTAGGCCGAAGGGCACTCAAATCGATGGTATATTCCGCATCGTAGACCGCGTCATCGTCCGCTTGATAGATTCTATACGGTTTATCGGAATGTTCTTTGATATAGGCCTCCGCCAGCTCGTCCACAGGGAAGATGCCGTTCTTCCCCCCCGCCTCAATGGCCATGTTGGCGATGATGAAGCGGTCGTCCATGGACAGGTTGGCGATGCCGTCCCCTGTAAACTCCATGGATTTATACAGCGCGCCGTCCACGCCGATCATGCCGATGATATGTAAGATCACGTCCTTGCCGCTGACCCATTTGGCGGGCTTGCCGGTGAGGACGAAGCGGATGGCGGCGGGCACCTTGAACCAGGCCTTGCCTGTGGCCATTCCGGCAGCCATGTCCGTGCTGCCCACGCCTGTGGAGAACGCGCCCAGCGCGCCATAGGTGCAGGTATGGGAATCCGCGCCGATAATCACGTCCCCGGCCACGGTGAGCCCTTTCTCCGGCAGCAGGGCATGCTCGATGCCCATCTCTCCCACCTCGAAATAGTTGGTGATATCGTTCTTCCTGGCGAATTCCCGGACGCACTTGCAGTGCTCCGCGGACTTGATGTCCTTGTTGGGCACGAAATGATCCGGCACCAGAGCAATCTTGTCCTTGTCGAAGACGCCCCTGGCCTTGAACTTGTCCATCTCCTTGATTGCCACAGGGCTGGTGATATCATTGCCCAGCACCAGGTTCAGATTCGCCTCGATCAGCTGGCCGGCTTCCACCTTTTCCAGTCCGGCAGCGGCCGCCAGGATTTTCTGCGTCATTGTCATTCCCATATCCATAACCCATCCTTTCCGTGAAAATATCTATTCTTGATGATATCACAATCATGGATATTGTTCAAACCTTTTTTATATTTCCGGTATGCTGAGCCCGTCTTCAAGCAGACGTCCGACTGACGACCAAATCAGGCGGCAGAGCCGCCCCAGCCGCTCCTTTTTCGGGAAAGACATTTTCGCATTGATTCTTTGAAAACATTTGTGCTATACTGTTCTTTGGCTTCTCACAAAAAGATTCTATAAGCCAGAAGGACAAAAGACATGAGGAAAGACATGATAAACAAAACCGCATTGAGACAATCCGCCATCCTGTTTGCCGCCGCCCTGATATGGGGCTTTACTTTTGTGGCCCAGAGCGTGGGAATGGACTATGTAGGCCCCTTTACCTTCATCGCCGCCCGCAACATCGTCGCCCTGTTGGTGCTGCTGCCCATGGCGGCGGTCTTAGACAGGCGCGGCAAAAGGCCGCAGGAGCCCGCAGACCGGAGGAAGAATCATAGGCTCCTGCTTATCGGGGGCATCTGCTGCGGCATCTGCCTGTTCGGCGGAAGCACCCTGCAGCAGTTCGGCGTGAGGGAGACCACTGTGGGCAAGGCGGGCTTCATCAGCGCGCTGTACATGGTAATCGTGCCCCTGCTGGGGATTTTCCTGGGCAAGAAAATCGGCCTGCGCATCTGGACTGCCGTGGCGCTGGCTGCTCTGGGCATGTATCTGCTCTGCATGACGAAGGGGGACTTCCGTCTGCAGACAGGCGATATCTATCTCTTCGCCTGCGCGGTCGTCTTCTCTGTCCAGATTCTGTCGGTGGACCATTTCTCGCCCCTGGTGGACGGCGTGAAGCTCTCCTGCGTCCAGACACTGACCAACGCCGTCCTGGGCGCCATCTGTATGCTTCTGTTCGAGCGCCCGGATTTCGGCAGCATCCTTGCGGCCTGGATGCCCATCGTATACGCCGGTGCCCTCTCCAGCGGCCTGGGCTATACCTTCCAAATCATCGGGCAGAAGGATCTGAATCCCGCGGTGGCCTCCCTGATCATGAGCCTGGAATCCGTCATCTCCGCCCTCGCCGGATGGCTGCTCCTGCACCAGACCCTGAGCGCCAGGGAGCTGGCAGGCTGCGCCCTGACCTTCCTGGCCATCATCCTGGTCCAGCTGCCGGGGCGGAGAAGAAAAGGCGCAGCCGCGGAAAAAAGCGCCTCCTGAGAGACGCTTCCTGCCTGTAGCTTGCTTCGATCAGAGCTTTACCGAGCAGAGCGCGGGGAAGTTTATTCCAGCCTCAGACCGTGACCATGGCCCCGTTCCTCTTCCTGGATTCCTCCGCCCGGAACACCAGTCTGTGGCCGGTCATGGAATCGTCCAGGGTGGTACAACAGGGGGATGGCTCCCGGCCCTGGAGCAGCGTGACGAAATCATGGATGATGGCCTGGTCTCCGCCTCCGTGGGCGTTCCCGTGCTGGTCTTCGGACACGTCCACCACCTCTGTCGTCCTGCCGCCGGGGGCATCCGGCGCGATGCGGTGCACCTTGAAGCACTCTTCCTCAAAGATTCCGTAAATCTCTCCCCTGGTGCCCGTGATATGGATATGCCTGCCCGACGCGGAGGAGCCTCCGTTCATGGAGAATGTCCCCGTGGCCCCGTCGGCGAAGCACACCAGCATGGACTGATGATCCACGATCTGCAGGTTGCAGCGGTAGGCGCAGCGGCTGAAAGGGTTCTCCGGGTCGCTCAAGACCGCCACCTTCTCCTCCTCTGAGATCTCTTCGTATCCGATATCGTGCCAGATATTGCCTGTCCAGCGCTGGGGATGCTCGATATACAGGCACCTGGCCGAGTAAGGGCATGTCCGCTCCACGGGACAGTCCACCAGGCAGTAGTTCCCCGCGCCCTCAGGAGCCATCTCGGGCTTGAATTGGAACACATTTCCCACGCTGGACACGCTGACGGGATCGTTCCCCCGCATGAGCCAGGTCATGATGTCGATATCGTGGCAGGATTTGGACAGCAGCATCCCAGAGCCGCATATCTCCGGGGAGGCGTACTTTCCCCTCACATAGGACACGGACTCATGGAAATAGCTCACCTGCTCCGCCATCCGGATGTCCACCACCCTGCCGATTTCCCCTGCCGTGAGGATTTCCCTGATTCTCCGGTAAAAGGGAGCATAGCGCAGCACATGGCAGACCATGATATGCCTGTCCGTCACATGCTCGCAGGTCAATAACTGCTCCGCCTCATACATGTTCACCGCAAAGGGCTTTTCCAGCAGGATGTCATACCCGTGCCGCAGCAGGGGCAGGGATGTGGGCACATGCTGCTGATCCATGGTCCCGTTGATGACGCCGTCCGCGAACTTCGGCACCGCCACCAGCTCCGCCACGGAGGAGAAGCAATGCTCCTCGGGTATCCCGAAGGTCTTCCGGGCCGTCTGCACCCGTTCCGGGTTCACGTCCACCACCCCCACGATCTGGAACAAATCCGGGTGCGCCAATGCTTCACGGGCGTAAATCATGGACCTGACCCCCATGCCTACGATAATAATACGAATTGGTCTCGAACTCATTTCTCCTCGTCATTCCTCCCGTACAGAATTCTTTTGTTGCCTATCCATCATAAACCATTCCCCGGGATTTTTCCACAACAATTTTCTCTGTCCGGCAACAAATATATCGTACTAAATTATCTTCCGATGACAGAATTGACGGGCGGCATGTTATTTTTGAGTGATTGATATAATTTGTTCAAACGGCTATAATGTATATACGAATTATTCCCAAAGCGGCAAAAGCCCATTGATAAACGGAGAAAGGCAACGAATTATGAAGAATAGAATTTTATTATTAGAAGATGATGTAAGTTTGATAGACGGACTGCAATATTCGCTGAAGAAAAATGGCTTTGATGTCGATTTTGTCCGTTCTGTGCAGGAAGCTATGACTTATTTGCCAGAAATAGAAAAATACGATATGCTGATTCTTGATGTCACATTGCCGGACGGAACAGGTTTTGAGATATGTGAAAAGGTACGTAAGAACGGAAGCCGGATACCGATTATTTTTCTGACAGCTTCCGATGAAGAAGTCAGCATTATCCGTGGCCTGGATTGCGGCGGTGACGACTACATAACAAAGCCGTTTAAGCTGGGCGAGCTATGTTCACGCATCCGGGCGTTGCTGCGGCGGGCAGGATTGTCAAATCAAGGGACAGGAACCGTTATGGAATGCGGCGATATTAAGATAGACCTTTTAGGCAGCCGTGTCTTGTTAAAGGGAAAGACATTAGAGCTTACAGCCGCAGAATACCGTTTAATATGCCTGTTGGTAAAGAATGCAAACCGTATCATAACAAGAGATATTATTTTAGACGAGCTATGGGACAGCACTGGAGATTATGTAGACAACAACACCCTTTCCGTCTATGTGCGGCGGCTGCGTGAGAAAGTAGAAACAGACCCATCACATCCAGAGCATTTATTGACAGTCCGTGGATTTGGCTATCAGTGGAAAGAGGTGGACGAATGAGCCTGTTACATGATAAGCATAACCGTTGGTATTGCATTTTCGTTGCTGCCCTCGTTCCTCTGCTTTTTCTGATAGGCTTAACACTGATATACACGCAAACGGCGGCTGCAAAAGAAATGTTTCTAACACACGATAATGCGATTGTAACTTCTTTACTGGAAGAAGGTGTTTCAAAGGAAGTAATTGCAACAGCCTTAACGAATACGGAAGCAGACACTGCAGGAAATAAGTTTTTAACCGAAATTGGTCTTTCAAACAACACGGATATAGAAAATTTGCCTTATGTTTCTACTGTTAAAAATACAATGCTGATATCCCTGTCTGTGATGTTATTTCTATGGACGCTGCTTCTGTTTTTGGGTACTATGCTGTTTTTGTACCGCAGGGAAAGACTGTATAGGAAATCAGAAAACATCATTAAGGACTATATAGATGGAAACTATACTGTTCACCTGCCGCAGTCCAATGAGGGAACTGTTTATCAGCTCTTAGCTTCTGTTGACCAACTGGCTACTATGCTTCAGGCAAAAAATGATACGGAACAAAAGACAAAGGAGTTTCTTAAAAATACAATTTCTGATATATCCCATCAATTAAAAACGCCCCTATCGGCACTACAGATGTATCAGGAAATTATTGAGAATGAGCCAGATAACCCCGAAACGGTCAAAGAATTTTCCTTTAAGTCAGGAACTGCATTAAGGAGGATTGAGCAGCTTATTCAATCAATGCTGAAAATCACAAGAATAGATGCAGGCAGCATCTATTTTGAAAAATCCAATTACAGTATCCCTAATATTCTCAGTCACGCAATCAGCGAATTGACAACACGGGCAAACCATGAAAAAAAAGAAATTGTGATAAATGGCGATTGGGACCAAATGCTTTATTGCGATATTGAGTGGACGGGCGAAGCCGTTGGCAACATTGTCAAAAACGCACTTGACCATACTGATGCGGGCGGGAAAATCACCATATCGTGGGAACGGACTCCCGCTATGATCCGGATATTCATTACAGATAACGGACACGGTATTGCCCAGGAGGATATACACCACATATTTAAGAGGTTTTACCGAAGCAAGAACACTTCAGGCAGTCAGGGGATTGGACTTGGACTGCCATTAGCAAAGGCGATTGTCGAGGGACAAGGCGGTATTCTTTCTGTCCAAAGTGAGCGGTTACAGGGAACAACCTTTACCTTGTCTTTCCTTACAGAATCGTAAGCTCAAATTCATCTGTTTGTAATGTCGGGGTGTTATCCTTTACCTGGAAAGGAGGTACTTAAATATATGGAAATATTGAAAGTACAAAAATTATGCAAAACATACGGAACGGGTGCGGTAAAGGTTGATGCCTTAAAAGATGTGTCCTTTTCTCTGGAAAAAGGAGAATTTGTTGCTGTCGTCGGTGAATCTGGCTCTGGAAAAAGCACGCTGCTAAACTGCATCGGTGCATTGGATGTTCCTACTTCTGGCGTGATTACGATAGACGGTAATAATCTCTTTACAATGAAAGAAGAGGAACGCACGATTTTCAGAAGGAGAAATATCGGTTTTATTTTTCAGTCTTTTCAGCTTGTATCTGAATTGACGGTTGAACAGAATATAGTGTTTCCGCTTCTTTTGGATTACCGCAAACCGAAAGCCTCTGATGTAGAAGAAATATTAGAATTGCTTGGCTTAACAGACCGAAGAAACCATTTGCCAAGCCAGCTTTCCGGCGGTCAGCAGCAGCGTGCCGCTATCGGCAGGGCATTGATTACAAAACCGAAGTTGATTCTTGCGGACGAGCCGACAGGCAATCTCGATAGCAAAAACAGCCAGGATGTTATTGATTTGCTGACAAAAGCATCCAGACATTACCAACAGACAATTCTTATGATTACGCACAACAACAGTCTTACTTCTATGGTTGACCGTGTATTGCGTGTCATAGACGGCGTACTGACAGACTTGGGAGGTAATGCGAATGAAAAGTTATCTTGACCTTGTTCCTATTTCTGCAAAAGTACGCCGAAAGCAAAATCGTATGTCTATTATTTGTATTGTATTGGCGGTCTTTCTGGTAACGGCTATTTTCGGTATGGCAGATATGTTTATCAGAGGACAGATTCTGCAGGCACAACAGGAAAACGGAAATTGGCATATTGGAATAAGAAGCATAAGCGATGAAGATGCAAAGCTAATAGCTTCCCGCCCAGAGGTAGCTGCCGCAGCCGATTACGGAGTTTTTAATTATCGAGGCGGGCAAGGCTACACTTTGTCGGGGAAAAATGTAGCGATATGCGGAAGCAGTGAAAGTGCCGTTACTGAAATTTTTGCTGCATTGGATAAGGGTTCATTTCCTGCAAACGGAGACGAAGCACTGGTAACAAATAATGCAAAAAATATGCTGCATTTAGAAATCGGAGAACAAATTGTTATCACTATGCCCGATGGGAGCGAAAGAGCATACACAATATCGGGGTTTATGAATAACACGGTAGGAATCATGAGCAGAGACTCTTATGGCGTATGTTTGACAACGGAAAGTTTTCGTGCCATTTACCCAGATGGGACAAGCAGTAATCCTGCTGACTACACAATGCGCTTATTGAAATTTAAGAGTACCCGAAATATTCAGAGCAGCATAGCTGAGATTAAGCAGCAGTTTGGATTATCCGATGAGCAGGTGTCCGAAAACACAGAATTGCTTGGGCTGTTAGGACAGAGCAGCAATTCTTTTATGTTACAGGTATATGCTGTTGCTGCCATATTATTTATCCTTGTTCTGATTGCAGGCGTATTGATGATTACAAGCAGTATGAACAGCAATGTGGCACAAAGAACAGAGTTTTTTGGAATGGTGCGCTGCATAGGGACAACGCCGAAACAAGTTATGCGGTTAGTACGCAAAGAGGCTTTGAATTGGTGTCGCTTTGCGATTCCGCTTGGCGTTGCCGGTGGTATTGTATTGATTTGGGTATTGTGTTTTATTTTACGGCAGCTTAGCCCGGAATTTTTTGGCGGTATGCCTGCTTTTAGCATAAGCTATCCAAGTGTTATAGCGGGTATTGTTGTCGGTCTGCTGACCGTTCTCCTTGCTGCCCGTTCTCCCGCTAAGAAAGCATCCAAAGTTTCTCCTTTGGCAGCGGTATCTGGAAACGCAAATGACCTGCAGCCTGTAAAAAAAGCGGCGAATACCAAATTTTTCAAGATAGAAACTTCTCTTGGTATTCATCATGCGAAAGCAAGCAAAAAGAATTTTATTTTAATGATTGGCTCTTTTTCGGTAAGTATTATTCTCTTTCTTGCATTTTCAGTGACAATTGATTTTATGAATCACACATTGACGCCTTTACAGCCGTGGACCGCCGATATATCTGTTATCAGCCCAGAAAACACCTGCTCGGTAAAAGCTGAATATATTGAGGAATTGCGGCAAAATTCCGCCGTAAAAAATGCTTATGGGCGAATGTTCGCTTACAATGTTCCCGTAATCGTAAATGGTGAGGAAAAAGTTGTTGACCTTATTTCCTATGAAGATATGCAATTCGATTGGGCTAAGGATTATCTCTTGTCTGGCAGCCTGGAAAAAGCACAAAGTGAAAATAATACAGGACTTATCGTCTTTGATTCACAAAACAACATTGAGGCGGGCAATGTCATTACCTTAAATCTGAATGGAAGTCAGGCAGATTTGGAGATTGTCGGTGTGGTATCGCAATGTCCGTTTAGCAATAGCCCAGGGGTAGGAAAACTAATTTGTTCCGAAGATACCTTTCGGAAATTAACGGGAGAAACGGATTATACTATCATTGACATACAGTTATCTAAAAAAGCAACGGAAAATGATGTCAGGGATATTCACAGTCTGGTAGGCTCACAGTACACTTTTTCTGATGAGCGAATGGGTAATA
>CAJUFO010000072.1:0-1189 GCA_910585615.1 uncultured Acetatifactor sp.
GCCGCTGGTGACGGCGCTGAAATTCACGAAGCCCGACCTGGTGCGGCCCGCGATGATCCTGGCCAGGGTGGTCTTGCCCACGCCGGGAGGCCCCCAGAATATCATGGAAGGCACGATGTCCTTCTCCAGCATCTGCCGCAGGATCTTACCCTTTCCCAACAGATGCTCCTGGCCGATATAATCCTCCAGGTCCCGGGGGCGCATCCTGTCCGCCAGGGGCGCGTAGGCCGCTGCGCCGGGCGGGGGAGATGTCTCCCCTGTCATATCAAAAAAAGAAAGCTGTTCCATGGATCCTCCTATGCGCTATTGCTTCCGTTCAGGCTGCAGAGCCGCTGGCTTGACATCGTCCGCGGTATCTGGTATCTATTATGTAGGCCGGCAAAAGCGCTTCCTGTATTTAAGGTATCACATTTGCCGACAAAAAGCAAGAACAGATGTTCTAAAAAGGACAGATAGGAGAGGGAGATGAAACTATTATTCAAACAGCGGCTGTTTTCCTGGTTCGACAGCTACGACATCTACAGGGAGGACGGCGGCACGGCCTACACGGTGCAGGGGCAGCTCTCCTGGGGGCATTGCCTGAAGATTTTCGATCCCCAGGGCAATGAGATCGGCACGGTGAAGGAGCGGGTGCTGACGTTCCTGCCCAAATTCGAGCTGTACATGGGAGACCGTTACATAGGCTGTATCAGCAAGGAGCTTTCCTTCCTGAAGCCCAGGTATGAAATCGACTGCATGGGCTGGCAGATGGAGGGGGATTTCATGGAGTGGGACTACCGGGTGACGGACAGTGCGGGGCGCTGCGTGGCCACAGTGTCCAAAGAGCTGTTCAACTGGACGGACACATATACGATCGAGGTGGGCGACCCCGGTGACGCACTGGCGGCGCTTATGCTGGTCCTGGCCATAGACGCTGAAAAATGTTCCGAAAAATAGAGGGAGGGATCGTACAAATGCTGATGAGGAACAGACGGCCAGTGATGCTGCTCCTCACGGCCTGTGGGCCTTCGGCATCGGCAGCGGCCATGTCCCTGGCAAAGGCAGAAGGGACTGTGGGCATTGCGGACGGGGGCGGCAAGAGCATCCCCGTGTCAGAGGACAGGAGCCTGTACAGCGGCTATCGGGTGGGGACGGAGGCAAAAAGCCATGCCTGGATCAGCCTGGACGATGTGAAGCTGGTGAAAATGGA
>CAJUFO010000072.1:1289-22863 GCA_910585615.1 uncultured Acetatifactor sp.
AGGCAAAAAGCCATGCCTGGATCAGCCTGGACGATGTGAAGCTGGTGAAAATGGATGAGGAAAGCGCCATCGAGCTTCGGAAGAAGTGGAAAATGAAGTCCTGGGAGAGGCAGTCACATATGAAATGGAGCACAAATCCTACACCCTGTTCGACCCTCAGGGGAATGTCCTGTACGAGGGAGACCAGCAGGTGCGGGCCTCCGGCGGGATGTATATCGTCCTGACGGAGAAAGACCCGCTGGGAGAAGGGCAGAGAGAGATTGCATATCATAGGACGGACGGAACGCTGGTGCAGGCATTGCCTGCGCATTCGTGGGCTTTCATAAATGGTTTCTATGACGGAGTATCTCAGGTCTATCGCGCCGAGTACGACGATGTCCTTGTAGGACAGGGAGAGGGAGTGGGGTACAGCTATAGTACTGGGTCATACCAGATAGGGGAGGTGGATGCTGCAGGCAATATCGAATGGCATGAGGATCCCCTGTACACCAGGTATTTGGAGAGGGCTGAGGAAGAATACCAAAGCGCTGTGGAAGAGGCGGCTGGCGGAGAGGACGGCTTTGCCAACATCGCAGGCACGGACAGCTATTATACAAGATTGCCCTTGAGTACAGTGAATCACGGCTACTATGCCGCGGGGACCTTTGAATATGATGCCGGTTGGATAACTATGTGCACGGATACCTATGAAATTCTGGGTGAATGCGATTTTTATCACGCGGAGCCGGACGCGGAAAAGGGATTCGTGTACTCGGAGGATTATTTTGACGAACAGAACAGCTTCCGCAGCTTCTATCACGACGGAGCCTATTTCTATAACTACGGCTCCAACATGGTATGGACTGTAGGGGAACGGGACGTATTGGTGGATTTCGCCCTGTATCCGGGCATGGACACGGAAACGGCGGACAACCGCATCGTGAAGGCCGTGTATGACAGGATCTACATGAGCGATGAGAATTACTGGCTCGTGCAGGACGGGGAATCCTGGGGCTACATAGACCACGACGGGCAGGAATCGGCCATGTTCGAGGATGCCTCCGGGTTCTGTCATGGGTATGCGCTTGTCGGGGAAGAGGGGACTGCCTACCTGATCGACGAGACGTTTGAGAAGGTACAGGATCTGGGGGAAGCGGACTCCGTCAGCACGATTGGGGAATTGTTCGTTGTGACCAGGGGAGATACGAAATATTTTTACCGGTTGGTGCAATAGAAAGTTTTACCAGCCTCTGTTTTTCAGAAAGGTTTTATCAAAATGGTTTTATCAAAATTTAAGGAAAAGACGTTGCAAATAGGCGCTGTCTATGATAAACTGAGAACAGTGGCTATGATAAAAAAATAACAATCATATTCAAAACACTAGTTGGAGGGAAAACAAATGGCAAAGAAAGTAGTATTAGCCGGTGCCTGCCGTACCGCTATCGGCACCATGGGCGGCACCCTGAGCACCACCCCCGCCGCAGAGCTGGGCGCGATTGTAATCAAGGAAGCCCTGAACAGGGCAGGCGTGAAGCCCGAGGCCGTAGATCAGGTGTACATGGGATGTGTCATCCAGGCGGCTCAGGGACAGAACGTTGCCCGTCAGGCATCCATCAAGGCAGGTCTTCCCATTGAAGTGCCCGCCGTCACTATGAACGTGGTATGCGGCTCCGGCCTGAACTGCGTGAACCAGGCGGCTCAGATGATCATGGCAGGAGATGCCGATGTGGTTGTGGCAGGCGGCATGGAGAACATGTCCATGGCTCCCTACGCGGTTCCTCAGGCTCGTTACGGCTACAGGATGAACAACGGCACCCTGGTGGACACCATGATTAAGGATGCCCTGTGGGACGCTTTCAATGATTACCATATGATTACCACCGCTGACAATATCTGCCGCGAGTGGGGCCTGACCCGGGAGGAGTTGGATGAGTTCGCGTTAAAGAGCCAGCAGAAGGCCGAGGCGGCTCAGAAGTCCGGCGCATTTGATGCCGAAATCGTTCCCGTTCCCGTGAAGAAAAAGAAAGAGACAATCGAGTTCAAGGTAGACGAAGGGCCTCGCGCCGGATCCACTATCGAAGGCCTGCAGAAGCTTCGTCCTATCAACAAGGACGGCTTCGTCACCGCAGGCAACGCTTCCGGCATCAATGACGGCGCCGCTGCCATCGTGGTGATGAGCGAGGAGAAGGCCAAGGAGCTGGGCGTGAAGCCTATGGCTACTTTCGTTGCAGGCGCTCTGGCGGGCGTGCGTCCCGAGGTCATGGGCATCGGCCCTGTAGCCGCCACGAAGAAAGTCATGGCCAAGACCGGCATGAAGATTGAGGATTTCGACATCATCGAGGCCAACGAGGCATTTGCCGCTCAGTCCGTGGCAGTGGGCAAGGATTTAGGGATAGATGTAGACAAGCAGCTGAACCCCAACGGCGGCGCTATCGCTCTGGGACATCCCGTGGGCGCTTCCGGATGCCGCATCCTGGTGACCCTGCTCCATGAGATGCAGGCCAAGGGCGCGAAGACCGGCCTGGCTACCCTGTGCATCGGCGGCGGCATGGGCTGCTCCACCATCGTGAAGATTGAGGACTAAGGACTGATACATGGATATGCAAAAGGGAGAATGGCTCTGGGTTTGAGGCATTCTTCCTTTGCTGGAACCTGTTAAAAACAGCATCGGCTTGGTACTGGGAGGGCGGATGCGGAACTGGAATGGAACTGGAATAAGAAATAAGGAGATTAGACATGGAATTTGTATTGTATGAGCAGAAGGGTACATACGCCATCCTCACCATCAACCGCGAGAAGGCCCTGAACGCCCTGAACTCCGCCGTGCTGGAGGAGCTGGACAAGACCATTGACGGCATCGACCTGCAGACCGTGCGCTGCCTGATCGTCACCGGCGCGGGACAGAAGTCCTTCGTGGCCGGGGCCGACATCGGGGAGATGAGCAGCCTGACCAAGGCGGAGGGAGAAGCCTTCGGCAAGAAGGGCAACGATGTGTTCCGCAAGCTGGAGACCCTGCCCATCCCGGTAATCGCCGCGGTGAACGGCTTCGCTTTGGGCGGCGGCTGTGAGATTTCCATGAGCTGCGACATCAGGATTTGCTCCGACAACGCGGTGTTCGGCCAGCCCGAAGTGGGACTGGGCATCACCCCCGGCTTCGGCGGCACCCAGAGGCTGGCCCGCCTGGTAGGGGCCGGCATGGCCAAGCAGATGATCTACACCGCCCGCAACATCAAGGCGGACGAAGCCCTGCGAATCGGCCTGGTGAACGCGGTCTACCCTCAGGAGGAGCTGCTTCCCGCGGCGGAGAAGATGGCAGCAGGCATCGCGAAGAATGCCCCCATTGCCGTGAGGAACTGCAAGAAGGCCATCAACGAGGGCCTGGACATGGACATGGACGAGGCGATTGTCCTGGAGGAGAAGCTCTTCGGGGCCTGCTTCGAGACAGAGGATCAGAAATACGGCATGGCTTTCTTCCTTGACAAGAACAAGGAGAAGGTGAAGGAGCCTTTCAAGAACTGCTAAGCAGGGAGGCCTATGGACAAAAAGAAAAGGATATACTGTCTGATAGTAGGCATTCTCTGTTTTGTGGGAGCCGCAGTGGTGTATAACATCGCAACGGAGACGGGAATTATGGACAATTCGATTAAAATCTGCATCGGATGTGTAATCGTAGGCGGATTGGCGATGCTCGCGGTGGGCTTAAAGAAAACGGACAAAACAGACAAATAACAGGGATATGGAATTTGTATAGAATAAGGAGGACTGACGAATGAAAGTAGGTATTATCGGTGCAGGCACCATGGGTGCCGGAATCGCGCAGGCATTTGCCATGACGGACGGCTATGAGGTATGCCTTTGCGACATCAAGCAGGAGTTCGCCGACGGCGGCAAGGCCAGGATCTTAAAGAATCTGAACTTCCTGGTAGGCAAGGAGAAGATTACACAGGAGAAGGCTGATGCCATCTCCGCCAAGATTGTCACAGGCTTAAAGGACATCTGCACGGACTGTGACCTGGTGATTGAGGTTGCTCCTGAGAACATGCAGATCAAGAAGACCACCTTCAAGGAGCTGCAGGAGATCGTGAAGCCCGAGTGCATCTTCGCCACCAACACCTCTTCCCTTTCTATCACCGAGATTGGTGCCGGGCTGGATCGTCCTATGATTGGCATGCACTTCTTCAACCCTGCCGACAGGATGAAGCTGGTGGAGGTCATCGCAGGCGCCAACACCCCCGATGAGCTGGTAGAGAAGATCAAGAACATCTCCGTGGAGATCGGCAAGACTCCCGTAGAGGTGAAGGAAGCTCCCGGATTCGTGGTGAACAGGATTCTGATTCCCATGATCAACGAGGCTATCGGCATCTACGCCGAGGGCATCGCCAGCGTGGAGGACATCGACACCGCCATGAAGCTGGGCGCATCCCATCCCATGGGGCCTCTGGCTCTGGGCGACCTGGTAGGCCTGGACATCGTGCTGGCCATCATGGAAGTGCTGCAGAACGAGACCGGCGATTCCAAGTATCGTCCTCATCCGCTTCTGCGCAAGATGGTCCGCGCAGGGAAGCTGGGCAAGAAGACCGGCGTAGGCTTCTACGACTACAGCAAGAAGTAAGACAATCTGCCCAAGGGGCGAATCAGGCGGAATCGCCGCATAGTAGGGCGGCGGTTTCGCCCGTTGTGTGTACATAGTGTACAAGTACGCCGGCGAAGAAAAGAAGCATTGACTGGCAGGAGACGAACAGGATCCAGGGCGGAAAGGCCCGGGAAGGAATAGGCGGAAAGAACAGGCCAAGGGTTCGGAGCCTGCCTGAATTCAAGAGAATAGATGGAGGAATGTGAATCATGGATTTTACGTTGCGCAAAGAACATGAAATGGCGCGCTCTCTGTTCAGGGAGTTTGCCGAAAAAGAAGTGAAGCCCCTGGCTCAGGAGGTGGACGAGACCGAGGAGTTCCCCAGAGAGACCGCCCGCAAGATGGCGAAGAACGGCTTCCTGGGCATCCCCGTTCCCAAGGAGTACGGCGGACAGGGCTGCGACCCTCTGACCTATGTGATGTGCGTGGAGGAGCTCTCCAAGGTATGCGGCACCACAGGCGTCATCGTATCCGCACACACATCTCTGTGCTGCGATCCCATACAGACATTCGGCACAGAGGAGCAGAAGCAGAAATACCTGGTTCCCCTTGCAAAGGGTGAGAAGCTGGGTGCATTCGGCCTCACCGAGCCCGGCGCAGGCACGGACGCTCAGGGCCAGCAGACCAAGGCCGTGGCGGACGGAGACGACTACATCATCAACGGCTCCAAAATCTTCATCACCAACGGCAAGGAAGCTGACGTATATGTCATTTTCGCAGTGACCGGCACCATCGAGAAGAGGGGCAGAAAGATTAAGGAGATTACCTCCTTCATCGTGGAGAAGGGGACTCCCGGCTTCACCTTCGGCACCAAGGAGAAGAAGATGGGTATCCGCGGATCCTCTACATACGAGCTGATCTTCACGGACTGCCGTGTACCCAAGGAGAACATGCTGGGCAAGCTGGGCCAGGGCTTCAAGATTGCCATGCACACCCTGGACGGCGGACGTATCGGTATCGCAGCACAGGCTCTGGGCATCGCGGAGGGCGCTCTGGAGAGGACCATCGCCTACACCAAGGAGAGGAAGCAGTTCGGCAAGCCCATCGCCGCCCTGCAGAACACCCAGTTCCAGCTGGCTGACATGGCCACCAAGGTAGAGGCTGCGCAGCTTCTGGTATACAAGGCAGCCATGGCCAAGGCCACCCAGAAGGAGTACGGCTTCGAGGCCGCTCAGGCCAAGCTCTACGCAGCGGAAGTGGCTATGGAAGTCACCACCAAGGCTGTACAGCTCCACGGCGGCTACGGCTACACCAGAGAGTACGATGTGGAGCGCATGATGCGCGATGCCAAGATTACTGAGATCTACGAGGGCACCAGCGAAGTCCAGAGGATGGTCATCAGCGCCGCGCTTCTGAAATAAGTGAGAGCGAAAAACCAAGTCATAGAAAAAAGAATATAAGGAGTGAAAATACAATGAAAGTTGTTGTTTGTATCAAGCAGGTTCCCGATACCAAGGGCGGCGTGAAGTTCAATCCCGACGGTACTCTGGACAGAGCTGCCATGATGACCATTATGAACCCTGACGACAAGGCGGGCGTGGAAGCCGCTCTCCGCCTGAAGGACCAGTATGGCGCTGAGGTCACCGTGGTGACCATGGGCCTTCCCAAGGCTGAGGACGTGCTGCGCGAGGCTATGGCCATGGGCGCGGACAAGGGCGTCCTGGTCACCGACAGAGTGCTGGGCGGCGCTGACACCTGGGCTACCTCCCAGACCCTGGCCGGCGCGCTGCGGAACATGGAGTACGACCTGATTATCACAGGCCGTCAGGCCATCGACGGCGATACCGCCCAGGTTGGCCCCCAGATTTCCGAGCACCTGAACATCCCTGTCATCTCCTATGCCCAGAACCTGAAGATCGAGGGCGACAGCGTCATCGTGGAGCGTCAGTATGACGACAGATATCATGTGCTGAAGGCCAAGATGCCCTGCCTGATCACTGCCCTGGCAGAGCTCAACGAGCCCAGATACATGACTCCCGGCGGAATCTTCGATGCCTGCAAGGCTGATCTCACCGTGTGGGGCAGAGCGGACCTGAAGGATGTGGAGGACTCCAACCTGGGCCTGAAGGGATCTCCCACCCAGATTGCAAAGGCTTCCGATAAGGTGAGGAAGGGCGCCGGCGAGAAGGTGACTTTGGATCCCGCTGAGGCCGTGGATTACATCGTGGGCAAGCTGAAGGAGAAGCATGTGATCTAATCCGGCTAAGGCTGTTAGGAAATGTGAATATATTACGCAATCAATAGGAGGACAAAATGAATTTAGAAGAATATAAGGGCGTATATGTCTTCGCGCAGCAGGTGGACAATATCGTCAATAGCATTGCTTTCGAGCTGATCGGCAAGGGCAAGGATCTGGCTGCGGATCTGGGAACCGAAGTGACTGCTGTGCTGGTGGGAAGCGGCGTGAAGGGGCTGGCGGACGAGCTGGCCGAGTACGGCGCTGACAGGGTAATCGTGGTGGACGATCCCGAGCTGAAGGAGTACAGGACCGAGCCTTATGCCCATGCGCTGGCTTCTGTCATCGAGAAGTATAAGCCCGAGATTTTCCTGGTGGGCGCTACCGCCATCGGACGTGACCTGGGCCCCCGTGTATCCGCGAGGATCCACACCGGACTTACCGCGGACTGCACACAGCTGGACATCGGCGATTTCCCGCTGAATCCCATCCCCGGCAAGGAGCAGAAGCACAATCAGCTGCTGATGACCCGTCCTGCATTCGGCGGCAACACCATCGCTACCATCGCCTGCCCTGACTTCCGTCCCCAGATGGCTACCGTGCGCCCCGGCGTTATGCAGAAGAAGGAGAGGCAGGCCGGCGTGAAGGCCAACATCGAGGAGTTCAATCCCGGATTCACCCCCAACCACAATTATGTGGAGATTCTGGAGGTGGTGAAGGCCGTGTCCGAGACCGTTGACATCATGGATGCCAAGATTCTGGTGTCCGGCGGCCGCGGAATGGGCAATGCGGAGAACTTCAAGATTCTGGAGGATTTGGCAGAGGTGATCGGCGGTACCGTGAGCTGCTCCCGTGCCGTGGTGGACGCGGGATGGAAGCCCAAGGATCTCCAGGTGGGACAGACCGGCAAGACCGTGCGCCCCAATGTATACTTTGCCATCGGCATCTCCGGCGCTATCCAGCACCTGGCAGGCATGGAGGAATCCGACATCATCATCGCCATCAACAAGGACGACACAGCTCCCATCTTCGATGTGGCTGATTACGGCCTGGTAGGCGATTTGAACAAGATTGTGCCCGCCCTCACCGAGAAGCTGCGCGCAGAGCTGGCCAACAAGAACTGATTGCCATAAAAGAAGAATATAGACGGAAAACCATAGACTTCCGGGAATCCAGGGCGCATGCCGGATTCCCGGAAGTCTTTTTTGGATACTTTTTATGGAACCCTTGCATATCGGCGGACGAATTGATATAATGCTTATGGTTCGTCTCAAATTTGGCTTTTCGACATGGATTATGACATATATGTCATGAAATGGTGACATAATATATAAACGGCATTTCATTTTTGCCAGTCGCATAGTATAGCCAGTCATGCCGTTTATCCGGTTTTGGGCAAGATTCATCGCTACATGTATAGATTACGGAGTACACAGAAGGTGCAGGACCTTCGACAAAAAATGACACTCGTGACATGTTTTGAGGGGTGTTTTTTGTCATAATCTCCAAGATTGCGCTGACCGGAAGAGTCGATTTTTGCAGGACAGGAATTTGCGGATGGCGGAAAGGCATGGTAAGGGAAAGTGAAGCGGAATGTCACTCTGGAAGAAATCTCCGACGGGCGTCTGTACGGCGGCAACGACATGGTGAAGGCAGACTGCCATGGCTGTAAGGGCTGTCACAAATGCTGCACGGGCATGGGCAATTCCGTCCTGCTGGATCCCTATGACATCTACCGCCTCCGGCAGGGGCTGGGGAAGACATTGGCGCAGCTGCTGGCGGAGGAGACTGTGGAGCTGAGCGTGACCGATGGAGTCATTCTGCCGAATATGAAGATGGCGGGGGAGGAAGAGCGCTGCGCTTTCCTGGACGGGGAGGGCCGCTGCGGCATCCACGCGCACAGGCCCGGCATCTGCCGCCTGTTCCCGCTGGGGCGGTTCTACGAGAACGGCGATTTCAGATACTTCCTCCAGACAGGGGAGTGCAGGGAGGCCGGGCGCACGAAGGTGAAGGTGAGCAAATGGATCGATACGCCGGACCAGGGCAGGAACCACACATTCATCTGCCAGTGGCATTCGCTGTTGAACGCCCTGGAGGAGAAGGTGGCGGGAGCGGAGGAACTGGAGGAAGCGAAGCGCCTGAACCTGCTGATGCTGCAGACATTTTATATGGAAGAATATGATACCGGGCGGGACTTTTACGGACAATTCGAGGAGCGGCTCATGAGCTGGCGGGCCGCTTCGGGACTTAGGTAATAGAGAGACGACAGGACTGGGCCGTGGGCGGATGTTCGCGGAGCCGGGATAAGTACAGGAAACGGAAATCGGGGAATCCATATCCGGATGCAAAATCGAGGGACATTCAGGGAACTGATAAGAATGGCCCTTAGGGTATGGGAAGGATGCCTATTGAATTGGAATAAGAAAGGATGTTTTGACATAGATGGAAACGGAAGAAGAACGGCAGGCCCGGCGCAGAGCGCGGCTGGAAGAGATGAAGCGGGAGAAACGCAGACGGGAGCTGCTGTATAAATGGGGCATTCCGGTGATGGCCGGCATGGCGATCGCGGTGGGAATCGGCATTGGCTTCGGCGCCGCGGCATTGACCCACAATAGACAGGGCGGGGTATTGCAGGAGAGCCAGGAAGCCCACAGGGCAGGGGAGGACAGCGAGGAGAAGGACGACCGGGGAGGCGACGGGACAGGAGAGGACGGCCTGAAAGCCGACGGGATAGAAACGGACAGCAAGGACAAGGATGACCGGGGAGGGACAGGAGAGGACGGGGAAGGCGACGAAGACAGCCTGAAAGCCGACAGGCAGAAGACGCAAGAGGCGGACTCTGCCCAGCGCCGAAAGGCCAGCCACGCAGCGGGAGGGGCTGTCATGGCGGCGGGCGAAGCCTATTCCCCGCGCCTGCGCTTCCCCTCTCAGGAGCCAGGACAGACAGAGGCGGCCCAGCAGACGGCGGAGCCGGAGCCCGTCCCCACGCCGGAGCCCTTGGGGGGCGCGATACCGCCCCAGAACGCGGTGTTCGGCATGACAGAGGCTACGGCGGGCTTTTCGGAAACCATATTGAGCGAATACGGTGTTTTCATCGATGCCCAGAGCGGGGAGATCCTGGCCCAGAAGGAGGCCTATACAAGGATGAACCCCGCCTCCATGACCAAGATGCTGACGATCCTGGTGGCGGCGGAGCACCTGACGGCGGAGGATTTGGAGAAGACAGCCGTCATCACCATCGACATTACGGACTACAGCTATGTAAACGACTGCAGCAATACCGGCTATGCCCTGGACGAGGAGGTGACGGTGAGGGACCTCTTCTACGGCACGATCCTGCCCTCGGGGGCGGACTCCGCGCTGGCGCTGGCCATCTATGTGGCGGGCTCCCATGAGGCCTTTGTGGACCTGATGAATGAAAAGCTGGTGCAGATGGGACTGGGGGAGACCTCTCACTTCACCAACTGTGTAGGGGTCTACGATGAGGCCCATTATTCCACCGCATATGACATGGCTGTCATTTTGAAAGCCACTGTGGACAATCCCTTCTGCAGGGAAGTGATGGCGGCCCATACCTACACCACCTCCCTGACGGAAGAGCATCCCGAGGGGCTGCTGATATCCAACTGGTTCCTGCGCCGGATCGAGGACAAGGACACCCACGGGGAGGTGCTGTGCGCCAAGACGGGTTATGTGGATCAGGCCGGCAGCTGTGCCGCCAGCCTGGGGCGCGATGAGGAGGGGAAGGAATATCTGTGCGTCACCGCAGGCTCCAACAGCACCTGGACCTGCATCTATGACCAGGTGGAGCTGTACCAGACTTTCCTGCCCGCACCGGAAAGCGCACCGGAGGATGCCTCCGATGCGCCTGGCTGATATTTGCATATGATTGGCTAGAAGGTCTTCAGTCCTTCCCGGAAAGCGATGCCCGTGGGGGTGGCCGCAAGGCCGCCCTTTCCTGTCTCCCGCAGGTCTTCCGGCAGCATCCTGCCCACATTGCGCATGGCATCGAAGACCTCGTCGGGGGGAATCTTGCTGCGTATCCCGGCATTTGCCAGATCCGCGGAGGTGAGGGCATTGACGGCCCCGATGACATTGCGCTTCACGCAGGGCACTTCCACCAGCCCTGCCACAGGGTCGCAGGCAAGGCCCAGAAGGTTCTTCATGGCCAGGGCCGCCGCGTGGGCGATCGCCTCGCCGTCCCCGCCCAGCAGGAAGGCCACGGCTCCCGCAGCCATGGCGGAAGCAGCGCCGATTTCGGCCTGGCAGCCTCCCGCGGCCCCGGACACGGAGGCGCGCTGGGCGATGATGCCGCCGATGCCCGCGCTGACATAGAGGGCTTTCGCCATCTCTTCTTTGGAATAGCCCTTTTCCTCCTCCAGGGACAGGAACACTGCCGGGAGCACGCCGCAGGAGCCCGCGGTGGGGGCCGCCACGATGCGCCTCATGCAGGCGTTGGACTCGCCCATCTTGACGGCCTTCTCCATCACCAGCCCCAGGAAGGAGCCGCACAGCAGACTGTCCTTCCGGCGGGCGGCGGCCAGCTTCTCGCCGTCCCCGCCCACCAGGCCGCTGGCGGAGGACAGGGCCGGGTCGTAGGAGGCGTCTGCCTCCCCCATGGCCTGGTACATGGCCTGCATCCGCCGGAAGGCCTCCTCCTCGTTGATTTCCATCTCCCGGCAGTCATTGTCCCGGACGATTTCCCAGAAGCTTTTTCCGGTCTCTTTCTCTATGTCGATGATATCCTGGAACGATTGATACATGATTCTCCTCCGATTTGTATGCGCGAGACCGCCAGAATTTACAAATCTGTCCATGCGGGCATATATGGCCGGCAGTCTTTCGTTGTAGTTTGCTGCATGTTTCAGGCGGACTATTCGGCCAGCCCCAGATAGGTCACTTTCAGGATGCCCTCCAGATGTGCCAGCCAGCGGATGGCGTCCGCGGGCACCTCCTGGTCGCATTCCAGAACGATGACCGCATGTCCGCCCTTTGCGGAGCGGTATAGCTGCATGGTGGCGATATTGATGGACTTGTGGCTCAGCATGGAGGTAATCTCCGTCACATGACCCGGCTGATCGAGGTTGTTCACCACAAGAGTGGGGTAGTCGCCGGAGAAATTGGCGGGCAGTCCGTCAATCTCCGTGACCCGGATGGCCCCGCCGCCCACGGAGGCAGCCACAATCTCAATTTTCTGCCCCTCATTGCCCTGCAGGCGCAGCTTCACCGAATTGGGATGCACGTCCCCTAAATCGATGCCGGACAGACGGTATTCCATCCCTGCTTCTTCGGCGTACCGGAAGCTGTCCGGAATCCGGGAATCGTCCACCGGAAAGCCCAAAAGCCCTGCCACCAGGGCCCTGTCCGTACCATGGCCCTTGCCTGTGGCGAGGAAAGAGCCATGGAAAAGGACGTCCGCCTTTTTCACCGGCGTGCCCAATAGCTTGCGTGAAATGTTCCCGATTTTGACGGCTCCCGCTGTGTGGGAGCTGGAGGGGCCTACCATGACGGGGCCAATGATATCGAATGAATTCATGCTCTCTGACTCCTTTGTCCTGTTCGTAAGGTAATCTGACCAATGCCGTGTTCCCTATTCTTACTATATCTTAGTTTCGGCCAAAATGCAAGAGAGCGGAGAGGAATAAATCGATACCTGGAACGTATGCAGAAGGATTGCCCGGAAGTATTTGCCATGAGGGTAGGGTTGTGGTATAATGAGCGGCAGTGAGGGGAAGGCTTCAAGAACCTTCAGGGAGGCCGGAAAAAGGAAAGGATGGAAAAGATGAGGAAGAACGGATTGTGGAAAATGGGAATGAAGGCAGTACCTGCCATCATGGCGGCATGCCTGCTGGCAGGCTGCGGCGGGGACGGCAAGGACGGCGCCGGGACAGGCTCCGATGGGGGCGCAGATGCCCCGGCGGAGAGCAGCGCCGATGCAGGCGGGGCGCGGGAGGGCGCAGATGCAGAGCAGGAGAGCGGCGCGGGATCGCAGGAGGGCGGGGATGCCCAGGCTGAGGGCGATGCCCAGGGCGGCGACCAGCTGGCCAAGATTTTAGAGGCAGGGAAGATTGTCATCGGCACCGAGGGCACCTACTCCCCCAACAGCTATCACGACGACAGCGGGAAGCTGGTGGGCTTCGACGTGGAGGTGGGAGAAAAGATTGCGGAGAAGCTGGGCGTGGAGGCAGAGTTCTTCGAGGCGGAATGGGACTCCCTGTTCAGCAGCATGGACGCCGGGCGGATCGACACCGTGATCAATGAGGTGGAGTACTCCGAAGAGAGGGCTTTGAAATACGATTTTTCCCAGCCCTACACCTATATCCACGGCGCGCTGATGGTAAAGGGCGACAATGAGGAAATCAAGACCTTCGAGGACCTGGACGGCAAAAAGGCGGCCCAGAATCTGACCAGCAGCTGGGGCAAGATGGCGGAAGAGTACGGCGCGGAGCTGGTGAGCGTGGACGCGGTGGCGCAGACCGTGGATCTCCTGCTCGCCGGAAGGGCTGACGCCACCCTGAACGTGGAGACCGCCTTTTCCGATTATCTGAAGAAGAATCCCGATGCGGACGTGAAGGTGGTGGCCCTGACGGAGGAGGCCTCCTCCTCCCTTGTCCCTGTGAAGAAGGGGAACGAGGAGCTGCTGAAAGCCATCAATGAGGCCATCGACGAGCTGCGGGCCTCCGGAGAGCTGAAGGAGCTGTCCGAGAAATATTTCGGCATGGATGTCACCAGCCAGGAATAGGCGCGAAGGATTAATCGCAAAACCAGAGGAACAAAAGTACGGATTAAGGAAGAAAGAAGGCAGGCGGTATCATGAATGGACGGGTTTGGCAGCTACTGCTGGATTCCTTCTGGCAGATATTATTGCCCGGGATACGGGTCACGATTCCACTGACACTGGTGTCGTTTTCTTTGGGGCTGATCATCGCCCTGATTACGGCCATGGTGCAGGTGGCCAACATCCCGGTGGTGAAGCAGATCGCCAGGATTTATGTGTGGATCATCCGGGGGACGCCGCTGCTGGTGCAGCTCTTCGTGATATTCTACGGGCTGCCCAGCGTAGGGATCATACTGGATGCCATCCCTTCGGCGATTATCGTATTTTCCTTTAACACAGGGGCCTACGCCTCCGAGACCGTCCGGGCCGCCATCGAGGCGGTTCCCGTGGGGCAGATCGAGGCGGGGTACTGCGTGGGGATGAACTATCTGCAGATTATGGGGCGGATTGTCCTGCCCCAGGCCCTGCGCACGGCCTTCCCGCCCCTTAGCAATTCACTGATCGGGCTGGTGAAGGATACGTCCCTGGCCGCGAACATCACGGTGGTGGAGATGTTCCTGGCAGGGCAGCGCATAGCGGCCAACAGCCTTGAGGTCATGGCCATATACTGCGAGGTGGCCTTTGTCTACCTGCTGTTCTGCACGGTGCTGACGAAGCTGCAGACTTACTGCGAGAAGCGGATGAAGACATACTGACCGGGCTTGGGCCGGTGGTCACAGATTGAGGAGTGCGTATGCTGGAAATCAAGAATATGAAGAAATCCTTCGGGGATATGGAAGTCCTCCGGGGAGTGGACATCAAGGTGGAGAAGGGGGACGTGGTGACCGTGATCGGCCCCAGCGGCTCCGGGAAGACCACCCTCCTGCGGTGCATCAATTTCCTGGAGCGGGCGAAAGAGGGGGAGATGATATTCGACGGGGCCCATTATCAGTTGAATGCTATCGGCAGGAAGGACATTGCCGCGCTGCGTAAGAAGACAGGCTTCGTGTTCCAGAATTACAATCTCTTCCGGAACAAGACGGCCCTCCAGAATGTGACGGAAGGCCTGGTGGTGGCGCGGAAGGTGCCGAAGGATGAGGCCAGGAGCGCCGGACTGAAGGCTCTGGAGAAGGTGGGCCTGGCGAATCGGGCGGACGCGTATCCCCATCAGCTGTCAGGCGGGCAGCAGCAGCGGGTGGCCATCGCCAGGGCCATCGTCACGGAGCCGGAGGTGATCTTCTTCGACGAGCCCACGTCGGCGCTGGATCCGGAGCTGGTGGGCGAGGTGCTGAACGTGATGCGGAATCTGGCCGCGGAGGGCATGACCATGCTGATCGTGACACACGAGATGCAGTTCGCCAGGAATGTGGCCAGCCATGTGATATTCATGGATCAGGGGCTGGTGGTGGAGGAGGGCAGGCCGGAAGAAATCTTCGAGTCGCCCAGGGAAGCCAGGACCAGACAGTTTCTGCAGTTCATCATGGACAGGGAAGCGCCGGCGCCTCAATGAGAAGCGCCGGAGTCCGTATGTAAAGAGCGTCTTTTTTTGCTTTTCTACTGTCTGGCTGAGTTTGCGTACACCATGTCCACTCTCTGGATATGGTCTATGAGCCAGGTGATCAGGAAGCCCAGGAGCTTTTCCACGATTTCGTCCTGCTTTTCCCTGTCCTCCAGGGAATCGGGGTCGAACTGCATCAGGCTGTCCTCGAACCTGCGGTGCAGGGCCATGTGTCCGTCGATTCCGGCGTACCGGATGCTCCTCATATAATCTTCCTCATGGGCGAAATGGGTCTTGGTGTAATCGATGAGCTCTGAAATCAGGCTGTTCAGCTTCTCCGTCTTGTCATACAGAAGGTTGTCTCCCAGCAGGTCCTGGGTCTCCTGCGCCATGTCGAAGAGCCGGGAATGCTCCTGGTCGATGGCCTCGATTCCCGTATAATACTCAGGTTTCATTTCGTACATAATGACATCTCCTTTTTTGCACAAATATTTTAGGGCTTTGAATCCCACATATCAGTTTACCGCTTTTCCGGGACATAGTCAATGCCTTTCACTCTTGCATTTTGCCGGTCCGTGTGCTATTATTTTTAATAAGAAAAGCAATCTAAGTGGATTTTTCAAGCAACCGGAACGCATCCGGTTATCGTTGTGCGTCCAAAAGCGGACAGCTTTGGCAAAACACAATCAGACAAAAAGAACATGCCCCTCAGGGCAGAAAGGGAGAAGACAGGAAATGAAACAGGGTTTTGACGACATTATGGCAAGGGTCAAGAAGTGCGCGAAGAAGACGGTATCCGTCTCCGTGGCACAGGATTCCGCGGTTTTAGAGGCCGTGAAGGAGGCGAAGGCCAGAGGGATTGCGGACGCGATCCTGGTGGGCGACGAGGCGAAAATCAGGGAAGTGGCCGCTGAGATCGGCATGGATCTGTCGGACTATGAGATCATCAATGAGCCGGACATGATTGCGGCTTCTTTGACGGCGGTGAAGCTGGCCCATGAGGGCAAAGCGGATATGTACATGAAGGGCCTGATCGACACCAAGGACTTCTTGAAGAGCGTCCTGGACAAGGAGGTTGGCCTGCGCACCGGAAAGCCCCTGTCCCATGTGGCGGTATTCGAAGTGCCCACCATCGACAGGCTGCTGTTCCTGACGGACGTGGCTTTCATGACCTATCCCACTTTAGAGGACAAGGCCCACATCATCCAGAACACCATTCCCGTGTGCAATGCCTGCGGCATAGAGATGCCTAAGATAGCTCCTCTGGCGGCAGTGGAGGTGGTGAATCCCAAGATGCCCGCCACCGTGGAGGCGGCGGAGCTGACGAAGATGTGCGAGGAAGGCCAGATACCCGGCTGCGTCATCGACGGCCCTCTGTCCCTGGACCTTGCCATCGACCCGGAGGCTGCCAAGCACAAGGGCGCTACCCACAGGAAGATACAGGGAGACGCGGACGTGCTGCTCTTCCCGGATATCCATGCCGGAAATATGGTTTACAAGGCCATCGTACATATGGTGAACATGCGGAACGGCGGGATTCTCACCGGCACCAAGGTTCCCGTGATCCTCACCAGCCGCTCGGACAGCTTTGAGACCAAGGTGAATTCCATCGCCCTGGCGGCCGTGGTGTCAGAAGAGCTTCAGAAGAACGCTTAATGCAGATTTGTCATGAACAGGAGGATATACAGAAATGTCTGTTAAAAGTTTGATTATCAACCCGGGCTCCACCTCCACCAAAATCGGCGTGTTCGAGGACGAGACATTATTGTTCGAGGAGACCCTGCGCCATTCCACCGAGGAGATAGCCCAGTTCGCCAATATCGTGGACCAGAAGGATTTCCGCAAGAAGATCATCACGGATCTCCTGGAGTCCAAGAACTTCGACATCAAGAGCCTGAACGTGGTGGTAGGCCGCGGCGGCATGTTGAAGCCTATCCCCGGCGGCACTTATGCGGTCAGCGAGGAGCTGCTGGCGGACTTAAAGGCAGGGGTGCAGGGACAGCACGCGTCCAACCTGGGCGGCATCCTGGCAAAGGAAATCGGCGATTCCATCGGCGTGCCCTCCTACATCGTGGATCCCGTGGTGGTGGACGAGCTGATGCCCATCGCCAGGTATTCCGGCGTGCCCGAGCTTCCCAGAGTGAGCATCTTTCACGCGCTGAACCAGAAGGCCGTGGCCAAGCGGTATGCCAAGGAAATCGGGAAAGCCTATGAGTCCCTGCGGCTCATCGTGGTCCATATGGGCGGCGGCGTGTCCGTGGGAGCCCATGAGAACGGAAGGGTCATCGATGTGTTCAATGCGCTGGACGGCGACGGCGCGTTCTCTCCGGAACGGGCAGGCGGTGTTCCCAACGGAGCGTTGATTAAAATGTGCTTTTCCGGCAAATACACGGAGAAGGAAGTATACGGCAAGATGGTGGGCAAGGGCGGCTTCAACGCGTACCTGGGCACCAACGACATGCGCGAGGTGACGAAGCAGGCCGATGGGGGCGATGAGAAGGCTATCGAGGCCAAGCAGGCTTTCCTGCTGCAGGTGGCGAAGGACATCGGTTCCATGGCATGCGTGCTGAACGGCAAGGTAGACCAGATTATCGTCACGGGCGGCATCGCCTACGGCGCTGACGTGGTGGCTGCCCTGAAGGAGCGGGCGGAGTGGATTGCGCCCTTCACCGTATATCCCGGCGAGGACGAGCTGCTGGCGCTGGCGCAGGGCGCTCTGCGGGTGCTGAACGGCGAGGAAGAGGCCAAGGCTTATTGATTGCCAGGCCTGTAGCGAAACAAGGCCGCGGCGGTTTGGGCTGATTCAGTTGACTTTAGAGGGCTGTTGCAGGAAGGGGGATTCAATTGCTTTCCGGAATGTGACAGCCTCTTTTTATGACAATGCTGTAGGACATGCGCGGCATGCGCTCTCTCAAAGCCCTATGGGAAAGGGGCGCGGCAACGGGAGAGATGCGAGAGATGCGGGTGTATGGGCCCGGAGGCGGGGAAGGGGACAGGAATGGCGACGACGGATATTTACACACGCAATAATGTATACCAGCATTTCCAGGTCTTGAAGACCAACCGCAACAAACGCTACAGGGCCGGAGAGTTCTTCGTGGAGGGCGTCCGCAGCATCAATGAGGCCGTGGCCCGGGGATGGCATGTGAGGTCCTTTGTGTTTGGCGGCGGGAGGCTGTCGGACTGGGCGGACAAGCTGCTGCGGACAGTGCGGACGGAGATGAACTACCGGCTGACGGAGGAGCTGCTGCAGGAGCTCAGCGGCAAGACGGACACTTCCGAGCTCATGGCCGTCATAGAGATGCGGGAGGATAAGCTGCAGAGGAGCCTGCTGTCGGACAATCCTTTCATCGTCCTCTTCGACAGGCCCTCCAACCGGGGGAATCTGGGGACCATGATACGCTCCTGCGACGCCCTGGGGGCGGATTTTTTGATCATGACAGGGCATGGGGTGGATCTCTACGACCCGGATGTGGTGGTGTCTGCCATGGGGTCTTTCTTCAAGCTGCCTGTGGTCAGGGTGGCGGACAACAATGCGCTGTGGGGCTTCGTGGCGGATGTGAAGAGGGAGTTCCCGGACTTCCGGCTGATCGGGACCACGGCCCATAAGGAGAATCCGGTGCAGAGCGTGAATCTGGAGGGGCCCGTGATGCTGATGGTCGGGAATGAGACCATGGGGCTGAACCAGAACTTTAAGGACCGCTGCGACCTTTTATGCACCATTCCCATGGCGGAGGATTCCTATGCGTCCTCCTTCAATGTCAGTTGTGCGGCTTCCATTCTGATGTACGAGGTGATGCGGCAGAGAAGCGCTGCCCGCAGGGTTTCGGAAGAGGTTTGAAATGCGTACGTTCGAGAATGTCACTGAGACCAGAAGCAGGATCATGAGCCATATCCGGGGCAAGAATACCTCCATTGAGGTGGCGCTGTGCAAAGCCCTTTGGGAGAAGGGATACCGCTACCGGAAGAACTATAAGGCGCTGCCCGGCAGTCCCGACATCTGCCTGACGAAGTACAAGCTTGCCATTTTCTGCGACAGCGAGTTCTTTCACGGGAAGGATTGGGAAGTGCTCAAGCCCAGGGTGGAGAAGGGGAACAATGGGGAATACTGGGTCAATAAGATTCAGAACAACATGGAGCGGGACAGCGAAATCGACAAGCGCCTGCTGTTCCTGGGATGGACCGTGATGCATTTCTGGGGGAAGGATATCCTGAAGAAGACCGATGCATGCGTCCGGGCCATCGAGGAGGTCATCCTGGACATTCAGCTGAGCCAGGCGGACGGGGCGGAATGACTGCAGCCGGAAGACGGAACGAATACGATGAAGAAAGGAAATGCTCCGATGGAGAGGACTGTCTGTGAACTGTTTGCGGGGGTGGGCGGCTTCCGGTGCGGCCTGAATGCCATACATGGGCCGGAGGATATGAAAATTGGGGAAGCGCGTTCCATGGGAGGAGGGCATTCTGTGGGAAGAGAGCATTCTACGGAAGGAGAGCATTCCATGGAAGGAGGGCATTCTATGGAAGGAGAGCATTCCATGGAAGGAGAGCATTCTGTGGAAGGAGGGTATCCCACAGAAGGAGAGCATTCTGTGGAAGTAGGGCATCCTATGGAAGGAGAGCATTCCATGGAAGAAGAGCATTCCAGGGAAGAAAAATGGAGCACGGTGTGGTTCAATCAGTGGGAGCCGGCGGAGAAGAACACCCAGTACGCCCATGACTGCTATGTGTACCATTTTGGCACATGTCTGGACAAGGCCGGGCAGGATACCACCAATGTGGACATCGAGGAGGTGGACAAGAGCCTGATACCGGACTTCAACCTGCTGGTGGGCGGCTTTCCCTGCCAGGATTATTCCGTGGCATCTTCCCTGGCCACCTCCAGGGGGCTGGAGGGGAAGAAGGGCATCCTCTGGTGGTCGATCCGCAAGGTCCTGGAGGTGAAGCGGCCTCCCTTCGTGCTGCTGGAAAACGTGGACAGGCTCCTGAAATCCCCCGCAAGCCAGCGCGGCAGGGACTTCGGCATCATGCTGGCCTGCTTCCGGGACGCGGGATACGCGGTGGAATGGCGGGTCATCAATGCGGCGGATTATGGGCTTCCCCAGAGGCGCAGGCGCATATTCATTTTCGCCTGTAGAGAGGATACGGCATGCTGCGGCAGACAGGAGAGGGCCGCAGGGTATGAACGGAGGGCGGCCGAGGGGGAGCGGAAGGCTGATGTGGCGGACGGAAAGGCGCGGAAGGCCGACGTGGCAGACGGAGAGGCGCAGAAGGCCGGCGCGGCGGCTTTGATTTCCGCGACAGGCTTCTTTGCCGGGACATTTCCGGTGGGTCCTGTCGGAGCGGAGCAGATCAAGGCCCAGGAGCTGCCGGAGAGCCTGGGGGAGCTGTCCGCCTCTTTCCGGTTCGGTTTCGAGAACGCGGGCGTGATGCGGGACGGCATGGTCTACACGGCGAAGACAATGCCATCGTATCAGGGCCCACAGATGACCCTGGGGGACATCATGGAGCAGGGGGATGTGGAGGAGAACTATTTCATCCCGGAGGAGAGGCTGTATTACACTTCCCCGGAGATCACCCGCAGCGACGAGACCAGAGAGAGCCTCTCCAAGGAGCAGCGGAAGACCTGGCAGTACCTGAAAGGGGCCAAGAAGCTTCTGCGGGAGGCTGCGAGCGGACACGCTTACGTCTTTTCCGAGGGCGCCATCCCAATGGTGGACGAATATCACAAGCCCGCCAGGACCATGCTCACCTCCGAGGGGAGCTTCAGCAGGACCACCCATATCGTAAAGGACAAAAGAACCGGGCGGATCCGGCTCCTGACGGCGGGGGAGACCGAGCGGATCCAGGGATTTCCCACAGACCATACGAAGTACTGCCTGACGGAGGGGAAGGTGGTGGAGATGCCCCTGAACAAGCGCAGGTTCATGATGGGCAACGCTTTGGTGGTGGGGCTGGTGGAGCGGATGGGGGAGGCTCTGGAGGAGATATTTGCAAAGGAGCCCTAGAAGCAGCCGTGCCCCTGAAGCAAATGATAAAATCCTCGTTCTGCAGAACCGGAGTGAAGTTCCGGTCATAGTAAACGACATGGCCTACATTGCATCGGCCACAAAAAAGCCCCTGGACGTGCACCTGATGGTCGAACACCCCAACAACAACATCGAAATCTTCCTGCGTAAGCTCCGCAGGGGCGATACAGTCTACATCCATCCGGAAGCGGAGTACGAATGACATAGGCTTCAGGGCCTATTGGGACGGAGCCTGCAGCGCGGACAAGATACAGAAGTTCGCTCCCCTAGGAATGGACGGCTTTGTGCTGGGCACCACCATGCTGTTCGGCAAGAGCAGGCCCTATGGGGAAGTCATTCAGGAAATACGGAGCATGGGAATGATGGAAAAAAACAGGGAGACATAGAGGAGGCGGCAGTTGGTAAACTGCCGCCCCTTGCTTCTATCGATCATTGAAATATCAATCACGAGGCTGTAAATTTTTCTGTGTCTATGGAGGAAGAATCCTTCCGATAAGATTCA
>CAJUFO010000073.1:0-16986 GCA_910585615.1 uncultured Acetatifactor sp.
TTTTAGGAGGAAAAAAGAATGGATTTCAATGAAAACTTTATCTTAGGATGTTCCGCAATTGGCGCAGGTCTGGCAGTTATCGCCGGTATCGGACCTGGTGTCGGACAGGGTATCGCGGCAGGACACGCTGCGGCTGCAGTGGGACGCAATCCCGGCGCACAGCCCAAGGTCATGCAGACCATGCTCCTTGGCCAGGCAGTGGCAGAGACCACAGGTCTGTACGGCCTGCTGGTGGCTATCCTGCTGATGTTCGTAAAACCCCTTCTGCCTTAAGAGTGTGAAAAGATTTTCTAAGCGGCCAAGAGGGTGCAGGCACACCTCTTTAGGACGCCTGCTGAGAAAATCTAAGTTTCACACGAAAGAACGCCAAGAATGGGCGTCCTTTCCGAAGATTTTGTAAGAATAAGAGGCAGAAAGGAGGCAGAAATGATACTTTTAACAGAAGGTGAGTCCATGTCGAGGCTCTTCGACCTGGACTGGCAGCTATTGGCTGATTCCTGTCTGATGATCATTGCCATCTTTTTCCTGTTCCTGATCTTGAGCTATTTCCTGTTCAATCCTGCCAGGAAGATGCTGGAGGGCCGCAAGGAGAAGATTCGGAATGAATTGGAAACCGCGAAGACCGCCATGCAGAACGCCCAGAGCCTGAAGAAGGAATATGAGGCGAAGCTGAAGGACGTTGACAAGGAGGCGGAGGCCATCTTAAGTGAGGCCCGCAGGAAGGCTCTGGCCAATGAGAACGCGATTGTGGCCGAGGCGAAGGAAGAGGCGGCCCGTATCCTGGACAGGGCCCGCGTGGAGGCGGAGCTGGAGAAGCAGAAGATGTCCGACGACGTGAAGCGGGAAATCATTGTCGTGGCGTCCCTGATGGCCGGCAAAATCGTGTCGGCATCCGTGGACACTGCCATGCAGAATCAGCTGATAGATGATACCTTGAAGGAAATGGGTGATAAGACATGGCTAAATTAGTATCCAAGACATACGGCGAAGCCCTGTATGAGGTGGCCGCGGAGGCGGGCAAGACATCGGAGCTGATGGAGGAGATCCGCTGTGTGGGCGAGATACTGACAGCCAACCCTGCGTTTGATGAGCTGATGGGACATCCGGGGATTCCGAAGCAGGAAAAACTCCAGGTGGTGGAGAGCGTGTTCAGGGGCCGGATTAGCGATGAGCTGGCTGGCCTGTTTGAAATCGTGGTCTCCAAGGAGCGTTATAAGGAGCTGCCGGCCATCTTTGCTTATTTTACCGACAAGGTGAAGGAGGAGCAGAGGATTGCCGTGGCCTATGTGACCACAGCCGTAGAGCTGGACGGAACACAGAAAAAGGCGGTGGAAGAAAAGCTCCTTGAGACCAGCGGCTATGCCAAAATGGAGATGCATTACGAGGTGGATGCCTCGATCATCGGCGGAATGATCATCCGCATAAACGACAGAGTGGTGGACAGCAGCGTCCGCGCGAAGTTAAACGGTTTGAAGAAACAATTATTACAAATCCAGCTGGGGTGACCCGCTGGAGGAAAGGTGCGACAGATCCATGAATTTAAGACCGGAAGAAATAAGTTCAGTTATCAAGGATCAGATCAAGCGCTATGCGTCCACGCTGGACGTGTCCGATGTGGGCACGGTCATCCAGGTGGCGGACGGCATCGCCCGCGTCCATGGACTGGAAAATGCCATGCAGGGTGAGCTGCTGGAATTTCCCGGCGAAGTCTACGGCATGGTGCTGAATCTGGAAGAGGATAACGTGGGCGTGGTACTTTTGGGCAGTGCGCGCAACATCAATGAGGGCGACACTGTCAAGACCACCGGACGCGTGGTTGAGGTTCCGGTGGGGGATGCGCTGGTGGGGCGCGTGGTCAATGCGCTGGGACAGCCCATCGACGGCAAAGGCCCCGTGCAGACCACGAAATATCGCAAAATCGAGCGTGTGGCCAGCGGCGTCATCACCAGAAAGAGCGTAGATACCCCGCTGCAGACAGGCATCAAGGCCATCGATGCCATGGTTCCCATCGGGCGCGGTCAGCGTGAGCTGATCATCGGCGACCGCCAGACAGGCAAGACGGCCATCGCCATCGATACCATCATCAATCAGAAGGGCCAGAACGTAAAGTGCATCTACGTGGCCATCGGCCAGAAGGCCTCCACCATTGCCAATATCGTGAAGACCCTGGAAGAGTATGGGGCAATGGCTTATACTACCGTAGTAGTGTCCACGGCCAGCGACCTTGCGCCCCTGCAGTATATCGCTCCCTATTCAGGCTGTGCCATCGGCGAGGAGTGGATGGAGAAGGGCGAAGACGTGCTGGTAGTATACGATGACCTGAGCAAGCATGCCACGGCATACCGCACGCTCTCTTTGCTGCTGAGGCGTCCGCCCGGGCGTGAGGCTTATCCCGGAGACGTGTTCTACCTGCACTCCAGGCTGCTGGAGCGCGCGGCCAGGATGAATGAGGAGTACGGCGGGGGATCCCTGACGGCTCTGCCCATCATCGAGACCCAGGCCGGCGACGTGTCCGCGTACATTCCCACCAACGTGATTTCCATCACCGACGGCCAGATTTATCTGGAGACGGAGATGTTCAATGCAGGTTTCCGTCCTGCCATCAATGCGGGTCTTTCCGTGTCCCGTGTAGGTGGCGCTGCCCAGATCAAGGCCATGAAGAAGATTGCGGCCCCCATCCGTACAGAGCTGGCCCAGTACAGAGAGCTGGCGAGCTTTGCCCAGTTCGGCTCCGAGCTGGACGACAACACCAAGGAGACGCTGGCCCAGGGCGAGCGCATCAAGGAGGTGCTCAAGCAGCCTCAGTATGCCCCCATGCCTGTCCAGTACCAGGTCATCATCATCTACGCGGTGACCCGGAAGTACCTGCTGGATGTGCCCACAGAGGAGATAGGCAGATTCGAGAAGGAATTCTTCGAATTTTTGAATACCAAGTACCCCGAGGTTCCCGGCAACATCGCATCTGAGCAGGTGATTTCCGATGAGACGGAAATGACTCTCAAGAGTGCAATCGAGGAGTTCAAGAAGCAGTTTTTGCAGTCCAAGCAGTATGGATAGAAAGAGGATATAGAATATGGCATCGATGCGTGATATAAAGCGTCGCAAGAGCAGTATTCAGGGGACGCAGCAGATTACCAAGGCCATGAAGCTGGTATCCACGGTAAAGCTCCAGCGCGCCAGAGCCAGTGCGGAGCGCTCCAAGGGATACTTCACCTGCATGTACAGCACGGTGAACAATATCCTGCAGCGGGTAGGGCATATAGACCATCCCTACCTGATGTCTGGGGAATCTCCCAGAAAGGCGGTTGTGGTAATCACGTCCAACCGCGGACTGGCAGGCGGCTACAACTCCAATGTGACCAAGCTGGTGACCAGGCATCCTGAGTGGAAGAAGGGAGACCTGGACATCTACTGCCTGGGCAATAAGGGCAGAGAGGCCCTTGCGCGGGGCGGTTACGACATTAAGGAGTGCGACAATGATATTGTGGAGAGCCCCGTGTATGCGGATGCCGCCGCGCTGTCGGCAAAGCTTCTGGAGTCCTATGCGGCAGGGGAGATTGGCGAGATTTATCTGGCCTATACCGGATTCAAGAATACGGTGAGCCATGTGCCCACGCTGCTTCGCCTGCTGCCTGTGGACGTGTCCGGGGAAGAGGACGAGGGTCAGGCTTCCGGGGAGGCCACGGCGATTATGAACTTTGAGGCAGAGGACTCGGAGGCGCTGGACCTCCTTATCCCGAAGTATGTCACCAGCCTGATTTACGGGGCGCTGCGGGAGTCGGTGGCCAGTGAGAACGGCGCGCGTATGCAGGCCATGGACAGTGCGACCAGCAATGCGGAGGAAATCATCAGCGATTTGACGCTGAAATACAACAGGGCCCGCCAGGGCTCCATCACACAGGAGCTGACAGAAATCATAGCCGGCGCGGAAGCGCTCGGATAATCGTGCAAAGATTTTCTAAGCCCGCAAGAGGGTGCACAGCACATCTCTTTAGTACGCGGATGAAAGCGCCAAGGGCTTGGCGCTTGAAAATCTAGATTGCACGCGAAAGAATGCCAAGAGAACAAGGTTCTCTTTGAGAAGGCATTTTTCAGGTGTCAGCAATCTTGTATATGTCTGAGATTTAGAAATGAGATTTATGCCCGCGCAAGCGGGCGGGAAAGAGGTAGAAATGGCAGGAGAAAACAGAGGCAAGGTTACTCAGGTCATCGGTGCGGTGCTGGACATCCGCTTCGATGAGGGTAAGCTGCCTGAAATCAACGAAGCGATTCGCATTCCTACCAGAGACGGCAATGAACTGACCGTGGAGGTCTCCCAGCATCTGGGCGACGACACCGTAAGGTGCATCGCCATGGGGAGCACCGACGGTCTGGTGAGGGGGATGGACGCGGTGGCCACAGGGGCACCGATTTCTGTTCCCGTGGGCGAGAAGACCCTGGGGCGCATCTTCAATGTCCTGGGCCAGCCCATCGACAACAAGCCGGCTCCGGAGGGAGTCTCCTATGAGCCGATTCACAGGCCTGCGCCCAATTTTGAGGAACAGGCCACGGAGAAGGAGCTTCTGGAGACAGGCATTAAAGTCGTAGATTTGCTCTGCCCTTATCAGAAGGGCGGAAAGATAGGCCTGTTCGGCGGCGCGGGCGTGGGCAAGACGGTTCTGATTCAGGAGCTGATCCGCAACATCGCCACGGAGCATAGCGGTTATTCTGTGTTTACCGGTGTGGGAGAGCGCACCCGTGAGGGGAACGACCTCTACCACGAGATGACGGAGTCCGGCGTCATCGACAAGACCACCATGGTCTTCGGCCAGATGAACGAGCCTCCCGGAGCCAGGATGCGCGTGGGCCTTACCGGGCTGACCATGGCGGAGTATTTCCGTGACAAGGGCGGCAAGGACGTGCTGCTGTTCATCGACAATATCTTCCGTTTCACACAGGCAGGAAGCGAAGTGTCCGCTCTGCTGGGCCGCATGCCCTCCGCAGTGGGTTACCAGCCCACGCTGCAGACGGAGATGGGCGCCCTGCAGGAGAGGATTACATCCACCAAGAACGGCTCCATCACCTCCGTACAGGCGGTGTACGTGCCTGCGGACGACCTGACCGACCCTGCGCCGGCCACCACATTCGCCCATCTGGACGCCACTACCACATTGTCCCGTTCCATCGTGGAGCTGGGCATCTATCCGGCAGTGGATCCTCTGGAGTCCACATCCCGCATCCTGGATCCCAGGATCGTGGGCGACGAGCATTACCGGACCGCCAGGGGCGTGCAGGAGATTCTCCAGCGCTACAAGGAGCTCCAGGACATCATCGCCATCCTGGGCATGGACGAATTGTCGGAGGAAGACAAATTGGTAGTGTCCCGTGCCCGTAAGGTGCAGAGGTTCCTGTCCCAGCCTTTCTTCGTGGCAGGCCAGTTCACCGGCATGGAGGGCAAATACGTACCTATCAACGAGACGATCCGCAGCTTCCGGGAAATCCTGGAGGGCAAGCATGACGATATCCCGGAGAGCTATTTCCTGAACGCGGGCAGCATCGACGACGTGCTGGCAAGGGTATCATAAGGACGGAGGGCGACTATGGCAGAGAAGAGCGGCTTCCTTGTGCGCATCATCACGCCTGACAGGGTCTTCTATGAGAACCAGGCGGACATGGTGGAGTTCAACACCACGGAGGGAGAGATTGGCGTGCTGCCGGGGCATATTCCGATGACAGTAATCGTAAAGCCTGGCATCCTTCACATCCATGAGACGGCGGGGGAGAAGAAGGCGGCCCTGCATGCGGGGTTCGCGGAGATCCTGCCGGAGGGTGTGACGATTCTGGCCGAGACGATCGAATGGCCCGGCGAGATAGACGAGAACCGTGCGAAATCCGCCATGGAGCGGGCTGAGCGGCGCTTACAGGGCAAGGCTGCCAACACGGACCTGGCCAGGGCCGAGACGGCGCTGCAGCGGGCGATTGCACGGATACAGGTATTAAAGTGATTTTACAATTTCTGCAATTAAAAAGGATCGGAGCGGGGCAGCGGACCACCGCCTGTAACAGTCAGAGGAAAACGCGCATATGCTGTTAAAAAACCCAAAGAGGAGTGCGTATGGAATTTCACTCGAAACTGTTACAGCCGCTTCCGGAAGACAAAGTAAGGGGCTGGAACGGGCCCCTTCCTTTTTATATGACCTACCCTGATTACCGCGGCGCGGAGAACGAGGCCAGGCTGCTGCGGGATTTGGAATATCTGCAGCAGATGTATCCCGGAGACGTAAGGCGCTGCCAGAGAAGGATAGCGGAGATTCTGGACAGGACGGACTACGAGGGCAGCATGATTTATGACGAATACCCGGACAGGTACAGCCTGCAGGCGCTGGCGGGATCTATGTGCCGGATTTTGGAGAGCGAGGAGGAGAACCCGCCTGCAGAGGAGATGATACAGGTTCTTCTGTTCAACGAGATATACAAGCGCCGCCACGGAGGCCGCAGAGGGAGCTTCTTCACCTGGTTCTAGGTAAGGCTCCGGAGGCATCGGGGAACGGCGGCCCCACGATGGATGAAAGGGTTTCCATGGATAAACTGAGAGAATTCTTCCGGCAGCTGCCGGATCAAAATATCATACAGATTACACTGAGCAATACGAGGGATGCGGAAAAGGCCTCGAAGGTGAAGGTTCGCCCGGTGCTTATCCGGGGAAGGATATGCTTTCAGGAGACATTGTTCCGCGGCACGCAGGTGTTCCACACGAACCTGGAGCGGGAGGAGCTGGAGGGACGCCTGGCGGGATATATGGAGGGGCTATTCCGGCAGGCGCAGATAAGCTGCGCCTGCCTGGAAGCCAGCGTCCTGGTCAGCAGAAAGGGCGCGGTGTCCATCAAGACCAAAAAGCGCGAGGGCCAGGGAGGGGAGGAGCTCCCGGACATGTCCCACGACCGCTCCAAGCGCTACATCCTGCCCGAGGGGGAACCGGTGGACTTCCTGGTGAGCCTGGGCGTGCAGACGCCCGATGGGAAAGTGGTCAGGGCGAAATACGACAAGTTCCGGCAGATCAACCGCTATCTGGAGTTCATCGAGGATGTGCTGGAGAAGCTTCCCGCGGGCCGCACCATCCGCATCGTGGACTTCGGCTGCGGGAAGTCCTATCTGACCTTCGGCATGTATTATTATCTGAACCGCATCCAGGGCAGGGACACCCGGGTGACGGGGCTGGATCTGAAGGCGGATGTGATCGGCCGCTGCAGCAGGCTGGCCGAGGAGCTGCATTACGACGGCCTGCGCTTTCGGCAGGGGGACATCAGCGACTATGAGGACGCGGAGAAGGTGGACATGGTGGTCTCCTCCACGCCTGCGACAAGGCCACGGACTATGCCCTGGAGAAGGCCGTAAAGTGGGGAGCTCATGTAATCCTGGCGGTGCCCTGCTGCCAGCATGAGCTGAACGGCCAGATCCGGTGCCCGGAGCTTGGGCCCGTCCTGCGCTACGGCGTAATCAGGGAGCGCATGGCGGCATTGATCACGGATGCCCTGCGGGCCGACCTGCTGGAGGAAAAGGGGTACGACGTGCAGATTCTGGAGTTCATTGACATGGAGCACACACCAAAGAACCTGATGATCCGGGCCGTGAAGTCCGCTGCCATGCGCCCCATGGGATTCCGGGCGGCAGAGCATGAAGGGCTGAAGCGCGCCATGGAATTGCTGCACGTGAATCCTGCCCTGAAGGAGCTGCTATATGAAGAAGACGATCGTTAAGCTTTTGGTCTGCTGTCTTGTCTTTCTGCTGACAGTGACCTTCGTGAACAAATTCATGAACAGAGGGCATGACAATATGACCATGGAAATGGCTCCGGCCTCTTTTCCCCTGGTCACCATGGTGATGAGAGGAACCGAGTGCAACCAGCTCCACGGCTATGGGAGTCCTGTGGACATGGCTTTCCAGAGGGACGTGGTGACGGTCCTGGGAGAGGACAGGGATACAGGATTTGTGGTAGAGACCTTCGGGGAGGAGGTTACGGGCATCTCCATGCAGGTGAGGAGCGCGGACGGCTCCAGGCTGGTCGAGGATACCGAAATCACCGACTATGTGGAGACGGAAGGACAGATCAGCGGGCATATCGCTCTGAAAGATTTGATTGAACGGGATACCGAGTATCTGCTGACGGTGCTCCTCTCGTTGGAGGGGGACAGGCAGGTCTCCTATTATACCAGGGTCATATGGAGCGACAGCCTGCATGTGGAGGAGAAGATAGCCTTCTGTCTGGACTTCCATGAGCGCCTGTACGACAAAGAGGCGGCCAGGGAGCTGACCAAGTACATGGAATCCGATTCCAGGCTGGAGGACAACAGCTCCTACCATAATGTGAACATCTACAGCAGCTTCCGGCAGCTTACCTGGGGAGACCTGGCGGTGGAGGAGATTGGGGAGCCCATGGTCCGGCTGACGGAGATTGGGGAGCAGACGGCATCCCTTCTCATGGACTATATGGTGGCTACCTCCGAGGAGGGGCAGCTTACCTATTACCGGATGCAGGAGCACTATCGGATTCGCTATACCACGGACAGGATTTACCTGCTGGCTTACGAGCGCACCATGGATCAGATTCCGGACGAGGAAAGGCTGCGCGTGGACGACCGGATTGTGCTGGGCATTACCGGGGAAGATGTGGCTATGCAGGAGAGCGAGGACGGGAATATAATAGCGTTTGTGGCTTCAAATCGGCTCTTCTGCTACAATATCACCACCAACAAGCTCACTTTGGCCTTCAGCTTCTATGACGCGGAGAACGCGGATGCCCGCACCATGTACGATCAGCATGCCATCAAGATTCTGGACATGGACGAGGGCGGCAATATGCAGTTCGCCGTCTACGGATACATGAACCGCGGAAGGCACGAGGGGGAGGTGGGCATCCAGTTCTACACCTATAACAGCGGACAGAACACGGTGGAGGAACTGCTCTACATCCCCTATGACAGACCGTATTCCGTGTTGGCGGTGCAGATGGAGCGCCTGCTCTACCTGAACCGGGAGCAGAAGCTGTATCTGATGCTGGACGGCGGGGTATATGGAATTGACCTGGTACGAAAATCCTGCTCCAGGCTGATAGAAATCACCCATGACGAGGGACTCCAGGTGTCGGAGAACCACAAAATCGTGGTCTGGCCTTCCGGGGAGGACATCTACCACAGCAGCGAGCTAAACATCCGAAACCTGAGCACCGATGTTCAGAAAAGCATTACAGTGCCTCAGGGGGAGGCTATCCGTCCCCTGGGCTTCATGGACGAGGACATCATATACGGCATCGCCAACGGGGCGGACGTGGTAGAGGAGCATTCAGGCAGGATTTTCTTTCCCATGTATGCCATATGCATCTGCAATTCTGACGGAGAGCTGCTGAAGGAGTACCGCCAGGCGGGGGTCTATGTCACCAGCTGTACCGTGACCGACAACCAGATTACGCTGGACAGGGCCATGCGCCTGGAGTCCGGCGCCTATCAGGAGATAGAGCAGGATCATGTCATGAACAACACGGAGGGGGAGACAGGCAGGAATGTGGTGACCGCCGTGGACACGGAGCGCTATAAGCGGTGCATGGAGATTCGGATGCGCAAGTCACCGGAGGGGAAGTCGCCTATGGTGCTGACGCCCAAGGAGGTAGTGTACGAGGGCGGCAGAAAGCTTCTTCTGCCGGAGGCCGGAGAGAGCGAGCGGTACTATGTGTACGGAGCCTATGGGGCCTGCGGCATCTTCTGCTCCTCTGCCCGGGCCGTGGATATGGCTTATGATGTGGCCGGAGTGGTCATAGACGAAGGCGGGCGCAGAATCTGGCTGCGGGGGAACCGGGCCGCCAAGAACCAGATTATGGCAATCAAGGAGGCGGAAGCTACGCCGGAGAGGGGAGCGCTTGCCACCTGCCTGGACACCATGCTGGGCTATGAGGGCGTGGTCAGGAACACCCAGTACCATTTGGGCAGGGGCGACACGATTCGGGACATTCTTCAGGAGAGCCTGCCGGATGCGGCGATTCTGGACCTGGCGGGCTGCAGCCTGGATGCGGTGCTGTATTATGTGAACCAGGACATTCCCGTGCTGGCCTTGGTGGGAGATGGGGCGGTGCTGCTGGTGGGCTTCAATGAGATTGAGGTCGGCATCATGGATCCTTCCACCGGCACCATATACACCATGAAGAACAGCGAGGCCGCCGCCTGGTTCGAGGAGAGCGGGAACCAGTTCATCACCTATCTGAGAGAATAGCGCCGCAAGAGCCACAGGTGTTTTACGGCTGGACGGATAAGGAAATCTATGGTAAAATATTGAAACATAAGGACATCATGTCATAAAATTTTCTGATAACATGGATTTATAGGAAGCATTTTATAGAAGAATACGCAAGAACCAGGAGGTAAAAACATGAAGGCAGAGAAGATACCGGCATTGATTGGCTTCGTGCTGATTATACTACTGGCCTTTCTGATCATATGGAAGGCTGGGATATTCGGCGTGTCGGAGAGCAGACTGGAGCAGGATGCCAGGGAGAGGCAGCATGTGGAGAACGGCTGGGAGATGGCCCAGGCTGTCAATGAGGACATATGCGCCATGCTTTTCTATGATGAGAGCAGGGAGAACTATGCCTATTCCATCTACCTGACCAAAAAGGGCCTGTCCTACGGCTACTTCTACAGACAGGGAGGCACCGATACCTATATGGAAGAGGGCGTAAAGGGCGTGGTTTTTGAGGACAAGGGCATCGCGCTTCTGTCCCTGAACGAGGATAAGGTGTGCAAAATCGTAGCCGTGGACGGCAACCGGGAGGAAAAAGTGATTCAGGTGGATTCCGGGGAGCCCTTCGCGGTAGTGCTCCCCATCGACTGCGGCGCCATCACTATGTATGATGCCCAGGAAAACATCGTGACCCTCTATGACACCTTTACCGGGGCCTGAGCTGAAAGCAGCCCTGCCTGCAGTAGCCGTTTGCGCAGGCGGCTCCCCACGGCCATGCCGACGATGAGCTTCACGATGTCCAGGGGAAGGTAAGGGACGACGCCCAGGAATAAGGCTTCTATGAATCCGATGGACTGCTGGCGGGCCAGCCATACTGTGCCGAACAAATACCCCACTACGCTGCCCAGAATCATGCCGCCCAGGGTAGGCAGGAGTTTCCCCTTCCCCCTGTCCACGGAGAATCCGCAGAGCAGGGCCATGAAGACATAGCCGATGATATAGCCGCCGGTGGGGCCGAAAAGCTTTTGTGGGCCGCCAGCAAAGCCCGTGAACACAGGCAGGCCGGCCAGCCCCAGCAGAATGTAGGTGATGACGCTCAAGGTGCCCAGCTTCATGCCCAGTACGGAGCATAGGAAGTAGATGCCCAGGAAGCCCAGGGATATGGGAACCGGGCTGATGGGGATGTTCAGGGACAGGGGGCCCAGGATGCAGAGGACTGCCGTCATCAGGCCTGTGAGGGCCAGCTGCTTGACGTTCAGTCCGGAGGTTTGTGCCTTTGCGGGGGTGCTCATTTCGCTTACCTCTTTTCTTTTTTTATTGTCAACCAAAAATAAAATATGGATGACAATTCAGAAGTATATATTAATCCGGACGAAATGTCAACCTAAAATAGAAAATGGTTTACAATAGGCTGCAACACTCTACAATTCTCCATTCTTGTACCGCGCCACGATGCTCGTGATTCTCTCATTGGGATTCAGCAGATCGCTGATGGAGGAATCATGGTTCAGGGTATCGATGATATAGGCGATGTATTTGCTCATGTCGCAGTTGATGTACCATTCCCTGCGCAGCAGCTCCGGCGTCTGATAGATTAGGTTCGTGGTCAGCACCCGGTCGATGATGCCGTCCTCATAGGCCCGGTCGAATTTGTCCAGGCCGCTGGTGAACAGTCCGAAGGTGGAGAAGACGAATATCTTGTGCGCCTTGCGGCTCTTCAGCTCGGCGGCTACTTCCAGCACGCTGTCCCCGGAGGAGATCATGTCGTCGATGATGATCATGTCCTTTCCTTCCACGCTGGTGCCCAGGAACTCATGGGCGATGATGGGATTGCGCCCATTCACTATCCTCGTATAGTCCCGCCTCTTATAGAACATGCCCATATCCAGCCCCAAAACATTGGCACAATAGATGGCCCGGGTCATACCGCCCTCGTCCGGGCTTATGACCATCATGTGGTCGGCGTCTATCTGCAGGTCGCTCACATGGCCCAACAGCCCCTTGATGAACTGGTAGGCGGGCTGTACGGTCTCGAAGCCGTGCAGGGGGATGGCGTTCTGGACCCTGGGGTCATGGGCATCGAAGGTGATGATATTGTCCACGCCCATCTGCGTCAGCTCCTGAAGCGCCAGGGCGCAGTCCAGGGATTCCCTGTTGGAGCGCTTATGCTGGCGGCTTTCGTACAGGAAGGGCATAATCACCGTGATGCGGCGGGCCTTTCCGCCCACAGCGGCAATGATCCGCTTCAGATCCTGGTAGTGGTCATCCGGCGACATGTGGTTCTCCTGGCCGCCCAGGCGGTAGGTCAGGGAATAGTTGCACACATCCACCAGCAGATAAAGGTCGAAGCCCCGGACGGATTCCAGGATCGTCCCCTTGGCCTCCCCGGAGCCGAAGCGTGGAACCTTTGCCTGCAGCAGGTAGGAGCCCCTCTGATAACCGGAGAAGGCCAGAGATTCCTTGTGCTCGCTCTCCCGCTCAGCCCTCCACCTCACCAGGTATTTGTCGATTTGCTCGGAGAGGGGCCTGCAGCCCTCCAGTGCGATGATTCCCAGAGAGCCTACGGGAATGGTTTCCAAGTTCCTTTTTTCTTCGCGGTTGCCCATGATGTATCCCTTTCTGTTCTTTTACATGCAGGTTTCTGCATTTTTGTCTGAAGCCGGAAGAAGTCCTCGATGAGTTTTCCTAAATTTATGTAGCGGGGGCGTTGGACAGGCGCTTTTTCAGGATGCGTATGTCCGGCCCTGTGAAACTGCACAACGTGAAGCTGCTGGTGATTCGGGAGAAGACGCGGTCAGAATAACGGTTCCGGAGCTCCTCCAGGCTGATGTTGGTGGAAATCAGGGTGGATTTTCCGCTCAGGTGCCGCTCGTTGAGGCAGGCGAACAACGAGGAGGTCACAAAGTTGTTGGTGATTTCCGTTCCCAAATCGTCGATGATCAACAGGTCGCAGCCATAGAGATCCTCGCAGAAATCCTGCAGGCCCTCCTTCAGCCGCCCGTCAAAGGTATATCTGGCCAGCATGTCGAATAAGCCGGCGGCGCTGAAATAGATGACAGAATTGCCCCGCTGGAGAAGCTCCTTGGCGATGCAGCCGGAGAGGAAGCTTTTCCCGGTGCCTACGGCACCATAGAAGAAGAGGTTCTGGCAGTTGCCCTCGAACTCCTGTATGAACCTGCGGCTGACGCCAACTGCCGCCTGGAAGCGGCGCAAATCCTCCCCCTGATAATATTCATACGAAAGAACGGAAAAATTCTCCCGCACTATCATTTCCTGTATGTGGGACTGAGCATACAGGATCGAAATCTCCTGCTGCCGGAAGCAATGACACTTTGCTTTAAGCCCTTCTGGCGAGGCGATGTAACCGGTGTCTTGACAGTCCGGGCACCTATAGACGGGTTCCAGATAATCCGCCGGGAAGCCGTGTTCCACAAGCAGGCGCTTACGCCTCTGGGCGATTTCCGCAAGCTCCTCCCGGAGCCCTGACAGCGCGGCATCATCCCCCTCCAGCAGGCGCTTCGCACGGGCTACGGAGAGAGTGCTGACGGATTCGCACAGGGGCAGATACTCCGGAATGGCCTCACAGACCTCCTGCCTCCTGGCGTCCTCCAGGGCACGGTTCTCGTCCCTTGTGCGCTGGTATTCCTTTATGATGGCTTCGTATTGAGAATTGCTCAGTGCCATTATGGTCTCCTGTCCCTATGCCCTTAATTGCTGACCAGTTCCTTCTCCAGGGCAGCAAAGTCATAGTTGTGCTGCGGAAACTGATTGAAGCGGTTGCCCGACTGCTTCGGGGGATTGGAGGAGGCGTTCTTCCTACGCTGCTGGTGCAGATCGTCAATCCCCTGGATATCGGCCTTGTGGTGCACGTTCTGGCGCTTCCAGCTGCTTAAGATGCTCTCGGCATACTCGAAGCGGTGCTTGTCCGTCGCCAGCACGGTGCGCTCGCAGGCTTCGATGATGATGTCCATGGAAAAGCCGTAATCCTTCAGCCAGCGGGTGATGAACTCCATCTCCTTGGCGGTGGGAGAGTTGCTTTTGCCCAGGCCGTTCATGATGGTGTAGATATTCCTGTCATAGCGGGTGGCCTGCTTCTGGGCCTGCTTCGGGGTGGAGATGCCCTCCTGCGCCCAATTCACGGCTACCTTCTCTATGTATTTGAAATCCTTTTTGCCCCTGTCCACACAGTACTGGAGCAGATAGTCAATCAGATCATCGGAAAAGTGCAGCACGTCAGTAAAGTACAGGATGGTCTTGATCTCGGAAGGCGTCAGCGGCTTTCCGATATAGGATTCCGCAATGAACAGAAGCTGGGTGGTCTCCTGCCTGCTCTTGAACTCCCGCAGCTGGTCGGGCGTGTAGGATGGCTTCTCATAGAGCGAGGCAGTCTGCGGCTTGTCGGGCTCCTCCGCAAGCCCTTCGGGAACGGCTCCTTCCCGGGAATCCTCCGTAGCCGCAGCCTCCATAGCGGGCATAGGCACGAAGGAGGCCGGCATCTGGGGGACAGACCCGGAGCCTGTCCTGCCCTCGGCGTTCAAATCGTGGATATGGATTCCTACCAGATTCTTGTCCCCATCGTAATCCAGGCTGAGGAGCTGCTGCCTCTCCCAGTATTTCAGGGCCCGCAGTACATCCTTCTCCGTGTGGTTGAACTTGTCCGCGATGTCGGGCACACTGGTGGCCAGATGGGCGTTCATCATGCGGAGCAGATAGAGATAGACCTTCAGCTGCGCGTCATTGGCATCCCTCATATATTCATCGATGAAAAGATTGGACACCACTGTGGAATCCACATGGTTATCCGGATAAATCGTTACACGCGCCATTGGTTCTCCCCTGCCTCTCAAAACAATCGTCTCACAATGCGCCGGACTGACGCAGTAGCAAAAGTATAGCATAAGGTGCGGAAAAAGGAAATAGACAAATTGCCTGAATCCGTCAAGGGGGTCAGCCCAGGGGCCTGCTTGTGGAAAATGTGGAAACAGTGGATAACTTTCCCCGGTCCAGGCGTTTACAGGCCCTGTCCCCAAAAATATCCACAGCCCGGATTTTCGTCTTTTCTGTGGATACTGTGGATAATTACGACCCAAGCAGGCTTTCCCCGATTTTTACCACGTCCCCGGCCCCCATGGTTATCAACAGATCGCCCTTTATGCAATTTTCCAGTAGGAAATTCTCTATCTCGTCGAAGCTGGGGAAATAATGGCATGTATGCCCCAGCGCCTGAATCTCCCGCTGCAGGTCCTGGGAATGGACGCCCAGGGTATCTGTCTCTCTGGCCGCGTAGATGTCCGTCAGCACCACCTCGTCCGCCAGGCTTAAAGAATGGGCGAACTCCTTCAGATAGGCCTTGGTGCGGGTGTAGGTGTGGGGCTGGAACACGCACCAGAGCTTCCGGTGGGGATAGTTCGCGGCGGCCTTCAGGGTGGCCTCGATTTCCGTGGGATGGTGGGCGTAGTCGTCTATGATGGTGACGCCGCCGATGGTCCCCTTGTGCTCGAAGCGCCTGTCGGTGCCCTTGTAGCCCTGCAGCGCCCCTGCCGCCAGGCTGCCGTCGATGTCCAGGCACTCCGCCACCGCGAAGGCCGCCAGGGCATTGTGCACATTGTGCTCGCCGGGCACGCTTAAAGTCACGGGGCGCTTTGCGCCTCCCGGACAGTGCAGGATGAAGCGGGGGTTGCCGAAGCCGTCATAGCGGATGTCCGTGGCGAAATAATCGTTAGGCTCGCCCGCTCCGAAGGTGACGACGCGACAGCGCAAGCCTTCCGTAATCTCCTCCAGCCGCTCGATGTCCCCATTGACGATGAGGCAGCCGTCCTGGGGCAGGAGCTGGGCGAACCGCCGAAAGGAATGGCGGATGTCCTCCAGGTCCTTGAAGAAGTCAAGGTGATCCTCCCCTATGTTCAGGATGATGCCCACCTTCGGGAAGAAGTCCAGGAAGCTGTTGGTGTACTCGCAGGCCTCCGCCACGAAGTACCCGGAATGGCCGATGCGCATGTTGCCGCCGATGTCCTTCAGGACGCCGCCGATGGACAGGGTGGGGTCCAAGCCCGCGCCCAGCAGGATTTCGCCCACCATGGAGGTGGTAGTGGTCTTGCCGTGGGTGCCGCTGACGGCAATGGGGGTCTGGTAATGCTTCATGATCTGGCCCAGAAGCTGGCCCCTGGTGAGGCAAGGGAGGAGCCTGGCGTGGGCCTCCTTATATTCCGGATTGTCCGGGTGGATGGCGGCGGTGAAGACCACGCAGTCAATCCGCCCGGCCTCGGTCATATTTTCGGCCCTCTGTCCATAGAATACGGTAATCCCCTGTGCCTCCAGCATCTCGGTGGCGGCGCTGGGGGAGCGGTCGGAGCCGCAGACCTGGAAGCCCGCGTCCTGCAGCAGCAGCGCCATGCCGGACATGCTGATGCCGCCGATGCCCACGAAGTAGAGGGAAGAGGGATGGCTGAAATCAATTGTATACATAGGCTGTACTTCCTTGTTGGTTTTTCGTTACATTATTATTATAGCACCTGGCGCAAAGAAAAATCAACATGAAATCAAATTTCCGAAGACATCCGTAATGTCCTTTGAAATTGCATATATAAATTAGAAAAATTAGAAAATATGTACAAATATATAGCGCACTAAACTAAAAATATGTTAATTTTCAACACAAATAAGAATATAAAAAATAAATATTTTGACATTAAATATTCCATTTTGTCGGGGCGTATGATATAATGTTGGCACAGAAGGACATTGTGCCAACTTCTGATTCCATGTGCGCCGCAGCGCACG
>CAJUFO010000073.1:17086-22772 GCA_910585615.1 uncultured Acetatifactor sp.
TTGGCACAGAAGGACATTGTGCCAACTTCTGATTCCATGTGCGCCGCAGCGCACGAAAGGGTATAATATTGGCACGGAAGGACATTGTGCCAACTTCTGATTCCATACGCGCCGGAGCGCACGAAAACAGAGGTGACAACTATGGTGAAGAAAGAAATGATTGCCATGCTTCTGGCAGGCGGGCAGGGCAGTCGGCTGGGTGTGCTGACATCCAAGATGGCGAAGCCTGCCGTGGCGTTCGGAGGGAAATACCGGATCATCGATTTTCCGCTCTCCAACTGCATCAATTCCGGGGTGGATACCGTGGGGGTCCTGACCCAGTACCAGCCCCTGCGGCTGAATTCCCACATCGGAATCGGCATCCCCTGGGATCTGGACCGCAATATAGGCGGGGTCACGGTGCTGCCGCCCTATGAGAGGAGCTCCAACAGCGAATGGTACACGGGCACGGCCAATGCCATCTACCAGAACATGGAATACATGGAGAGCTACCATCCCGACTATGTATTGATTCTGTCCGGCGACCATATCTACAAGATGGACTACGAGCTGATGTTGGATTTCCATAAGGAGAACAACGCGGACGTGACCATCGCAGTCATGCCGGTGCCCAGGGAGGAGGCCAGCCGCTTCGGCATCATGATCGCCGATGAGAAGCGCAGAATCACCGATTTCGAGGAAAAGCCCAAGAACCCCAGGAGCAACCTGGCCAGCATGGGAATCTACATCTTCAACTGGAAGACCCTGAAGAGGGCGCTGATGGCCATGGCGGAGCAGCCCGCGCTGGACTTCGGCAAGCATGTGATCCCCTACTGCCACCAGAAGGGCGCGTTCCTCTACGCCTACGAGTTCAACGGCTACTGGAAGGACGTAGGCACCCTGCACTCCTACTGGGAGGCCAACATGGAGCTCATCGACATCGTGCCGGAATTCAACCTCTATGAGGAATACTGGAAGATATATACCAAAAGCGAGATCCAGCCCCCGCAGTACTTCTCGGAGGACAGCGTGGTGGAGACCAGCATCATCGGGGAGGGCACGGATATCTACGGGAAGGTGTACCATTCCGTCATAGGCTGCGGGGTCACCATAGGAAAAGGCACTGTGGTGCGGGATTCCATCATCATGAACCAGACCCAGATAGGGAACCATTGCGAGGTGAACAAGGCCATCGTGGACGAGGAGGTGCGGATTGGGGACCATGTGCGGCTGGGCGTGGGAGAGTCGGTGGAAAATGAGATCGCCCCTCATATCTACAATCACGACATCGTGACCATAGGGGAGCGCAGCGTCGTCCCCAACGGCATCACCGTGGGCAAGAACGCGGTCATCTTCGGCGTCACCACAGGCCTGGATTATGAGGGCTCCTGTCTGCCGGGCGGCAAAACTTTGATTAAGGCAGGTGAAGAGCAATGAGGGCGATCGGAATCATTTTAGCCGGAGGCAACAACCGCAGGATGCAGGAGCTGTCCTACAGGCGGGCCGTATGCGCCATGCCCATCGCGGGGAGCTACCGCAGCATCGACTTTACCCTGAGCAACATGTCCAACTCCCACATCCAGAAGGTGGCGGTGCTGACCCAGTACAATGCCAGCAGCCTGCACGAGCACCTAAGCTCCTCCAAGTGGTGGGACTTCGGGCGCAAGCAGGGGGGCCTGTATGTGTTCACCCCTGCGGTCACGGCCCAGAACAGCAACTGGTACAGGGGCACGGCGGACGCCATCTACCAGAACCTGGATTTCCTGAAGAGCAGCCATGAGCCCTATGTGCTGATAGCCTCCGGGGACGGCGTGTACAAGATGGATTTCAACAAGGTCATGGAATACCATATCGAGAGGAGGGCGGACATCACCGTAGTCTGCCGGGACATGGGGCCCAATGCGGATCTGGAGCGCTTCGGGACCATCCGCATGAACGAGGAGAGCCGCATCGAGGAGTTCGAGGAGAAGCCCCTGCACGCGAAATCCCGGGTCATCTCCTGCGGCATCTACATCCTCCGCAGGCGCCAGCTCATAGAGATGGTGGAGAAGTGCATCGAGGAGGACAGGTACGACATCGTCAGGGATATCCTGATCCGCTACAAGGACGTGAAGCGGATCTACGGCTACAAGATACGGGACTACTGGAGGAACATCGCCTCCGTGGAGGATTACTACGCCACCAACATGGACTTCTTAAAGCCCGAGGTGAGAGGCTATTTCTTCAAGCAGTACCCGGACGTCTACTCCAAGGTGGACGACCTGGCCCCGGCCAAGTACAATATGGGAGCCCGCGTGCGCAACAGCCTGATATCCAGCGGCTGCATCGTCAACGGCACTGTGGAGAGCTCCGTGGTGTTCAAGAAGAGTTATATAGGCAATAATTGCGTCATCAAGAATTCCATCATTCTGAATGATGTGTACATCGGCGACAACACTTACATAGAGAATTGCATCTTAGAAAGCCATAGCACCATTCGGGCAAATTCCCGCTATGTGGGGGAAGATGGGCAGATTCGCATTGTAGTAGAGAGAAACGAAAGATACACGATGTGACATAGGTGGCTTTTGATTCCGGATAAGGGGGTTTTAAAGGATGCAGGTTACAGATGTTCGCGTTCGCAAGATTGCGAAGGAAGGCAGGATGAAGGCAATTGTCTCGATCACCCTGGACGAGGAGTTCGTGGTGCATGACATCAAGGTGATAGAGGGCGACAAGGGCCTGTTCATTGCAATGCCCAGCAAGAGGACGGCAGACGGGGAATACAAGGATATTGCCCATCCCATCAATGCCTCCGCAAGGGAAGCCATCCAGGAGGTGATTCTGGAGAGCTACAGGAGGGCTTTGGAGGAGCCGGACGGGGAGTGAGATGTGACATCATAGGAAGACAGACAGTGAAATCCCCCAAGGGGCTGCCGTTTAGAGCGGCAGCCCCTTTGTACTATAGCGTTATATGCCATGGCAATTTGTGTCTGCCAGGGGTCTGTGGGGGCGGCTCAATGGGGTTCACGGAGAAGGGAGGAATCTTTCAGGAGCCCTTCTTCCGTGAGCCGGTATACCTTGTCGCAGACCTCCGTCAGGTACTTCCTGTCATGGGAGATGCTGATGACGGCCCCGGGGAATTCCGCCAGCATCCGCCGGATCACCGGGGCGGACAGGGCGGAGAAGTTCCGCGTAGGCTCGTCCAGAATCAGCACATTGGCCCCGGACAGGCTCATCTTCAACAGCAGCACCTTGGCCTTCTGGCCTCCGGAGAGCTCCGCGATTGGATGATCCATCTCGTCGAAGGTGTATTTCAGGGAGCCCAGGAAAGTCCGGATCTGAGTCAGCTCCTCCTTGTCCCCGGTCCGGGCCAGGTAGTCCACGGGATTCGTTTCCAGGTTCAGCAGATCCTCGTAATTCTGGGGCATGTAGGCCGCGTGGATGTCCGTCCGGGCCAAGAGCTCTTCGGCAATCATGCGCAGCAGCGTGGTCTTGCCCGCGCCGTTGTGGCCGATGATGCCGATTTTTTCAGAGCCGCGGACGTGCAGGGAGACATCCTTCGCAAGGAGTCTTGCGCCGTCCGGCGTCCGCAGGCAGGGCAGGCTGTAGTCGATGACGGTCTTGCCCGCGGGGATGGCGGCATCCTTTTCGCCGAGCTTGAAGAAGATGGCGGACTCCTCCTCGGGCATCTGGGTCATGTCCTCGTCCTGGCGCTCGAAGCGGCGCTCCATGCTCTTCACGGCCTTCATCTTCTTTTTCAGGAGCCTTCCCTTGCCGGGAGCCTGCCTGCTGACGGTATTCAGCCGGTGCTCCACGCTCTGCTCGATTCGCCGGTATTTCTCGTCCCGGATTTCCTTCTCCCTGCGCTCGCTGGCCGCCTGTCTGGCCTGCTTCTCAAATTTGTCCTCCCGCTCCTGCCTGTACTGCAGATAGGGCATATGGGACACCGTGTACCGGCTTACGGTTTTACGGCGGATCTGCTCGATGTGGATCACCATGTTGGCCGTGCGCTCTATCAGGGTCTCGTCGTGGGAGATGTAGAGCACTACCCCCTGCCAGTTCAGAATCATTTCCTCCAGCCATTGCAGCGTGCCGATGTCCAGGTCGTTGGAGGGCTCGTCCAGCAGGAGCACGGTGGGCTGGGACATCAGGAGCCGCATCATCTGGGCCTTCACCTTCTCGCCGCCGGACAGGCTGTCCATTGGCTGGTCGCTGTAGAAGAAGTCCTGTGGCAGATGGAAGCTGCCTGCAAGCTGCCCCAGCTCCCGGGGGGTCTGCTCGAAGAAGGACGGGTCTTCCGCGAAGAATTCGTAGAGGGTCTTCGCAGCGTCCTTCTTCTGTAACTCCTGGGGCAGATAGGCCAGGCGCTCCCAGGCGGCGATCCGCTCCCCGGCGGCCTCGGCATAGGGTTCTATCAGCTCCGGATCGTAGATCCATTTCAACAGCGTGGACTTGCCGTTGCCCTCCTCACCGATGATGACAGCCTTGTCTCCCTGGTTCAGCACGAAGGAGAAATCCTGCAGGATCATTCGCAGGTCTTTTTTATGGGTGATGCTTAGGTTCTTTATCTGTAGCATTATGGCCTCCTGTTCCGAAAACCTGCCCGCCTGTCTGTAGGGCCGAAACAAAAGCCGTTCGCAAGGGAAGCCTGTTCGCATGCTGTTCCCATAGGGGGATACGCCTGAAACGGAAATAGGGGAAATTCCGGCATGATACGGCATGATCTGGCATAGAAAAAAGGCTTCCAGAATAGGAGCGATAACGGATTCGGCATATGCAAACAGGCCTGTGTCACAGGCTTCCGCAAAAATTTGTCTGCTTTTTCCGAATTCTGTTATCGACTACTCATTCCTTCACCTTTTACCGAGTGGTACCTTTCTGATTATTGATATCTAGCATACCACATCGGCACTGGAATTTCAATAAAATATTCGTAAATTTTATCTATGTGAATATTTTAAGGATATTTTACTGATTTTACAGAATTGCATATATCGGCAGGAAGCTGAATGAGGAGGCAGACAGGGCCGTGGCGGAGAGTGACAAAATTTGTGCCATATATTCTGATAGGAATGGATATTCTGAAGGATTTCGACTTCCGTTGTGGAGAGAGTGAATGGAATGGGGAACATCTGTTCCTGGGATGTTTAAAAGAGAATATAAATTCGGACTATTTGAATGAGTTGCATAAATATTTCGGATACATAAGCCCATTGCGAACGGATATAATTTTAGAATGGTTTTGGGACAATCCCCGGCATGGAGCGTGCCGGGGATTTTTTAGATTATCTGCCATTTCGCTTTACAACTGCCCGCCATGGTATGTATAATAATAGGCGATTAAAAACAAAACCGACAGGAGCAGCCTATGGAAATCTGGGACGCCTATGACAGGCAGGGAGCAAAGACAGGGACGGATCTGATACGCGGGGAAAAGATTGGAGAGGGCCTCTACCACCTGGTCTGCGAGGTGGTGGTGAGGCATGCGGACGGGGAATATCTCCTGCTGCAGAGGGACTTCAGGAAGGAGGCCTACCCCGGCTTCGAGGAGATTGGCGCGGGAGGAAGCGCCCTGAAGGGGGAGACGCCCCTGCAGGGTGCCGTCAGGGAGCTTCGGGAGGAGAGCGGGATAGAGGCCGGGGAGCTGGAGGAGCTGTACCGCATCGTGAGCGACAGAAGCCATGCCATCCACCACGGCTACCTGTGCGTCACGGACGCGCCGAAG
>CAJUFO010000074.1 GCA_910585615.1 uncultured Acetatifactor sp.
AGGGGGGCAATCCAGACCACCAGCAGAGCTGGTGGTTGAGCCGGCGGCCGTGATTTGCGATGAATAGTCTCATAGGTCATGCTCCAGTCCGGTATTTTTGCACAGATTTAACACCTGTTTTGCGATTGCTTATAGAGTCTGCAGGTGATTGTTCTTTCTATGGGTAGATTATACATGAAAAAGCGGATGAATTCAATATGGGGAGCCAGAATCCTTCATCATTCGTCAAAAAATCTGTCACGCCTCTTGACAACTTCCGGCTCATGCACTATCCTATCTTTAAAGTAATTTATCTGAAATCTGTTTCTTTCTGATGTCAAATGGCATTTCTGCCGTTTTTCACTGGAAAAAGCGCAACTGTAGGCAGGGAAGTTCTGGAAAGATGCGGCAGGGATGGGGAGCCAGACTTCGCAGCCCGGCCCGAGAAGGAGGAGAGTGCATGGGAGAGGAGAACAATGCGATGCTGTCCTATCTGGAGGACGATAAGCGGTTCGCCGATTTGTTCAATCAGCTGTATTTCAAGGGACAGCAGGTGGTGGATGCGGGAGAACTGGTGGAGGCGTCGGAGGTATATCATGGGAAGCCGGGAGAGAAGGGAGGCCAACGGACGCGAGATATCAAGAGGAGACTGAAATCCGGCAAGGAGTTGAAGATTCTGGCGGTGGAGAGCCAGAGCGATGTGAACTACATCATGCCTTGGCGCATCATGGATTACGACTGTCGGGAATATGGGAAGCAGATACGGGGAGCGCAGAGAGCGAACCGGGAACTGGACAGGGCGGGGAAGCGGGTCTACGCCAACGAGGGGGAACGGATGAGCGAAGTGCGGAAAGAGGAGCATTTTGCGCCTGTCTATACATTATGCCTCTACCATGGGGCGGAGGAGTGGGACGGCCCCAGGAGCCTGAAGGACATGATGGATTTTGGAGAAAATACATTTGGATATAGGGACAAAGAGGTATGGAGTGACTGCTTCGCGGATTATCCCATGCGTCTCGTGTGCGTGAATGAGCTTGTGGATTGCTCTGGATTCCGGACATCTCTGCGGGAGCTGTTCACCATATTGCTGTACCGCAGGGACAAGGAGCGGCTGAAGGAGCTTCTGGACAAAAATGCGGTCTACCAGAAAATGGATGAGGAGACTGCCCAGACACTTGGAGTATTGATGGGCATAAAGAGATTTGCGGAAAACAAAAAGAAATATAAGACAGAGAAGGGAGAATACAATATGTGCCAGGCCATAAGAGAGATGATGGAGGACAGCAGAATGGAAGGGATAGCCGAGGGAGAAGCCCGTGGAGAAGCCCGCGGCAGGTCGGAGGGCAGCGCCAGCCAGATAATCGAAATCATAGAAAACATCATGAGCGAGCTGCAGTGCTCCCTGGAGAAAGCCTGCAAGGTGGCCGGGAAGACTGTGTCAGAGTACCGGCAGTCGGAGCAGATATGCGGGAAAGTATAAATTTTTTCCAATCCGAATTTTTAACGTGAATAAGTCCGGCAATTGTGCTATACTGGTATTCAATGGGCTGATATCCGCAAGGGGCAGGCGTTTTCCCCTAGATTCATACGCCCTACAGCGGCATCATGGAGGTAAGCATGATAGTAGGAATCGACTTAGGTACGACCAACAGTTTGATAGCATATTTTACGGAAGAGGGGCCGAAGATCATTCCCAACAGGCTGGGGAAGAGCCTCACGCCTTCGGTGGTCAGCGTGGACAGGGAGGGGAATGTGTACGTGGGGGAGACGGCCAGGGAGCGCATGAGCCTTTATCCGGACACCGTGGCGGAGACCTTCAAGCGCAGCATGGGCACGGAGCGGGACTACATACTGAGCGGGAAGCATTTCCGGCCGGAGGAGCTGTCCAGCCTGGTGCTGCGCGCGCTGAAGGAGGACGCGGAGAGCTTCCTGGGGGAGGAGGTCACCGAGGCTGTCATCAGCGTGCCCGCCTACTTCGACGACAAGCGCAGAAAGGCCACCAAGCGCGCCGGGGAGCTGGCGGGCCTGAAGGTGGAACGGATGATTTCGGAGCCCACGGCAGCGGCGGTGGCATACGGCCTGTACGACAAGACCAAGGACACCCGCTTCCTGGTGTTCGACTTAGGGGGCGGCACCTTCGACGTGTCCATCCTGGAGCTGTACCACAATATCCTGGAAGTCCGTGCCGTGGCAGGGGACAATTACCTGGGCGGCGAGGACTTCACGGAGGTGATGGCGAAGCTTTTCCTGCAGAAGGCGAAGCTGCAGCTGCAGAACCTTTCCGAGAAGGAGCAGGTGCGCCTGTTCCGGGAGGCGGAGAAGGCAAAATGCGCCATTAACGACAATGATGTAGTCCCTATGGGCTTTTTATATAAAGAAGAAAGCCTGGAGCAAAAGATTACATATAAGGAGTACGAAGAGGCCTGCGAGGAGCTTCTGATGAAAATCAGGGAACCTGTGAAGAAGAGCCTGGCGGACGCGGGGCTGAAGCTTTCGGACATCGACGAGGTGCTGCTGATCGGCGGGGCCACCAGGCTGAATATCGTGCGGGATTTCCTGATACGGCTGTTCCGCAAGTTCCCGGATACCAGAATGAACCCGGACGAGACCGTGGCCCTGGGGGCGGCGGTGCAGGCGGCCATGAAGGAGCGCAGGGAGGAGGTGAAGGAGGTCATCCTGACAGATGTGTGCTCCTTTACCCTGGGCACCGAGGTGGTGGTGGAATACGATGAGGGGAAATACGAGGACGGCAGGTTCTGTCCCATCATCGAGCGCAATACGGTCATCCCCGCCAGCCACACGGAGCGGCTCTACACCGCCCGAGACAATCAGAGCAAGGTGCGCGTCCGGGTGCTGCAGGGGGAGAGCCGCTTCGCCAGGAACAACCTGTTCCTGGGGGAGCTGGAAATCGACATTCCCAAGGGGCCCAAAGGCCGGGAGTCCGTGGACGTGACCTATACATACGACATCAATTCCCTGCTGGAGGTGGAGGTCACGGTGGTGTCCACGGGAGAGAGCCGGAAAATGGTCATCAAGGGCCAGGACAATGAGATGACCGAGGAGGAAATCCGAAAGCGCATGGAGGAACTGGCCTATCTGAAGATTCAGCCCAGGGACTACGAGGAGAACCGGCTGGTGCTGACCAGGGCGGAGCGGATGTACGAGGAGACCCTGGGGGAGCGCAGGCGCGTGCTTGACCGGTACATCACGGCCTTTGAGGCGGCGCTGAAAGGTGGAGACCACGATGAGATTATGGAGACGCGGGAGGCGCTGAACGAGGTGCTGGAGGAGGACAACGAAGAGTGAGCGGTCAGAGGGCTGACATCAAGGTCGTGCTCAGGCCCAGGACGGCGGAGCATGTAAGGATTTATTGGGAGAAGACCCAGGACGAAGAAATCAGGAAGAGGATTCCTCTGCAGGACATCTCGCTGGAGGAGGCGCTGAGACAGTTCGAAGCATCCAGGCAGCCCGACGCCACCAGCTTTGGCATGTGCATCGAGGCGGACGGCGATTACGTGGGGGATGTGTGGTGCTATGGCATCGATGAAGCTGAGGAAGAGATGGCTATGTTCAGCTTCCTGATTTTTGAAAAGCGTCTGTGGGGGAAGGGCGTGGGCAGTCAGGCAGCCAGACTTTTCTGCCAGGAGGTCTTTTCCCGCTATGCAATCCTTAAACTGGGCGCTTTTGCCTATATGGAGAATGTCTGTTCCCTGCGGGCGCTGGAGAAGGCTGGCTTTCGGGAAAAGGAGCGCTTTCTGGAAGAGGGGCGGCTTTCGGTTTACCTGGAGTGGAGGAAGTCTCCTGCCGGTTAGCGGCAAGAGCGCCGGGACGGACTGGGTTCTCCAGGCTATAAGCTGGGAGGAGGCCCAGGTGCGGCGCTCAGGGTAGCCGTTTCCGGATTCTAAAGCTTATGGAACTCCGGGTTTCGCTTCTCGAAGACGCAATAATACTGGAACCCGCATTCCCGCAGCACTTCCGCCGCCCGGCCAAAGGAATCCCCGATATGAGCTGTATCATGGGAGTCCGAGCCGATGGCGACGATTTCTCCTCCCAGCTCCCGATAGCGCTTCAGCACATCCATGCAGGGATGGAAATCCCGCATCCCTTTCTTGATTCCGCCGGTGTTCAGCTCGATGCCTTTGCCCTTGTCCAGCAGTTCTTTCAGAATATCGTCGAAGATATCGCGGTATGCCGAATAAGAATATCCTTCGTCCTTTCCCGGCGCATAGCGCACCGCATAGTCCAAATGCCCATAGACATCGTAATTAGAGAATTTCCGGATATTCTCCAGCGTGGACTGGAAATATTCCCCCAAAGCCTCCTCCTTGCTGCGCCCCTGGAAGAAATCGGGATAATAGACGTCCTTGCCGTGGCAGATATGGGAGGAGCCGATGATGAAGTCGAATTCATAGGACTTGGCGTAGACGGCGTTCTTCCGCAGCGCTTCAGGCTGCAGCCCCAGCTCCACTCCGAAGAGCAGGCGTATCTTCCCGGCGTATTTTTCCTTCAGCCGGGCCAGGTCATAGAGGTAAGGGTCGGTGTCCAGCAGGAAGATATTCCCCTCCAGCCCCTCCCGGTCGGGGTAGTCGAAATCCTGATGCTCCGTGAAGCACATGGTCTCCAGGCCCTGTGCGATTCCCTGTAGCACCATCTCCTCCATGGGCGTGTGGGAATCGCCGGAAAATGAGGAATGTAAGTGGCAGTCTGCGGTGATTGGCATGGCGTTCTCCTTTCGGTTTTAGATTTCCGTATCGCGAACTCGATAATCATTATTATATCATCTTTTGCCCTGTTGACTATCCTATTTCTAAACAATCTGTTAAATTTCCGAAATTATGGCAATTATTTTTCATTTACATCTTGAATTCTCCTTCAAGATTGGGTAAAATAGCCTTGTTGATAAAAGTTTGACAATCCGGCATGTCCCGCAAAAATCGGACAAGGGTTGCCGAAACACATAAAAATATTAGGAGGGAACTAAAATGGCAGTAAGAGTAGCAATCAATGGTTTTGGCCGTATTGGCCGTCTGGCATTCAGGCAGATGTTCGATGCTGAGGGGTATGAGGTAGTTGCTATCAACGACCTGACCAGCCCCAAGATGCTGGCTCACCTGTTGAAGTATGACTCTTCTCAGGGCAAGTACAAATATGCCGATTCCGTAGTGGCAGGCGAGGACAATATCACCGTAAACGGCAAGACCATCACCATCTACAAGGAAGCGGACGCTAAGAACCTTCCCTGGGGCGAGCTGAAGGTTGACGTGGTTCTGGAGTGCACAGGCTTCTATACCTCCAAGGAGAAGGCCAGCGCCCATGTTACGGCTGGTGCCCGCAAGGTCGTCATCTCCGCTCCTGCTGGAAATGACCTTCCCACCATCGTCTACAATGTGAACCATGACACCCTGAAGCCCGAAGATACCGTTATCTCCGCAGCTTCCTGCACCACCAACTGCCTGGCTCCCATGGCGAAGGCCCTAAACGATTTCGCTGCTATCCAGAGCGGTATCATGACCACCGTTCACGCTTACACCGGCGACCAGATGATTCTGGACGGACCTCAGAGGAAGGGCGATCTGAGAAGGAGCCGCGCAGGCGCCTGCAACATCGTTCCCAACTCCACCGGCGCTGCCAAGGCTATCGGCCTTGTCATCCCTGAGCTGAACGGCAAGCTGATTGGCTCCGCACAGCGCGTGCCCACCCCTACAGGCTCCACCACCATCCTGGTAGCAGTCGTTAAGGGCGAGGTTACCAAGGAAGGCATCAATGCCGCTATGAAGGCTGCCGCTACCGAGTCCTTCGCTTACAATGAGGATGAGATTGTATCCTCCGACGTAATCGGAAGCACCTACGGCTCCATCTTCGATGCGACCCAGACCATGGTTTCCAAGATGGAAGACGGCAACTCCCTGGTACAGGTTGTTTCCTGGTATGACAATGAGAACAGCTACACCTCTCAGATGGTTCGTACCATTAAGTATTTCAGTGAGCTGGGCTAAATGTGCAAAGATTTTCTAAGGTTGTAAAGTACACAACCTAAAGCCCCAAAGTGCATGGCGCTTGAAAATCTAAGTTGCACATAGAAGAATGCCCGAAATGCAGGGCATTCTTCTGGGTATACACCAAACAAGCGACCTATAAGGGGTCCGGTCTGAGGGGCCGGGCCTCTTTTTATGGAGTGTAATGTAAATCTATTATGTAAAATGGAGGTTTTTGAAAATGGGATTGAACAAGAAATCCGTTGACGACATCAACGCAAAGGGAAAGAGAGTTCTGGTAAGGTGCGACTTTAACGTACCCTTGAAGAACGGCGAGATTACGGACGAGACCCGTATCGTGGCAGCACTGCCCACGATCAAGAAGCTGATCGACGACGGCGGCAAGGTGATTCTCTGCTCCCACTTAGGCAAGGTGAAGGAAGGCCCCAACGAGAAGGAGTCCCTGGCGCCTGTGGCGAAGAGGCTGTCCGAGAAGCTGGGCAAGGAAGTGGTGTTCGTAGCCGACTACAATGTCACCGGCGAAGCCGCCACCAAGGCTGTGGAGGCTATGCAGGAGGGCGACGTGGTGCTGCTCCAGAATACCCGTTTCCGCGGCAAGGAAGAGACCAAGAACGGCGAGGAGTTCAGCAAGGAGCTGGCTGACCTGGCTGATTTGTACGTATGCGATGCCTTTGGTTCCTCCCACAGGGCACATGCCTCTGTTGAGGGCGTCACCAAGTGCATCACCGCAAAGGGCGGCGAGAATGCGGTTGGATACCTGATGCAGAAGGAAATCAACTTCCTGGGCAATGCGGTGGAGAACCCTGTAAGGCCTTTCGTGGCCATCCTGGGCGGCGCGAAGGTGGCCGACAAGCTGAACGTCATCTCCAACCTGTTGGAGAAGTGCGACACCCTGATCATCGGCGGCGGCATGGCTTACACCTTCTTAAAGGCAAAGGGTTATGAAATCGGCAATTCCCTGGTGGACAATGAGAAGATCGACTACTGCAAGGAGATGATGGAGAAGGCCGAGAAGCTGGGCAAGAAGCTGCTGCTTCCTGTGGATTCTGTCACAGTTGCAGGCTTCCCGAATCCCATCGATGCCCCTGTGGAAGTACAGAACTATGATGTGGAGAACATGCCCGCGGACAGAGAGGGCTGCGATATCGGGCCTAAGACCGCTGCCATGTACGCAGAGGCTGTGAAGAGCGCAAAGACCGTGGTATGGAACGGACCTATGGGCGTATTCGAGAATCCCACCCTGGCGGCAGGCACCATCGCGGTGGCCAAGTCCCTGGCTGAGACAGACGCTACCACCATCATCGGCGGCGGCGATTCCGCGGCAGCCGTGAACCAGCTGGGCTTCGGCGACAAGATGAGCCACATCTCCACCGGCGGCGGCGCGTCCCTGGAGTTCCTGGAGGGCAAGGTGCTTCCCGGCGTTGCGGCGGCGGACGATAAAGCCTGAATCAAATACCCCGCTGCAAGCAACGGGGTATCAAACTTGCAACACTGCAGAGCAGCGGGGTATTTGACCCTCGCGGCATTCGCCAACTGACCATGCAAGCACGGTCGCTTGGCTCATTGCTTGCGGGAATAAAATCTAAGCCAGCAAAGTACGCAGGCTAAGATTTTCTAAGTCGGGCTTGGAAGAATGCCGAAGCGAGCTATGTTCGCTTTGAGATGGCATTCTTCCGGTCTGGCACAAGTTTTATAAATATTATAGAAAACAGAGGTATAGGAATCATGGCAAGGAAGAAAATTGTAGCCGGAAACTGGAAGATGAACATGACTCCCAGCGAGGCTGTGAAGCTTTGCGGCGAGTTGAAGGATTTGGTAAAGAGCGATAGCGTGGACGTGGTCTACTGCGTTCCCGCAATCGACATCGTGCCCGTTGTGGAGGCCGTAAAAGGGACAAACGTAGCTGTGGGCGCCGAGAATATGTACTTCGAGGAGAAGGGCGCTTACACAGGCGAAATCTCCGCGGCTATGCTGAAGGATGCGGGCGTACAGTACGTCATCATCGGACACTCCGAGAGAAGGGATTACTTCAAGGAGGACGACGCGCTGCTGAACAAGAAGGTGAAAAAGGCCATCGAGGCAGGGCTGACACCGATCCTGTGCTGCGGCGAGTCCTTGGAGCAGCGCGAGATGGGCGTGACCATGGACTGGATTCGTTTCCAGATCAAGTCCGACCTGGTGGGCGTGACCGCGGATCAGGTGAAGGAGATGGTCATCGCCTATGAGCCTATCTGGGCCATCGGCACAGGCAAGACAGCCACCACGGAGCAGGCCCAGGAAGTCTGCAAGGGCATCCGCGACTGCATCGCCGAGATGTACGATGAGGCTACTGCTGCCGCGGTGCGCATCCAGTACGGCGGCTCCGTGAATGCCGGAAACGCGGCAGAGCTGTTCGCCCAGCCGGATATCGACGGCGGCCTGGTAGGCGGCGCTTCTTTGAAGGCTGATTTCGGGAAGATTGTGAACTATTAATTTGTTTCGCTAATATTTACTTAAAAGGGGGCATCGTAAGGTGCCCCCTTTTGATAACTTTCAAAATTTCCGCATAATGTTTCATTGGAAATTGATTTTACCTCTACATATGAAACATGCCAAGTTGATAGAAACAGCATTCCAGAGTTCAAGCTCTCTTATGAATAATCATTATTCTTCGTCTTCTTTGCCCGTTTTGTCAGGAGTGAATTCGCAAATATCGTCTAATGTACAATCCTCCAAAACATTCAAAATGTTGTTTAAGGTGTTCACATTCACATTTCCCGTTTTCAGACGCTGTATTTGACTCCTGCTAATTGAATTGAGATATGAATTGCTAAATCGCCTTTTTCCTGATATAATGGGCATTAGCACCGTATATGATTCGGAGAGGGGGTTCTCTTTCCGTGTATTATCTGATGAACAAGGATACAAAAGCCGCATCTTTACTGGAGCCCTACTGCGAGGCGCTTGCCTCTGAAATCATCCAAAAGGCCGATCCTACAAGTGTACGATATTCCGTCCTGAAGCTTCGTGGGGAGACGGCAACGAAATGCAAAGCCTTTACCAATGAGGAGGTGGGCTTCGTCGCGCTGAGGAAGCTGGTGGACCGCGGCATTACTTTGGATGAACTGCTGGAGTTCTTCAACCGTCTCGGGTGCAGGGAACAGTTTCAGAGGATGCTTGTCCTGGATGTCGTGATCTTCAATGTGGACAGGCACCTTGGGAACATTGGCCTGCTTATAGAGAACGACACACAAAAGCCCCTTGGCATCGCTCCGAATTTTGATTTTAATTTGTCCATGCTTCCCTATGTGTTGATGGAAGAATTTGAACAGATTGGGGCGAAACTATTGGACTACAGCCCTGTAATCGGAAATGATTTCACCAGGATAGGACAGGAGATGCTGACATCAGAGATTAGGAGAGAGCTGATAAAACTGCAGGGGTTCCGGTTCTCCTTTCGCGGCAACAGGGAGTTTGCGCCGGCGAGGGTGCTGGCTCTGGAGGAAATGGTGAACCGGCGGATTCAGGCAATCCTCAGGGGACAGGTCCTTTATACCAGAGATGTGTTCGTGCCCCAGGAAAGGGAGCAGGAAATCGATGCTTTTGATAATACCGTTGAATTAATGGCTGCCGCCGGACTTGTAGAGAAACTGAAGGAAACGGGATGCTTCACTTCTGTCATGGAAGAGATTGGAGAAGACAACCATGTCTTTGCCGCCGCGACATTGCATGAGGGAGAAGATTTCATAAATCTGACCATCCGCATAGACAATATGGAGATTTCCTGCGATAGGAACGGGATTGAAGCCGGAATCGAGGGATTTACAAAGGCATATGACCTGGTCTGCAGGATTGTGGACGCAGAGGGAAATGGGGTGAAATGAGACAATCGACAGAACAAAACGAAATACAGATTATCACAATCTGCTCCAGCGAATTGTACAAAAGAGCGCTGAGATTTTCGGAGACAATCTGACCGGAATCTATCTCCACGGCTCCGCAGTCATGGGCTGTTTTCAGGCACGGAAAAGCGACCTGGATTTGATTTTTGTGGTAGAGCGGGAGATTTCGGATGCTGAGAAGCTGGATTTTCTGGCATATGTGGCGGAATGGAACGGAGAGGCCCCGGAAAAGGGGATTGAGCTAAGCATCGTGAGGGAAAGCTTCTGCAAGCCATTTGTCTACCCCACTCCCTTTGAGCTGCATTTCTCTCAGGCCCATCTAAAGTGGTATCAGGAGAATCCGCAGGACTATGTGGAGAAGATGAAGGGCGTGGACAGGGACTTGGCCGCGCATTTCACGATTATCGAAAGATTCGGGACCTCGCTGTACGGAAGGCCCGTACCCCAGGTCTTCGGCCCGGTTCCCAGGGAGGACTATATAGACAGCATCGTCTTTGACATTGAAGAGGCAAAAGAGGACATCCTGGAGAATCCGGTGTATATCATTTTGAACCTTTGCAGGGTGCTGGCCTATCTAAAGGGTGGGGAATGTGCCGGGGAGGAGCCGGCCGCTTCCCCAGAGCCGCTTATCCTCTCGAAAAAGGGTGGCGGCGAATGGGGGTTGAAGTTCCTGCCACAGGGATTTAGAGGCCTCATAGAGGCAGCCCTCGTCTGCTACAGGGACGGCACGGACATGACCGTGCAGGCAGAAGAAGGGGAATGCTTTGCCGAGTATATGCTGACTGAAATACGGAAAAACTTGGAAATAGAACCATTGGAAATGGGATCATAAAAAGCGTTCAGCTGCTCTAACTGCCATTGGCCGCATGCCGTCAGTGCAAAACGGGCGATGGGGATAGGCCGTGCAGGAAAACGCGGCAGAAGGGAGAAGAGGCATGAAGAAGATTTCGCTGGAGCAACTGCAGAGGGAGAGCCGGACGGAATCCTATCCGGAGCAGTACCGCTACATCTGCGCCCAGATAGAAGAGAACAAAATCATGCCCGTGAAAAACTCCCCGCTGAACGGGAAGAAGCCGGCCCTGCATACAAGCTATTGGCTCGTGGAGGAGAAGCCGGATTACGGAGAGGAGATAGCTGAACTGCAGTTTCAGACAGTGCCCGCCATCCGAACCGACTATTACCTAAAGAACCCGGAGGTCTACCGGCAGGAGCGGAACTGGGTCAGGCTCCTGAACCGCTTTTTTCTGGAGCGGAGCGAGGCAGGAAGCCGGAATCTCTCCCCTGCGTCCCTGAACGAGAGGAGCTTCCAGATATGGGGCAGGGAGAAATTCCTGCAGAGGGAGCAGGGGAGGAAAATCCTGGCCCACTGCGGAATCAGTCTGGAGGAGCTGCATGTCTACCGCACCACAGAGCCTCTGGCCTATTACTCCCGCACCCGCCAGGTTCCCCAGACCATACTGATCCTGGAGAACAAGGACACCTTCTATACCATGCGCAGGTGGCTGATGGGGGAGGCAGGCGGCATGGCGGCTTTCGGAAATAAGGCAGGCGGGCATGATCTCACGGACAAGGCTCCTGCAAAGTCTGGAAGGGCTGTAGGGACCGGCACAGACGGATTGGACAGAGCAGACGGGACGGGCAGAGCAGGCGGAGCGGACGGACCAGACGGACCGGGAGAGGCAGCGGAGGCGCGACAGACCGGGGAACCGCCTTTCCACAGGATATTCGGCAGCGAAATAGCCACAGTCATCTACGGCGCGGGAAAGGGGATCCTGCGCTCCTCCCAGGACTTCCGCTTCTGCGTGGAACCCCATATCAACCACCCGGAGAATGAAATCCTGTATTTCGGAGATTTGGACTACGAGGGGATAGGCATCTATGAAAGGCTGGCCGCGCTTTTCGCAGCCGGGGAGGAAACAGTCGAGTGTACCGGAAGACATGAGATAAAGCCATTCATCCGGGCCTACGAAAAAATGATGGATAAAGCGCGGGGATACGACAATGACTTCCTGCCCGACATGAGCGGGAACCAGAACCGAAACCTGTCGGGCCTGTTTTTTCGATATTTTTCCCATGAGACAAAAGAAGCGATGATACAGCTCCTGGAGGCCGGAAAGTACATCCCCCAGGAAATCGTGGCGATTACGGATTTTTGAGAGGGCCAGACCATGCAATATGAATTCCTGAAGCATTTCCCCAGGCGCATGAAGCATGTGGGGGCATACGCGCTCCTGTTCGCAAACAGCAGCCAGAAGACCATCTGGAAGCAGTACGGATTCCTGAAGCTGGACGAGCAGGTCAATGTCATCTTCGCTCTATTGCTCTACCTCATGGAGCAGTCCCTGAAGGAGGAGAACTGCACCATAGACGACATCGGAGCCTACATGGACAGCCTGAACATGCGTTATTTTGGGAAGAACATGAGCTACGAGGACTGCAAGAGCCTGGGGGACTTCATCATCAATGTAGTCCTCTCCAACGAGGGCAAGGCCATGTATTTCGACGGATACGACTTCGAGGAGAGGGCATACCGCACCATGAACATCAGCTACGTGGCCAACCGCATTGTCTATGTGGACGCCGAGGTGCGCAGGACATCCTATTACCTCACCGAGGACGGCTACAATCTGCTGCTTTCCACCCTGGAAATCGAGAACAACATGAAGATCACCATCCACGAGATGATTTTCCGGATGCATCTGGAGAAGCAGAGCTACGACCGGGCCGTGGACGATATCAAGAATGTATTCAACCTGCTGCGCATCCAGCTCCAGAAAATCGAAGAGGCCATGGGCCGGATCCGCAGGAATGCCCTGAGCTACTCCGTGGCTGACTACGAGTCTGTATTAGAGGCGAACCTGGACACCATCAGCGACACCAAGCAGAAGTTCCTGGGCTACAGAGAGCTTGTGAAGGCCAGGGCCAGGGAGCTGGAGGAGATGAACCTGAACGTCCGGCGGCTGGACGAGAAGGAGGAGGAGAAGCTGAGGAACTTAAGTGTGATCGAGAGCTACCTGAACCGCACCATCGATGAGCACCAGAAGATCCTGAGCAGCCATTTCGACCTGAAGGCCCTGTATACCAAAGAACTGGAGCAGTTGTCCCAGATGTCCTTTATCCGGCGTTTCTCCCTGCGCAGCGACTTGTATGAGAAAATCCTGGAGCGCCCGGAGGGGCTGGAGCGCATGGAGATTTTCCTGCGCCCGCTCTTTGGCAACGAGCCGGATAAGATATATAATCTGAAGAAATCCACAGAGCTGCAGCGGCCCCTCCGAAAGAAGGGGGAGGACGAGGCGGGGGCTGTGATGGAGTTCGGGGACGAGCGCTGGATGGAGGAGGAAGAGCGGCGCATGCGGCAGAAGCTGGCGCAGTATGAGGATTGCGTCCTGTTCCTGCTGCGCAGGGCCCTGGAGACCAAGTCGGGAGAGGTGTCTTTGGAGGAAATCCGCCGGGCCATGGACGGGGAGGAAGGCGGGGAAAGCTTTTCCGCGCTGCTGCCCAGCGTGCAGATTTTCAAGGAGGTCATGGTGGAGCTGCTGCGGGGCAGGGAGATTGACATCGAGGTCCTGCGGGAGGAGCGGCGGAATTTCATCGGCGAGTCCTCCGGCGGCTTCCAGCTCAACGAGACGCTGCTGAACCTGATTGACGCCCACGGCCTGCCTGTCAGGAAGGTCACGGTCTATCGGATAGAGGACGGGAAGGTGATTTCCTTTGAAAACGTGCCCTACGAAGGGGGCGTGCGGAAAAATATCTGCTGCTCCAATGTGCTGCTGCGGGTGACGGTGTGAGGGGAACCAGGAAGCGAAGGAGGGGTTCGCTAAGGGATTGCAGGCCTCCCTGCGTGAAGCTTCTTCCGGCCCGGCATCAATGGCAAATGAGAAAAGGAGAGTATCATGGCATATGAAATAGAGGACATCCGCACAAGCCAGGAGATATTCTACTACCTTCTGGAACATCATGAGCTGAGCGAGGAGGCCCAGGAGCGGCTGTTCCGCGGCTATGCGGAGAACGAGCGGATCCAGAACCTGGTGAAGTCCCAGGGGGAGGCCGCCGAGTGCGACATCGAGCGCTACGGGGATGTAGTCTACCTGATTCCCAGGGAGGACAATACCTTCCTGGGCTTCTCCAAGGCCCAGCTAAAGCAATTGCTGTGCAAATCCGGCGGAACGGACAAGGACTATTACCTCTCCCAGTTCGTCATACTGACATTGCTGGTGGAATTCTATGACGGACAGGGGGCCACCAGCAAGACCAGGGACTACATGCGCGTAGGAGAACTGCAGAACTGCGTCTCCAGCCGCCTGCGGGAGGGCGCGGAGCGGACGGAGGAGGACGGGGAGGAGGGAGCTTCCGGGGGAGGAGGGCATTCCGGCGAGGAGCGCCTGGGCCTGGCCTTCTCCAACATGATCGAGGCCTATGAGGCCCTGCGCTCCGACGAGCGCGGCTCCCGGGCCAAGACCACCAAGGAGGGCTTCCTCTACAACATCCTGAACTTCCTCCAAAAGCAGGGCTTGATAGAGTACGTGGAGGAGGACGAGATGATCAAGACCACCAAAAAGCTGGATCAGTTCATGGACTGGAACCTGCTGAACCAGAACCATTTCCAGCGGGTGCGCAGAATCCTGGAAGGAGGAAGTGTGTAAAGAACTTCTAAGCGGCCACTTAAGCGGCTGGAATCCGTTTTGTACAGGCATTCTTCCAAGCGCATCCTTTGCGCTTTGCCTTGCACCGATTGTTCTTGAAAACAGAACTGTGTTTTGTTGTATGTGCTGACTATGTCGGCGGGGAGGTATAAATGTGAGCAAAATCAACGCGGTTCGCTTGATCAACCTGAACTACAATAACAATGCCATCCGCATCAGCGATGAGACCTTCCAGCTCCACGGCGAGAGCACTTTGCTGTCCCTACGAAACGGCGGCGGAAAATCCGTCCTGGTGCAGATGATGATGGCCCCCTTTGTGCACAGGCGCTACCAGAATGCCAAGGACCGCCCCTTTGCCAGCTACTTCACCACTAGCAAGCCCACTTTCATCCTGGTGGAGTGGAAGCTGGATCAGGGGGCCGGGTATGTGCTCACCGGCATGATGGTGCGGAAGAGCCAGGAGATTTCGGATGAGCGCATGGGAGAGGGGCATTTCCAGGATGATTTGGAAATCATCAATTTCATATCGGAATACAAGACACGCTGCCAGCAGGACATCTACCATCTCCCGGTGGTGGAGAAGACCAAAAAGGGCGTGACACTGAAGGGCTTCGCCGCCTGCAGACAGCTCTTCGAGACCTATAAGCGGGAGCGCAGCGTCCCTTTCTTCTACTATGACATGAACAACGCCGCCCAGTCCAGGCAGTACTTCACCAAGCTGGCGGAATACCAGATTTATTACAAGGAATGGGAGAGCATCATCAAAAAGGTGAACCTGAAGGAGTCCGGCCTGTCGGATCTGTTCGCCGACTGCAGGGACGAGAAGGGCCTGGTGGAGAAATGGTTTCTGGAGGCCGTGGAGAACAAACTGAACCAGGACAGGAACCGGATGAAGGAATTCCAGGGCATCATGGAGAAATACACAGGCCAGTACAGGGACAACCGCTCCAAGATCCAGCGCCGGGACACTATCCGTGCCTTTGAGCAGGAGGCCGGGCAGGTGCGGGAGCAGGCGTATCATTACCGGTACGTCTCCACGCAGCTGTTGAGCCAGCGGGCCCGAATAGGAGATTTCATCCGCAGGCTCCACGGGCTGGAGCAGCGGGAGGAGGAAAAGGCCAGGGCAGTCAGGGCCAGGCTGGAGGAGCTGGCCCAGGAGCTGTGGCAGCTGGAGTACGAGAAGCTGTCAGGGGAGTTCCACGAAATCGCCCACAGGGAAAGATTCTCCCAGAGCAACCTGGAGATGCTGCGCATGGAGGAAGAGGGCCTGGAGCGGAGACGGGAGGAGATCCTGCGCAGGCTCCATGTGCTGGCCTGCGGAAAGCAATGGGAACAGGTGGAGGAATACCGCCTGGAGCTGGACAAGGAGAGGCAGCGCCTGGACTATGTCAGGGAGAAAAAGGAGAACCTGGAGCCGGAGCGGATGGCCCTGGGCGGAAAGCTCCACCAGTATTATGCCGGATGGAAGGCCCGGAAGGAAGAAGGAAGACAACGATGTCTTAAATCTGTGGAAAACCTGAATGAGGAGAGGCGGCAGGGAATAAATAAGCTGGAGGAGCTGCGGGGGACGGAAAGCGGCCTGACAGAGGAGGCCGGTGCCCTGAACGCCCGCATCCGCATGTTCGATGAAATAGAAGACAGATTCAACCAGGAATACGCGGCTGGAGCGCAGGGCACAGAATCAGCCTCTGCCATGGAGGGTGAGCAGCCTCTGCAGGCAGGCCATTCCGGCGGGGCCTGGAGCCGCAATCTCCTGGGAGAGTACGAGGCCGGAGCCCTGGAAATCAGACAGGCGGAGTATGAGAAGGAGCTGACCGCGGCGGAGGCCGGGCGGCGCAGCGCCAGGAAGGACATAGAGCAGTACAGGGAGCAGATCAAAGCCGCCAGAAGGCTGGCAGAGGACAGGCAGGCAGAGAAGAGCCGCCTGGAGTCCGCCGGAAAAGAGTCAGGCAGGGTGCTCGCGGACTACGATAAGGAGCTGGCGGAGCGGAGCGTCATCCTGCGGTACGTGAGCCTCGGGCAGGAGGATGCGTTCGACACGGAGAAGCTCCTGGCCACCGTGCACAGAAAGCTCCTGGATGCGGACATGGCAAGGCAGAGCCTGGAGAAGGAGGCGGATGCCCTGGAAAAGGAATACCGCAGGCTGGCCCAGGGACAGGTGCTGGAGCTGTCCGAGGAATTCCGGGGCTTGCTGGAGGAGGCCGGAATCCATTTCGTCTACGGAATGGAGTGGCTTCGGAAGAACATGCTCCCCGCGGAGCGCAACCGCCAGCTTGTGTCCAGCCATCCCTTTCTCCCCTATTCCCTGATCCTGTCCAGACAGGAGCTGGAACACCTGCGGGGGCTTCCGGATCAGGTCTACACCTCAGCCCCGGTGCCCATCTTGATCCGCGAGGAGCTGGAGGGCCAGGGGAGTGCCGAGGCCGGGACGGTACAGTCCTTCGGCGAACTGCACTTCTATGTATGGTTCAACGACAACCTGCTGGACGAGGAGAAGCTGAACGCCATGCTCGCCCAGCTGGATGACCGGCGGGGGAACCTGCGCAAGGCTATCCAAATCCGCCAGGCCGAATACATGGAATACGTGGGCCATCAGGAGAAAATCAAGGCGCAGAAGGTATCCAAGAGCGCCTATGACAGGATAAAAGAGGAAATCTCTGCCCAGGAAAAGGCCCTGGCCGCCCTGGATCAGGAAATCCTGCGGGGCCGGGAGGAGCTGGAAGCCCTGGAGGCCCGCCAGGCCAGACGGGAACAGGAGGCAGCCAGCCTGGACAGGGCCATCGCCTGGCAGACCAGGAGGCTTGTGGACTTTGGAAGATTCCGCGAAAGCTACCGGGAATACCGAGGCCACTGCCATGCCCTGGAGAAGGTCCAGCAGGAAAAACAGCGGGTGCAAAATCTACAGAAGCTGGAGGCGGAGAAGAACGCCAGGCGGGAGCAGCTGCTGGAGACGGAGAGGAACCGCCTGGCGCTGCTGGAGCGGGAAGAACAGGCCTGCGCGGAGAAGCTGGGAATTTACCGGCAGTACCCATACCCGGAGGAGGTTTCTTCCCTCACGGAAGCCCAGGCCAGCGAAGCCGAGAGTCGCTATGAAATCATTACTGGCGGAATCAGCGCGGAGCAGAAGGAGCTGGAGGAGCGGGCCCGCACAGCCCAGAAGCGGCACGACAGGGCCCTGGAGGAGCTGAAGGACCTGGCAAAGAAGCACGGCCTGGCCTGGAAGGATTGGGAGGCGGTGCCCTATGACAAAAAGGAGGAGACCCATCAGGAAATCCTCCTGGAGGAGCAGGACAGGAAGCTGGAGAGACAGCAAGGCCTAATCCATGGAGAGGAAATCCAGTGCGCCCTGCTGCGCCAGGAAAAGGAAGGGAAGCTGAAAATCATAAAGGAGCGCTGCCATAGAGAGGAGCCTGTCCCCAGGGAGGAAATCCAGACAATAAGCTTCGAGGACGCCATCCGGACGTTGGAGTACCAGCAGAAGGAGGCCCAGAAGGAGAAGGAGCAGACGGAAAAGAAGGCCCAGGACTACAGGAGCAACCTGACCGCGCTGGCGGAATATGAGGAATTTGCTGACGAAGAACCGGATGCGGGCCAGCCCCAGGATGCGATGGAAGGCCGTAGCCAGGATTCGGCAGAAAGCGGCAGCCAAGAATCAGCAAAAGGCCGCACCCATATCGCCGTGGTCTGGGAATTCGACCTGAGCACCCTGAGCGGGGCGGAGCTCACCAGGCAGAAGGGCCTGCTGATTCGGGACTACAATGCCTGCCTGGAGCAGCGCGCCCAAGCCAGGGCTGCCCTGGATCGGGCGCTGAACCGCATGATCCGCATGGAGGACTTCGGGGAGGACTTTTACCAGAAGCCCTTGGAGGCCATGCTGCAGCTGACGGAGGATGCGGAGCGCGTCATCAGGCAGCTGGACACCACCATAGCCTCCTACGACAGCCTCATGGAGAAGCTCCAGGTGGACATCTCCATGGTGGAGAAGGAAAAGGCCAAGATCACAGAGCTCCTGGGGGATTACCTGAAAGATGTGCACGAGAATCTGTGCAGGATCGACCGCAACTCCACCATAACCGTCAGGGAGCGGCCCGTGAAGATGCTGAAGGTGGAGCCCCCGGACTGGGTGGAGAATGATAGCATGTTCTCACTGCGGCTCCAGGACTATATCGACGACGTGACAGCCAAGGGAATCGCCCTGCTGGAGGAGAACCGTAACCTCCAGGAATTCCTAGGCACCCGGATTACCACCAAAGGACTCTATGACGCGGTGGTGGGAATCGGCAACATCCAGATTCGCCTCTACAAGATTGAGGAGCAGCGGGAGTACCCCATCACCTGGGCAGACGTGGCGAAGAATTCCGGCGGGGAGGGCTTCCTGTCCGCGTTCGTCATCCTCTCCGCCCTGCTCTACTACATGCGGAAGGACGACACGGACATCTTCGCCGACCGGAACGAGGGCAAGGTGCTGCTCATGGACAACCCCTTTGCCCAGACCAACGCCTCCCATCTCCTCAAGCCCCTGATGGACATGGCGAAGAAGGCCAACACCCAGCTGATCTGCCTGACGGGGCTGGGCGGCGAGTCCATCTACAACCGCTTCGACAATATCTACGTCCTGACCCTGATAGCCGCCAACCTGCGAAACGACATGCAGTACCTGCGGGCGGAGCACATGCGGGGCTCCGAGGAGGAGACTGTGTTGGTGTCCCAGATTGAGGTGATGGAGCAGCAGGAGCTCGTGTTCTAAGGACGGGTACCGGGCGACCGCGCAAGAGATGGCGACATGGAGAAAGAAGCAGAACAGGAGAAAAACGATGAAACACGCACTGACATATGAAGAAAAGTACAAAATGATGGTGGAGACCCCTGTGAACAAGCTGATTCCGCGCCTGGCGGTGCCCACCATCATCAGCATGCTGATCACCTCAATCTACAACATGGCGGATACCTTTTTCGTCAGCCAATTGAGCACCAGCGCTTCCGGTGCCGTAGGCGTGAACTTCTCCCTGATGGCCATGATCCAGGCCATAGGCTTCACGCTGGGCATGGGAAGCGGCAACTACATGTCCCGCATGCTGGGTGCCAAGGAGCAGGACAGGGCCCAGAGGGCCTGCTCCACCGCAGTGTACACCGCTTTCTTCTTCGGCCTGCTGCTGGCAGTGTTCGGTATCTGGAACATAGATTCCCTGGTCCGGGCGCTGGGAGCCACGGACACCATCGCTCCCTACGCCAGGGACTACGGTCAGTATATCCTGATAGCCGCGCCTTACATGACCGTGTCCTTCGTGTTCAACAACCATCTGCGCTCCCAGGGAAACGCGGCCCTGTCCATGCTTGGCATCACCACCGGTGGCGTGCTGAACGTCATCCTGGATCCGGTGCTGATATTTGGGTTCAAAATGGGCATATCCGGGGCTGCCATTGCCACGATTTTCAGCCAGTTCGTCAGCTTCCTGATTCTGCTGACTTTAGTGATTCGTTCCGGAAACGTGCTGAAGCCCCATCCGAAGTTCTTCACCATGAAGGGATGGGTGTATAAGGAGATATTGTCGGCGGGGATGCCCACCCTGGGACGCCAGGGCCTGGCCAGCGTGGCTTCCGTGCTGCTGAACGTGGCGGCGTCCGGCTTCGGGGACGCGGCGGTGGCGGCTATGTCCATCGTCACCAGGATTATGATGTTCATCAACTCGGCGCTGATCGGCTTCGGCCAGGGCTTCCAGCCCGTGTGCGGCTTCAACTTCGGGGCGAAGCGCTACGGACGGGTGCTGGAGGCGTATTATTTCTGCCGCAGGGTGGCCTTCGTGTTCCTGCTGGTGATGGCGGTGGTGATGTTCGCCGTCTCCACGCCCATCATGCGCTTGTTCCGGCGGGAAGACGCGGATGTCATCCGCATAGGGGCGCTGGCGCTGAAGATGCAGTGTGTGTTGCTGCCCGTGCAGTCCTTTACCATCATCGGCAACATGCTGACCCAGTCCATCGGCTACAGCTTCCGGGCCACCCTGACGGCCATCGGCAAGCAGGGGCTGTTCTTCATCCCGGCTATCTTGATTCTGCCGGGGGCCTGCGGGATTCTGGGGCTGCAGCTGGCACAGCCGGTGGCGGATTTATTGACCTTTATTCTGACCCAGGTAATCGTGGTGATGGTGGTGAAGGAATTGAAGGGGATGGAAAAGGAGGCGCAAGGTTAGCGCCTCCCCTTAAACCACCGCCTCCACAATGGTTCTGTCTTCTATCCGTATTCGCTTCACCCCGACCATCTTCTTTTTATTGAAGTTGAAGCTGAGCATGTATCCCTTCTCCTGACGGAAATAATCCAGATATTCAAGGAGCTGTTTTTCTCCTCTTTCATTGTATTCGTTGCCATGCCATATTTTGAGCTCTACTACAAACTGTTCTCCGAGATAATCCACTACCACATCTGTCCTCTTGGCATCTCTGGTCTGGGCCTCGATATAATAATTCCCGGTTCCGTTGATGATTGGCTTTAAATACAGCAGGAAGAACTTGCGCCCGTAGGCCTCGATGAACTTCTCGTCATTGTCCCCATAGATATCTGTAAAATGCTCTACGAACTTTGCCAGCACCAGCTCCATATCAAGTCGATTTCCCGCAATGAACTGATTCTTGCTGCCCTGGCTATAGAAATACATGTCGCTTGTCACAGCCTCTTCCGCAATAAATAGATCCAGCAGATACATCTCGAAGATACGGTTCGCCACAGCTACATATCCGTTTTCTTCTTTTAGAAATCCGAACATAAGCCCCAGGTCGATGGACTTTTCAGCCGGACTGAAAGGTATCTTCCTGCCCTGGTACAGAATCTGCTCTATCATGTTCCGCAAATCCGGATACATATCGAATTGTTTTGTCATACTGTCAAAAAGAGGAGGCTTTGATTTTAAGATAATTTTGACTGCCTCAACGATGCCCTCCTTTGTCCAGATGCTTCTTTTATCTGAAAACTTTTGCATTTCCGGCAGTTCCTCGTCCATTGTTTTGCAGACTGCTGACACCAAATAAGGGTACCCTGAAGTATATCGGTATATTTCTGTTGCTATATCCGCTATACGCATTCCGGTCTGATGGTCTGATTCATAATCCCGGAGCATTCCCGCAATCTGCTCAGCCGAAAACCCCATATCCATTGTAAACTTTGCAGCAATGTTCCATGGACTGTTATACCGCTGCTCTTCCGCAGGGCGCATTTTCAGCTTCAGATTCTTGATGTCATATACACCTGCCAAGACTACAGAATGGAAGGCCGGTTTTTTTGTCCTGCTTAGGTAATACCTTCGAAGCAGCGCAAGGAAGTCGATGAATACCTGATTGTTGGAAGCGCTGTCAACCTCGTCAATCATGAGTATCACAGGCTGTTTTGACATTCCGCATATCTGACTGAATCGGGCAAACATTTCTGCCATGTCATACTGGCCGTCCAGAATCTGGAGAAATTCTTCTTTCAGCTTCGCGGAGTCTTCCACATAATCTTCCAGCGCGCCCCTAAAACATCTGATGATTCCCCTTACGAAGCTGGGCTCATCTTGGAAGACAGAGGTGGTCAGATCCTGGAAGTCAAAGAGCAGTACCAGGTAATCTGTCTTCAAATAGTCGGCTAGAAGGAGCAATGTGGTCGTTTTACCGTACTGCCGGCCTCGGTTGATGATGAAATAGGTGCCTCTTTCGATGTATCGCTCTTTTATGGTCTTTAGGCGCTGGTCGAGGTTTACCATATAATGGATACCGGGGCTGCATTGGCCCTCTGTATTGAAATACTTCATTCTGCTCCTCCCTCTGTCGGTGCTAAGATGGGTTACGCTGTAGATTCATTTTATCATTGTGTTTTGGTGGTGTAAAGGTGAAAAGTAAGATTGTATGGTTTTGCGACTTTGGGACAAAAAAGTTCGCCTTAGTGGCACGTAAGGCGAACTTTTT
>CAJUFO010000075.1 GCA_910585615.1 uncultured Acetatifactor sp.
GCTCCAGGGTCTGGGCCACGTCCTTCTCGTTCAGCCCCTGGCCGGACACCTTGGCTACCTTGCCCGAGAAATTGCTGTCCGTCATGCGCACTTCGCGCATGATGTTCTTGGCCAAAGTCATCGTGTCCATGCCCTCTTCTCCTGTGATGATCAGGTTTCCGGTATAGGCGGCCATGCTGAGATTGTCCAGGGCCTTCACCAGCTGCTCCCTGGAACGGCGGTTCTGGATAAAGGGGGCAAAAAGCTCCTTCTCCTCCCGAGTCAGGCCCCTGACCTTTGCCCGGTCGCGCTCCACGGGAAGCCTTTCCTTTCCAGCGGCCTTCTTTTCCGTTTTGGACTCCTTAGCTGCCTTGAAACGTCCTGTCTGAACCGGCCCGCCTTCCTCCGCTTTCTCTATCTGCTCCTGGATTTCTTCTATCTCATCTATTTCTTCTATCTCATCTATCTCATCTATATTTTCTATCTCTTCTGCGGCTTCGATCATGTCCGTTTCCGGAATATCGTCCGCTTCCAAGAACTGGTCCTCGTCCTCATATCCCGCTTCCTCCGGAACATCCTCGTCCTCATATTCCAGTTCCTCCACATACTCGAATTCGTATTCAGCTTCCCTTTCCGTTATGGCATATTCGGCTTCCCCCTCATATCCATCCTCCGCTTCGGCATACTGGATTTCGCCTTCGTATTCCTCTTCCTCTTCCGCTTCGGCATACTCGGTTACGTCCTCAAACTCCTCTTCACCCTCTGCTATGCCATCCTCGGTCGCGCCTTCGTACTCCGCTTCTTCCTCTGTTACATCAATGGCCGCGCTTTCGTATTCCGCTCCCTCCGTCACACCATACTCGATCGCGTTCTCGTATTCCGCTCCCTCCGTTACACCATACTCGATCGCGTTCTCGTATTCCGCTCCCTCCGTTACACCATACTCGATCGCGTTCTCGTATTCCGCTCCCTCCGTTACACCATGCTCGATTGCGTTCTCGTATTCCGCTCCCTCCGTTAAGGCATCCTCAATCGCGTTCTCGTATTCCGCTTCTTCCTCTGTTACATCAACGGTTGCACTTTCGTATTCCGCTTCCTCCTCCGTTACGGCATACTCGGTTTCTTCCTCATATGCGGCTTCCTCCTCGTCCATTCCGGCTTCGCCATCATATTCCGCCTCGCCATCGGTATCCCCAGCCTCTTCCACATATTCCGCGGCCTCCGGCCACGTTCCAGCCTCCCCTATCTCTTCCGGTTCTGCCCCCGTTTCAGTATCCTGCGGCACGTCTGCTCCATCGCTATATGCCACCTCTTCCGCGCTCTCCGGCTTCGTATAGCTCTCCGTCGCGGAATCCTGCCGTGCTGCCTCCGACAGACCCTGAGCCTCCCTGCCTTCTGCCTGAGTCTGCCCTGCCTCCCCTTTCTCGAGCTGCTCCAGCAGGCCGTCCCTGACAGCGGCATCGAATTCCGTGAACATCGGGCCCGTCTGGCTCAGGACATGCTTGCGCACCTCCTCCTGGCATTTTGCCTCGCTCTCTTTCTTTATCCGCTCCCACTCCGCCAGAATGTCCGCGATCTTCATTTGGCCTGTTATCTGCTTCTCCGCAGTAGCGTTCTCAGGCAGCACGATGCTGATCTGTCCATCTGCCTCCTGGGAGAGCACTTCCGCCATCTCTCTTGGCGGCTGTATATCTATCCGCGCTTCCTCTGCCTTCTCCGCATGCTGCTCCGGAGCTCGCCGGGCATCAATGTCTGCGTCCACGTCTTCCCGGTCCGTCTCCGCTCCGGCCTCCTCCGCATCCGGCCCCTCGTCATGCCCCGAAGCCGCATACGAATCCTGCCATTTTACAGTCTCCGGCTCCGGTTCAGCCTCTTCAAAGGTCTCCTCTTCCGCCAGAAAAGCATCGTCAATCTCTCCCGTAGCGCCGAAGAACACCTCCGACTCTTCTATCTCTTCCTCTCCAAAGTCCTGGTAGCCCACATCCTCCGGCACCCCGGAGGCTCCCTCCGCAGGGAACGCCCCCGCCTGCACGCTGCCATCCGCTCCCAGTACCTCCTGGAGCCCTGCCGCCAGTTCGGCCTGCAGATTGATGGTATTGTACTGTCCCACATCCACGGTTTTCACCTGGATATCCAATTCGTCCGGCTGTTCCGGTTCCAGGGCAGCTCCTTCCATATATCCAGGCTCCTGTCGTCCGTCCTCTTCCGGTCCCTGCTCCTCCGGCTGCCAGCCGTAGTCCCCGTCCTGTCCATTCTGCTGCCCGTAATCCTCCTCATAGCTATCCTGCTCTTCCGGCTCTCCAGGCACAGCCTCCTCGAAACGCCTGTCGTACACCTCTTGCTGGGCTGGTGTCAGCGGCTGATGGAGCATCTTCAGCTCCATGGCCTTTACCACATACTTGCCCTCGCCGAACCACAGAATCAGCTCATCGCATTCCTCCACACAGCGGGTAATCAGCCCCACCCTGTGATAGAGATAGGCCAGCTCATAGGCCCATTTCTCCCTGTAATCCCTCTTCTTCAGCTCCTCCAGCACGCCGATGCGCTCCTCCAGGCTCACCTCCTGGGCCTCATAGAGCTTGTACTGCAGAATGAAGCGGCCCGTATCCCTGGGGGCCACCCGCACGAATTCCTTGTAGTAGTTCAGGGCCTGCACGAAGTCCTCTGTCTTGATGCAGAGCTCGCAGAGAGAGTAGCAGATAGTCCTGCCGCCGGGCCTGCGCTCATAGGCCAGCAACAGCATGTTCTTCGCGTCCTCATAGCGCCTATTTATCTTGTATACATCGCTTACGGTACAGAGCATCATCACGCTCTTCACCCTGCGCCAGTCGATGGTGTCCGCGATTTCGGCAGCCTGCGCGAAATTTCCCTGTCCTATCAGGGACTTTATCTCATCCGATCTTACTTTATATTCATATTTATCCAAGGTAATACGCCCCTATCCCTAATGGCAATCTATATGTAAGCCTCTTCCCATACCTCCGGCCATTATTCTCTAGTGTAACATAGCCAATGTATATATGTCAAAAATAAAAAAGAAAAAATCACAGCCTGTCCGAAAGCGCCGCGAACTGCGTCAACGTCAGCGCCTCGCCGCGAACCATAGCGGGAAGCCCCATCTCCTCCAGAACCTGTGCCACCCGTTCCCTGGAGACTCCCAGCCCCGGCGCATTCCCCAAGCTGTTGGCCAGAGTCTTGCGACGCTGATTGAACGAAGCGCGGATGATGGCAAACAGCTTCCCGGCATCGGCTGCCTGGACGGGAGGCGTCCCGTACCTGGTCAGACGAATCACGGCACTGCCCACATTAGGCCTGGGAATGAAGCAGTTGGGCGGTACATTGGCCACCACCTCCGGCTCCGAGTAGTACTGCACCGCCAGCGAAAGGGCCCCGTACTCCTTGGTGCCTGGGCCCGCCTGCATCCGCTCCGCCACCTCCTTCTGCACCATGACCGTAATGTTCTCAAGCGGCGCGCCGCTTTCCAGCAGGCTCATGATGATGGGGGTAGTAATGTAGTAGGGCAGATTCGCCACCACCTTTACGGGGCATCCCTCCTGCCCAGAAATAAGCTCTCTCACATCCAGCTTCAGGATGTCCTCATTTATGACCGTCACATTGGGGTAAGGGGACAGCGTCTCCTCCAGAATGGGAATCAGGTTCCTGTCGATTTCCACCGCCACCACCTTCCCTGCCCGCTCAGCCAGGAGCTGGGTCATGGTGCCGATGCCAGGGCCGATTTCCAGCACGCAGTCGTCTTCTGCCACTCCCGCCGCATCCATGACCCTCTGCAGCACATTGGGGTCGATAAGGAAGTTCTGTCCGTATTTTTTCTGAAATGTAAAGTTGTGCCTGCGCAGCACCTCGATGGTGTTGTGAGGGATTCCCAGATTTGCCATTTTCCCGTTCCAGTTCCGCGGCAGACTGCCGCCTTCTCTCCTTCCGCTTCGTGTACAAGTCTCCTTACTCTGCTCTGCGCTGCAGGAAGTCCCGTACCTCAATCAAATCCTTCAGTATTATGTAGCTCAAACGCCCCATCTCCTCATCGGGTGCGATCATGTCCGGCACCATGATGGGGCACATCCCAGCAGCGTGGGCAGAGCGGATGCCGTTGGGGGAGTCCTCGATGGCATAGGTCTGCTCCGGCTCCACCCCCAGCCTTTCACAGGCCAGCAGATAGATGTCCGGCAGGGGCTTGGAATGCTCCACCATGTCCCCCGCCACCACTACAGAGAAGTAGTCTTCCAGGCCCGTCCGCTTCAGATAGCTGCGGACGGATTCCTCTCTGGTGGAGGAGGCCAGCCCCACCGCGTACCCGTAAGTCTTCAGCCATTCCAGTATCTCGTGCACCCCCGGCTTCACCGGCAGGCCGTTTTTTTCCAAATACTCCTGGAACCACGCGGCCGTGTGCCTCCGAAAGAGCGGATAGTCGAAGTCCTCCCCGTAGGCGTCGAAGACCACCCGCCTGCTGTCGTTTGCATTCAGGCCGATGCACAGAGGAAAGACCTTCTCCATATCAGGCAGCCCCCACTTCGCGGCCACCTCCATCCATGCCTGCATACATAACGCCTCCGTGTCGAACAGGACGCCGTCCATATCGAATATCACTGCTTTCATCCCAGTCCCCTCCCTCTTTTGCTTGTCAGAAAACCGCTCTCCGCAAGAACTCCGATTTCAAGAAGCCTGCGGCTCCTACTCCACATAGGCGAAATCCTCCAGGAAATGGATGCAGTTGTACAGCACCAGCACGTCCATGCCGCCCTTCGGCTCATATTCCTCCATGAATTCGAACAGCCTGCCCCTGAAATACCTTGGATCCAGCACATAGATCTTCTCATAGTGGGGAATCAGTAGGGGGATGAAGCAGTTGGCATAGGAATCCTTGATGACGAACAGGGTGTGGTGGTTGGGATAGCCTGTCTCGATCTCCACGAAGGCATGGTTGTCGTCCAGGAAGAACCCGTACTTGTTCTTCGTGTCCAGATGGGAGGCTTCGTAGCAGGTATCCTTCTCCACCTTCAGGTCGTAGGTCACCTTCAGGGGACGCTTTAAGGTCTCCGGGAAATAGTGGATGGAATCCCCGGCCATGTCCAGGTTCACCTTGGCCTGCAGCGTCCCCAGGAACCCCTCCGCCACCAGCTCCATGTCCTCCGCGCCGTAGCGCCCCCCGCGCCGTCCCGTGTAGGCCGCCCAGGCATCATAGCCGTAGGCCGCCCCCAGGGACGTCCAGTGGTGGTCCGTGCGGTAATAAATCTCCTCCTGCGCATGCTCCTGCAGGACCGTGTACACATCTATGAAATGCTCCTCTCCCACATGGCTCTCCACCTGGTCCAGAAGCTGCTTTTCGTCATAATAGGGCGCAAATTTCGGCAGCTTGTCCGTGAGGATGTTGTCCGCCGTGGGCACCAGCATCACCCCCGCGTCCCACTCCCAGACCAGCTTATCCAGCAGCGCGATTTTCTTGGACTCCTGCACGGCAGAGTAGTCCCCGGGCAGATGCCTCTCTATCAGATAGCCGTCGGAGCCCAGATAGACCCCGCCGATCTCCTTTTCCTGCAGCGCCAGGTCCATGTAGGTCTTGATCGCCACCCATTTGTCCCGGCTGACGAACTGATCCGTCAGGTAGGCCTCATACTTCTCCGTATAGTCCTCCCGCAGAAGTGCCTCCAGGGAAAATTCCGGCCTGGCGGCCAGCACCCTGTTCTCCGTCTCCGAAAAAAGGCGGTCCTTCTGTATCAGATCCGCCGCGGTGAACACCACGATGACAGACGCGATGACGATTATGGTAAAAAGAGCGCTTCTCTTCTCATTCATGTGCAATCATTCCTTTTTGACTCATTCGGTCAATCGCTTCCGGATCCTAAAAGCGAAAATAGAGGAAAGGGTTGTAGGACGCGTCCACGATCCCCGCGATGCTCAGCAGAAGCAGGCCCGCCGGGATGAACTTCTCTCCGAACCGGTACAGGGCGATATGGAAGCCCATCCGGGAACCTCTCAGACGCTCCGTCAGCTTGTGGGTCAGGGGCGTGGACGCCACCAGGGCCACCAGGAACAGAATCAGATACTGCCTGCCCAGATAGATGCCCTGCCTGTCGAACAGGCTCACGCCCGTCCCCGTCATGGCCTTCACATAGCTCCAGATGCCCGCCGGCGTCTCCAGGGCGAAGAGCACCCATCCCGCCAGCGCCACCAGCAGCGTGTACAGGATGCCGATTCCCTTGGGCAGCCATGCCAGGAGCCGCCCCAGGAACAGTTTCTCCAGCATCAGGGCGAAGGCGAACCACAGCCCCCACAGCAGGAAATTCCATCCCGCTCCGTGCCAGATGCCCGTGAGCATCCATACCACCAGGATGTTCAGCAGCTGCTTGGGCAGCCCCCTCCTGCTGCCCCCCAGGGGAAAGTACACATACTCCCGGAACCAGCTCCCCAGGGAGATATGCCATCTGCGCCAGAACTCCGTCACGGAGGCCGAGATATAGGGATAGTTGAAGTTCTCCGGGAACCGGAAGCCCAGCATCCGCCCCAGGCCGATGGCCATGTCCGAATAGCCGGAGAAATCGAAATAGATCTGGAAGCCGAAGGCCACGATGCCCAGCCAGGCCGTGAGCATGCTGATCCTGCGCAGGTCCATGGCGCTGACGAAGGCCCAGAGCTCCCCGATGTTATTGGCCAGCAGCACCTTCTTCCCCAGGCCCATGCAGAACCGCTTCAGCCCCTCGCTGACGTCGGGAAGCGTAATCCTGCGGTGATGCATGGATTTCTCCACATCCCGGTACTTCACGATGGGCCCGGCGATGAGCTGGGGGAACATGGCCACGTACACCCCGAAGTCCAGGAGGTTCCTCTGCACCTTAGCCTGGCCCCTGTACACATCGATGGTGTAGGACATGGTCTGGAAGGTGTAGAAGGAGATGCCGATGGGCAGCCCCAGGGAGAGCAGCGGGACCTTTGTGCCCAGGACCGCGTTCACGCTCCCAATCAGGAAATCCGCGTATTTGAAGAAGCACAGCACCCCCAGGTTGATGACCACCGAGGACAATAACACCAGCTTCGCCCCTCGCTTCCCCCGAAGCCTCTCCAGCAGCCGCCCGTGGACATAATCCACCACCGTGGAGAAGAGCATCAGCAGCACGTACACCGGCTCCCCCCAGGCATAGAAAATGAGGCTCCCCAAAAAGAGGATGAGGTTCTTCATCCTCTCGGGAACCAGATAATACAATAGGAAGAACAAAGGCAAAAAACGGAAAAGGAACACGATGCTGCTGAAAACCATTCCTGTATACTCCTATACTACGCGTCGGGGCTCCCCTTGGGACCAGCCTTTTCTCAGGGCAGCTTGGCGCGGACGGCCTCTATCACCTTGTCGTTTCTCTCCTGGCACAGGGCGACTACAGCCTCTTCGCCCTCTTCCTCCGCCTGGGTGGTATCTCCGCCCAGCTGCACGAACATCACATAGCTGCCAATGGTCTCCACCCGTGAGGCCTGAATCTTCCCCAGGTTCATGGGATACTGCATGGTGTCGCTGACCTTGGCCTCCCGGTAAGCCTCCAGGGCCTCCCGTACCGCCTCCACTTTATCATCTTTCGCCCTGATAATCAACAGGGTATCCACATGGGCGCTCATCATGGGCATCTCCGCCATGTAGTCCTCGTACATGTCGGCCGAAATCCCGAAGCTCATCTCCAGCATGTCCGGCTCCAGCGCCATATCCGGCCAGTAGCCCCCTTCTTCCGCCGCCTCCACCGCCGCGGCCTTCAAATCCTCCATCTCCTGGCTCCAGCCCTCCGCCGCGCCCTCCGGCTCCCGGGCCTCACTGCTGTCGGCGGAATCCGACTCCTCCGGGGCAGCGCTTTCTTCCGGAAGGCTTTCCTCCGGAGCGCCCTCTGTGCCCTCTGCGCTCTCCGTGCTCTCCTGGACGCTGCTCTCTCCAGAACCTGAGGAACTCTCCTTCCCTCCGTCCCCGCCGCATCCCGCAAGCAGGAACGCCAGCGCCACCGCACACAATGCAACCAATCTCTTTTTCATCATCATTGACTCCTCCTGTTTCTGAAAATCCAAAGGATTTCTTTTTGACTAGTCTGTCCCTATCCGGATTTTCTACACGCATTGTAACACAATTTCTGCCAAAAGAAAAGCCCGCATTGCCAAACTGCAGGACGGCGCACGATACCTTTCCCTAATGTGCGCGCATTCCTGTTGCTTTTTCCACATAGATAAAGTATGATGGAGTCAACATCGGGAGACTGATCAGAACGGTAACGCCGCGGAGGCGCCGCCCTTTAGCGCTGTCGCGCAGCGGGTTGTACTGCAAATTTAACCGGTGCGCAGTATAAATTAAGGAGGAACGCATATGAAAAGTGATTCTTTTCGCAACAAAAGGAACGGTTTCGAGACCATGGACGGCGGCATGGACGGACAGGGCCCCAAGGGCAAAAATCCCGCCGGAAAAATCGCGGGCATAGTGGCCGCAGTGGTGGTCCTGGCGGTGCTGGCCCTGAACTCCACCTATGAGATCAAGGAGCAGGAGCAGGCGGTGCTGATCACCCTGGGCCAGGCCCAGGCCGTGTCGGAGCCCGGGCTCCATTTCAAGATACCCTTCATCCAGCAGGTGAGGAAGGTGAACACTACCATCCAGGGCTTCGCCATCGGCTACAATTCGGAGAACGACGAGGTGGACGAGGATGAGTCCCTGATGATCACATCGGACTTCAACTTCATCGATGTGGACTTCTACGTGGAATACCGCTACAGCGACCCCGTAAAGGCCCTATACGCCTCCAAGGCCCCGCTGGACATCCTGCGCAACATCAGTCAGAGCTGCATCCGCACCGTAATCGGCAGCTACCCTGTGGACGATGTGCTGACCACCGGTAAGAACGAAATCCAGGCCTCCATCAAGGAGATGATTCTAAAGCGCCTGGAGGATCAGGACATCGGCATCCAGCTAGTGAACATCACCATCCAGGACTCCGAGCCGCCCACCGTGGAGGTCATGGAGGCCTTCAAGGCGGTGGAGACCGCCAAGCAGGGCAAGGAGACGGCCCTGAACAATGCCAACAAATACCGCAACGAGCAGCTCCCCTCCGCACAGGCCAGGGCCGACGGCATCATCAAGGACGCGGAGGCCCAGAAGACCGAGCGCATCAACGAGGCCACCGCGCAGGTGTCCCGCTTCAACTCCATGTACCAGGAGTACATCAAGAACCCCGCTGTCACCAGACAGCGCATGTTCTACGAGGCCATGGAGGATGTGCTGCCGGACCTGAAGGTCATCATCGAGAGTCCCAACGGGAATACCCAGACCATCTATCCGCTGGAATCTTTCACCGGGACGCAGGAGGATGGGGAAGAAGAGCAGCCCGCTTCCAGCCAGAGCACAATGCAGGGCAGCCCAGTTCAGGGCAGCGCCCAGAGCAACGCCCAGGCTCCGCAGGACAGCACGGATGAGATAGCGGAGGACTAAGTGTGCAAAGTGCAGGCATTCTTCCGGTCTTGCACCGATTGTTTTTGCCGCGAAGCGGCATGACGGGAAGTTTGAAAGTTCCTTTCAAATATTAATTGGTATGCGCGCCGAAGCGCGCAAGGGGGTATATATGAAAATCGCAAAAAGAATCCTTTTAGTCGTCGTATTGTTCGTATTGTTGGTAGCTGGTGCGTCCAGCGTCGTCATCACCAGGGAAAATGAGTATAGCCTGGTGCGCCAGTTCGGAAAAATCGACCATGTGGTATCGGAGGCTGGCATCAGCTTCAAGATTCCCTTCATCCAGAGCGTGGACACCCTGCCCAAGGAAATCCTGCTCTACGACCTGCCCTCCTCGGATGTCATCACCAGCGACAAGAAGACTATGATCTGTGACAGCTACATTCTGTGGTACATCGCAGACCCTCAGAAATTCGCCCAGACCCTGAACTCCTCCATCACCAACGCGGAGGGCAGGCTGGACGCCATTGTGTACAACTCTACGAAGAACGTTATCAGCAGCACCACACAGGACGATGTGATTTCCGGGCGGGACGGAGAGCTGTCCGCCGCCATCATGGCCAACATCGGCAGCTCCCTGGATCAGTACGGCATCAAGCTTCTGTCCTTCGAGACCAAGAAGCTGGACCTCCCGGGTGACAACAAGGCAGCCGTGTATGAGCGCATGATCTCCGAGCGGGACAACATTGCCGCTACCTACACGGCGGAGGGCAGCTCCGAGGCCCAGATCATCCGCAACACCACGGACAAGGAGGTGACGGTGCTGCTGTCCGAGGCGGAGAAGGACGCGGAGATTCTGATTGCCGAGGGGGAGGCGGAATACATGCGCATCCTGTCCGAGGCTTACCGGGATGAGTCCAAGCAGGAGTTCTACTCCTTCGTCAGGAGCCTGGATGCGCTGAAGGCCTCCCTGACCGGGAAGAACAAGACCGTCATCCTGTCGCCGGATTCGCCGATTGCGCAGATTTTCTATACAAGATAGCCTGGCAGGGGGCTTGATTCGAAAGGATGTGGTTTTATGTGGGAAGAACTGGGAATCAGCAGCGGAACGGCCGTCATCGTGCTGATCGTGCTGTATTTCATCATCAAGTGGGCCGTGAAGAACGGCGTAAAGGAAGCCTATCGGGATATCAGCCGGAAGGAAAAGGCTGGATTGGACAGCGGCGAAGAAGAAAGCGGGTTCCAGGAGCGTTCTGTCCAGAACGAATCATAGCGGGTTCCTGTGCCGGAGCCGTTCAGGAATGGACGACCCGACAGACAAAGGTGGGACAGCGGCTTGGATAAGCCGCAATCCCACCTTTAAAATCTCCTCATTCACAACCCTCTCATTGTCCCAAAGGTTCCAGCCCAGTTCTGCCAGGAGCTCTGCTTCGGTCACTGCGAAAGGGACATCCGTAAGGCTGGTCTTGCGTTTGAGCTTGGCCGCAACGGCAAGGCATAGCGGGATGTCAAAAGGGATATGGCTGTTGTCCCTGCGCTTGTCCGGCAAGGCTTGCGCAAGGAGCCCGGTGAGCCCGTGTCCTTTCATTGTTAGGAGGATGTCGTCTATCAGGTTGGGGAATGACATTTCTGCTGCATCTATTTTTCCTGTGTGTATCGCCTAATAAACCTTTTCTTATCTTTCCGGCATATCTGTAATAAGCCGCCTCCGCTTTGGCATCATGGGAATCCCTCGCTCATTATAACAGATTTTTTATTGAAGTTTATAAAGAGAGGACAGATGTAGCTTATATGAGCCACACCTGTCCTTTATGCCGACTATTGCTTTATTCGCTATTCCACATCCTGCAGGGCGGCGAAGTCCTCCTCGCCTGTGCGGATCTTGATGACCCGGCCCACGTTGTAGACGAATATCTTGCCGTCTCCGATGTGGCCGGTGTAGAGGGCCTTCTTGGCAGCCTCCACCACGGTCTCCACGGGAATCTTGCTGACTACCACCTCCACCTTGACCTTGGGCAGGAGCGTGGCGTCCATCTCCACGCCGCGGTACATCTCTCCCGCGCCCTTCTGGATGCCGCAGCCCATGACCTGGGTCACGGTCATGCCGGTGACGCCAAGGTCGTTCATGGCCTTCTTCAGCTTGTCATAACGGGACAGCTTGGCGATGATGACCACCTTGTACATGCCGCTTGCGGATACGGCACACTCTGCCGCCACTGGAACGGCTGCGGCGCGCTTGGCCTCCGAGGCCTCCTCGTAGGCGCTCTCGCCAAGGTCTGTGTTCTCGTTTACGTCCATGCCGTAGTTGGCCACGTCCATGATGGAGAAGCCGGAGTAGGCAGAGGCAAGGCCGTGCTCCGGGCCGTCCAGTCCTACAATCTCCTCTTCCTCCGTGACGCGCAGGCCTACCACAGCCTTGATGATCAGGAAGGTGACGGTAATGGTCACGGCGGCCCATGCGCCTACGCTGACGACGCCAATCAGCTGCAGGCCCAGCTGATGAAGACCGCCGCCGTAGAACAGGCCGTCGATCTCGCTGCCGGGGGCGCTGGTGGTGGCGAAGAGGCCTGTGGCGATGGTGCCCCAAATGCCGTTCATGCAGTGGACCGCCACCGCGCCTACGGGATCGTCTATGCGCAGCTTGTAGTCCAGGAGCCATACGCCGAACACCACCAGCAGGCCCGACACCGCGCCGATCACGGCGGCACCCAGAGCATCGGTCACGTCACAGGGCGCGGTGATGGCCACCAGGCCGGCCAGGGAAGCGTTCAGGCACATAGATACATCCGGTTTCCCGTATTTTACCCAGGTGAAGACCATGCATACCACGGTGGCCACAGCGGGGGCCACCGTGGTGGTCAGGAAGATGGAGCCAAGCTGCTCCACGCTGGTGGCCGCCGCGCCGTTGAAGCCGTACCACCCCAGCCACAGGATGAACACGCCCAGAGCGCCCAGGGGGATGCTGTGGCCGGGGAAGGCGTTCACCTTGGCGACCCTGCCGTCCTTATCCCTCACGAACTTGCCGATGCGGGGCCCTAAGATTTTCGCTCCAATCAGGGCACAGATGCCGCCCACCATGTGGATGGCGCAGGAGCCTGCGAAATCGTGGAAGCCCATCTGGGAAAGCCACCCGCCGCCCCAAATCCAGTGGGCCTCTATGGGGTAGATCAGGGCGGATATCACTGCGGAATAGATGCAGTAGGAAAGGAACTTGGTCCGCTCCGCCATGGCGCCGGACACGATGGTGGCCGTAGTGGCGCAGAACACCAGGTTGAACACGAAATTGGACCAGTCGAAGCTCTCGTAGGCCGTGAAGATGTCGAAGCCCGGCTTTCCAATCAGGCCTGCCATGTCCTCGCCCAGCAGCAGGCTGAAGCCTATCAGGATGAATACCACGGTGCCGATGCAGAAGTCCATCAGGTTCTTCATGATGATGTTGCCCGCGTTCTTGGCCCTGGTGAAGCCCGCCTCCACCATGGCGAAGCCCGCCTGCATCCAGAACACCAGCGCCGCGCCTATCAGGAACCAGACGCCGAACAGCATACTGTTCATTGATTCATAAATCTCTTCTGTCATAATCTCTCCTCCTCTTTTTCTGTAGGCCCGGTGCAGCGCCTTCCGCGCAGGGCCCGTATAAATGTGTGGAAAAGCTTTTCCCACACATAAAAAACGACACGTTAGGAATCCTACGAGGCCCCTTCGCATCGTCGTATGTAAAAAAGGCACTACGGTTTCCCATAGCGCCTTTGCTTTACGAGCTGAGTATAGCACCCTGCTTTTCAGCTGTCAACAGATTTTTCCAGATAGGGAATCTGCGCCTTTTTTGCAGAATGCACAAAAAATTGTGTAAATACCCTGTAAATTCTCTTGATTCTTGTATTATTTGTATAAAATCCTGTTAGGCGCTGACAGAAGCCGGATGGCGCTCCGCCACTTTTCCGCTGTCCGCACGCCCAAGGGGGCTAAATTTAGTGAGGTTTATATATGATAAAACGGCAATATTCTTTTTCCCCAACGCTCACGTCCGCTGCCTTCCGGAATCCCAGCTTTTCGCACAGCTTTATGGACGGCACGTTCCCCGGCTCCACCAGGGCCTGTACCTGCTCGAACTCCAGGGCGCTCCAGCCGTAAGCCAGGACGGCCCTGCAGACCTCCTCCGCGTAGCCCCTACGCTGCCAGGGCACGCCGATGATGAAGCCCAGCTCCGGCTCATCGAAGCCCTCTCGGTAGGAAAAGCCCGCCCTGCCGATGACGTCGCCGCTCTCCCGCTCCACCACGGTCCATACGCCGAAGCCGAAGAAGGTGTAGACCTTTTCGATGTAATCCCGGACGTACTGCCGCTCCTCCTCCACGTCCGGATACAGGCCCTCCATGTATTCCGTGATGGCCGGGTGGCTGTAGATTTGATAGAAGGCGTCCACGTCCCCGGGAACGGTCTCCCGAATCAGGCACCTGGCCGTCCCCAGGATGTTCCAGGGCAGGCCCTTAAGCCTCCTGTAGACCCGCTCCACGTATTCCGCCTCCAGATCCTCCGGATCCTCCACTGCAAAGAGGAATTCGGAAAAATCCTGATCCTCGTTGCCCGGGTGTAGGTAGACCAGCACCGCCTTGCCCCGTTTTTTCAACCCTCTTGCAGTCTGCGCGTCATCGGTCACGTACAGCACACCCCGCTGCCCTTCTGTCTCCATCTCTATTTCCTTACAATAAACCACTCCCACTCACTCCCCCCATGCCTTCTCCGGCGGCCCATACAGCAGAATTCTTCTGTTGTCAAGGACAATCGATGCACTGGTGCAAGTCCGGAAGAATGCCCGCGCTTTGGGCATTCTTCTGTGTGCAAAGATTTTCTAAGGCTGTGTATTTTCCAGCCTTAGAAAATCTTTGCACACTACCCTCTTTACGATGTCCCTCTTTTCGGGTACAATAGGTTAGATATATTACAGGAACCGCTTCGCGAACCCTGTAATCAAATATTATACACCATTTCAATGAGAAAGGACATCAGATTATGGCACAAAATCCTGTAGTAACCATCACCATGAAAGACGGCGGTGTCATCAAGCTGGAGCTGTACCCCGAGGCCGCGCCGATTTCCGTGAACAATTTCATCAGCCTGGTCAAGAAGAATTTCTATGACGGCCTTATCTTCCATCGGGTCATCAAGGGCTTCATGATCCAGGGCGGCTGCCCGGACGGCACGGGCATGGGAGGCCCGGGCTATTCCATCAAGGGAGAGTTCGCCCAGAACGGGGTGAAGAATGACTTAAAGCACACCGAGGGCGTGCTGTCCATGGCAAGGTCCATGCATCCGGATTCCGCCGGGAGCCAGTTCTTCATCATGCACAAGAACGCGCCCCATCTGGACGGCGGCTACGCTGCCTTCGGGAAGGTGACCGAGGGGATGGATGTGGTGAACCGCATCGCCGAGACGGCCACCGATTATTCCGACAGGCCCCTGGAGCCCCAGATTATGGAGAGCGTCACGGTAGACACCTTTGGAGCGGAATATCCGGAACCGGAGCACTGCTAGCTCTGCCATCGGAATCCGCCGCATTCACATTTTGTTAACAATTCATTCAAGTATTTTTAAATTGTCGATCATTGTTTAGACATCTATCTCCCCTATACTAGAATCATCGACAGCGCAAGCCACAGTTACTGTTTACTAAATAACTTTTTCATAATAATGCCAAGGAACTTCGGTTCCTTGGCATCCTCCCTTTTTAGGGAGAATCTCTCTTTCCAGGGAGATTCTCCCATTTCACAGGCTTTTTTCGGAAAACCGTCCTGTCACAGCCTGGGATACAGCTCCTGGAAGATGGCGTCCATCAGCGGCTTCCCCTCCCTGCATTCCGCCACCGTGGAAATCACGGCATCCTTGTCCCGCAGGATGATGGAGAGCTGCAGATACTTGCCGTCCGCCCGGAAAGACCCGCAGGGGCCGCCCCAGAACAGATATCCGTAGCCGTAGTCCTCCTCAAGCCCGGTGGGAACCTGGGCCTTCAGGCTCTCCGCCACCCAGTCCGCCGGAACCAGCTGTTTTCCCTCCCACATGCCGTCCTGCAGGTACAGCACCCCCAGTTTGTGCAGCTCGGTCAGCGTCAGGAACAGGCCTCCGGCCCCAAAGGTATAGCCCAGCGGATCCGTCTCCCAGGTGGGGCGGCGGATGCCCATCGGGGCGAAGAGCCGGGGCGTCAGATAGGACACCAGGTCGCAGCCCGCCCTGCGCTGCACCAGCACGCCTGCCAGGTAGGGGCCTACATTGTTATAGACGAACCTGGTTCCCGGGCGGCAGGTGAAGGGAAAGGCCAGCGACATCTTCACCCAGTCCTCCTGCTCATACAGCGGGCGCTGTGCCCCCATCAGCCGGGCCTCCTCCTGCCCCAGGCACATGGTCAGGAGGTCGCGCACGGTGGCCTGCTCCAGATATTCGTTCACTTGTCCCGGCAGGTCCTTCGGAAAGGCGTCCACCAGCCTCTCCTCCAGAGCCAATAAACCCTCTCTGACGGCAATCCCCACCGCCGCCGAGGTAAAGCTCTTGCTGGCGGAATACACATTGCGGCGACACTCCTCGTCCCACAGATGCTTCCATATGTCCCTGCCGCCCTGGCTGACCTTCACGCCCAGAATCCCCGTCTTCTCCGTGCGCTCCATAAATTTTCCGAAATCCATGTTCTCCCTCGCTTTCTCGCTTTTGATAATTTCATGGCATCACATAAAGCTGTCCCTGCCAACCGGATTTTGCCCCAGAAAAGGAAGAATCTCCCTAGAAAGGGAGGATGCCAGGAGACTTGCGTCCCCTGGCAATAATTATGAAAAAGTTATTTAGTAAGCTGTGGCTGGCAGTAGCAGCTGCCTCGTTACAAGTATTAGTATAGTAAAAAGAAATGTCTAAAGAATGAGGATAATTCAAAGATTGCTTGAATGATTTGTAAACAAAATATGAACGGCCGCCCGCTGCTCCCAGACGCGGAAAAGGGCAACCGCCCGCTTTGCCGGGGACTGCCCTTTCCTTCCATGTCACATTCCATGTCAATTCATATCATCCACGTCGCTTCAATATGCTCAGGCCTTGCCAACGGAACCGAACAGCTCCATCTTCTCCTTCACGGTAGCCTTGATGGCCTCGAAGCCGGGAGCCAGGAGCTTTCTGGGGTCGAAGCCCTTGCCCTGCTGGTCCTTGCCCTCTTCGATGTACTTGCGGGTAGCGGCAGCAAAGGAAAGCTGGCACTCTGTGTTCACGTTAATCTTGGCTACGCCCAGGCTGATGGCCTTCTTAATCATGTCGGCAGGGATGCCTGTGCCGCCGTGGAGCACCAGAGGCATGTCCCCGGTGAGCTGCTGAACGGCGTCCAAGGTCTCGAAACTCAGTCCCTTCCAGTTGGCGGGATATTTGCCGTGGATGTTGCCGATGCCTGCCGCCAGGAAGTCCACGCCCAGGTCGGCGATGGCCTTGCACTCCTTAGGATCCGCGCACTCGCCCATACCTACTACACCGTCTTCCTCGCCGCCGATGGAGCCGACCTCGGCCTCGATGGAAATGCCCTTGCCGTGGGCTGCCGCTACCAGCTCTGTGGTCTTGGCCACGTTCTCCTCGATGGGGTAGTGGGAGCCGTCGAACATGACGGACGAGAAGCCGGCCTCCATGCACTTATAGCAGTGCTCATAGGAGCCGTGATCTAAGTGCAGGGCCACGGGCACGTCGATGTCCAAATCCTTCAGCAGGCCGTTCACCATGCCTACGACTACGTCATAGCCGCCCATGTACTTTCCCGCGCCCTCGGATACGCCCAGGATGACGGGAGACTTGCACTCCTTGGCGGTCAACAGAATGGCCTTGGTCCACTCCAGGTTGTTGATGTTGAACTGTCCTACTGCATAGTGGCCGGCCTTGGCCTTTTTCAACATTTCTGCTGCTGATACTAACATGATTACATACCTCCATTTTTTATTGATAGCTATTGCCGAATACGGAAATTATATCATACATTTCCGCAAATTGGAATAGCCCGATTACCTTTATCTACTCCGGCAGCGGCTTTACCCGGATGTCCATTCCCTTATACACGTTGCGTATGGTCACTTTTTTATGGCTGCCGCCGTTCTCGCCGTCCAGGGTCCATGCCACGGCCTCTTTGGACTCGAATGTGAGCTCCGCGGTGCGGAAACAGTACATGGCATTGGTGTCGATGGAGCGGTTGAGCAGGGAAATCATGATATTGCTCAGCTCGATAGGGCTCTTGGGCATCTTAATCAATGTCACCTCGAACAGGCCGTCGTCCAGCTTCACGTTCCTGCCGGTGATGTTCTTGAAGCCGCCCACGGAGAGGGAATTGGTCACCATGCCGAAGATGAAGTCGTCCTCCACCTCGTTCCCGTCCCAGCTCACCTTCACGGGAAAGGAGCGTATCGAGGACAGGCTCTTCACGCCCTCCAGCAGGTACGCCATATGGCCCAGCACGTTCTTCATCTCCTGCTCGGTCTCATAGGACACGTCCGTGAACAGTCCAAAGGCGGCGATGTATACGAACACATCGTCCACGTCCTCATATCGGAAGGTGCCGATGTCGCAGGGAAAGTCCCTGCCCCGCACCGCTATCCGGGCGGCGCGCACCATGTTCTTGGGCAGGGAAATGCTGCCCCCGAAGTCATTGGTGCTCCCTGCGGGGATATAGCCGATGGGGGTGCGCAGACCGCTTTGAATCATTCCCGTCACTACCTCATCCAGGGTACCGTCGCCGCCGCTGCATACTACCAGCTCATAATCCTTCCGGCGGCCCGCCACCACAGCCCTTGCGTCATCCCGCTTCTGTGTGGGCGCTACCGTAATCTCATACCCTTCCTGGGCGAAGACATCCAGTATGTCAGCCAGCTTGTTCCTGATCTGGGCCTTGCCGGCTTTGGGATTGTATACGAAAAGCAGCTTTCTCTCCATAGGCCAGCGCCTTTATTCCCCGCTGGTGAGAAATCCCGTGATTCCGTCCAGGGCGGTGTCCTCGTCGGTTCCTTCCGCGGAAATCTCCAGGTTCTCGCTCAGATCCATCCCCAGCGTCATCATGCCCATGATGCTCTTGGCATTCACCCTCTTGTCGCCGGACTGGATGTAGATGGAGCTTTCATACTTGCTGGCCTTCTGCACCAGCATGGCGATATGCCTCGCCATCTGCTCCCCCTCCAGATTGATGCTGATATTCTTCTTTTTCATGAATTCTTCCTCCTTGCGCGCTTTGGCACGCATGTTCTGGTTCCATTGTCCCTATGTTACTTATAATCTTGCTTTCTCCGCCAGCTCGCTGAGCCTGCGCAGTCTATGGTTTACGCCGGACTTTCCCAGTGGCGGGTCGAAGCGCTCGCCCAGCTCCTTCAGGGGAGCATCCGGATATTCCAATCGCATCTCCGCCATCCTGCGCAGGGGCTCTGGCAGGTTCTGGAAGCCATAATGAATCCTCAGGAATTCAATGTCCTCCACCTGCCTGGCCGCCGCGGTGACGGTCTTGGCTATATTGGCGGTCTCGCAGTTCACCCGCCGGTTCACGGCGCCTCGCATCTCCTTCAGGATCCGCATGTTCTCCAGGTTCATCAGGGACACCGGGGCCTCGCAGACGTTCAGCAGGTCCACGATGCCGGCCCCCTCCTTTAAATAGACCACATGGTACTTCTTCCGGAGAATAATCTTGGAATCGATGTCAAAGCTCCTGATCGCTTCCTGGAGCTGCCTGGCCTTCCTCTCGTCCGTGCAGTCGAACTCCAGATGGTATGCCTTTGTGGGATCGCTCATAGAGCCTATGGCCAGGAACGCCCCCCGCAGGAAAGCCCTCCTACAGCAGGAGTTCTTGATCAGGAGCGGGCTCACCGGCTCTACCAGGCTTCCTAGCTTCGTAAACAGCCCCTGGAGCTCCTCCTCGTCCAATATCCTGTCCGTATCTATATTATATGTTTTTTTCAGCAATGTAAAGCCTTTTCTGGCCACAGCCTCATTTTCTGTCTGGAAGCCCAGGGTATATCCGGCTTTTCCCCCGGATTCCCCCCCGCTTCGCCCATATGCGCCGCAGAAATTCATGAGGGCGGCCAGCTCCGCTATCTGGCAATGCCTGGCGGGATTCATCCGCTTTGCCAGCTCCTTCTTCACTTCACCAGAAAATGACATGTCTATTTCCCCTGCTGCGTAATGTCGCGGTGGTACAGCTTGCAGCCGTACCCTCCCCTGCCCTTCATGCGCCGGTACAACTCCCTCGCCAGCGTGACGCTGCGGTGCTGCCCCCCTGTGCAGCCGATGGCCACCACCAGGCGGTTCTTTCCCTCTTTCACATAGTTCGGTATCAGGAACTCCAGCATGTCCGTGAGCTTCTCCAGGAAGACCTCCGCCTCCCGGAAGCCCATCACGTACTCCTGGACCTCCCTGTCGTTCCCGGTCTTGCATTTGAGCTCCTCTATATAAAAAGGATTGGGGAGGAAGCGCACGTCCAGCACAAGATCCGCGTCCGCCGGGATGCCGTGCTTGAAGCCAAAGGACATCACCGTCACCATAAGGCTGTTGTACGCCGCGTCCTCCACGAAAATGCGGTTCAGCTCCTCCTTCAGCTCCCTTGTGAGCAGGTTCGAGGTGTCAATTACATAATCGGCATGCCGGCGGATATTCTCAAGTACCCTGCGCTCGATTCTGACGCCGTCCTCCACACGCTTGTCCATGGCAAGGGGATGGACGCGCCTGGTCTCCTTGTATCTCTTGATCAGGACGCCCTCGTCAGCGTCCATGAAGAGAATCTCCAGCTTCGTGCCCAGGCTCTTAAGCTTCTCCAGAATCTTCGTGGCATCCTCAAAGCTCTGGTCGGAGCGCACGTCCAGCCCCAGAGCCACCTTGCCCACCTCGCTGCCGGGCATGGAGACCAGCTCCGCGAATTTCTCCACCAGCGACACCGGAAGATTATCCACACAGTAAAAGCCCACATCCTCCAGCATCTTCAGGGCGGTGCTCTTCCCCCCGCCGCTCATCCCCGTGACTACTACGAATCTCATAATGTCCTCCGGCCGCCCAATCCTCCGGACGGCCATGTCAACAACCCTGTCCTATCCCAAAAACACAATCTCCGGCTCCAGGTCCACCCGGAACCTCTCCTTCACCCGTGCCTGTATCTCCTCTATGAGGGCCCGCACATCCCGGGCCGTGGCGTCTCCGGTATTTATCACGAAGCCGCAGTGCTTCTCGGAGACCTGGGCGCCGCCGATCCGGTATCCGGCGAAGCCCGCCTCCATGATCAGCTTCCCGGCGAAATGCCCCTCAGGCCGCTTGAAGGTGCTGCCGGCGCTGGGGTACTCCAGGGGCTGCTTCTCCCTGCGCCTTGCGGCCAGTTCCTCCATTTTCGCCCGGATGGCCTCCCTGTCCCCCGGCTCCAGCCGGAAGGTGACCTCCGTCACCGTGAAGGCGCTGCCCCGGATGACGCTGCCGCGATACCGGAACTCCATGGTATCGTTGTCCAGCTCCATGGACTCGCCCTCCTTGCTCACCACCCGGACCTGGTTCACCACCTGGCTCATCTCTCCCCCGTAGGCCCCGGCGTTCATCACCACGCCGCCTCCTACCGTGCCGGGTATGCCGGAGGCGAACTCGAAGCCCGCAAGCCCGTGCTCCAAAGCGGCGGCCGCCACCTGCCTTAAGGTAGCGCCTGCCTTGGCGATGATATGGCATCCCTGTACGGAAATATCGCTCATCTTTTGTCCTATCTGCAGGACTACGCCCCTGTACCCGGCGTCGTCCACCAGCAGATTGCTCCCGTTGCCCAGCACAAAAAACGGTACGCCCGCCAGCCCCAGATACCGCCGCACTTTCCTAAGCTGTTCCTCGTCCTCCAACTGCACAAAGCAATCGGCAGGTCCCCCTATCCGAAAGGTAGTGTGGCCTGCCATTGGCTCCTGCAGGTGGATGTTGTCCCGGGGCACGTATCTTTGTAATGCTTCCACCACTGCTCCACTAATCATTGAAATTGACTTCCCTTTTCTATTTGATTCCCGGCAGGTATGCCGCGGCTACCCGTTGTCCCGCAGGAGCAATGCCGCCGCGCCGTAGATGCCGGCATCGTTCCCAAGCTCGGCCAGGACGAACTTCGCGCCCCTGCACTGGGGGAACGCGTACTTCTTGAAATTGGGCTCCACAAAGGTCAGGAGGATATCCCCGGCCTTGGACACGCCGCCGCCGATGACGAAGGCCTCCGGGTTCACCACTGCCGCCACGATGGCCAGGCCCTTGCCCAGATAGTCCCCGAAGCGCTCCGCGATTTCTATGGCCACCCCGTCCCCTGCCTTCACGGCATCGAACACGGCCTTGGCGCTGACCTTTCCCCGGCACAGGACGCTTTCCTTCTCATCCTCCCCCAGGCGGCGCTTCGCCAGGCGCACGATGCCCGTGGCGGAGGCGTACTGCTCCAGGCAGCCGCTGTTCCCGCAGTTGCAGCGCTCCTCCTCCCCGTCCTGGAGATGGAGATGCCCGATCTCGCCGCCTGCCCCCGTGGAACCGGCCAGGAGCCTGCCGTCTACGATGATGCCGCCGCCCACGCCTGTGCCCAGGGTCACGGCCACCATGTTCTCATAGCCCTTGCCGCCGCCCTGCCACAGCTCGCCGAAAGCGGCCACATTGG
>CAJUFO010000076.1 GCA_910585615.1 uncultured Acetatifactor sp.
TTGCCGCGGCTTCATCGATCCTATGTATCTCCACCGACTCTGAATAAGAGAAATCATATGCAATTGTGTAGGATATTCTTTGCCGACCTCTGATATCTTCTATCCGTTCTATACTTTACTACGAATCAGGCCCGCTGTCAACAGGAATTTTTATCCTGACGCTCCTGACAGTCAATTCTCCCCCAGCCTCTTCTCCATGTACTCGTATCCGTAATGGGTGCGGTATTTCAGCGCCGTGGACTTGGCGATCTTCCCCTCCCGGCACAGCCGCAGGAGATTCCCGTCCATGGTGCACATGCCCTCGTTCACGCCGGCCTGCATGACAGCCCCAAGCTGGTTCACCTTGTTCTCCCGGATCATGTTCTGGATGGCGTCCGTGGACTTCAGCACCTCGAAGACCGGAATCCGTATCTGATTGCCCTCCCCGTCCTCCATGGTGGACGGCACCAGCTGCTGGCAGACCACAGCCTTCAGCACCTGGGCCAGCTGGGTCCTGGCCTGCTCCTTCTCCGGGAACACGTCCACGATGCGGTTGATGGTGTCCGCCGCGCTGTTGGTATGCAGGGTGCTGAACACCAGCACGCCGGTCTCTGCGGCAATCAGGGCCGCGGAAATAGTGTCGTAATCCCGCATCTCTCCTACCAGGATCACGTCCGGGCTCTCCCGCAGGGCGGAGCGCAGGGCGCTTAGGTATCCCGGTGTGTCGATGGAAATCTCCCTCTGGGTCACAATCGCCTTCTTGTGCCTGTGGATGTACTCGATGGGGTCTTCCATAGTGATGATATGGCAGTCCCGGCTATTGTTGATCCGGTCGATCATACAGGCCAGGGTGGTGGTCTTGCCCGTGCCCGCGGCCCCGGTCACCAGCACCAGACCGCCGTTCTTATTGCTCCTGCCCTGGGAATCGTCCGTCAGGGCCAGGATGTCCTCCGGTATCCCCAGCTTTACCGGATCCGGCAGTTCGAAGCGTATGACGCGGATGACAGCCGCAAGGGAGCCCCTCTGGCGGAACACATTGACCCGGAAGCGCCCCCCGGGGAAATTCTCCCGCCTGGACATGGAGAGGGAGAAATCGTCGTCCTCCCCGGCCTCCAGCCTAGCCTTGGTCCTCTTTGCCTCCCCGTAGATCTGCTCCACCAGCTCCCCGATATCCTTTGGCATCAGCGGAGCCATGTCCATCCGTATCTGTACGCCGTTCCGTTTCATCGTGACCGGCAATCCGGCCACCAAAAAGATGTCCGCCACTTCCTCATCCCGCACTGCCTGTTCAAGGATTTCCTGTAATCTCATATCTATACCCCCTTACGCGCTTTGACGCGTATTCCGATTGAAATCAATAGAGTCCCGTTTTGGGATTCTATTCCATCATCCAAAGGTTCCTGTCCCCTTCCGGCTCCCATTCTTTCTGAATCCTCCAGCTCACCACGCGCAGGTGCCCGCTCTCATCGACGACGCCCACCCGCAGGCTGAATTCTCCCTCCTGGAATGTCTTCCAGACCGTGCCGTCATCGTCCCTCTCCGTACTGTCAAGCGACTCCGGCGCATTTCCCTCCTCCAGGGCTTTTGCGGCGGTCTGCAGGAAGCGCTGTCCTTCCGCCTCCAGCGCATATCTGGTCTGTACCGTATCGGCATACTTCTGTGCCAGGTTCCAGTCCGCCCGGGCTGTGGCAAACGCAAGGACACCCAGCGTGGTCATACAGATGCTGATTACTGTCAGCAACAGCGCCAGCGGCCCCAGCTTGATTGGTATATGCCTCATATGCCCCTCCTTGTCATCCTAAAATCCGCCCGGGCTTATATCCATGCCTGCGAACACCTCTGTCTCCAGCGTATAAATCGGCTCCCTCTCTCCCGCCCGATTCACGGTGATGAGGCTTTTCACAAGCCCCGCTCCCTCGGGAACGCCGTCAGATTCCTCTCCGGACCATTCCGGCATCCACCGGACTTCCATCCAGATCGTCCCATCCGGCACAGGGTTCAGGTCATCGTCATAATACACGCGTAAGGTATCCGCTCCTGCCCTCTCCGCAGCGCTTTCCTCGGCAGCCCCGATATCTTCCGTCCCGGAGCGTGCAAAAATCTCCGCATTGCCGTTCTCCTCCAGCAGCGCCCGAACTTCCTCCAGGCTGTCCGATGCCGCCACTGCCTCCGCCCCGTTCTCCGCCAGATGCACCGCTCCCGTCAGGAGCACCGCGTCCCGCCCTTTCCGTCCCGACCAGGCGAATACTTTGGCCAGCGCCAGTATCACTATGGCGAACACTGCCGTCAAAAGCAGCGCTTCTATATAAAAGGCCGTTCCACGGCTCCTCCCACGCTTTCCTCCGGTTCTGCCGCTATCCTCAATCATCTGCGGCCACCCCCTTCTCACTCCTTAAACCAAACAGCACTCTGCCTGCGTCCGTGATGACTGCATAGGTCTGGCCGCCCAGCTCTTCAATCCGGAATTCCTCGGTCTCTCCGATGACCTGGGCCATATCGGGGTACAGTGCCCCTGCCGCCTCTCCGTAATCCTCCACCAGGCTGTCCCCATACCGGTAAATGCGGATGGCATATCCGCTCTGGCCGTCCGCGATCACCAGCACGGGCTCCCCCTCCACCTGGGACACCGATACCGCGCCTGCCGTATCATTCATCCTCACGCAGGTGGAGATGTAGGAGAGCAATGCCCTGGCCTCGTTGTTCCGGTTCTGGCCGTCAGCGATTTCCCGGTAGGTCTGCGCACCGAAAATCACTGTCAGGAAAAATCCTGCCAGAAACACCCCGGCCACTGCCATGGTCTGTATTCCGGATAAGCTGCCCTCTCGTCTCACAGGCCGTGCCTCCTCTCTCATATAAACCTAGTTTCTGCCAATCACCTTCACCGCGGGGGGCACATTGGACGCAAAGACGTCATAGCTTACATAGAACTCCTTCTCATTAATCTGGAGCCCATAGTTTTCCACCAGATAAGCAAGGCTGGGCGGAAACGCCCCCTCCACCACGTAACACTGCATGGCACAGCGTTCCACTGCGGTCTTTATGGCCCTGGTGCTCTCCTCGTCCATGTCACTGCCGGACGCGGGCAGAACCAGAATCCACACGCAGACGGCTATGAGAAGCGCAGCACCGGCCGCCAGCCCAGGCCATCTCTTCCTCTTTTTATCTACATACATCTTACCACCTCCCGGGACTATGTATCAATCCGTCAGACAGATATGCCTGCTGCTATCCCATGGAGTTCATCATGCCGATCAGGGGCAGCATGACGCTCAGCAAAGACAGCCCCACCGCCAGCATCAGGATGCCGGACAGCACCGGATCCACAATGCCAACCAGACGGTCCACCAGATTCGTGCAGTGGTCCGCCAGCAGTCCCGTGAGCTTCCTCAGCACCGATTCCAGGCTGCCGCTGCGCTCCCCTGCCAGGAGCATCCTTCCGTAGACAGGCTCGAAAAGGCGCACGTCTACGGCCGCCTGGGCGATGCCATGTCCCTGATCCATCCGGTCCACGCAGCGGTCGATTCTTTCCTCCACCGGCCTGCAGGAAACCATCTTCCTGCTCTCTGCCACAGCGATGTCCTGGATTTCGCCGCTGGCCAGGAAAGTGGACAGCGCCGCCGTAAAGCGGAACATCCCCAGGCTCTCCAGTATGGAGGCGCAGAAGGGAATCCTGCAGAGCATATTTTCTACGAAATCCCGTTTGTTGGTATTCCATAGAATGAACCCAAGCGCCAGCGCCGCCGCCAATACCACCATCACGGCCAGTGCTGTCCAGCAGAGCGCATAGGCCCATTTCACATATCCATACGCCGAAGCCGTCAGGCTTCCCGTCAGGCTGTCGTATACATCCGTAAAGGCCGGCAGCACCATGGCCAGCATGACGGCCAGCACGACGATGATGATGCCCAGCATGGCCACCGGATAAATGACCGCACCTCTCAGCTTTCCGGCCATGGTCTTCTGGTCTTCATAATAACGCGCAAGCTGGAACAGCACATCCTCCAGCCGCCCCGCTTTCTCCCCGGCCAGGACCATCCGCAGGCAATATTCCGGAAAAATTCCTGTAGCCTCCATGGCGGCGGAGAGCCCCTTCCCTGCCTCCGTCTCCGCCTGCATGATTACAAGCCCTTCTTCCAAAGGGCCTCCCTGTCCGCTGCCGGATCTGAGCAATGCAACGGCCTCGTCCATCTGGATTCCGGACTGCACCATCATCGCCATGCTCTCACAGAATGCACTGACCCCCAGACTGTCCAGTTTCCCACGTCTCATAGCGCCCCTCCTTCTATGTCGGCCATTCGCCCCGCTGACCGCCCAATCTCCCCATTTTCAATAATACAGCTCATCCAGATAATTCTCTCCGTCCCCAATCAAGGATGCATCCTTGCCATTGGCGGAAAAGGTCAAATCCAACCGATTCCAGCTGCCCGCCTTCACCTCATACTTCACCGTCACCCAGCCGGTCTCCTCCGTATAGAACATATTCCATGCGTGGTAGACATCGTTGGGCGACACATCGCCGAAGACCATCTTGGTGGGAATCCCCTGGCTGCGCAGCATTCCGGCCACGAGAGAGGCATAGTCGAAGCAGATGCCCTTCCCCGTCCGCAGCGTGTCGTCCAGCACCGGCATGTAGCCCGAGGTGGTCTGCACCATCTGCGCCTTCTCCGTGTCATAGACGATATTGTCGCAGATATATTCGAACACTGCCCCCACGACCCCAAGCGCGTCCTCCTCCTGTTCAGCCAGCCGAGCGGCTAACCGCACACATTCCGAATCCCGGTCATAGTCCACGTAAGCGCTGGGCCGCAGGAAGGGCTGGAATTCATCCTCCAGCTTCACCTCGCAGTCCAGTGTAAACAAAGGCCTGTATTTCGTGGATTCCACATTTTCCATCGCCTTGATGGTATAGATGCCGTCCCCCTCCTGCAAAGGGAATATCACCGGCGTCCCGTCCGCCGGGACATCGTATCTGTACTCCATCTCCCCCTTAAACACCTGGAGCTTGAGACGGGTGCTGGACTGCCCTGATACCCCTATGTAGCCCTGGGCCGCATGCTCCAGGTCAATCCGCACTTGTTCGTTTCCCTGGGCATGCTCGGCATGAAAGGCGGAATCCGCGAATTCCGGCGCCTGATACGGCTTGAAGTCCGTCTTGTCCTGCCCGGAAGCTCCGGACGCGTTCGGCACAGCCTCATACTCCTGGTTCTCCACCACCGTGGAGACCTGGGACGTGCCGTCCTGTGGCTTGCTTTCCGCCTGCGATTCCTCCGATGCGGCGGGGCCGCCGCATCCTCCAACAAACAGTCCTAATAGCATTACCGGCATAAGACATTGGCGTGCGCTGCGCCGCATAGATTTCACCGCCTCTCCTTACTATGTCTATGACCCAAAAAGGCCTTATCAACCACTGACAAGACCCGTTCCTACCCTTTCTTCTGAAAAGCTTTAAGCCGATGCCGCTCATCGCCAGGCCCTGTCTGTTCAGCCCACCTTGAGCTTGAATCTCTGAATATCCTTCTCCGCCTCCACCAGCTCGATCTGTGCTCCCAGATTCTGCAGCTTGATATGGAAATCCTCATAGCCCCGCTCAATATATTTGATATTGTCAACGACGCTGACGCCCTCCGCGGCCAGTGCGGCAATCACCAGTGCGGCCCCCGCCCGCAGATCGGGCACCGTGATGCTGGCCCCGGTATATTTCTCCACGCCATCGATGATAGCAGTGTCTCCTCCTTCTACCTTCACATCGGCTCCCATCCTGACCAGCTCATCCACATATTTGAACCGGTTTTCAAATACGCTCTCCGTCACGATGCTGGTCCCCCTGGCCACTGCCAGCGCCACTGTCATCTGAGGCTGCATGTCCGTGGGGAAACCGGGATAGGGCAGGGTCCTTACCTGGGTATGAGCCAGCGGCTTTGCGGCCACCACGCGGATACAGTCGTCCGCCTCCTCCACCTCGCATCCTATCTCTAAGAGCTTTGCCGTAATCGATTCCAGGTGCTTGGGGATGACGTTCTTCACCGTCACGTCCCCTTTGGTGACCGCGGCGGCGAACATAAAGGTGCCCGCCTCAATCTGATCGGGGATGATGGCATAATCCGTGCCATGGAGCTTTGCCACCCCCCGAATCCTGATCACATCGGTGCCTGCCCCTTTGATGTTGGCGCCGCAGCTGTTCAGGAAATTCGCCACATCCACCACATGGGGCTCCTTGGCGCAGTTCTCGATGATGGTCATACCCTCCGCCATGGTGGCCGCCATCATCACATTGATCGTAGCACCTACACTGACCTTGTCCATATAGATATGGCTGCCCCGAAGCTGCTCGGCCTTTGCCTTGATCAGTCCGTGCTCGATGATTACCTCCGCACCCAGGGCACGGAACCCCTTGATGTGCTGATCCACCGCCCGGCTGCCGATATCGCAGCCTCCGGGCAGGACTACCTCCGCCTGCTTATACTTTCCCAGAAATGCCCCCAGGAGATAGTAGGAGCCTCTGATTTTCTTACATCCCTCATGTTCCACCGTGAGATTGTGGATATTGCCCGCATTGATCAGAACCCTGTGCCGGTTGATGCGCTTCACCGTGACGCCGGTGCTGGCCATGGCGTCCAGCATCACGTCCATGTCCCGCACATCCGGAATGTTGTCTATATACACAGTCTCATCCGTCATGGCGGCTGCCGCGAAGACAGGGAGCGCCGCGTTCTTCGCGCCCGCTATCTCCACATCGCCTACCAGCGGATTTCCGCCTTTTATGATATATTGTTCCATATAATCTTCCTCTGCCTGGGGCCAAATATTTATCTGGCCATCTGCCCCGATACGGCCATAGCTTTTTCGCACAAAGCCTATCTTACCACATTTTCCCTCGTTTGTAAACCGAACATCCATTCCTGTCATCGGTCCAGATAATCCAGAGGGTTCACCTGTGTGCCGTTTATCAATATCTCAAAATGCAGATGGGGGCCGGTGCTGATGCCGGTGCTTCCGCTGAGGGCGATTCTGTCTCCCTGATTCACGGTCTGTCCCGCGCTGACCAGTACCTTGCTCAGGTGCCCGTAGCGGGTCTGCCTGCCGTCCTCATGGTTGATATAGACTACATAGCCGTAGCCGCTTCCCCAGCCGGCCTTTGCCACCGTACCGCCGCAGGAGGCATACACGGGCGTGCCCGTGGGCGTAGCCCAGTCGATTCCCTTGTGGTATGAGCTGGCCCCTCTGGTAGGCGCGGACCGCCTTCCGAAGCCTGAGGTCTGGACGCCGCCGGAGATGGGCCTGATATAAGTGGGCGGAATCTTGGTCCCCCGCTCCACGATCTTCGGCACGGCTTCCATGACGATTTCCTGCTTGAGAATCTCACGGCCCACTTCCTTATCGTTCAGATACGACACATCGGCCACTACTTTTCGGTATCCCGCGGACGGCTTCTGGTGTACTACCGTCTGGTTCGTATACCAGTCGTCGTTCTCGATATAGACAATGTCCGCGTCGTATATCTCTTCATAATACTCCTCCTCCACCCTGGCCACAGACAGCTCCGGCTCCGGCACTGTAATCAGCAGCTCCTGTCCTATCTGCAGCGTGGATGTCACATCCTCCAGAGCATCGTTCATCTCGACGATGGTGTCCATGGGGATGTTCACCTTGATGGCAATCTCCGACAGGGTGTCCCCGGCCGCCACCTCGTACACGCTGGGGGTCTCCTGTTCCATGATCACCAAATCGATGGCCTGCTCCAGGTCCGTCAGCTGGCTTACCGGAAGATAGGTCTCCACAATCTCTACGCTGTCCGCGAAGTCCATGGTCTGAATCCCCAGCTCATAATCCTCAAAGCTTTCCTTTTGGTCCGTCTCCTGCTCCCCCGTGATCTCCGCGAAGAGGCTCTGGACGCCGGCCTCCGTATTAGCCTGCCATACCTCGTCCTCCTGGCCTGCCGCTGCCACCACCTCTGCGGTCAGCATGCCGAACTCCCGGTTCTCGTCGTTCTTGAGCGCAATCGCAAACTTTCCGTCATTGCCATATTTATCGATGGCCGCCTGGAGCAGCGTCCGCACATCTTCCATGCTGGAGAGATTGATGGTATACTCGTCCACCTTCAGGGTGTAAGAGCGGTGCAGGGTCTCTTGGACGCTGGCCCGCAGCGCATCCTCCATCCGTCTGGCCACATCCTCTTCCGTGTCCACTTCGCCCCAGAGAACCTGCTCTCCCACCACTACCATATCCGCTTTCATGAACACAAGCTCATCGCTTTCTGAAGCAATTTTTTTCCTGGCCTGCAGCAGGAGCTCGTCAATCCTCTCCTTCTCCCCCAGGACCCCCACGTCCTGTCCGTTCACCTGGATATGGAAGAAATTCTCTCCCGTCTCTTCGAAGGGCGTATATCCCTTCAGGAAGAGCATCCCCGCCAGGAGGGTGCCCACCGTAGCTTTAATATATGTAAATCTGTACTTTTTATGATTGACTTTGCTCTTTTTCATAGGTTTGACATTCTTCCAATTTCTGCTTGCGCGATTTTTTGTTTTTCTGTTTCGTACGGTCAGCTGCCCGTAAAGTTAGTTATCCCCCGGTTGCGCGAAATTATGCATTCCGAAAGGCGCGATCCTGCAGACGCCACTCAGTCCGCGGGCCGGACCAGGCGAAAATTACCATTCTCTTTTATCACCCGGAACGCAAAGGGGAGCCTGTCCAGCTCCGAGGCATGCAGGAGATATACGCTGTCCTCCTCCTCTTTCATGTCGTCCACATCCACGAAGTGGTAGCGCTCTTCATAGGGACGCAGCGTTCTGCCTCCCGTGGCGAGGGTCTTCCCCTGGTAATACGCGGCATCGATCCTGCAGGCATAATGCGTCAGTATCTCCGCCATGGAACAATTGTACTGCCAGTCCATATTTCCGGTGATGTACAGGGCCTGGCAGTCCTCCAAGGCATCCGCCTCCTCTACAATCTCCAGAAAATCTACATTAAAATACCTCCTGATGTCCTCCGCAAAAGATGTAAAGTAGGTTCCCAAAAACAGGACAAAGCATATGCCGTAGGCCGCATAAACCCCCACCACGGCCCTGCGGCATCGCCGTGCCACCGCCGCAATGCCATATCCACACATAAAAATCAGCGGGAAGAATATGATGTTAATCCTGTTCACATTCACCTCAAAGGTAATCAGTCCCACCCATACGCCTGTCACAAGACCTCCCCATAGGGCCAGCATCCTGGTCTGCCGCGCCGCGTCCCTCTCCGTGAACAAATCCCGAGTGAACAGGACCATCCCCAGCAGCATAAAGGGAATGGAGATATGGTACATTGGCCCAAAGGCAGGGAGCGCGTTGTACAGAAGGCCTGGCGTCTGCAGGATGCAGGTCTTTACCATGGCCAGGAAATTGCGGCACATCTGCCCGAAGGAAAAATTCAGGAACAATATATCGTTGCTCCTGATGCTCTCCGGAAAATAGCTCATGGTGAACAGCGGCGTCTCTATGGTGGAAGCTCCAAAGAAATTGATTGCAAGCACCAGTATCTCCGGCAGGGCCACAAGCAGGAAGACAAGGACGCACAGCAAAACCTCCCGCACCCGAAGCTGCTTCTTCCAAAGGCACCAGCCTGCATACACCACCAGGAAGGGCGTCACAGAATACGCGGCGACCCCATAGCAATAAAAGGTCAGGCCAAAAAAGACCATGGAGAGGTAGAGATATCCTCGCCTTTTCAGGCCCAGCAGCAACAGCCACACAGCCAGCAGAAAGACATGCGGGAGCAGATTGCAGTCCAGGGACCAGCGGCTCTGCATAAAATGCCAGGGGTTGACTGCCGCCAACAGCATGACTCCCAGCGCCATCCGCGCCGAAAACAACTGTCGGCCCACCAGGTACACCAGCGCGACAGAACCGCAGCTGGCCAAAAGCATGGGCAGCCTCACGGAAAAGGTGGAAAAGCCAAACAGTCTGATAAAAGGAACCATGCAATAGGACAGCAATACGCTCATCTGTCCGTACTTCCAAGCAGTGAAATGCACCGGCAGCCGTATGCCGAACCGATCCGTGCCGTACTGGGCCAGCGCCCAGGCATCCACCCCGGCCATAGCCTCGTCCTGGTTCACCCCGGCAGGCACAGACACGAATCCGATGCACCGGACAACAAACGCCGCCACGAATATCGCCCAAAAAACAAGGCGTTCCCTCTTCTTATTTTCCATCAGAATACACTCATATTATTCCCTTCATATAGATAGACGAAAAATCCAATGCCACAGCACAAATGGCAGACGAACAGAAAGAATTCCGGTGCCACGAACAGCTTGTAGATCCATGGCCTCCAGCCCATGAGGTTCTTCAGCATCTGCATGGCGCAGACCACGAACACGAAGAAGAGGCCATGCATATATCCCCATGAGAAATTCATGTGCGCCATCCGAAATCCCTTTTCATATAGGAAAAGATATTCCAGAAAACCTGTCAGCAGCAGCAGCCATGCCAGACGAAATTCCGTGTTCTTCTTTATCTCCCTGAAATTCAGGGCCAGCACGCAAAACGGGAACAGCAGCGCCAGCATTACGCTCAGCGGAATGTTGAAAGAATGCAGCTGCCAGGCCTTCCCCATCCCGATACCGATGCCCGTCTCCTCCCCCAGCGCATTCTCTCCCACGAACACGCCAAAGAACTGAGACAGCAAGAGAAATCCCGCAGGCAGGAAGCAGCAGCCGAACCGCAGCGTATTTTTCCAGTTCCTGAATTTAGAAGCGATCAATCGGTACAAAAGCACGCATCCCGCCACCGGGAGCTGGACAAACGCGAAGCTGGGCTTCGTGAAAGCTGCCAGGAAACTGAACGCCGCCAGCAGAACCGCCTTCTTCATCGGCAGCCCGGCTTCATAGACTTCCAGGAGCTCTGCCGTCCAGAAGAAGCACAGGATGGTAAAAGGGCGCACCGCCAGATAAGTGGCATTCCAATAAGGGTTTGCCGTCAGGATCCCGGCGCAGCGGTAAATATAGTCATAGCCGAATATGGCATACCCTCTGGGGCCATAGAACATAGATACGAAAAACAGCGAGAAGACGAAAAAGTTCACCGCCGCATCCCACAGGAAGCTCCATGGGACCAGATGCTTCCCGGCATATTCCTTCAGCTTCCTCCCTAAAAAGCATTTCAGGGCAATGACGCCTGCCGAGTTCAGCAGCATGGTGGAAAAAGCCACTGCCGCCGCCGGCGTGGCCACCGGCAGCCAGAGCCTCGACAGCCAGAAGAAAAATCTGTACGGAAATTCGTATCCGCTCTCCAGCCCCATGGTCTCCTGGATATAGGCCTTCATGTCGGAGACATACATGCCCTGATACTCTATGGCCTGCCTGTAAAAAAGCGTAAAGGTCAATCCGGAATACAATAGCAGCAGTATTCCGAACACGCAATAATCGGCAATCCTCTGTCTGTCTATTGACCTGTTCTTCATCGATATATCACTTTCCGTTTTTCCGTACGCTGTATCCGAAGGTGCCGACCGCCTCCCCGCAGGTGTAGTAGACCCCATGTGAATAGACGATGGGATCTGCCTGTTCCAGATGGAATTTGTGTTTTTCATCCATATATTTTCCATCGGCATGGACTGCCACCACATCTGCCAGGAACATATGGTGGGAGCCAAGGGGCGTAATCCTTCGGACCCTGCATTCTATGTTGACCGGGCTCTCTCCAATCATCGGAGCCCTGACGCTCCCCGCCGGCAGCGCCGTCAGTCCCAGCTCTTTGAATTTATCCACATCCCTGCCGCTCTTCACTCCACAATAATCCGTGGCGAAAGCAAGCTTTTTGGTGGTCAGGTTGATGACGAACTCCCCCGTCTCCCGCAGGATTCGGAAAGAGTGCCTCTCCGGGCGGACCGATATGCTGACCATGGGCGGATTGGTGCAGACCGTGCCCGCCCAGGCGATTGTGATGATATTGTATCTTCCGTCCGCATCCGCCATGCTCACCATGACGGCCGGCAGGGGATAAAGCATGTTCCCCGGTTTCCAAATTTCCTTTGCCATATTTTCCTACCTGTCGGCCAATCAAAACGGAAGCACATGAAGCCCGCTCAGCACCTGGAACAGTACGCCTATGAGGGAGACTACCACCGCGGCCACGGATGCGCCCAGCACAACGCCAAGCTTTCCCTTAATGGATGCCACTTCCTCCTTTGCCTCAGACAGGGCATCGCCCTGCTTCCCGCTCTCCTCCACCAGTACCGCCTGTACGTTGCGGTATACCTTCACGCACTCCCTGTGCACGTTCTCCTCCACCAGTTCAAGCCTCTCTGTCAGACCGCCGCTGGCCTGGGCCTCCAATTGGCCACAGAGCTGGTCTATCTTCTCTCCCACGGAAGCGGTCATCGCCTCTGTCTGGCCCGACAGCGCTCCCAGCCTTTCTTCCACCAGCCCTGCAAGAGCCTGTGTCTGGTCAGAAACAGCCGCCAGCCGGCTCTCTGTAGCGGCGGACTGGGTCTCCAGCTTCTCTCCCATGTACCCGGCCAAGTCATTCACTTTTCCTGCCACGGACCTTTCTATCCCGTCCAGCCGCTCCTGCTGCTGCTCTATCAGCTTCCCCAGCCCCTCTACGCTCTGCCGCAGGGCCTCTGTCCTGGCCGAACCTTCTTCCACCGCACGGGCCATCTCGCTTTTCTCCGACTTCATGCCGGACAGCTTTGCGGCTCCGTCATCTATGAGCTTCTGCAGCTTCGCCAGACATTCGTTGTATTCCGCTATCTGGTTCTTCAATTTGTTCAGCTCTTCCACATCCGCAGCAGTGTTCGCCTTGATAATCTCCTGCGCCGTCAGCTTCTGCGCCAGCTTGTCCATAAACATATCCATCTGTTCTCCTCCTGACCTGTCCGCAGCTTCCGCAGACAGTTGTACCTTCTCTCTTTCATCCCGGCTATTCTCTACCTTCTTACAGCCTATCTCCCGTGTTCTCTGGTGATGGCCAGAATCTCCTCGTTCAGCTTCAGCATCCGGATGTCCAGATCCGACACCATCCTGGCGCACTCCACCAGCTCGTTCTTGATGTTTTCCGGCACGTCCCCCTCGAACTTATAGTGAATCTTGTGCTCCAGGCTGGCCCAGAAATCCATGGCTACCGTCCTAATCTGGATTTCCACCTTCGTATCCACTGTCCGGTCCGACAGATATACCGGCACCGTCACAATCATATGATAGCTTTTGTACCCGCTGGCTTTCGGGAAAGTGATGTAATCCTTTACCCCTATGACCTTGATGTCCCGCTGCTCGCTGATCATGTCCACGATGCGGTAGATGTCGGAGGTAAAGGAACAGATGATGCGGATGCCCGCTATGTCGTTCACATATTTCACCATGTTGTCAATGGTGGATTCATGCCCGTCCCGCTTCAGCTTTTTCACGATGCTCTCCGGAGTCTTGATGCGGGCCTTGATATGTTCGATGGGATTGTAGCGATGGACATGCTGGAACTCGTCGTTGAGTATCTCCATCTTGGTCTCCATCATCTTCAGCGCGGCATTGTAAATCAGAGTCACTTCTTTCCAGCTGTCAACTCCGTCTCCATTGTCTTCCTTCAATTCCATGTCCACTCCTTTTTCCGGGTCTGTTTCTTCCGTCACATGTCTCGCATACCAGGTCTGCAGCCTCCCATGTCGTTCGCCACTGTCCGGCCGTTTCCTGCCACAATTAAGGATAGTATACCCTGAGCACAGGTCGCTCACGGTAAGATGGCCATTCGGCCGTTTCCTGCCACAATTAAGGATAGTATACCATAGATTCCAATACAAATATATATGATTCACAAAAAATTTATCCTTTTTTCAAAAACTGTCCATCCGGCCGACAAATGCCGTACCTTTCATATATATGGCCATTCCCTCAAAAATATGCCGCGAAATATATGGTTGCTTTTAAACCGGAAATCAATTACCATAATTACCATAGAGGCATCCCGCGGCAGGACTGCCGGACAGGGAGATCCTACATATGGAAAGGGGAATAAGATGTTTCGTTTATGGGCAAGGACTTTCAAGGACAACCACATGCTGCAGGATACCTGCATCGCGGACGGCAGCGCGGATACCCGCACCCACAAGGTCTTCCGGGCGCTGGACGAGGTGTGCTATCAGTTCGACCTCTCCAGGCCGATCTGGCTGGACAAGACCATAGCGGATTTCAAGCGCCTGGGCAAGGCCAGGTTCACCCAGGACAATTTCGTGGACGGCGTGGATTTCGATTATCTGGAAATCCAGGTGATCGAGGAAGATTGAGGTTGACATTTCTCCCTGACTGAGTATAATATGATATATCAAGATATGGTTTTGAAAACTATGTTATAGATTTCCAATAATCTTATCATAGTTTTTGCATCTATGGCAGATAATATTTATATCCGTAAAAACGAAGTCAGGAGGTATCCATATGCAGATCACAATCAGAGAACCCGGAAGCGCGATCACCCATTTCATCGGCATGATGCTGGCGGTATTCGCCGCGGTGCCGCTGCTGGTCAAGGCGGGCGTGTCCTCAGGAGGGGAGCATTTCATCGCCATGGCCATCTTCATGGCCAGCATGATACTGCTCTACGGCGCCAGCGCCACTTACCACTCGGTGAATCTGACCGGGCGGTATCTGCGCATCTTCCGCAAGCTGGACCATATGATGATCTTCGTGCTGATTGCCGGATCCTATACGCCGGTCTGCCTGATTGTGCTGGGCGGGGAGCTGGGATATACCTTGTTGGCTCTGGTCTGGGGCATCGCCCTGGCGGGGATGCTGGTCAAGGCCTTCTGGATCACCTGTCCCAAATGGTTCTCCTCGGCGATCTACATCGCCATGGGCTGGGTCTGCGTGCTGGTGTTCGGCAGGCTCTTCGACACCCTGTCCACGGCGGCCTTCCTGTGGCTGCTGGCAGGTGGCATCATCTATACCGTGGGCGGGGTCATCTACGCCCTGAAGCTCCCCCTGTTCAATTCCAGGCACAGGGAGTTCGGCTCCCATGAGGTGTTCCATCTGTTCGTGATGGCGGGGAGCCTGTGCCATTTCATCTTCATGTACTGTTATGTGGCCTGAAAAAGCCTGGGAAATCACCGACAGCCCTTTACAACTTGGAAACATTGCCGTGATATACTGTTGCAAAAGATTCCTGTTGTAAGGGGGGACGAAATTGGCTGACATACTGATTGTAGAGGATGAATTTTCCATCAATGAACTGATACGGAGGAACCTGTGCCTGACGGGGCATCGCTGCACCCAGGCTTTCGACGGGCCGGCCGCGGTCAGCCTGCTGGAAAGCGGGTCATTCGACCTGATCGTGCTGGACATCATGCTGCCCGGGCTGGACGGCTATCAGGTGTTCGAAAGGGCCGGTGGGACGCCGGCCATCTTCCTGACGGCCAAGAGCGAGCTGTCCGACAAGCTGAAAGGCCTGGCCATGGGGGCGGACGATTATCTGACCAAGCCCTTTCAGATGCTGGAGCTGGCGGCCAGGGTGGAGACCGTGCTGCGGCGGACGAAGAAGGAGGAGACGGACTTTACGTTGGGCTCCATGAGATGCGATTTCCACAGGCATCAGGTTTTCCTGGAAGGAACGGTCATCGAATGCACGCCCAAGGAATACGAGCTGCTGAGGGTGCTGATCCGGAACCGGAACATCGCCCTGTCCAGGGAGAAGCTTCTGGACATGGTGTGGGGATATGATTTCGAGGGAGGCACCCGCACCGTGGACGTCCACATACAGAGGCTGCGCCACAAGCTGCACCTGGAAGATTACATCAAGACCGTGTACAAGCTGGGATACCGGCTGGAGGTTCCGGAATGAAAAAACGGACTTTCTTCGCGGTGCTGATCCTATTTCTGATATTTCTCAACTCCATGATCCTAATCGCCTCGCTTGTCATCCTGAACAGCAAGCTTTCCGCTGTCCGGGAGAGATGCCTGGCAGAGCATTATGTGATCGCGTCGTCCCTGATCGGGGACATGCAGGCCCTGGAACAGCGGGGGATCCCCGCGGCGGAAAGCATGGACAGGCTGATGCGCACTTACACCCACTACCTCCAGGGAAGGGAGGACGGGCTGGCTGTGGCCTTCTCCGGAGAATGGATCTACAGAAGCGCCCTGCCCCGGGAAGTTCCGAACCCTCCGCCGGACACAGGCCATGGGCAGGAGCGGCTGGTCTGCCTGGAGGACGGGACTCCCCCCGTGCTGTTGGTCTATGGCAGCTTTCCGGCCCCGTGGCAGGACTATGGGCTCCTGTACATGGGGAACCTGGATGAGGCCGTCTCTACCTGGCGCCATACGAAGAACATCCTCTTTCTGGCAGGGACCCTGGTGATGCCCGTCATGGCGTTCTTCCTTTTTCAGTTCCTGAACCTCCTCTTCCGCCCTCTGGCCCAGATTTCAAGCGCTTCCGCCAGGATAGCGGAGGGAAATTACAAGAGCAGGCTTCCGGTCCAGGGAAAGGACGAGGTGGCCAGCGTGGCCCACAATTTCAATCTCATGGCCCAGCAGGTGGAGGCCCAGATCCTGCAGCTCCAGGACATTGCCCGACAGAAACAGCAGTTCATCGACAATTTCTCCCATGAGCTGCGGATTCCCCTGACGGCAATCTACGGATATGCGGAATACCTCCAAAAAGCTTCCGTTCCGGAAGAAGACCGCTACGAATGCACCCAGTTCATCATGTCGGAGTGCAGCCGCCTCCAGAGCATGGCCTATCAGCTCCTGGACATGGCCCTGCTGCGGAACAGCGCGCCGGAGGAGGAAGACTGCGATGTAGCCGAACTGTTCGCAGGATCCGAAAAGGTCATGCACGTCAGGGCGGCGGAGAAAGGGATAAGGCTGTCCTATGCCATGCCCCGGTCCCTCCTGCTGAGAGGGAACATGGACCAGCTGTCGATCCTGCTCAATAACCTGATAGACAATGCCCTGAAGGCCAGCCCGCCGGAAAGCGAAGTGCGCGTCAGGGCCCGTCCGGAAGGGGCCGATATCATAATAGAAGTGGAAGACCATGGCATCGGCATGGAGCCGGAGCAGTTGTCCCACATAAAAGAAGCCTTCTACCGTGTGGACAAAGGCCGCAGCCGGGCCCTGGGCGGCACGGGGCTGGGGCTTTCTATCTGCGAGGGAATCGCGCAGCTCCATCAGGCAGAGCTGACCTTCTCCTCCCGGAAGGGTGAGGGCACCACGGCAAGGCTCCGTTTTTTCAGAGGATGACAGGGAAACTTTTACAACTCCATAAAAACTTCGTGATTGTTTTGATATAGCGGGGTCTTATAGTATATCTATCAAAACAAGAAAGGAGCATCACTATGAGACAAAAAAACTTCCTGAAACTCACTGCAGCAACATTCGCCATCATCGGCGCAGGCGCATTCCTCTTCAGCGCAGCGGCCGAGACGGCCATGGCGGCCAGCGCCGGGACGGTGGAGACAGTCCCCACCAGCTACCAGGTGTCCGCCAGCCAGGTGTCCGCGGCCGGGCAGCCGGAGGCTGAAGCCAAAAAGGAGAACCGGAAGGAAGCGGATTACCATGTGAGCATGGACCGCCTCAATACCGGGACGCCCACGGAGCTGGACCTGACCATGGAAGAAGCCGCCCAAAAGGGCGCACAGTATCTGGAGAGCCTGTACGGGCTGGATCTGGAGGGCGCCTATGTCTACATGATGTACAGTCCGGGCACAGTGACCTTTCCCCGGGCTTTCTGGGCCGCGGACGTGCTTTTTGAAGAGGCCCAGACCCCTGAGAGCACAAGGTGGAACTACTTGATAGACGCAGTGACCGGAGAGCTTTTCAGCATCGACCACAGCAGGCATCTGGACGCCTCCCCCTCCCTTGAGCCGGACAGCGCCCTGGAGAAGGACTATAGCGCATATGCCGCCCTTGCCGAAGAGAAGGTCCGGACAAGCGGGCTCATGGACGGCGGCATAGACCGGGTGGAATACAACTGCCAGGGATACTCCGGAAACGATCCTGTCATCTCCCTGGATGTCATCGGGGAGAAAGGCGAAGTCCTCTGCATCGGCTTTTCCCGTTATGACCAGTCCTTCCTGGGGCTCATCACGGACACCTCGCGGAAGATCCGGGAGGCGGTTCCGAAGGATGTGACAGGCGAGGGCATAACCGAAATAACCGAAGAATATTCCTCTTCCTCTTTCTGAGGACATGCCGGAGCATCCACAGGCATACGACTATATAGATGTAGTAATTTAGCCATAGGCCAGGGGAGGACCCTGTGGAAGGCCCTGCGGAAGACGGCAGCATGCAAATGTCAGAGGAGGCACCGGTTTTACGCCGGTGCCTCCCCTGTTTTCTGCTATTCATGCCATTATTGTCTTAAGGCAATCAAATACCCCGCCGCAAGCAACGGGGCATCAAGCTTGCAACGCTGCAGAGCAGAAAGTGTCCTTCGGACACTTTGGTATTTGACCCTCGCGGCATTCGCCAACTGGCCGTGCAAGCACGGCCGCTTGGCTCATTGCTCGCGGGAATAAAGAATCAGCCCTCGTATCCGTTGGGATTGTTCTTCTGCCATCTCCAGGAGTCCTCGCACATCTCCTTGATGCCCCTCTCAGCAGTCCAGCCAAGCTCTTCCCTGGCAAGCTTCGCGTCCGCGTAGCAGGCCGCGATGTCCCCGGCCCGTCTGGGCTTGATCGCATAGGGCACCTTCACCCCTGTGGCGGCCTCGAAGTTCTTCACCAGGTCCAGCACGCTGTAGCCGGTGCCGGTGCCCAGGTTGTAGATCTTCAGTCCGGCCTTCTCCTCAATCTTCTTCAGGGCTTTTACATGGCCTACGGCCAAGTCCACCACATGGATGTAGTCGCGCACGCCCGTGCCGTCGGGGGTGTCGTAATCGTCCCCGAAGACCCCCAGCTGGGGAAGCTTTCCCACTGCCACCTGGGTGATATAGGGCATCAGGTTGTTGGGGATGCCATTGGGGTTCTCGCCCATGGTGCCGCTCTTGTGGGCCCCGATGGGATTGAAGTAGCGCAGCAGGATCACGTTCCACTCGTTGTCCGCTTTCTGGATGTCTGAAAGGATCTGCTCCAGCATGGACTTGGTCCAGCCGTAGGGGTTGGTGCACTCTCCCTTGGGGCAGGCCTCCGTGATGGGGATCTCCGCGGGGTTGCCGTACACGGTGGCGCTGGAGGAGAAGATGATGTTCTTCACATTGTGCTTCCTCATGACGTCCACCAGCGTCAGTGTGCCCGCGATGTTGTTCTCGTAGTATTCCCAGGGCTTCTGCACGGATTCGCCCACTGCCTTCAGGCCCGCGAAATGGATGACCGCGCCGATATCCTCCTTGGAGAAGATCTCCTCCAGGGCCTCCCTGTCAAGGATGTCAGCCTTGTAGAAGGGGACTTTCTTCCCGGTGATCGCCTCCACCCTTTCCATGGATTTCTCACTGGAATTGCTCAGATTGTCCAGTACCACCACTTCGTAATCTGCCTGCTGCAGCTCTACCACTGTGTGGCTGCCGATGAACCCGGCGCCGCCTGTCACCAAAATCTTCATAGCATCCTCTTTTCCGCACGGGCCCCGCAGGCTGTCCCCCGGCTTGCCGCGCTTATTGTGATTTGTTTTCTTTACATTTCCAGATTACCCTAAAAAGCCGTTTTTCTCAATATTCATATGTTTAGAGAATCTGTCGAAATGTTATATGATACCCTCTCCCGCCGCCCGGGCGCCTCAGGTATGCTACAGGGTCACGCCGTTTTGCCGCAGCAGCTCCCTGGCGCTCTCCACGGAGTCGATGCCGGTCTTGTTCTTGATGGGGGCGAACTCCTTCTCCCGCACCACCTCGAAGGGCAGGCAGCTCCCCGTCTGGTGGATCATGTCCAGGATTAGGTTCTCGAATTTATAGCCGTTGGGGGCCTGGGGCTTCACCAGCTCACCGACCTCGTTCAGATAGGGAATCTTCTTCTCCACCACATGCAGGGGCAGGCTCTGGGACACGATTCGCTCCAGCTCCTCCACATTGAACAGGTAGTTCAGGATGACGCCGAAGTGGTAGGCGGGCTTGCCCTGGGCGTCTTTGGCGTCCATCAGCTCCTGGGTCATGTCATAGTATTCCACGATGGAGGGCCTGCCGTCCTCCAAGCAGATGGCCCCCACCTTCTCGTCCGGCGTGACCTTGCCCACCACCTTGGCCCCTGCCACGCATTCCCTCTGGATCGTAGCGCCCACGAAGCAGGGATCGCAGATCCTCTGGAGCACATTGTCCACCGCGAAGGCATTGAGCCACTCTATGCCCTCCCTGTGAATCAGATCCACCAGCCCCGCATCCTCCATGGAGACGAACCAGCCGCCGTTGCCGTTGGGGGAGCTGGCCATCTTGCCCTTCTCCTCCATATATACCTTTCCGTCATAGTCCACCGCCAGGGCCATCTTCTGCTGGAAGAAATGCACGTATTCCGCGCTGTAGCCGAAAAATTCGTGCTCCGTCAGGAACTTCACGGTGGCCTCATGGTTCTTGTCGCTGGTCATCACGAAGAGATGGATCCATGTGTCCGCCTGGCGCACCACCTCCATCAGGTTGTTCACCAGGCATTGGAATATATAGAGTTCCCTGGTGATGCCGATGTTATACACGCCCTTGGGGTCGTCCGAGCCAAGCCTGGTGCCCATGCCCCCTGCCAGCAGCACCGCGGCCACCTTGCCCGCCCGGATGGCTTCGATTCCGGTGGCGGTGAAGGATTCCCGGTTGGCCTCGATCTCCGGAAGCTCCATGGCCGCAAGGGGAGTGATGACGCCCCGCTCCAGCAGCTCCTCCTGATGCTTGCAGGAGTCCAGGATGTCCATGTCGGAGCCCCCTATCTGCTCCAGCAGCGCCGCCTGTCCGGCCGCGGACAGCTCGTCGTAGTATTTCAGGACATGCTCCTGACCGTACTTTTTCAGTTTCTCCTTTGCCTGTGCCAATGTGATGCTCATTTTTCCTCTTCCTTTCTTTTTATGGCTGCCATACGGCATCTCCATGTCTCGAATAAAGATATTGTACCATATATCCCCGTTTTTCCATAGACATCATGGCCATAATTTTCGAGAAATTTCCAAACAGGCAGAAAGGGAGCCTATCTTCAGGCATCAGAGAAACAGCGTCCGTACCCTGTCCGGACGCTGCACCTGCACGGCTTATCGGGCGGATTCCTGCGCACGTCCGTCCGCAAAAACTTCTTTCCCGAAAGCGAGCCTGAAATCCAGAATCGGACACTCCGGCAGCGGATTTCCGTTATAGTCCCTGCCGTTGGGATCCAGATTCTTCACAAAATTCGTCCAGTAGGAGGTCACCTGCCGGGCCAGGTCATAATGCTTTCCCTCAAAAGGCCTCCAACTGTTGCCCAGGGAGTCGAACATAAACCACAGCTCGGAGCCATGGAAAGAACCCGCATCGTCCCCCGGTATGTCATGGTCGAAAATGCCGTAATAGACGCGCTGCCCTGCCCCGGAGCGCAGTTCGCAGAAACCCCGGCTGCCGCTCAGGAAAGAATTGAAGGCATCCCCAGTGACGTTTTGTAAAGGACTTTTTAATCAATTTCACAGAAAATTTACATTTCAGGGCAAAAAAATAGAGCCAGGAACCTGTTTTTTAGATTCCTGGCTCATTAGTGCCCTTTACATATTCTGGTCTGTTTTCAGTTTTCTCACTTCATCAACTGAAAGGCCAACAAATTCCGCAATCTTTTCAAGCGTTATTGTCCCATCTTCCAGCATTTTCTTTGCAACATTTATCATTCCTTCTTTCAATGTCTGATTCCTCATATCTTCCATAGCACGGCACATAATCTCGATTC
>CAJUFO010000077.1 GCA_910585615.1 uncultured Acetatifactor sp.
CGCATTGCTGTTCATTTGTCAAGGTGCCTTGCCGTCTTCATCAGCGGCAACTTTGGTAGGATATCACAGCTTTCCGCTTTTGTCAACAACTTTTTTAAAACTTTTTTCTTTTCTTTTTCCAATCTTTTCAGATTGGCTGTTGCCCTTTCTGTCCGGCAACGAAATATACTATACCACCTTCCCCGCCACTTGTCAACAACAATTTTTCCTTTTTTTTACTTTTTTCAACAATTTATTTTTATATAGCAAAAACGCCTGTTTCCAGACGTTTCTGCCAACTGTCACTCACCGCTTGACAACTGAATTGTGTGAGATTTTGATTCATTTTTTAACTGAAGCGCCACGGAGGAGATTGATTCCGCCGTATCCGCGTCCACCATGACTATCAGTACCGCCTCGGCGCTGGCTCCCGCGGGCAGGGTGTCCGCATAGAAGGCCATGTCATTGGGCAGCATCGTCGAAAGCGCCCTCCCGGCCCGTCCTCCGTCCACCGAAATCCTGTATGCCGTCTGGGAGGAAAGCAGGTCCACACTCGTCTCCTGCTCCAGAGTATTCGTGAGGGAGAACTTGAGCACCAGCAGCTTTTTCCCTTCCGTGGCCGTGACTGCAAAATAGTCGCTGTCGCCCGGATAGCTGTCGCAGATCTCCTGCCCCGCGAAACTCAGGGCCACCCCCTCCGGAAGCCCCATCACCTCTTCCGCGCTGTATGAGGGTTCTTCCACGGACTGCCCTTCATCCGTAATCTTCTCTCCCGAGGCATCCACTACAGGCGTGTCATCCACCGGATCCATGCCTACTGTCTCTTCCGGGGAGCGTGTCGGAATGGGCTCCTGCTCATCCATCCCCTCCACCGGCGGCAAATCCATGAGCCTGCTGCCATGTCCCACGTCATATTTCACCAACGTATAGGCCACATACTCCCCTATGGCGCGCATCTCTTCCTCGCTCACGTCCGGAATCTGGTTCTCCGCGCACCCGCTCAGTCCCAACATTGCCAGAATCAATACTGTCATCAAGCTCTTCTTATGCTTCATCCTGTCTCTTCCTCACCATAATCCGGATTGCGTCTCCGCATCCGGTTCTCTTTCTTCATCATACAACATATCTCTTCCCACGACAAGACAAAAATATTGTCAGGCGCTCTTTTGGTACACGGAATATTTATCCGCATCGCTCTTGCGGCAGCTCACCCTGATCCATACGCCGTCCTCCCTGTACTCCTGCTCCAGCACAGTGGCGTTTTCCATGAAATAGGAAACGATGCCCCCTTTGTCATAAGGCAGGAGGAAGGCCGCCTCCACCCTGTCCGCATAGACGCATTCCTTAATCATCTCGACCAGCTCTTCCATGCCGCAGCCCAGGGATGCCGCCATGTGGATCTGCCTGCCGTTCACCCTGGGGAGATCTGGCATGTTGCACTTGTCGGCCTTGTTATAGACCACGATTTGGGGGATGTCCCCTGCCTCCAGCTCCTTTAAGGTCTCCGCAGTCACCTCCATGTGCTGCCTGTAATGCTCATCGGAGAAATCCACCACCTGAATCAGCAAATCGGCGTACTTCACTTCCTCCAGGGTGGAGCGGAACGCCTTCACCAGCCCATGGGGCAGCTTATCGATGAAGCCCACCGTATCCGACAGGAAAAAGGGGATGTTCTCATCCTTTCTGGGATTGATACAGCGCACATTGGTGTCCAGAGTGGCAAAGAGCATGTCCTTCTCCAGCACTGTCTTTTTAGCGGCGTATCCGTTTTCCGTATTGTCCCCGTACAGATCCACCATGCGGTTCATGATCGTGGATTTGCCGGCATTCGTATAGCCCACCAGCGCCACCTTAGGGATGGGCGACTGGCTGCGCTTCTTGCGCATGGTCTGTCTGGCTCCGGCTATCTCGTCCAGGTCTTTCCGCAGTTCGCTGATCCGGTGCTCGATTTTCCGCCGGTCCAGCTCCAGCTTCGTCTCGCCGGCTCCCCTGTTGCTTAAGGAGCCCCCTGTGGTGCCGCCCTGCCTGCTTAAGTTCTCCCGCATCCCCACCAGCCTGGGCAGGAAATACTGGAGCCTGGCGGTCTCCACCTGGAGCTTCGCCTCTTTGGTCTGCGCCCTGATGGCGAAGATGTCCAGAATCAGGTTGGTCCTGTCCAGCACGGGCAGCTTAAGCTCCCGGCCCAGATTGCGCACCTGGGAAGGGGAAAGGGCATTGTCGAAGACCACCTCCTCGGCTTCGCACTGTCCGGCATATTCCCGGACCTCCTCCACCTTGCCTGTACCGATGTAAAAGGCCTTGTTCACGGCCGGCATGCGCTGGACGATAATCCCCACCACCTGCTTATACGCCGCCTCCGCCAGGCTTTTCAACTCTTCCATGGAATGGTCGAAGTCCTGCTCCTCCCCCGTATCCAGGCCTACCAGCAGCACCTTCGTATAGTTGATTTCCTCCATTTTCATATAACCCTCCCTCTCCGCACGCTCTGTGCGTAAAGTGCAGCCACCCGGAAAGCCTGCCTTTTCAGACCTCAGCTCCGCTCGTTTCCGTCCAGCTCAAACCAGAAAAGCACACCATTATTGTAGTTCTCCACACCGTATTTCTGGTTCATGGATTCCATGATGGCTTTCACAATGGACAGGCCTACGCCGCTTCCCCCGTACTCCCTGGTTCTGGCCTTGTCTACCTTGTAGAATTTCTCCCAGAGATGGGGGACAGATTCCTCGGGGATGGGCTGTCCTGTGTTGAACACGCCAATTCGAATCTTTCCATCTCTCTGTTCCAGGGAAATGACGATTATTTTGCCACTGTCTTTATCCACCGCCATGCAGTGGTTCACCGCATTGGAAAAATAATTGGTGAAGACCTCCTCTGTCTTATAGACATCTCCCCATACATAGACGGGCCCGTACTCTTCCATGCGCACCGTTATCTCGTTCTGTCTGGTGAGGATTCCAGCGGATTGGACATAATTCTCCACCAGTGCGGTCACATCAAAGCGCTCCATAGCCACCACGTCATTGCCGAACTCCAGCTGGTTCAGGGTCAGCAGCTTCTTTACCATGTTGTTCATCTTGGAGGCCTCGTCCACGATGACCTCGCAGTAGAAGCTGCGGCTCTCCGGATCGTCGTTGACTCCCTCGGACAATCCTTCTGCGTATCCCTGTATCAGCGCGATGGGCGTCTTCAGCTCATGGGAGACATTAGCCAGGAACTCCCGGCGCATGGCGTCTATCTGCTCCTTCCTCTCAATGTCCTTCTGGAGCTCGTTATTGGCTGTCTTCAGTTCCGAAATGGAGCGTTCCAGGGAGGCGGAAAGCTTGTTGATGTTCTCTCCCAACAGCCCTATCTCGTTGCTGGCCCCGCCCTCATACTTTGCCTCGAAATCAAGGTGCACCATTTTCTCCGATATGCGGTTCAGCTCCAGAATCGGTTTCGTAATCTTCGTGGAGACGAACCAGACGATGACGCCGCCTGCCAGCGTGGCCACTATGCCCATATAGGCCAGGAACCGGTTGGCGATCTTCGCGCTCTCCCGGATGCTCTCCAGCGGCGTGTGCATGATAAAGGATATGCCGGTGCTCAGTCTGCCGTACATTTCCAGGAAATCCTCCCCTTCAGTGTGCAGCTTCTGCACCACATAGCCGTCCCCCTCTTCGATTATCTCCACCTCATCGGTGAAAAATCCGAAGATATATGCGGTCAGCCGTTTCTCAAGTTCCTCTCCGCCGTTTATCGAGGCATACTTCAGCCGGGAATTGGCGTCCATCACATAGACCGTGATGTTGTATATGCCGCAGACATCGTTCAGCTCCTTGCGGAAGGCCTCCGTGCTGTAGGTATCGCTGTTGGCCGCCTGCTGGATCTTATGGTATGCCTCGTAGATGATTTCCGTCCTGCTCCTGATGTAATACTGCCCCAGAAACAGGATGTTCATCAGCCAGCACAAAAAGATAGTGCCTGCCATCAGCCCGATGAAGATCAGCGCCAACTGCCGCCTGATGGAATGTGTCATTGCCTGTCCTCTTCCAGTTTATAGCCCATGCCCCAAATGGTCTTGATCAGCTCGCCCTTCTCCCCCATCTTGCTGCGGAGCTTTTTCACATGGGTGTCGATGGTGCGGGCATCCCCGAAATAGTCGTAATTCCATACATTGTTCAGTATCCGCTCTCTGGAGAGCGCAATCCCCCGGTTCTCCAGGAAATAGGCCAGAAGCTCGAATTCCTTGAAGCTTAAGTCCACCGGCCTGCCGTCTATGGTCACCTGATGGGCGGCCTTGTCCATCAGAATGCCGCCGCAGCTCACGATCTCCTCATTGGCCGTCTGGTTGGTGCGGCGCAGGATTGCCTCTATCCTGGCCACCAGTATCTTCGGGCTGAAGGGCTTGGTCACATATTCGTCCACCCCGAGCTGGAAGCCCTGGAGCTCGTCCTGCTCGTCCGCCCTGGCCGTCAGCATGATGATGGGCACCTTGGAATAGGCGCGGACTTCCCTGCACACCTGCCAGCCGTCCATCTTCGGCATCATGACATCCAGGACGATCAGGGCGATGTCCTTCTCCTTGAAGAAAATGTCCAGCGCCGCCTCTCCGTCCCCGGCCTCGATGACGTCATAGCCGCTCTTTGCCAGGAAGTCCTTCACCAGCTTGCGCATCCTGCTCTCATCGTCCACCACCAGTATCTTCAAACGCTCCATTTCCCCACGACCTTTCTCACCGTCATTTTGCAGCTCTCCTGCCAGGATTTATCATAGCATAAGAATATGTCGAATCTGTGAAATCCGCGCCTGAACTGTCTGCCGCAGCCGTCGTCATTCATTCAGCTTCAGTTCCCTCTCCCTGTCGCGGATGGTCTGCTCCCTCTGGTTCAGCTCCTGCTCCCAGGAGGCGTACTTGTCGGTGATGGCCCTCTCGTAGTTGAGGATGTTGGGCTGGTCGCTGACAAAGGAGATGACGAACATGGCCACGATGGCCAACGCCAGCATCACGTTCAGGATGACGGAAAGGGTGAACCGCTCCTTCTCCTTGTCCCGGTCCCTCTTCTTCGAGGGCGCCACCCTGCTCCTGGCCGGGCTGGTGTGCTCCCGCAGCTCCCCGTCAAAGGTGACGTACAGGGGAATCTCCATGACGGTGGCCGGGTCTATCTCCGGCCGGGAAAGCAGGAACTCCCGGAGCCTCTCCAGATACCGCAGTCCCACGGGCGTTCTGAACAGGCGCTCATGGATGGTCTTCTCATAGATATAGCGTATGCTTTCCGGCGAGGAATAATCTATGCGCTCTTCCAGATACGCTATCCTCTGCTCCTCCGCCCGGGCCAGCCCGGCATCCTTCTCCGTGAAGAAGAGGAAACCGCCTACGGCCAATTTGTTTTTCTCGGAATCCATTGGGCACCTCCTGTATGTTCCGTTATCATAAATGCGGCTGCCGCATTGTGCAATGATTGCCTCATGCGCCAGCCGCCGTTTCTTCGGTCTGAACCTTCCATTCCTTTACCATGGTGGTTATTCCTTGATATAATCAATCTCTGTCAGGATGATTCCCGAAGCTGTCAGGATGACTTTCAATTCCTTGTAACGTTTTTTCATCTTAGTATATGCTTCGGTCTCCTTGTCACAGGACTGCATGTAATCCTGCAATCTGGAAAATTCTTCTATGTTTCTCTGGAGCATTTCTTTTCCGTCATAGACACTCCGCTTTCTCAAGTCCGGTTGCTTTGTGCCTGGAGTAGAGGGGAGCCTGAACCCAAGGGGTTCGACTCGCCCAGTTACTTTTCGAGTGGAGTTAAATACGAGGTTTCCGAACCCTTCTGACAAAGCAGTGGGTTCGGAACTTCGCATTCTAATGGAGTAGAGGGGAGTCGAACCCCTGTCCAAAAGCCCATTCCCTGTCCTTCTACTATCATAGTCCGTTATCTTCGCAGGTCTTTCTCCTGCATTTTCCCTCCTCTGACAGACAACGAACGATCTGGCAGATTCGGTAGCTTCATGGTACGCCCGCGCGGGCAAAGCTTAGCGCGCGTCGTTTCCCACATCGTCGATGCCCGGATTCCGGAGTGTGGGTGCCCCGGAGCGGACAAGCCGCCTGAGGCGGCGTCACCGGCTGCGATTAAGCAGCCAGTGCGTACTGATAATTATCTTCAGCGTTTAGTTTAAGTTTGCGATTAACGTGTCGCAACGGATAGCTTCTCCAGCTGCAAGACCCCTGTCGAAACCTTTACTACCCCTTATATGATTTTCAAGCTTCTTCCGACTGCGGCCGCTCCTCCAACAGCTCCGCAATCTTTTCCTTTGCCTCCTCCAAATCCTTGCAGCCGTCCAAGATCATGGATACCATTTTTATGATCCTGTCAAACTGCTTATCTGTCATTCCATCCATCATCTGTCAGTATCTCCTACTCTTTTATGATATCCAGTTCCGTAAGATTGATACCGGATGCCGTCAGTATCACCTTCAGCTCCACGTAACGGCCTTTCATCGCCTTGTACGCCTCGGAACTCTTTTCCACAAGAACCATGTATCCCTGTAGTCTTGCGAATTCCTCCACGTTTTTCTGCAAAAGCTCTTTATCAGACATCCGACCACCTGCTTTCCCGGTACAGCGCAACAGTCCAACCAGTTTCCCCCTCCGCCTTTATTATAGCAATCTTTCAGAACTGTGTAAAGCCTTTAAATATTTTTTATCTTGAAATCCCGCTCCGCTTCCCTGCGCTGGTCCTTTCTGGCGATGGATTCCCGTTTGTCGTAGAGCTTCTTGCCCCGGGCCAGGCCTATCTGGGTCTTGACCCTGCCGTTCTTGAAATAGACCTGGAGGGGGACGAGGGTGTAGCCCTTCTCGGCCACCTTGCCCGCCAGCTTGTTGATCTCATACTTGTGCATCAGGAGCTTCTTCACCCGCAGGGGATCCTTGTTGAAGATGTTCCCCTTCTCATAAGGGCTGACGTGCATGCCGTAGACGAAGACCTCCCCGTCCTCTATGCGGACAAAGGATTCCTTGATGCTGCACTTGCCCATGCGCATGGACTTCACCTCCGTGCCGTGGAGGGCGATGCCTGCCTCATAGGTCTCGTCTATGAAGTATTCGTGGTATGCCTTTTTGTTGTTGGCAATCAGTTTCTGCGGTTCCTTTTCCTTTGCCATTTCTGTCACCTCTGTCCAACTGCCGACTATGGCAGTTCATTCCGCAAGCGCCCTTTTGGCACATGCTGCTTTATGCAATGCTGAAATCAATCGTCCGGTTGAACCGGTCGCACTCCTCCACCCGCACCCTGACGGGCATGCCCAGCTTGTAGCTCTTCCCTGTGGCGTCCCCCACCATCTCGTACCTGCTCTCATCATAGCGGAAGAAGTCCCCGGGCAGCTTGGACACATGTATCAGCCCCTCCACCGTATTGGGCAGCTCTACATAGATGCCGAAGCTTGTGATGCCGGAGATGACGCCGTCGTATTCCTCTCCGATGCGCTCCTCCATGTACTCCACCTTCTTGAGCTTGTCGGTCTCCCGCTCCGCCTCCTCCGCACGGCGCTCAGTCTCGGAGCTGTGCTTTGCCACCTCCGGCAGAATCTCCCGGTAATGGGCAATCCGCTCCTCCTTGAGCCTCCCCCGGAGCTGCTCCTTGATGATCCTGTGGATCTGGAGATCCGGGTATCTGCGGATGGGGGAGGTGAAGTGGCAGTAGTAGGGACATGCCAGCCCGAAATGACCGCTGCAGTCAACGCTGTACTTGGCCTGCTTCATGCTCCGCAGGGCCAGGCGGCTGATCATGGGCTCCTCGGGCGTCCCGGCGATTTTGGCCAGGAGCTTCTGGATCTCCTTGGGGTGGACTTCCTCCCCGGAGGTCTTCTGCCCTGCCCTTCCCACCGCTTTCATGTAGTAGCCGAAATTATTGATGAACGCGGCCAGCTTCTGGATGCGCTCCCCGTCCGGCACATCGTGGATGCGGTAGACGAAGGGCAGCTCCATCCAGTAGAAATGCTGGGCTATGGTCTCGTTGGCCGCCAGCATGAAATCCTCTATGATATCCGTGGCCACATTGCGCTCGTAGGGCTTGATATCCGTGGGATGGCCGTCCCTGTCCAGGAGAATCTTGCACTCCGGGAAGTCGAAATCGATGGAGCCCCGCTTACGGCGCTTCTCCCGCAGTATGGCGGCCAGCTTCTCCATCTCCCGGAACATCGGGACAAGCTCCTTATACTGCCCGTAGGCCTCCTCGCGCTCCGCAAGGCCCTCGTCCTCCAGCAGCTCTTTCACCACCGTGTAGGACATGCGCTTGTCCACCCGAATCACGGACTCGCAGATTTCGTAATCGGAAATCTCCCCGTCCGGCTCCACGGTCATCAGGCAGCTCAGGGCCAGCCTGTCCGAGCCCGCGTTCAGGGAACAGATGCCGTTGGACAGCGCGTGGGGCAGCATGGGGATCACCCTGTCCACCAGGTACACGCTGGTGCCCCGCTTCAAGGCCTCCCTGTCCAGGGCGGAATTCTCCTGGACATAGTTGGTCACGTCCGCGATGTGGACGCCCAGACGGTATCTCTCCCCGTCAAATGCGATGCTGACCGCATCGTCCAGGTCCTTGGCGTCCTCGCCGTCGATTGTGACCATGACCAGGTCCCGCAGGTCCCTGCGCCCCTCCATATCCGCTTCGGACACCTCCTGGGACACCCGCTCCACCTGATTCATGATCTTCGTGGAGAATTCCACCGGCAGCTCATAGCCGCGGACGATGGACATGATGTCCACGCCGGGGTCATTGATATGGCCCAGAATCTCCACCACCCTGCCCTCGGGGCTTTTTCTGTCATTGCCGTAGTCCGTGATGTCCACCACCACCTTGTGGCCGCTCATGGCTCCCTTGGAGTGCTCCTTTGGCACGAAGATATCCTGGGGGAGCTTATTGTTGTCCGGGACTACGAATCCATAGTGTTCCTTTGCCCTGTCATAGGTGCCCACAATCTGCTTCATGCCCCGGGCGACGATCCTGACTACCTGGGCCTCCTGCCGCTTCCCCTCGCACTCAGGCAGCAGGGTCACCTCCACGGTGTCCTTGTGGAAAGCGCCGCCGGTCTTGTCCTCCGGGATGTACAGGTCCTCTTTGCGCCCCTCTATCTCCACGAAGCCGAAGCCCTTGGCATGGCTGATGAAGGTCCCTGTCAGGGCACGGCCGTTGCCTTTGACATATTTCGCTTTTGGGGTGAGGGCCAGCTTCCCCTCCTCCAGGAGCTCCCGCAGGATTGCGCGGAAGTCCTCCCTGTCCTCTTTGGCCACCTGCATGAAGGCGGCCATCTCCTTCTCTTTCATGGGGACGTAGATGGAATCGCTGACCAACTCACAGATGATCTTCTTCCTGGCGTCCCACGCTTTTTGACTCATATTTCCCATATCCTGCTATACCCCATACCCGCTTTTTGCAGGTGAACATAAAAACACCCTTGCCGCATCCGCAAGAGTGTCTTTTCTACGTATCTTAAAATACGTTCAGATTCAGTATGACCGCAAGAATCATGAACAATGCAGCCAATATCTTGGTAAGCTTTACCAAGAGGCCCTCCATGGAGCGTCCTTTGTTCTTGCCCCAGTAAGTCTCAGCGGCTCCGCTGATGGCCCCAAGTCCCGCCGACTTGCCCTCCTGCATCAATACCAACACAACAAGCGCTATGCATATGATGATGAATAAAATTGTCAGTATAATCTTTAAGGCTCCCAACTGTCCCACACCTCCTATGGTCTCCCTGCCCTCATGAGAGGGTTTTATCCACCGGAAACCGTATCTCGCATTTCATATACTGGTTATCTTAACACAGTCCCCAGAGAAAAGCAACCATTATTTACATTTTTTGTCCGTTTTTTGTCCGTTTTTCCGCAGTCTGCCAATTCTGGAGCTTACATTGTTTTTCCCGAAGCAGACTGCCCCGGGCATGGTTTTTCAGTATTGTAGTTCCTCCCCTGTTCTGGTATAATCAGATTCATATAAGGGCACACAGACAATGACAGCTTCAGCCTGGCAGGAGATTCGGACAGTTCCCCCGGGAGCTACGGTAAAAGCTTGCCCCATCGGCTGAAAGAAAGGTGGCGAAATGAGTTTAGCAGCAAGGCAACCGGAATACTACACGATGGATGATATCAATAATCTGCCGGAGGGAAAAAGGGCCGAATTAATCGACGGCGAGCTGTATATGATGGCAGCGCCCGGCAGGCTCCACCAACGATTTGTAAAGAATCTGACCTATCTTATTGAGGATTATATACGGCGTAAACAGGGAGACTGCGAAATATATCCCGCCCCGTTTGCCGTATTCCTGAATGCGGACGACCGGATTTACGTAGAGCCTGACATCTCTGTCATATGCGATAAGGAGAAGCTCACTGAGGAAGGCTGCAAAGGGGCGCCGGATTGGATCATCGAAGTCGTCTCCCCCACAAGCCGCCCCATGGACTACAATAAGAAGCTGTTCAAATACAGGACTGCGGGCGTCCGGGAATACTGGATCGTTGATTATGAGCGGGACCTGATCATGGTCTATGACTTTGAGCATGACGAAATGACGGACTTCACCCTGAAGGAAAAGGTGAAAGCGGGAATCTATGAGGATCTGGAAATCGATTTTTCACAGATGAATCTGTGACTGCAAACCCTTTTATCCGCTACCTTTCTATGATGAAAATTTTTATCCCCAAGGGAAGCGCCAGGCCTCTCTTGGGGATATTGAAATCTCTCCTACACGCACATACGGTCAAATCTGCCGCCGGTTCATGATGCTTTCCGTTCATAAATCCAACAACCTGACAGACTTCAGTGAATACAGGTCTATATCACCGCCAAAATCAACAGCAGCAGGAACAGAGCCAGGATGACACCCAGGACGATAAAGCCCCGGATAGCCCCCTTAAAGCACGACTTGGCATTTCTCTTGTAATGGAAATGCTTGAATACCGCTCCTCCAATCAGGCCCAGGATCGGCAGGAAGAAAGACACCAGCGTGTACCAGATGCTTCCCGTATCACGGGGCGGGGCCTGCAGGAATTCCTCCAGATCCTTTGCCACCTTCTTCGCCTGCGCCTCCTCAGTGGTCTTGCGCGCCTTGGCGAACTTTTCCGTCTCCTCCGGCGAGATGATGTTGACGGCCTTCACCGGCTCGCCCTTCTCACGCAGCGCCTTATACTTCTCGATTTCAGCCTTATTGCCATAAATCCAGTGGTCATGGCCGATGTCCACGAACTCCGGCTTATCCGTGCTGTAGTCGTGGATAGCGGGATCGTAGATATACTGCACCTTGTTCTTCTCCAGCTGCGGATCCGGAATCGGAATCGCGGAGATCAGGGAATGGGTGTAGGGATGCAGCGGGAAGTTGAACAGCTCCTCCGCCTCCGCCACCTCCACGATGCGCCCCTTGTAGATGACGCCGATGCGGTCGGAGATGAAGCGCACTACGGAGAGGTCATGAGCGATGAACAGGTAGGTGACGCCCTTCTCCTTCTGGAACTTCTTCATCAGGTTCAGCACCTGCGCCCGGATGGACACGTCCAGCGCCGATATGGGCTCGTCTGCCACCACCAGCTCCGGCTCCATGACCATGGCCCGGGCGATGCCGATGCGCTGCCTCTGCCCGCCGGAGAACTCGTGGGGGTATCTGGTCAGGTGCTCGGGCAGGAGCCCTACGTCGTGAATCATGCGCTCCACCTTCTGCACGCGGTCGGCCTCGTTCTCAAAGAGGCCGAAATTGTAAAGTCCCTCGGAGATGATGTAGTCCACCGTGGCGCGCTCGTTCAGCGACGCCGCCGGATCCTGGAACACCATCTGCACGTTGCGGATGACCTCCCTGTCCAGCGCGCGCGGAATCTTCCCGGAGATGCGCACGCCCTTGTACTGAATCTCACCGGCCGCCAGCGGGTTCACGCGGATGACCGCCCGCCCGATGGTGGTCTTGCCGGATCCCGACTCGCCGACCAGTGAAAATGTTTCGCCCTTGTAAATGTCGAAGGACGCGTCCGTGACGGCGCGGACGGCTGTGTCGCCGCTGCCGAACGTGATGTCGATGTCCTTTACGGACAGCAGTATCTCTTTTCCGTTCTCCGCCTTCGGGCCGTGCTCCGGGAAGAGGGAACGGCCGTTTTTCTTTGTCTTTATAATTGCCATCTTTCCTTCCTCCCCTAGATATTGAACGCTTCCATCAGCTTATTGTGGATATCCCGGATGCCCTCCGGCTTCTCCACCTTCTCCGACCGCGGATCCAGCAGCCATGTCTTCGCGTAATGCGTGTCCGTAACCCTGAACATCGGCGGCTCCTCCAGCGTGTCAATCTTCAGGCAGTACGGATTGCGGGGCGCGAACGCATCGCCCGTGATGCTGTTGTACAGGGAAGGCGGCGTGCCCGTGATGGAATACAGCTCCGTGTTACGCTGGGCCAGCTGCGGCAGACTGGACAAAAGCGCCCAGGTGTACGGATGGCGCGGGTCGTAGAAGACCTCCTCCGCCGTGCCCACTTCCACCATCTGCCCGGCATAGAGCACCGCCACCCTGTCCGCCACGTTCGCCACCACCCCCAGGTCGTGGGTGATGAACACCGTCGTGAAGCCGAACTCCTTCTGCAGATCCTTGATCAGCTGCAGGATCTGTGCCTGTATCGTCACGTCCAGAGCCGTGGTCGGCTCGTCGCAGATCAGTATCTTCGGCTGGCAGGACAGGGCAATGGCGATGACGATACGCTGCCGCATGCCCCCGGAATACTGGAACGGGTAGTCGTCGAAGCGCGACTCCGCGTTGGGGATGCCCACCTTATGCATCAGCTCGATGGCCCGCCGTCTGGCCTCCGTCTCGGAACACCCCTGATGGCGCATGATGACAGAGGTAATCTGCCTGCCGATGGTGACAATGGGGTTCAGGCTGGTCATGGGATCCTGGAACACCGTGGCGATACGGCGTCCGCGGATCTGCTGCCAGTCCCGGGCGTACTTGACATTGGCCAGGTTCAGCACGCAGATTCCATGCAGCCGTTCCGCTGTCTCGTCCAGGTATTTCACGCGGAATGCCACCTTGTCGAAGACAGCGTTGCGCTGCTCCTCATCGTCCAAGTCCACGCCGGTCTGCATGGCCTGCTTTAAGACCGCCAGAAGCTTAAAGGTAAGCTGGAGGCGCTTCATCAGGCCGTAACGCCCCACCGACAGGTGAATCTCTTTGCTCAGGATTTCATTGCGCTTCTTCGTCTCCTCGGAAATCTGCCCTTTGATCTCCTGCTCATACTTGGCCTTCAGCTCGGCCATCTGCTTATTGTAGCGCTGGATGAAAGCGGTGTCCTTTGTCGCCTCGGCCTTGCGGGCCTTTTCTTCCGCAGCCTCCTTGCTCTCCAGCGCCTTGATCTTCTCGCCGTATTCCTTCAGCTTCCGATCCGCGGCTTTGATGCGGTCCTTTTCATGGCGGGGGTCATAGGTCTGCTTCTCATTAAAGAGATTCGCCCGCTTGAACTTCATGTCGCCCAGTTCGTTCTCGATGGCCGCCCGCTCTTCCTCGCTCAGGGACTCGCGGCTCTTCTTCTCCGCCTCCAGCTCTCTCATCTTCCGATATGTCTCCACGCCCAGCTCATAGCCGGAAATGCTGTTCAGGCGGGAGAGCGTGCTTTTCATCAGCTGTCTCCCTCCCGACGTCAGCTTCACATATGTCTCCGCCAGCTCCGGGTCGTTTAAAATCAATCTGCCCTCATCGATGAATCCGTTGGAGTCCGTCATGCCGGCGAAGGTCTTCGTCAGCACGGACTTGCCGGATCCGGACTCGCCCACGATGGCGATGGATTCATTCTCATAGATATCCAGGTCGATTCCGCGGATGGCGGTCAGGATGCGGCCGCGGACCCGGAACTTCACATGGAGGTTTTTCACCGAGAGCAATACTTTCTTATCTTCCATCTGAATGCCCTCCTCACATATGCGTCCTGGGGTCGGACGCGTCTCCCAGGTTCTGGCCGGTCACGTAGAGCACCACGGTGATGACCGAAGCCACCGCCACGGGAGTCCAGAATTCCCAGCCCCATCCAGGGGTCACCATAGCATTCTGCGCCTCATAAATGAGACGGCCCAGGGATACCTCGCTCATGCCCAGCCCGATATAGGAGAGGAATACCTCCGAGGAGATGTAGCCGGGGATAGCGGCGGCAATCTCCAGCACGATGACGCTGGTCATGAAGGGCAGGATGTTCTTCAGGGCAATCTTGAAGATGCTGGTGCCCAGGCAGCGGCTGGCCAGGTTGTACTCATGGTCGCGGATGATGATGACCCGCGTCCGGATATAGTAGGCCATGCCCAGCCATCCCATGATCGTCATGGCGAAGACCAGCGTCCAGAAGCTGGGGGAGAACACCATGACCAGCACCGCGGTGAACAGCGTCCCCGGGATATTCCCCAGAATATTGTAGACCTCGTTCATGATCATGTCCACCTTGCGGGAGAATCCCCAGATTGCCCCCAGCAGGATGCCGATGGTCATGTTGATGGCCGCGCATATGACGGCCAGGGATACGGAAATCCGGGAGCCGTTCCACACCGAGTCGAATGTGGACGCGCCCGTCCCGCCTGCGCCGAACAGCCATTTTATATGGAACCCGTAGCGCTCGATGGCCGCGGAGGGCGTCAGATGCTGGCCGCCCCGCTCATTCACGTAGAGGTACGGATTCACCTGGTCGTCGTACCCGATCACTGTGGGATAGAGATACGCGAAGGCAATCAGCACCGCCAGGATCACCAGCACTACCACATTGATCTTCTTGCGGAAGAACACGCGGAACACGCTCTTCCAGTAGGAATAGCGCGGCGCGGTGATTCTCTCAGAGGCCAGTTCGTCATTATTGATGCGGGAGAACAACTCCTCGTCCGACAGATTGTATTTCCTGCTGAAATCTTCCACTGCGCTCACCTCGCTTTCTCTGTAAAGGAAATCCTCGGGTCAACCGTCGCCATCACCACATCGCCCAGAATCAGGGACAGCACCGACAACACCGTGTAAAACAGCGTCACGCCTACGATGACCGAGTTGTCGTACTGGTTGATGGCGTCAATCAGCAGGCCGCCCGCGCCGGGAACCAGATAGACGCGCTCGGTAATCAGTGCGCCCGTCATGGCGAACAGCAGCGAACCCGGTATCCCCTGGAAAATGGGAATCGCCGCCACCTTCATGACATGCTTGAAGAATATCTCCGTCTCCGACATGCCGCCGGCACGGGCAAACTTCACGTAATCCGAATTCATCTGGTCGATCATATAGCGGCGCATCCACTTCATCATGCCTGCGATGGAGGGCAGCGCCAGGGACACGATGGGCAGCACATACATCAGCCGGGTCTCAGCGTCCATGTCGAATGTCCATGGCAGCCCCATGGCCCGCCCTATGCCCTTGAAGATGAAGATATACGCCAGGCTCGGCACCGCGGAGATGAACATGATATACAGCGTGCCGAACTTGTCCAGCAGGCCTTCCTTGTACCGCGCCATCAGCACGCCGATGGGCAGCCCCAGGATATAGACCAGGAGGGTGGAGATGATGCCGATCACAAAGGAATAGCCCATACGGGACTTATTGTTGCGGAATGTCTGCACATTCGTATAATCGTCTGTGTACCTCTGCTGGTACATGACATTGGCCTCCCTGGAACCTGCCACGTACACCGCCGTGTGCAGATTGTCCGCGCTGTTCTCCGTCAGCCCCGTGGGATATGTCAGGGGAAACTGGCGGTAGGAGCCCTGCCCCTGGGTCATGCTGTTGAATACCTCCACGCCCCTGGTCACCGAGTAGGAGGCTCCCAGATGGAGATTCAGGAAGTTCTGGTGTATATAGGGGAATTGATCGTCAAAATACAGCAGATATCTGTGGATGGTGCCATTGCCGATGATGGCCGGTGAAAATTTCTCCCCGCCGTACACCGGATCGTAAAGCGTGAAGGTCAGTCCTCTTTCGCCGATGTCCTGATCCTCCGGCACCTTATGGATATTATCAATCTCGAATATGCCCGTGAAATACTTCCACAGGCGCGAGAGCACATTCTTCTCCTTATAAGCGAAAAGCACCTGGCCCCCACCTGTGGCCAGTCGGTTCTTCGATATGATGGCGTCCAGCCGGGTCACGGTGTAGCCCTCTTCTCTGCAGTAATCGTTAAACTTCGCCACGTATTCCGCCACCTCCGGGGAATCGTCGCTCCCGTCCGCAGACCGGCCGATGCTGGATAAAGCGCTGCGGGCCGCCTCGTCTATCTCCCCGCTCTCCTGGAGCATCGCGAGATAGTCGCTGTACGGAAGGTAGTCCAGATAGCCGTACTCCTCCCATTTCTGATGCATATACGTGACTCTCTGGTTATTGAGCTGCTTGGTGAACTGGCCGTCCGTCTTGAATATCTTCATCCTGTCCATCAGCCCGTAGACGAGTATCATGACGATAAAAATCACCATCACAGTCGAAAATAGGCCATGCAGCAGTCGTTTGATTACATATCTGCCCATAACTCCCTCACCTCTCTTACATGGTTTCCCGCAGCCGGTCGCGGGGATGGTCTCCGGCCTGTTTAAAACAGCCACAGGGGGGCGGGTATACCCGTCCCCCTGTGAGCATTGTCAAGTCTCAGGAACACCGGGGCTTTATGAACCGTAGATACCCCACGCGATACATTCGTAGCCATTCGGAATGACAGTGTCAAGATAGGTCTGCGCATCCCCGTAGTCAGGGCCCCAGCCTGTCAGACCGCCCAAATCGTAATTCATCATGTACCCCGCAGTCGGGTTATAGGCCGCATCGCTTCCGGTATCGCTGTCGCCCTTCGCTACCAGGTTCACGATGACCATACCGCCGAAAGCCGCGTCATAAGACTGCTTCACTGCGTTCTGGGCAGCGGAACCCGTGGTGTCGAAATCATCGTAAGGCATATCCAGGTAAATCGGATTCTCCGCGGAAATCTCGATGCCCTCCGCGGCAAGCTCCTCCACGGCCTTGGCCAGATATTCGCCGGCCGCCTCCGGATTGTACCAGCCGTCGAAGCTGAAGCTGGAACCGGCTCCGTCAGCTCCCGTGGGATCCCAGACCTTCATCGGATAGCCGTCAGCGGTAATCGCCGCCTGAAGGACTTCACCGTACTGAGTACCGGCCGGGAATGTGGTAGCGGTGCCTGCGATATCCACCGTAAATTCCTTGGTGGCGGTGACGAAGTTTCCGGGCACGTAGGAGTTGGTCATCTGACCGTAGGCATTTTCCTCGCCGTAAATGACGCTCATGTAAGCGAAACGGTCATAGGAAAGGGCCAGCGCCATGCGGAAATTCTGGTTCCTCATAGCGGCCTTCGTGCGCTGGGCATCCGTCACGGTCTTCTTGGAAACCATGGCGGAAGCATCGTTGTAAAGGTTGGAGTGCGCATAGCGGTTCACATTGGTCCAGTTCATGACAGACGTCGTGCCCTCATGGCTGGAATAAGAGTAAGCTTCCACATAGTTCTTTTCCGGGTCAACCTCTGAAACCTGCTGCTCCGCCAGGGGGCGCACCGCAGAGGACACTGTCACGCTGTAGAACGTGCCGTCCAGGAAATTATTCCAACCGAACAGAGGATCCGTGCCATCGGTGTAACGCCTGGTAATCGTCTTGTTATGGACATTCTCGGCATCCCAGTAAGCCGGGTTAGCCGCATAGCTGATGGTATTCTGGTAGGTATAGTTGCTGATCAGGTAAGGGCCGCAGTACGCGATATGCTCCGGGTCGGTGCCGTACAGATAGCCCGAATCGGCGCTGTCGAACTCTGCGCCGAACTTACCGCCCTGAGAGGTATAGTAGTCGCGGCTCAGGGGAGCAAGCGCGCTGTAGCCGGTAAGGGTGAGGAACCAGGGAGCATTGGTCTCCAGCGTGTACTCAAGGGTGTAATCATCCAGCGCCTTGACGCCCACCTGGCTGAAATCGCTGATTTCGCCGGTGCCGTACTGCTTCAGGTTCTTCACTGTGCCGTAAATCAGATCCGCCAGACCGGCCTTGGTGTCGCAGGCATGCTGCAGACCGGCCACCCAGTCGTCGGCCTTGACCTCGCCCACCTCAGTGCCCTGGCTGGTGACCCACTTCACGCCCTTGCGGATGTGGAAGGTATAGGTGAGGCCGTCCTCGGACACCTCATAGCTCTCGGCAAGGCCGGGCTGCTGTATGTTCTCGTTGTCATAGGTCAGGAGACCGTCCCAGGTAGGGGAAATCACTTCGCCGCTGGCAGCCTGAGCCGTGCCCAGCGTGTCCCAGGTCTGGGGTGTGGTGCCGTAAGTAAGCGTAATGTTGTCGTTGAGGGTCAGCTCCTTCTCCGCTGCCCAGTCAACCAGAGCCTGCCAGGCTTCGCCGGTGCCGACTTTGGAGCTCCACAGCGAGGTGGCCTCGGCGCGCTCATCCGGCGTCAGGGGTCTCTCGTTCACCACAAGAAGGTTCTTGAAGCCGCGGTAGGTCTGGTCAAAGCCCCATGTAACCGTTGGAACGGAACGGGGGATGACCTTGGAGATGCCGGAACCGCCTGTATTGTTCTGCATGGGCACGCCCAGTCCGGCCTCGAGGAACTTAGCCTCTGCCACGGCCATCTTACCCATACGGGCGCTGGGATCCACCTCTGCCAGTGCCTCCTGATAGAGCGCATAGAAATCGCCCAGGATCAGGTCATAGACCTCATCGGACTCAGGCCCATAATTCGCTGCGTCGAAATTCTCAAGGGTGTTCACTTCGGCCGCCGGAGTGTTGTCCACCACGATCTCCGTGGCCCCACTGTCGGACGGCTCCGACTCGGATGCGGATACTTCGGAAGAGCTTTCGCTCTCGCTGTCCAAGGGCGTCGATGCCGCATCGGAAGATCCGCCGCTCTCGCCGTTGCCGCAGGCCGTGACGGTCATCATGGCCGCCGCCAGAACAAGGGCGAGCGCTTTGTTTACTTTTTTCATGTTTTTTCCTCCTCTTTCATTCTAAATTGTCACACGCACCTCTACACTTCATTCTCTCGAATCGTCCAGGCCTGTAAAACAGTATGCGGACGTGATAGTGTATCATTGTATGCAATCAACATAATTCAGTATAAATTACACTTATGTAATTGTCAAGATTTTTCTTCTATACTGTAGTGCGGAAAAGTTGACTTTTATCGAAAATACTTATGAAACATGTTGAAAAGTCAGGTTATTTCAGACTTTCTGGCATGGCAATCATGCAAGGGAAATGCTTCCTTTCCGCATATTTGCTTAAAATACCACTAAAATCCGAAATGAATTGTACAAGAAAATAGACATAACGCCTAGGATTGACAAATCTATGTGATATGGTAGAATAGAAACAAAGCATAATACTTTCTAAATTCATGGCTGATCGTTTCAATCAGGTACTCTAACATCAGAAAATCTATGCTTTTACTCACATTTATTTGCAGAGCAGGGGTTTTCTGGCTGGTGGAAACAAGGCGAGGGTCTCCTGCGGATATTTCATAAGGAGGAGATTGGATGCTTATTTCTTTGAAAACGGATTATGTTTTTAAGGAGCTGTTCGCCCATGAGAATGTCCGGAAGCAGTTTCTCAGCGATGTGCTGGACATTCCCCTGGAGGAGATGAAGTCGGTCAGGATCATGAATCCCTTTCTGCGGCGGCGCTTCCGCAGGCAGAAAGAGGGAATCCTGGACATGGCGCTGGAGATGGTGGGTGGCGCAAAGGTCAATATAGAGCTGCAGGTACGGCGGCAGGAGAACTGGGTCAAGCGGAAGCTGTTCTACCTGGCCAGGCTGTACACGGAGGATCTGTTCGCCGGGCAGAATTATGACAGGTTGCGCAAATGTATCAGTATCAGTCTATTGGATTTTAATCTGACGCAAGGGGAAGAATACCATACCGAGTATAGGCTGCGTACCAAAGGCGGAAAGGAACTGACGGATTTATTTGAGCTGCATATTGTCGAATTGCGCAAGCCGCTGGGGGAAACCGACGGGCTGGATGACTGGATTCGGCTATTCAATGCAACGGCAGAGGAGGATTTAGAGATGATTAAGATAAAAAATGCTGGCATCCGGGAAGCCATAGAGGAGCTGAGGACCATGAGCCTCGCCAGGACGCTCCGGTTTCTTTATGAGGAGCGCTTAAAAGCCCGACGGGATCGGTGGGCTGAAGATGAGTATGTGCGAAATGAGGGCAGGGCTGAGGGACGGATTGAGGGACAGGCTGAGGGGCGGATTGAGGGAACAGCCCAAAGTATCCTGCTTTTGCTAAATGGTTTGGGCGATGTTCCCTCTGAACTATCAAAGAAAATCCGGTCCGAAAAAAATATGGATACCTTGAATCAATGGCTGAAAGCCGCGGCAAAAGCGGAAAGCATCGAACAGTTCATCCAATCTTCATCTATTCGACTGTAGGAATTCATCCAGTTTCCGGCTGGCCACCCTCTTCTGCTCCTCGAAGCTATGGGCATAAATGTTCATGGTGGTGGAGCAGCTTGCATGGCCCAGATATTTTGAGATATCCACGATGTTCATGTCTAAGTAATTCAAAAGGGTGGCACAGGAATGCCGCAGCCCGTGGAGCGGTATGGCGGGCAGCTCCTCCAGCCCCTGTGCCGCTGCCGCCTCGTCCTGCTCCCTGACCCATCTATTGTACCGCGTCAGATGTCTGACGAAATATTGATAAGCCGTAGTGTGTCCCATGAGGCTGCCGTCAGAGCGGGTGAACAGATTGCCATTTCCCTGCCAGCCATCGCCTAGCGCAAGCCTGTGAGCATCGTATTCCTCCCGGTACTGCGCAAGGAGCGGCAGTATGCTCTCTGGAAAAGGCACCCTGCGCAGGGATGTGCGGTTTTTCGGCTGCTTGAGTCCAAAGCCGCTTTCCGTCCGCCCGATTGCCTTGGTGATGGAAATCTCCAGCCTGTCGAGGTCGATGTCCTCCCAGCACAGAGCGAGGGTCTCTCCTTTTCGGAAGCCGCAGAAGATGGACAGGGTGAAGAATACCCGAAACTGGGTGGGTACGGGATAAGGGATGCTCAGGGATTTCAGGAACATCAGCGACTGCCTGGGCGTAAAATAACGGAGCTGCTCCTCCTGTTCCTTTTGCTTCTTCCTGGGCTTCCTGGCTTCTCTACAGGGATTTCCCGCAATCAGGTTCTGGCGGATGGCCGCTGAAAAGATGCCGCTCAGCACATTGGCATAGCGCTTGATCGTCCCCGGGCAGTAGGTGTCGGCCAATGTGCCATAAAAGGCTTCGATGTCCGCCGTCCTCACTTGGGCCAGCCTATATGTCCTGAAAAAAGGAAGAATTCTGCTGCGCAGCAACTGCTCGTATCCGATGTAGGTTCCGCAGGCCAGCTCCTCTTTCATTTCCGCAAGCCATTTTCCGGCGAATTCCTCAAAGTTCAGCTTCGCGCCGTCACAGCCGTACCCATACTTGATCCTGTCCTCCATATCCATGGCATATTTCAGGGCTTCCTTTTCCTGCTGCCGCTTTGTGGCGGACTGGTTCACGGAATAGGTCAGGTTCTTCACCAGCTTATTCCCCTGTGCGTCATATCCCAGACAGATTACGATGCGATAGACCACTCTGCCGCTTTTGTGGACGATTCTCTTCAATGATGCCATACTCTC
>CAJUFO010000078.1 GCA_910585615.1 uncultured Acetatifactor sp.
ATCCAGTACTTTTTCTTGATTTCATGTAATTTTAAGGGGCTGCTGAATAGTTACGGCGCGGAGATTTGATGCTTCTTATTAATGGAATGCCGGTTATCCATATCGAATTAAAGCGGAGTGATACACCTGTGAGTGAAGCGTATAATCAGATTGAGAAGTATATGCATGAGGGTGTATTTCGTGGGTTGTTTTCTCTTGTTCAAGTCTTTGTTGCAATGGAGCCGAAGGAGACCATTTATTTTGCAAGTCCGGGTGAAGATGGGGTGTTCAATAAGTCTTTTTATTTTCACTGGGCAAACTTCGATAATGTTGCGATTAATGATTGGGATGAGGTTGTTGCGGAACTTCTTAATATCCCGATGGCTCATAAATTAATTGGCTTTTATACTATTGCTGATACGGATGATGGCATCTTAAAGGTTATGAGAAGCTATCAGTACCGTGCAGCAGAAGGAATTGCAGCAGCAGTCAGAAAAAAGAATAAGGACTGGAACGAAGGGGGACAGTTAGGTGGTCATGTTTGGCATACTACTGGCTCCGGTAAAACTATGACCAGTTTTAAGTCTGCACAGCTTATAGCTAGCTCGCACGATGCCGATAAAGTTGTATTTCTTGTAGACAGAAAAGAACTGGCAATTCAGTCGTTGAAGGAGTATCGTTCGTTTGCAAATGACGATGACACGGTTCAGGCTACGGAGAATACAGATATCCTTGTTTCAAAGCTAAAAAACGATGATACCGATTGCACTCTTATAGTTACATCCATTCAAAAGATGAGCAATATTTCGGAAGGAGCCGAGGGGTTGAAAGAGGCAGATCTTCGCAAGATTCAATCCAAGCGTATGGTAATCATTATTGATGAGTGTCATAGGTCGACCTTTGGCGAAATGCTCATAACGATTAAAAATACGTTTAAGAGGGCGTATATTTTCGGATTTACTGGTACACCGATTCAGGATGTAAATATTAAAAAAGATAGCACTACGGCGACCATTTTTGGCGATGAAATCCATAGATACACACTTGCGAGTGGAATTGCTGACAAAAATGTTCTTGGTTTTGATCCTTACAAGGTTCTTATTTATGATGATTATGATCTGCGTCATGAAGTGGCTTTGCATAAGGCAAAAGCAGACGATGATGCGGATGCCATGTCAGATTTAAAAAAGAAAAAGACTTTTTTAAAGTTCATGGACTCTTCTAAGGTAAAAATGTATGGGGAGAGGGATGAGCACGACAGATGGATTCCCGGAATAGAGGACTATGTGCCAAATGAGCAATATCAAACTGAAAAATATCGCATAGGCATCATAGAGGATATTAGAAAGAAGTGGCTTGTTTTCAGTCATGGAGGAATGTTCCATGCTATCTTTGCTACCAGTAGTATACCCGAGGCTGTTACCTTCTGGAAATTAATGAAGAAGGAACTGCCAAATCTCAAAATCACCGCAATGTTTGACCCAACCATAGATAACGAGGGCGGTGGGTCTCTTGATAAAGAGGATGGTATTGTTGAAATACTGGAAGACTATAAGAAAATGTTTTCTCAGGCATTTACCATACCGACTTACGATAAATTTAGAAAAGATGTAAGTCTTCGCCTTGCACATAAAAAACCATATGAAAGAATTAGTCAGGATGAGCAGTTGGATATACTGATTGTTGTGAATCAAATGCTGACAGGATTTGATTCGAAATGGGTAAACACGCTGTATCTTGACAAGGTTATGGAGTATGAAGGACTAATTCAAGCCTTTTCCAGAACAAACAGGGTGTTTGAGATGGATAAGAAGCCTTTTGGCATTATAAAGTATTACAGGCGTCCTCACACAATGGAGAAAAACATAGAGGCTGCAGTCAAAGCATATTCTGGTGATGTTCCTACTGGACTATTTGTGGATAAGCTGCCGAACAATCTTCGAGAGATGAATTGCCTGTATAACGAAATTAAAAGCCTTTTTGCTCATGCAAGACATGAGGGTAAAAAAATAAATAACTTCGAACATTTGCCGGATGACACATCCGCAAAGAGAAAATTTGCAAAGCTATTTAAGGATTTTACCACACATCTTGAGGCTGCCTTAATACAAGGTTTTGCTTGGGATGAGTCTGAATACGTGGATGAAAATAGAAATAAACTCAGTGTTTTGATTGATGAGATTACGTTCCACACGCTCGTTTCTAGGTATAAGGAGCTGGCAAAAGGTGGAGGAGGTGGTCGTGGTGGAGATATTCCTTACGATATTGATACCCATATTACTGAAATGGACACAGCCAAGATAGATGCTGATTACATGAATTCTCGGTTTGATCTTTTTCTTAAGCTTCTGCAGGAAGGATTTGACCAGGACGCAGTAGACGATGCATTGAAGGAGTTACATAAATCATATTCCATGCTGTCACCGGAGGAGCAGAAATATGCAGATATTTTTATCAATGATGTTCGCTCCGGGAATATCGTGCTTGATCCGGAAAAGACTTTCCGTGATTATATATCCGAGATGATGAAGGCAGCGGAAAACAATAACATAAAAAGAGTGGTCAGGAGACTTGGCTGTTATGAGCGTCTTCTGCGAGAAATGCTCCAAAAGAAGGTTACAAAAGACAATATTGAGGCTCATGGCACCTTTGGAGAACTGAAGTCATCTGTAAACAAGAAGAAAGCAACAGAGTTCTTTATCATTGTTGAGAAAAATGAATTTCAGCCGGAACGTCTGGCAATGTATGTGGACGCTTATCTGCGTTATTTTATACTTTCAGGAGGAGAGGATCCATATCCTGATGTGGATGTTGTACAGATGAGGAAAGAGAAAATTCATTCTGAGATTCACGATGAGAAGGAAATTGGTATAGTACTCACCGAAAAGGATATGGATGGCAAGACTGCAATTACTTCCGTGAAAAAAGAAGTGATGGCGGAGATGTATACATCATCCAAAGCTGTCGCATCGTTGATGTCTACAGGTTGCTTTGCGTATATGGAAGATAAGCTCTGTGTTAATGACAGCAAGTATATCCAGCGTAATACGGATGGTAGCATGTCCTTTACGCCATATGCACAGAATAATCAGGAAGAGTGCTTCCTCCAGTTTATTATAGATGACAAAGGAAAACTGCACTATGTAACTTTACCGAAGTCTATGGCGAGTAAGTCATTCCATTATTCGGATGAGATTACCCCAGATATTGCTAGGAAGATAGGACTTGTCAACGAAATCTCTAACGAAATGCTTAAGGCTATCAATGGGTGTGATTTCGGAGATGCACTTGTAAAGCTGATGAGTAACAATATTTGTGGGTTCAGTGTAGGCTTGCTGAAAAATATAACCGGGTTGGATAATAGGACACAGAGCAATATGCGAAAGGGGCAGAATTTAAGCAAACTCAATGTGGTTACAGCATGCCTTGGTATTCATATTCCTTTTCCTGTTAGCAACAGAATGCTGGAATTGGCGCAGCTTTCGCTTAATCCAACTCTTCCGGGGCAGATGGGATTAGATAACAAAACATACGACTTGATTTTGCATCTTATGTGGGCAGAAGAGTATGGGGATGTATATAAAGATCTTAAGCAACAGGGATATAATTATCTTATCCATAAGCCGCCAAAGGTGACAATATAAAGTCTTTGTTGATAAGTGGGCCAGAGAGCAATCTCTGGTCTATTTTTTACCTCAAAAAATTTTTTAAACTTTTTTGTTGAATATTATTCAATGAAAGTCGCGCCGATTTCGGTAATTATTCCATTTTAGAAATAAAAAAGTCAGTAAAATAGGCACTTTCAGCCGTTGAACATACTTCAATGAGTGCTCCTTTCGAGTGTGTTAATGTATAATCACAACCCTAAATCAAGCGCTTGAAGGGGTGGGAACACATATATCTGGAAACCATGAAAACGGTCATGGCGGAATGATATAGGTTTGCACCTTACTCTTCTGCGCTTATTTTTATGTGTCTTGGTAAGATGACCGTATGTAATTTTTTGTGGATGTGGATGTTTTATGTTGAATTTTTAAATAGAAAACAAAGAACAAAAAAGAGAATAAAGGATTATGGAAATTTACTATTAGCTGTTTGTGGTTTTCGGATTTTGGGTGTTGAGATTGTGAATGCAGATTTTCTGATTCACAATTTGAGCATCCAAAGGATGCCAACAAAAAATATTGTAGCCAAAATGGCGCGCGACATTCTGGCGAGGATACATAAATTATTAAAGCTTTATGGGATTTATAAAATTTTAATAATTTATGTTGTCTCGTCTAATTGTCGTGCCATTTAGAAGAGATTGACCTCGCCAGGTGTGGCAGCCAAGGCAGAAAGAGGTCAATCCATGAAAAAAGGTGAAAAAAACAATGTAACTGTCAATGTTGATGTCTTGAATTATAAGCATCCGATTTTTATGATGATTGAAGATGGGGACGAGGAAACCATTAAGTTCTACAAACGCAATGGTGTGCCTGTTGCCCGTATCCCTTTGCCGCATCGCCCGCTCCATTACTATGCGATTTTCGGGGCGGCAACGCAAGAAGAGGCAGATGAGAAGAACCGCGCATTAAATAATATGGACAAGAAAGCGGCTCGTGTGGAAGCCAAGGAATCAGGCAGAAAAGACAATATGGAAAAATTGTCATATGATGCACTTGTAGAAGCTGGATATAATCCGGCAATGGATGGCGGCGACCCGGCAGAGATTGTTGCCTACCGCACTATGATCGATGCACTTCATAAAGAACTGGGAGAGCTTACAGAAGAGAAACTCCGTCAATGCAAAATGGTTGCTACTAAAGAGTCGGGACGGGATGTGGCGAAGGAGATGGGGATTCCCCGGACGACATTAAGTGGACGGAAGAATTCCACGCTGAAAGAACTGAACAGGAAACTCAAAGATTATAGGTAAAAGACAACCCGATGGCAGCACGAGCCATCGGGATTTTTCTCAGTCTTTTTTATAGAATATTGTTTCAAAACTATCTGCCTGGAGGAGCAGTCCAGGAATCCATTCAGGAGTCCTGCCCATCTGTTCGCATATGGCATTCAGGTTTACATCTTTGCTGCATTCAATGATAAGTTCATCATGTACATGGCCGCAGATGAAACAATGGGAAAGCGTCCGTATGGTATAACATAGGATATCTCTGGCAATAGCCTGCACTATGTTCTCAGTTAACTTCCCGCCAAAAGTGTCAATCCGCTCCCATTTCTTGTTCGTCCCCACGCCTTCATAGGTGACAGATTCCCCGCCGAAACGGTTCTCGCCAATCCGGGGCTTGACGTAGGAAAGCCGCCTGCCGGACGGGAGGGCGATGAAGAGCATCCCGCTCTGGTAAATGAACCTGATTCCATGCGTTTCCGTAGCGGACCTCATTTTGATGGCATCCTTTACGGATTGGTCAACATCCCACCAGAACTGCACGATATTTTGATTGGCAGAACGCCAGGCATCCACAAGGGGCTGGAGTTCCTCCTCGGCAAGCCCCATTTCCAGCGCACCCATGGATTTCAGCGCACCGACAGAGCCGCCATAGCCGAGGGCCAGTTCCGCGATCTTGCCTTTTTGCCGGAGGTGCGAGTTCTGCCCATGTTTTTCAACGGTCACGCCGAACATGGCAGACGCGGAAGCACAGTAGATGTCCCCGTTGTCCGCAAAGACCTTTGTGCGCCATGTCTCACGGGCGAGGTGGGAAAGCACCCTTGCCTCGATTGCGGAGAAGTCCGACACCACGAATTTGTATCCCGGTCTTGGGATAAAGGCGGTACGGATGAGCTGGGAGAGCGTGTCCGGCACATCGTCATAAAGCATGCCCATGAGTTCATAATCACCGGATTTGACCACGGAACGGGCTTCCTCCAGGTCGGCGAGATGGTTCTGGGGAAGGTTCTGTAACTGGATGATACGGCCTGCCCATCTGCCGGAACGGTTGGCCCCGTAGAACTGGAACATCCCCCTTGCCCTGCTGTCCGCACAGGCGGATGCCTGCATTGCCTGGTATTTCTTGACGGAGGACTTTGCGAGCTGCTGCCGGAGCCGGAGGATGTCCGCCACATCTTCCGGCGCGGTTTTCAACAGTTCAGTGACGGCTTTCTTGTCAAGGGAGTCTGTATTTATGCCTTTACCAGCAAGCCATTCCTTCATCTGCTGCACGGAGTTTGGGTTCTCCATTCCTGTATCCTCTTTCATCGCTGTCATGAGCGCCGTCCTGCTGAAGGCATCGAACCGGATGGCGTTTTCGACAACTTCCATATCCAGGAGGATGCCCCTGTCGTTGATTTCCTGGTCGAGACGGTACTCCTCCCAGATAAAGTCCGGGACGGGGAATCTCGAAAGTCTGTGCTGGATGGCCATCTCCACCTCCACATCCCGCTGGTTATATTTTTTGAAGGTATCCCACTTTTCCGGGTCATGCCCCGGCAGGTTACGTGTCCTCCCGCCATTTGTTTTTGTGGCGGGACAGGGCTTGCAGAAATACCGTATCAGTGCCTTGCCTTCCGTCATCTTCTGGTCTTCCAGCCCAAGGACCGCGCCGGCTCCTTCCAGGGAGAGAGGAAGCCCCATGTATGCCGACCAGACCATGGAACACCGCCAGGAAGACGGGTCAAGGTAATCCCTGACTGTGTCCCCGTCAATGCTGTAGGATGAAAAAAACTGCGGGCGGTTCCGCTTAAGCCAGACGGAGAGGAACACCCTCTCGAAAGCGGCGTTATATGCCCATTTGGTGACGGACTCATCAGAAAGCGCGGCAAGGATCTCTTCCGGGATTTCACCGCCGTTTGCCACATCGTATACAGCGACAGGCCCGCCATTGACGGAGCAGGCGAAGAGCAGCAGTTCGGCATCCGGGGATTCCGCGTATTTGTAGACGCCGCATCTGCTGATGTCAATGCTGCTGAATGTTTCCAGGTCGATGCTCATATACTCTATTTTCATTGGCTGCCTCCTATAGGACAAAAACGGCAGGGGAGATGCCCATGCCGCCTGGTGTTGGTTATTCCTGTTTCTTTTTCTTCCTTTTCCGGATAAATGCTTTGAACGCTTCCAAAGCCATGGATATGACCATGCCGATGAATCCGCCGACAATGATATAGGAAGCCAGTTGGATCATAAAAGGATAGTTTTCCATATGTTTTCACCTCGATTGTCTTGGACTGCCAGACGGCGGGAAGCCCGCCGCCCAGGTTGGTGTACGCCTTATGACAGAAAATCGTCATCGTCTGCGAAAGCGAAGTCGTCTTCGGCGCGGCTCTTCCCGCCGAGGGGTTCCCCGTCACGGATTTTCTGGAGATTGTTCAGGCCGCAGGCAATCCCCTTGTTGCCATTGGTGTTGAACGCGTAAAAGTTTACAGACGCCCTGCCGTAAACACCGGAGTAGACCTCGGAGCGCTCAAGGATAGGCTGGCGGTCCGCATCCACGATGCCGGGAGCCGTGGAAGAATTTGCGTTGATGAAATAGGAATTTGCATACGCCGCATCGTCCGGCCTCTCCAGGTCGCCGTCGCGAAGGGGAGTCTTGATGGACTTGAGGGGCGGGACGGTCTTGCCGCTGCCCTTCAGCTTGGACTCGCCTTCCTCGTAAGCGGCCTGGATCGCGGCTTTGATCTTGTTTACGGTCGCCGCGTCATCCTTCGGGATGATGAGGGAGACGCTGTACTTTGGCGCGCCCCCGTTGATGGATTTTGCGTCCCACACATTTGCGTAGGACCATCTGGTATTCACTCCCGTGATTACCTTCGTTGGATTGAACATACTCTTTTCCTCCTAATTTTCTTTGAAGTCATCGGTTGCCGTGTTGATTGCCGGGCGCTTGTCTTTCTCCGGCACGAGGGCCGGCTTGCCCGGAGGCTTCATGACCAGCCCGCCAAGCAGTTCGTCAAATTTCTTCTTCCCAAGCAGTGAGGTCATCGCCGTGATGCCGAGGATCTTTTTCTCGTAAGGCTCGTACCCCGCGCTCTGGACTGCGGAAGCCACGGCCATTTCATCCGTGAACCTGCGGTTCGACTTGCCTTCCACGACCTTGAAGCCGTCATACTTCACGCCGGAGAGCGCCTGCTGCAGGGCATAGTCCTTGATGTCGCTGCCCCAGGAAACGAGATCATCGATCCGGGACAGGATGGCGGCGATTTCGGACGGCTCCAGGGTGTCCGGCACCGCAAAGTCGTATCTCGCCATCTCAAGGTTATGTTCCGCCCGTTTGCGGCACGTCGCCTTGACCCTGCAGAACTGGCAGTGTTCCCCCGCATGGAATTCGCCGCCGCCTTCATATGCCAGCTTTGCGGCTGGGGCAAGCGTGTTCTCTGCCCAGGCGAGCAGTTCGTCCTTGCCCATGGAGGCAGTGCTGATGTTGTCCCTGCGGGGCTGGAAGATGGTCATCTTCACCGTTTCGATGTCATAGATGCCATCGTAGGTGTCCAGCGCGCCGAGCGCATAGCACCGCATCTGCGGGTTGTCTTCGGCATTGACCAGGACGCCGACCCCGTACTTGAAGTCGATGACATGCAGCTCCCTGTCGGAGACTATGACGCAGTCCCCGGTGCCGAAGCCGTCCGGCACCCACCTGGAAAAGTCCAAGCGCTCCTCGATAAGCACCTGCGGGTCGGGGCAGAACTTCTTCGCCTGTTCCAACTGCTCTAAGACATAATTCCGGTACTCATCGGTGCAGTCATCCATCTCCGCGTCAAAGTTCTCCAGGTGTCCCTCCGGGTTTTGCAGTTTCCTTCCGAGGGCTTTCCCTACCTTGTATTCGCAGAGGGTATGTGCGTCCGTGCCCTGCTGCGCGTAAGGGCTGGCCCGTTCCTCTACACTGGCGCAGGCCAGAGCCGACGGCGGGCAGTTGAGCCACCTGTGGCTGGCGGAGGCGGAGAGCAGCGCGTGTTTAGCCATTGCCGATCCCCTCCAGTTCCGCAAGCACCTCCGCATATTTCTCCGCGGGTATGCTGCTTAATTGCCCTGTCCCGGAATACTTCCTCACCAGTTCCTTCACCGCGGGCTTGTACGCCCCGCCGTCCGCATTGGATTTGGCTACGAGGAGCTTCCTGACATCCTCTTTGGAAATGCTTTTTTCCGCGGTAGGTTCAGGGTCTTCTTTTTTCATTGGTTCCGCAGGCTTCCCCTCCTGCGCGGGTCCATTTTCGGAAGAGTAAAAAGCCTTCAATGCTTCGGCGGCTTTTACCAGTCCGTTGCCGCACGCGATCATTTCGTCAATCGCGGTGGACAGCTCGTTCATTTTGCCCATCTGATGGCACCTCCGTTTTCCTGAGATTTTCGCTGATTTTCCGTGCAAGCCGTTTCGTGATGACGCTGATTGCCACCAGGACATCCGCCAGTTCTTCGTCCAGCTCCCTGTCCCGGATACGGCCCGCGTCTGCCGCATTTTTTACATCCATGTGTAACACCGCCTTCCTGATCGGCATCTTTGCCTTTCAATTTCCTATGGACACGTTTTCCGGTTTTGGACGGAAATTTTTTGAGGGACTTTGCGGGGGCGCCGCCCCTGTCTGTCCTTCACCTTCCCATGGACACCTTCCCTGGATTTGGACGGATTATTTTGAAAAATTTTTTTGGGAAGGTGCCGCATTTATATGGAAGGAAAAGAAACCAAAAGTTTTTCCGTCCAAAACGTCCCGGCGTGTCCATGGGAAGGTAGGAGGACAAAACAGTCCTTACTAATTAACGAAAGGCGTGATGCAGGATTGGGATAGCTTACAAGAACAGCGAAGGCTACAGCGACCCTGTCCCGTTCCGGGCTGTGGCAAATATGGAGAGGAAAGGGTACCGCCCGCTTGTCTATATCTGTTCGGCGTTTTCCGGGGACGAGGAAGGGAATGCGGAGAAGGCAAGGAAATACAGCAGGTTCGCCGTGGACAGCGGCGCGATCCCTTTAGCGCCGCACCTGCTCCTGCCGCAGTTCATGGACGAGGGGGATGAGCGGGAGCTGGCAATGTTCATGGATCTGGTGTTCCTTGGGAAATGCGAGGAGGTCTGGGTGTTCGGCTCGGAAGTCCGGCTGTCGGAGGGCATGAGGGCGGAGATCGGGAAGGCGGAGCGCAGGGACATGAAGATCCGGTATTTTACGGAAGGCTTAAAGGAGGAGACAGGATGCAGATAACGATTTGCCGCGCCGACTGTGCGGGCAATGCCAGGAACTGCAGGTACCCCACGAAAGTCGTGGTGGCGGACGCGGGGATGATGAAGGATGCGGTGGCTTATGACCATGTGTGCGGGGAATACAAGGGGAGCTACCGTACCAATGGGAATTTTCTCTCTTCGGATGTGGTGGTCATGGACCTGGACAATGACCATACCGATGACCCGGCAGAATGGGTGACGGAGGGGAAGCTGGATGGGATGATGCCGGACATTTCCTATATATTGGTGCCGAGCCGCCACCACATGCTGGAGAAGGACGGGGAGTCCGCAAGACCCCGGTACCATGTGTACTTCCCTGTCGGGGCGGTTGCGGATGCCGGGCAGTATGCGGCCCTGAAGCGGGCGATCCATAATGCGTTCCCTTTCTTTGACGGGAATGCCCTGGACGCCGCAAGGTTCATCTTCGGGGCGGACTGCGGCGACGTGGTGTGGCACGAGGGCTGGGTGAATATTGACGAGGAAGTGTCAACAGGAACAGAAGAAGAGGAAGAGACCCCGTCTGTGGGTGGCCCCATCCTGGAAGGGAGCCGGAACAACACCCTTTCCCGCTTTGCCGGGAGGGTGCTGAAACGCTATGGGGAATGCGGTAAGGCGCATGACATCTTTCTGGAGGAGGCCGGGAAGTGCGAGCCTCCACTGGAAAGCCCGGAGCTGGATACCATCTGGTTCTCCGCATTGAAGTTTTTCAGGAATACCATCAGCGGGCAGGACGGCTATGTGCCTCCCGGCCAGTACAATGATGATTTTGTGGGAGGGAAGTCCTTAAAGCCGGACGATTACTCGGACATCGGGCAGGCGAAAGTGCTGGCAAGGGAGTATGGGGATGAGCTGATCCACACGAACGCCACGGACTACCTCCGGTATGACGGGGAGGTGTGGCGCGAGGACAGGCAGCTCGCGGTCGGCGCGATAGAGGAGTTTTCAGACCTCCAGCTTGCGGATGCGCAGGACGAGGTGGAGAAAGCGAAAAAAGCATTGAAAGATGCCGGGGTTGCGGAGGATGCGCTTGCCGCAGGGGGTAAGGCGCTGGAAAAAGCCGTGCCGGGTAGCCTGCTGGGGCTGTACTTTGCGTATGTCGGTGCGAGGAACTATCTCGCTTTCGCACAGAAGCGCAGGGATTATAAATACCTTACGTCCGCGCTCAATGCCGCAAGGCCGATGCTGCTTGCCGACGTGAACGACCTTGACCGGAATGAGAGCCTGCTCAACACGCCGCGTGCCACCTATGACCTCAGAAGAGGCATGGCCGGGGAGCAGCCGCATGACCCGAAAGACCTGATCACTAAGATTACCGGGTGTTCGCCGGGGGATGAGGGGAGTCAGGTATGGGAGGACGCGCTCTGGCTGTTCTTCTGCGGCGACCAGGCGCTCATCGATTATGTGCAGCAGGTGGTCGGCATGGCGGCGGTGGGCAAGGTGTACCAGGAGCATCTCATCATCGCTTATGGAGGCGGGGCCAACGGCAAGTCCACTTTCTGGAATGCCGTCTACCGGGTGCTTGGCAATTATGCGGGGAAGATATCGGCGGAGGCGCTCACGATGGGGTGCAAGAGGAATGTGAAGCCGGAGATGGCGGAGCTGAAGGGGCGGAGGCTCATCATCGCTTCGGAAATGGAGGAAGGGATGCGGCTGAACACGGCAGTGGTCAAGCAGCTCTGCTCTACGGATGAGATCCAGGCGGAGAAGAAATACAAGGACCCGTTCCAGTTCATCCCTTCCCATACGCTGGTACTGTACACCAACCACCTGCCGAAGGTCGGCGCGAACGATGACGGCATCTGGCGCAGGCTCGTGGTGATCCCCTTCAATGCCCATATCGTGGGGGACACGGATATCAAGAACTATGCGGATCATCTTTTTGAGAACGCAGGTCCCGCTATTTTGGCATGGATCATCGAAGGGGCACAGAAGACGGTTGCGCAGAACTTCAAAACCGACCCGCCGCAGTGCGTGAAGGATGCGGTGCAGGCATACCGGGAGGACAACGACTGGCTTGGGAGGTATATTGACGAATGCTGCGAAGTTGACCTTTCCTACCAGGAGAAGTCTGGGGAGTTTTACCAGCAGTACCGCGCTTACTGCATCCAGAACGGCGAGTATATCCGCAGCACCACGGATTTTTATTCCGCCGTGGACAAGGCGGGTTTTATCCGGCGCAAGACGAACAAGGGGATGTTCGTGCATGGTGTGCAGCTCAAGAGCGGGCAGGACTTTCTGGGTTAGTACAGTGCGTGGAGGTCTTTTGCGTACAGTGCATAAGACTTCCACGACATACACGAATCCTGTATTTAAGCCATTTGTGACAGTTTAGATACTCTTTTCCTAAAAGTTTCCTATATAGAAAAATATTAGTAAAAAAGCCTTATAGGAAAGTTTACGCGGGGAGGTTCATGAGCGTCACGCTTTATCAATTTGACGGAGGTGTGCGATGCGTGAAAAAGACATCGAGAGGAAGTTTGTTGCGGAGGTGAAAAGGCGCGGCGGCATATGCCCTAAGTGGGTGTCGTCGGGATTTGACGGGATGCCCGACCGGATCGCCTTGCTGCCGGGTGGGAAGTCCGGCTTTGTGGAGGCCAAGGCTCCGGGGGAGAAGCCCCGTCCCCTCCAGGCTTCCCGCCACGCATTATTACGGCGGCTGGGGTTCCGGGTGTATGTCCTGGACGACCCGGCGCAGATTGGAGGGATCATTGATGAGATTCAGTCCACATAAGTACCAGCAGTATGCGATAGATTTTATAATCCGTAACCCCGTGGCGGCAATCCTGCTGGATATGGGGATGGGGAAGACGAGCCTGACATTGATGGCAATCAACAGGCTGATGTACGAGGAATTCGAGGTAAACAGGGTATTGATTATCGCTCCCCTGCGGGTTGCCAAAAACACATGGTCGGCGGAGATTGAGAAGTGGGAGCAGCTTAGCGGGCTGCGGTATTCCATCGTTGTGGGGACGCCCGCCCAGAGGAAGAAAGCGTTAAAAGCAGATGTAGACATTTATATCATTAACAGGGAGAACCTCACCTGGCTGGTGGAAAGCAGCGGCATCCCGTTCGGATTCGACATGGTGGTGGTCGATGAGCTGTCCAGTTTCAAGTCCTGGCAGTCGAAGCGGTTCAAGTCGTTCATGAAGGTGCGCCCGCTGGCCAGGAGGGTGGTGGGGCTTACGGGGACTCCCAGCAGCAACGGGCTCATGGATCTGTTTGCGGAATTCAAGGTGCTGGACATGGGGAAAAGGCTTGGGAGGTTCATCGGGCAGTACCGCCTGGATTATTTCAAGCCGGACAGGATGAACGGTCCCATCGTGTACTCCTACAAGCCGCTTCCGGGAGCGGAGGAGAAGATATATGCCAGGATCTCGGATATAACCATCTCCATGAAAGCGGCGGATTACCTGGAGATGCCGGAACTGATAGTGTCGGAATACCCCGTGTACATGGATGCGGAGGAGCAGGGGATCTACGATGCCATGAAGGAGGACCTGGTTGTCGGGAAAACAGAAGAAGAGATTACAGCCGCAAACGCGGCATCCCTTTCCGGCAAGCTGTCCCAGATGGCGAATGGTGCGGTGTATTCCGATAACGGAGAGGCTGTCCAGATCCATGACCGGAAGCTGGATGCATTGGAGGACATCATCGAGTCTGCCTGCGGGAAGACGCTCATGGTGGTTTACTGGTACAAGCACGACTACAGCCGGATTGCGGAGAGGCTTTCAAGCCTTGGCGTGGAACATGAAAAGCTGGATACGGATGCCAGCATCAGGAAGTGGAATGCCGGGGAGCTTCCGGTCGCCTTGGTGCATCCTGCCTCTGCGGGGCATGGGCTGAACCTGCAGGGCGGCGGTTCGGCAATGGTGTGGTTCGGACTTACCTGGTCACTGGAATTGTACCAGCAGACGGTGGCACGTCTCTGGAGGCAGGGGCAGACATCCGGGACGGTGGTCATCCAGCACATCATCACCAGGGGAACGGTTGATGAACAGATTATGGAGGCACTGCGGTCTAAGGACACTTCGCAGGCGGCGCTCATAGAGGCGGTGAAAGTGAATTTGAATAGATAGGCCAATCCATGTAAATCAAAGACAATCCATGAAAATCCGTGGGAAGCAAATATATTTTGACTGGAGGCATGGCTTATGAGCATTATCTGGAAATACCTTGACAAGCGGTCGGCGGCTGTGGACGCGCTGAAGGATTACAGCAATATGAGATTCATCATCGAACACACGGATGATGAGATCAAGGCGGCATATGAGAAGATGGGCGGCATCAGCAGCCAGCCGCCTGACGGGATGCCGCATACCCACAATCCCCGTGCCATGGAGGACAGGATGGTTAAGGGCATTGAGGAAATCGACATCCTGAAAGAGCGTTACCGACAGGCGGCAGAATATATGGCGTGGTTCCTCCCAGCGTGGGAGGAGCTTTCCGAAGATGAGAGGTATGTGCTGGAAACCTTTTATTCGGATTCAGAAAGCCAGACCAGCGCCGTGTACAGCATCTGCGACCGCTTCGGCATTGAGCGTTCCTCGGCGTACAACAAAAAGAACCGTGCCCTGGGCAGGCTGGTGACGCTGCTGTACGGGAAAGCATGATGCGGCCGGTGTGAGTAATATCGTGGATGCTTTTCCTTACCGGGTGTGGTATGCTGATAGCATGAAAAAATGTCAAGAGGGCCTTCGCGGGAGAATCGGAATCCTGCGGAGGCTTTCTGCCGCAAGGGAGGTGGAGGCGATGCCAAGGAAACCAAAGAGGCCGTGTTCCTTTCCCGGATGCCCGAAGCTGACCGAGGGGCGTTTTTGTGAGGAGCATGAAAAGCAGGAGAACCGACGCTACGAGAAGTATGACCGTGTACGCCGTAAATATGGAAGGAAATGGGAACATATCCGTAACCGCTACGCTGCCAAGCACCCATTCTGTGAGGAGTGCCAGAAGAAGGGATTGATGCGTCCAGTGGAGGAGGTACATCATAAACTCCCGCTGGCGGAGGGTGGCACTCACGATGAGGATAACCTTTTGTCATTGTGCCGGACGTGCCATGCAAGACTCCATGCAGTGCGCGGGGATAGGTGGCACAACCATTAATTTACTGTGTGGACCTATGCTGCGGAGATTTCTTCCAGCCGGGAGGGGCGGGTGAAACCTCTGTAAGGAATCCGCTGGGAAACGGGCGTGGGGTGTTACGCATAAAAACCGGAAATCAAACGGGGGATTGCCCTGCCCTGATTTCCCGCAGATTAAAGGCTTTCAGAGGGCTGCGGCGTTTGATTTCCGCATCATTTTTTCAAAAATAATCAAAGGAACGGGGTGAAAACGGTGGCAAAGGACGGCAGCGGGCGCGGCGGCGCAAGACCGGGCGCAGGGAGAAAACCGAAAGCACTCACGGAGAAGATTAGTGAGGGGAAAACAGCGGCGGTTATGCTGGAGCCTGCCGAGCTGGAGGGCGTGGATGTACCGCCCGTGAAGGATTTCCTCAAATCACCGCAGAAGAGTGGGCGGGAACTGGTGGCGGAGGAGGTATACAACGAAACGTATGCATGGCTGAAAGCGCGGGGCTGTGAAAAGCTGGTCACGGTTCAGATGGTGGAGCAATATGCCATGAGTGTTTCCCGGTGGATTCAGTGTGAAGAGATTGTTTCGTCCACTGGATTCCTGGCGAAGCACCCGACTACGGGAGCCGCCATCGCCTCCCCTTACGTTTCCATGAGCCAGTCCTATATGAAGCAGACCAACTACTGTTGGATGCAGATTTACCAGATCGTGAAGGAGAACTGCTCGGTGGAATTCCAGGGAAACACGCCCCAGGATGACGTGATGGAACGGCTGCTCCGCGCAAGGAAGGGCATGTAGGGATACCTAAAACTGCCGGACATACGGAAATTTTGTGCAAAGGTCTTGATTCTTCATCAGCAAGTGGTATACTGTAGTGATTTAGCAAATTTTGCTAAGTGGGTGGGAGGACTGGAAATAAATGAGAAGGAGAACAAAACCATGCAGCATGATTTCCATTACATTTCCAAACATGACCCAAAGGTGCGGGAAGCCTATAAAGACATCCAAGCTATTCTCAGGGAGGCACAGGACTTATTAAGGCCCAAGTTCACATTCAGGTTTGATGTTGTGGGCAGTTACAAAAGGAACATGATTACCTATGACAGCAAATCAAATGTGGGTTATGACTTTGATTTTAATATTGAGGTCAACGATGATGATGAAACATATAAGCCGAAGCAGCTAAAGAATATGCTCCAGAAAGCGATAGGCACTGTCTGTGTGAAATACGGATATGATTACCCAGAGGATTCCACGCGCGTACTGACGATCAAGATGAAAAACAGGAGGGAGTCCCGCATCCTCCATAGCTGTGATTTTGCAATTGTGAATAATTGCATTGATGATGAAGGATATGAGTGCCAGGAATATATCCACTTTGACAAGCCGCATGGGAACTACACATGGTGTGAACAGCCTGACGGATATTATATGCTGCCAGAAAAGATTGACTGGATTAAGGAAAATGGCTTGTGGGATGCTGAGATGCGGGATTTATACATCGAGAAGAAAAATAAGAACGATAATCCGGATGTGCATTCGAGGGCCGTTTTTGCTATGGCTGTCCATGAAATATGCCAGAAGTTCGGGTTTTATGAAGATGAAAATTAAATAAGGATATGGCAGTTAAACCAATGCCGTCCAGCAGAGATGTTGGGCGGTTTTTTTGTGCGATTTTTTGGAGGTGGAGATGAATACCACGACAGATATGCAGCTTGTCCCTGTTGACAGGCTTGTACCTTATGTGAATAATGCGCGGACACATTCGCAGGAGCAGATCACAAAACTCCGCTCATCCCTGCGGGAGTTCGGCTTCATCAACCCGGTCATCATCGACCGGGATTTTAATGTCATCGCGGGGCATGGCAGGATTGCCGCCGCAAAAGAGGAAGGGATTACAGAGGTTCCGTGTGTGTTTGTGGACTATCTGACGGAGGCGCAGAAGAAAGCCTACATCCTTGCGGACAACCGCATGGCTCTTGACGCGGGGTGGGATGAGGAGCTGCTCCGCATCGAGATTGAATCCCTGCAGGGCGCGGACTTTGATGTGTCGCTGACAGGTTTCGGAGAGGATGAGCTTGCGGACCTTTTTGCAGGGGAAGGGGATAAAGGTGTGAAAGATGATGGCTTTGACCTTTCCGCCGCGCTGGAAAAGGCGGCGTTCGTGGAGCGGGGAGACATCTGGACGGTGGGCAGGCACAGGCTGATGTGCGGCGATGCCACCAGCGCGGAGGACGTGGCGGCGCTCATGGACGGGAAGAAAGCAAACCTTATCGTGACGGACCCGCCCTATGGGGTCTCCTTCAAAAGTTCCGGCGGGCTTACCATCCAGAACGACAGCATGAAGGGGGATGAATTCTACAATTTTCTGTACAATTCATTTTTACAGATGGCGGCGCACCTGGAGAACGGCGGCGCGGCGTATGTGTTCCATGCGGACACGGAGGGCCTGAATTTCCGCAAGGCATTTGTGGATGCGGGGTTCCATCTTGCCGGGGTGTGCATCTGGGTGAAGAATTCGCTGGTGCTTGGGCGCTCGGACTATCAGTGGCAGCATGAGCCGATTCTTTACGGTTTTCTGAAGAACGGGAGGCATCCGTGGTATTCCGACCGGAAGCAGACAACCATCTGGAACTACGACAAGCCGAAGCGGAACAAGAACCACCCGACATCCAAGCCGCTCGACCTGCTCGGCTACCCCATCCGCAATTCCTCCCAGGAGAACGCCATCGTGCTGGACACATTTGGCGGCAGCGGCTCCACAATGATGGCATGTGAGCAGACGAACCGTATCTGCTGCTTGATGGAGCTGGATGAAAAGTATGCGTCCGTCATCCTGCGGAGGTATGTGGAGGATACCGGGGATTCGGAAAATGTGTTTGTGGAGCGGGGCGGGGAGAAGATTGCGTACTCCGCACTTGTAAAGGAGGTGGAGGATGGATAATGTAAATTTGACACTGGGGAGCCTGTTCGATGGCAGCGGGGGCTTCCCGCTCGCCGGGCTGCTGGCGGGAATCACGCCCTTATGGGCCTCGGAAATCGAGCCGTTCCCTATCCGCGTGACCACGAAGCGGCTGCCTTTTGTAAAGCATCTGGGTGATATTTCCCTAGTAGATGGCGCAGAGGCTGACCCGGTGGATATCGTCACGTTTGGTTCGCCCTGCACCGACATGTCGGTGGCGGGCAAGCGGGCTGGGCTGGACGGGAAGCAGTCCTGCCTGTTCTACCAGGCAATAAGGATCATAAAGGAAATGAGGTGTGCGACAGATGGAAGATATCCAAGGTTTATCGTGTGGGAGAACGTCCCCGGAGCCTTCTCATCCAACAAAGGGGAAGATTTCAGGGCAGTCCTCGAAGCGGTCTGCTCCGTCAAAGGCGGGGAGGTTCCTGTTCCTATGCCTCCAAGGGGGAAATGGGCAAATGCAGGGAATATCGTGGGAAACGGATTTTCCCTCGCATGGCGCGTCCTTGATGCCCAGTTTTGGGGAGTCCCCCAGCGAAGGAAACGCATCTACCTTGTCGCAGATTTTGCAGGCAGGCGTGCCGGGAAAATATTATTTGAGTCCGAAGGCGTGTCAGGGTATTCTGCGGAGGGCTTCCGTGCGTGGCAAGGAGCTGCCAGGGATACTCCGGCTTGCACTGGAAAGGCAGGCGGCATCTGCCTGAACGATCAGGGTGGGCAGAAGATGGATGTGACAGATAATATAACCTGCACACTCCGTGCAGAAAGCCACCATCCGCCATGTGTGCTGGAACTGGCTGGAAATCCGATGCAATCACAGGGGGCTGGCAATGGAAGCACTCTCATGGCTATAAATGCGGAAACGCCTAAAACACTGAAGATACGCTCTGGTTGTGAAGGTGGCGGTAAAGGCATTTTGATACAGGAAGATAAATCGGCGACGCTTTCCTGTAATAATGACCAGGCTGTGTTCGTGCCATCCGGCAAGGCGCATCCGGTACGGACATTTGGCATCTGTTCCAAGGAGAGCAACGCCATGAAATCAGATAACCCGCGCAGCGGTTTTTACGAGGCAGAAACCTCCCGGACGCTGGACGCAAACGGCGGGAACCCATCCTGCAACCAGGGAGGGATTGCCGTGGTGGAGCCGGAGGGGATGTCGGCGTTCCACATCAACCAGCGGGACGAGGTCATCGACCTGCATGGGAAGTCCGGGGCATTGATGGCGACCCGGAACATGCAGATGCAGACCTTCGTCCTACAGGGCTCCATGATTGGGCGGGACGACGGGAACAGGCCGCAGGGCAGCGGCATCAATGAGGATGTGGCTTTTTCACTCACGGCCGCAGACCGGCACGCCGTGGCGCAGCCGACCTACTGCACCAGCAAGAATTCCCATTTCACGCGGGCGGAGAAGGAGCTGGCGAACACGCTGGTGGCTACTGATTATAAGGACCCGCCCGTCATCAATGATGTGAGGGCGGAGCCGGACTACATCGTAAGGAGGCTGACGCCTACGGAATGTGCAAGGCTCCAGGGCTTCCCGGACTGGTGGTGTGGCGGTCTTGGCACTGAGGACCCCACAGAGGGTGAGCTGGCGTTCTGGCGGGAGGTGTTCGAGACCCACCGGAAGATCATGGGGATTTCCAAAAAGCCGAAAACCGACAGGCAGATACTGAAATGGTTGAAAGACCCGCATTCCGATTCGGCGGAATACCGTATGTGGGGGAACGGCATCGCGCTGCCGAACGCATATTTTGTGCTTGCGGGCATTGTGTACTACGCCCAGTTCCCGGACTTTTTATTGTGACATTTTTCCTGCGGTTTCCCTTGCTATTTTTACCACTTTGAGTGATTAATGTAGTACCACAAAAAAAGGAGGGCAAACAGTATGGAAAGAAGATTCAACGTGACAGGGGAACGCAGGAAAGAGATGGTAAAGGTCATTTCCGGGATCGTCGGGATGAAGGCGGTCTACATGAGGATGCCGACCTGCGCATACACAATCAGCAACTTCACGGTCAGCAAAGAAGGGGCGCTGGCATGGGATGAACGCAGCAGCGGGGAACTGGTGGAAAAAGTCCTGGCAGGGCTGGCGCAGGCAGGGTTTACGGCAGAGCTGGAAGAGACAGCAGAGACGCAGGCGGAGCCGGAAGATTCCGTAGAAGAAGCGGCGGAGCCGCAGGAAACCGCAGAGCCGCAGGATTCCGCAGAAACTACGGCGGAAGGACCGGGAGCAGCCGCAGAGGAACCGGCCACAGATGCGCCGGAGACGGCGGCAGGGGAAGAAACCGTCCAGGCAGAACCGCAGGAGGAGGGCATCAGGCTTACGGTGTCGCTGCCGAGGGAGTCCTTCACGGACGCCGCCCTGGAGAACCTGCACAGGCTGGTGGACGCCAAGGCCGCCCTGATCAAAAAGGCGCTGGCGGTTGAAAGCCTCCCGGTTGAGGCGGATGAGGAGAAGGTCTCCTTCCCCTGGTTCGCGGACGGGCAGGATGGCGATGCGGCGAAGGCATACACGCATTTCATCACCGCCCTCTGCGACATGGCGCGGAAGCAGAAGCGCGTCACGGCGAAGGAACGGTCGGCGGACAACGAGAAATATGCCTTCCGGTGCTTCCTGCTCCGGCTCGGATTCATCGGGGAGGAATACAAAAACGAGAGGAAGGTCCTGCTGAAGAACCTCTCCGGCAACGGCAGTTTCAAGAGCGGGGCAGGGAAGGGGGCGGCAGACAATGACATTTCCGAGTAGGGAGGTTGTGGAGCGCGTCCGCAGGGAGTACCCTGCGGGGACGCGGGTGGCCCTGGTCAGGATGGAAGACGAACAGGCCCCGCCGACCGGGACAGAGGGCGTGGTGGAAGGTGTGGACGACACGGCTTCTTTGATGGTCCGCTGGAGCAACGGCTCCCA
>CAJUFO010000079.1 GCA_910585615.1 uncultured Acetatifactor sp.
TTCTCGTTGTCTACCAGTTCAAATATATCCATGTGGGTTCTTTTCCTTAGTTAGTTGTTTCTAACTTCTAAAATTCCTGTCTCTCTGACTTCATCTGATTCCTCATAACCGTCAGCCGCTTTCCATACTGTGTGGCTTCTTCAGACATTGATTTTAAATACCTTCTCCCAATATGTATCCGAATCCACCACCGAAACCTTACAATCCAACCACTGCATCTTCGACATAATATTCCGCTGCAATTCTGACATAATAGCTTTCTTCGGTCTGGTATGTGTTCCGAAATCCCCCTCTAAAACTAAAATAATCAATTTCTTTTTCCCAGTCTGGGCAAATCTTTCTCCCGAAATCCCTGCTACTATTTCTTTTAAATTTCCCAAGGAATCCTTCCTGTCCCCAAAAGAATAGGCACCGCACAAAGCCGCAAGCGTCATAGCCACCTTTTGCGCCACTTCAATATCCAGACTGTCTCGCCCTGATACATCGTGGGCAACATGCGCCGTATCCCTTTTTTGATTGTTAGGGGCAATGCGCCACCTATTGTCCCCCTCGTGCCCCCGGCAGTTCTTCACCTCTATAAACGCAATCAAATCTTTCCCATCGGTAATGAAATCTACTCCTTTTGACTCCGGAAATCTATTAAAGCAATTCCTATAGAATAATTCCTCGTCAAACTTCACAGTCGTCCGATTATCCGGAAATTCAAACCACATACCGCTTTCCTCAATTACCATAGATAACCCTCTGCTCCCTGTCATACATGGCATCAAATTCCTGCATGATAGCATTATTCTTCAGATCCGAGGCCGCCTGCCCCATCTCGCATTTCAATTCCTGTGTTTCATCACGATACAAAGACAGAAAACGGATATCCAGATTGTCCGGGCACAATTCCGGGTAGACTTTCAGCATATTGAATTCCTGCTGGACGAAATAATCATGTGTAGTCACGAAAATCTGGACACCCATCTTTGCCAGGGCAACCATAGCTTGGACAATAGGCCTGACCATCTTCGGATTCATATTCGTCTCAGGCTCATCCCAGAACAGAACCGTATCCTTGTTCAAACTGCCAGATGAAATCAAATATACAATCATGGAAAGCTTTCGATAGCCGTCAGATAACAAGCCCATCTCAAACTCGCCCTCGCCTTTTACATTCAAGTAGAACCTCTTATCCTTTTGTACTATCTGTCCTTTCATGATTTTCTCAAAATTTTTCAGTACCTCATTCTGCTCCTCTGTATTGGCCGTCTTCGAAAGAGGACGATCCAGCAGCTTTGCCAGGTCATAGTACATCTCTTCGAAGTCAATATGATATTCTTCATATAAGGTCGCAAAATGCTCAGTGGTTGATATCATTTCCTTCGTAGGGATATAGACAGCATCAAAGCTGGGAAACGTACCTTCCAACTCTATATCCACATGATTCTCCCTCCTGCTTCCGAATCCAATCGAAAGCTTCTGCCCCTTATCGAAAACAGCAGAAAAATCCGTTCTGCTGCCGGATTTACGACTTACCAATCTGCCGATTTTCATTTCGTCCGGCCGGAAAACGCCCTGCAGTTTCTCTACAAAGCGCTGCTCGCCTATTTCTTTTGTCCCGGGTTTCAGGGCACCTTTGCTGATGGGTTTTAACATGGAATACATCACTTTCAATAAAGTGGTTTTTCCGGTACTGTTTTCCCCGCAGATAATGTTGATATTTTCCGACCAGTCAATTTCCGTTTCCTCAAACAGCATAAAATTTTTCAGCTTTAATGTCTTAACTTTCATTGATGCACCTCTGCCATTCATAAATGCATGATTATGATTCCCCAATCATCTGCCAAAACACTCATTCAAAAAGCAAAAACAGAATTGCCAAAATAAGGAAGAACATATCCATCTCCTCTTTCGTATGCACAGACGATTCACTCGCCCTGGATATGTTCTTCTTTTTGTTATTTTAGCATGCCCCCATAAATCCCGCAATCGTTTTTTACGGCTGCCATTTCACAACTGCTGCTCCGCAAAAGCCCCCCTGCTCAATCCTATCCGCGGCGCCAGGGAAAGACAATCCGCCTCACAGCAGATGAAACAGCCGCAAAGCCGTATCCGGCCCCACGCTCCCCACCTGCCTGGGAACCTCCCCGCCCACAAACGAATTCCCCGAAATATCTTTCCCTTGGAAAACGCCCAAAGATACTGGCTGAATGTCCCGAATTCTTCCCGCACCTGCCTGAAGCATTTTCATGCTTGACCAGCCCCAATTCTCCCATGCCGCAAGCATCACAGCGAGCGGGCGTATCGATTTCTTTCAATCAATACGCCCGCTCATTTCGCGTCGTCCAATGGACTTTACCTCCTTATTTAGTTTTTTCTCTTCCATTTCACCCTTTTGTGCTTTCCACGTTTTTTCTGTACTCCATGCACTGTAACGTTCTGGCAAATTCCGCTTCAGCAATCCGTTACTCTCTTCGTGTCTTGCACATTCTGTCTGGAACCTTTGCTGTTTATGAAATTTTTAATGGAAGACTTTGTTTTTTCCTCTCTCTTTATTGTGATTTTATTATATGTTATTCTTTTATATTTGTCAATACTTTTTTTGCGATTTTTATTTATTTTTTTAAAATTATTATTTAATCATATTTTTTCCATGCAATAATTTGTTTTATATCATATTATATAAATTTATTCTACTTAAAACAATACACCCATAACTATTTCCGCTTTTTAGGCAAATTCATACTTTAACTCTGGATAAGCCATAGAATTTTAATATATTTTTTAGACTTAATGCATTGTATTAAGTCAACAACAGAATTATGATATATATTATCTAACATTATACCCCATGCACCAATGATGAATGGGCACACTCAGGAAAGAAGGCGTTAAAAGGCATGGACAATGCACACACAATCGAAAAAATCAACAAACTGGCGGAAAAGAGAAAATCAGACAAAGTCATCAAATTCCTCAATTCCAAGGAAGAGGAAGTAGTGTTAGCGGCTCTGAAAGCGCTCAGCGAAATCAGGGACGAGGATAGCATCAATACCGTGGCCCACATGATTGACCACGAGGATCCGGTCATCCGCCGCGAGGCGGCCAAAGCGCTGGGCGGCATCGGTTCTGAGTACGCGAAGACCTATCTCCAGCACAGGATGGCAACGGAATCCGATGAAGCCGTAAAGAAAGCTATCATGGACGCACTGCACGCCATTTCCGACAAAAAGGATTGAATCACAGGGGGGCTGCCGACACGGCAGCCCCTTTTTGTGCCTGGCGTTGCCTGTCTGACAGCCGCATGCCCGTGCATCTCCATGCCCCTCTCAGCCCGCCCTGTGGTAAGCCCTGCCCTCACATGCCGCCTGGAATTCCCCAAGCTTCCGTTTCGCCTCCCCGCTCAGATGCTCCGGAACCTGAATCTGCACGGTCACGTATTGATCGCCGCGGACCTTCGGGTCTTTCATGGAGACAATCCCCTTTCCCTTCAGCCGGATTTTGGTGCCGGACTGGGTACCCTCCCGAATCTTGCAGAGCACCTTCCCGGAAAGGGTCTGCACCGCCGCCTCGCCGCCCAGCACCGCCGTGGAGAAGGGGATGTTCGCCACCGTGTACACATCCATGCCCTGCCGCTCAAAGCCCGGCTTCTTCCCCACGTTCACCTTCAGCAGCAGGTCTCCTGGGCTGCCGCCTCTTCCCCGGGCGCCTTTTCCTCTCAGGCGTATGCTCTTCCCGTCATCGATCCCCGCAGGAATCCGCACACGCAGGGACTGCCGGCCCGCCCCCTCCCCCGTGTCCAGGCGGAGGGTCTTCTCGCACCCGAAGGCCGCCTCCTCAAAGCTGACGGAAATCTCCGCCCGCAGATTTGCGCCGCCCCTTCCGAGCCCCTCCCCTAGGTCTTCGCCGAACATGCTTTTCAGGATATCGTCCATGCCGTCGCTTCCGAAGCGGTATTCATAGCGGTATCCGCCTCTGTCCCCGCTGCCGTAAGCCCGGCGGGTCTCCTGCCCTCCGTAGGCGCCGAAGCCTCCGAAGCCGTACATGTCTTCAAACGGATTTCCCCGGGAACCGGCATCCTGCGCCCCGCTGCCGTCAAACGCTGCGTGGCCGAACCGGTCGTAGAGCCTGCGCTTCTCGGGGTCGCTCAGGATTTCGTAGGCCTGGGTGGCCTCTTTGAATTTCTCTTCCGCCCGGGCGTCACCTGCGCTGGTATCCGGGTGGTATTTTTTCGCCAGCTTCCGATATGCTTTCTTTATGGTCTTGTCGTCCGCGCCGCGCTCCACTCCCAGCACCGCGTAGTAATCTCTTTTCGCTGCCATCTTTTTCCTCCCGTCTCCGCGTCAGCCTCCGGTTCCCCTGCACGGCCTTCGGCCCACATGCCGCCTGCGCCTGCCCCGCTGGGGAATGGGCAGGCAGGTGTCCGGCGGCCCGTACAGCAAGACACCCCGCAGCATCTCCTGCGGGGTATCCTGGCGGCCTGTGCAAAACATTATCCCTCGATGGAGATGTAATGCTTCTTCTCCTCCACTGCCTTCTTCTCCTCCTTGGGGATATGGAAGGTCAGGATGCCGTTCTCGTACTTGGGGTGGATGTCCTCCTCGGTCACATGCTCCCCTACGTAGAAGCTGCGGCTCATGCTCCCGGCGTAGCGTTCGCGCCTGACATAAGTCCCCTTCTCATCCTTCTCGTCCTTGTCCAATCCCTTGGCGGCGCTGACGGTGAGGTTGCCGTTCACAAGCTCCATCTGAATCTCGTCCTTTTTGAAGCCCGGCAGGTCGATGTCCACCTCGTAGCCGCCCTCCGTCTCCTTCACATCAGTCTTCATCAGGTTCCTGGCGTGCTTGCCGTACAGCGTCCTGTCGATGTCAGGGAATGACGGAAACGCGAAATCCTCCATAAAGCTGTCGAACAAATTATCTCTGAAAATACTGGGCATCATCATAAGTCATGTCTCCTTTCTGCATCTGCACTTTGCTATCCTCCGGCGCTGTCCTGTGAAGCGCCGGTTCCTTTGAACCCGGGATCCGATTGGCTCCTGCCTTTCGTTTTCTCTGTTCCCTTGTTCTATTTGTACTATAACACTTATTTTAGCACTCGTCAATAGGGAGTGCTAACAATTTTTGTGAAGATTCTGTGAACTGCACAGGCTTTATCTTTCCCGGAATCATTATAGAATATGAGAAGCTTTTCAATGGGTTCTGCCCTCCCGCAAAATGTTGTTGACCATGCCATGCCACCCGTGCTATAATCCTTTCAACAACTGAATAGCAGGAATGTCTTCAGGGCAGGGTGACTCTTCTCGGATGTCTGTGGTCTGAGAAGCAAGAATTCCCGATCGGCGGTGATAGTCCGCGGGCGCACATGCGCGGGGTTCGGTGAAATTCCGGAACCGACGGTATAGTCCGGATTTAAAGAAGGTGTGTCGGAATGGCCAGATGGTATCTGGCTTTTGTCTGCACTCTTTTTTGTCCGCCTGTGAACTGCTCTGTAGGCAATTTCGATGCACCTGAAACGAAAAAAATGACACCTGAAAGGCCTTTCGCCGCTTTCAGGTGTCATTACATTTCAGGAGGTATCCGTATGAAACACACAAGCACTAAGAAACTGACCACCCTGGGCCTGCTGTGCACGCTGGCCTACATCGCCACCGTCTTTGGCCGCGTCCCGCTGGTCCTGTTCCTGAAGTACGATCCCAAGGACGTCATCATCGTCATCGGCGGCCTGCTCTTCGGTCCCCTGACCGCCCTGGCCATCAGCGTCATCGTGTCCGTCACGGAGATGTTCACCGTCAGCAGCACCGGCATCTGGGGCTGCCTGATGAACGTCATCTCCAGCTGCGCCTTCGCCTGTCCCGCCGCCTATGTCTATGGGAAAAGGCGCAGGCTGTCCGGCGCCCTGGGAGGGCTGCTTGGCGGATGGGGCTGCCAGGTGGCGGTGATGATGCTCTGGAATTACCTGGTTGCTCCGGTGTACATGGGGTATTCCAGGGAGGCGGTGGCGCAGCTGCTGCTTCCGGCCTTCCTGCCCTTTAATGTGATCAAAGGGGGACTGAACGCGGGGATCGCGCTGCTTTTATACAAGCCCGTAGTCACTGCTCTGCGGCGCTCCCATCTGGCGGAGGCCCTCCCCGCTTCGGAACCTGCCGGAAAAATGCGGTTCCGTCCCGGGGCATTCCTGACTGCCCTGTTCCTCCTGGCAAGCTGTCTCCTGTTGTTCCTCTCCCTGCGAGGCGCTTTTTAGGGGGCCTGGTATCCCTTGCACACATCCACCCATCCCGCGTGGCCGGAGCATTCCTCCAGCTCCGGGATGGTGAGCTCTATGGCGCTGTTGGAGCTGCCGCAGGCGGGGAATACCGTCTCGAAGCGCTTCAGGGACACGTCCAGGTACACCGCCACGCCCGGGTTCACCGCAAAGGGGCATACGCCGCCCACGGCATGGCCCACCATGGCCTCCGCCTCCTGGGGCGAGAGCATCTTGGCCTTGGCGGCGAACTTCGCCTTGTACTTGGCATTGTCGATTTTCGCGTCCCCGGCGGCCACCACCAGCACTGCGCGGCCATCCACCAGGAAGGAGAGGGTCTTCGCGATCCTCTCAGGCTGGCAGTGCAGGGCCTGGGCCGCCAGCTCCACGGTGGCGCTGGACATGTCCAGTTCCAGGACCCTCTCTTCCATGCCGTAGTTTCTGAGATATGCTTTTACTTTCTCGATTGCCATGCTGTTCCTCCAAAATGTAGTCTGGTTTTGTATCTCGATATTATTTCGCCGTCTTTTGAATCGTCTCAATGATCCAGCAGGTGCATATCACGATTGCGGCGACAATCAAAAGCCCCGCAAACCCCACGGCAGCGATTGCCAGATCGTTTGCGATAAAAGGGAAAAAGCCAAACATCGAGCCCACATACCATAAGACAAGGTACAATACAAGGATACATACCGCATTTCTTTCCGTTTCTTTCATAACAGCCCTCCTCCGGGAATTCTGCAAATTTTGTAAATTGCCATACTTGATTATAAAATATTTGTCCGGGGTTTACAATGTATATTAGAGCGTTTTTTCGAATCTGTATCGACGGCGTTCCTGTTCACAGGTGCCTCCGCGAAGTGTTTTCGTGCGCATCATGTTGCTGTGAGCGGCGAGGCCGTGAACAGTATTATATTGACATGGTTTCGATTTTATCATATAATGGCTTTAGTTAGTTATCACTAACTAGAATATAGAAACGGAGGTCACACAATGCCATTCGAAACTTTACAGGGAATCCTGCTTCCCTTTCTCGGAACCGTCCTGGGCGCTGCCTGCGTGTTCGTCATGCGGGACGCCCTCCCCCCGGCGGTACAGAGGTCCCTCACCGGCTTCGCCGCAGGAGTCATGGTGGCGGCGTCCGTCTGGAGCCTGCTGATTCCCGCCATGGAGGAGGCGGAGCATCTGGGGCAATTAGCCTTCCTCCCGGCGGTGGCGGGGTTCTGGTTGGGCATCCTGTTCCTGCTGCTGCTGGACAGGACTATCCCCCATCTGCACCGGGACAGCGCCTCGCCCGAAGGGCCCCGCACCCGTCTGGGGCGCACCGCCATGCTGGTGCTGGCGGTGACCCTCCACAACATCCCTGAGGGCATGGCGGTGGGCGTGGTGCTGGCGGGCTGGATGGCCGGGGACGAGACGATCTCCCTGACCGGGGCCCTGGCCCTATCCATCGGCATCGCCCTCCAGAACTTTCCCGAAGGGGCGATCATCTCCATGCCTCTGCGGGCGGAGGGCGCAGGGAAGAAACGGGCCTTTCTCTACGGCGTCCTCTCCGGCGTGGTGGAGCCGCTGGCCGCCCTGCTGACCATCCTGGCGGCGGGGCTCATCCTCCCGGCCCTGCCCTATCTGCTGAGCTTCGCGGCAGGAGCCATGATCTACGTGGTGGTGGAGGAGCTGATTCCAGAGGCCTCCGCAGGGGAGCACTCCAATCTGGGGACGCTTAGCTTCGCGGCAGGGTTCGCGGTGATGCTGGCGCTGGACGTGGCCCTGGGCTGAGAGGCCGGGGGCGGCAGGATTGTGCCAGGGTTTCCGCAGCGTTTCGCAGCCTGCTCTTTCAAAAACAGGCGCAAAGGCTATGCGGATATGTTACCATAAGTACAGATAATTCTGATGTCAACCGTTTCAGAAATTCTGCTTAGGCTTCCGAAGGGAGCCTTTGGTCAGGGCGTTTTGCCCGAAAGTATCCGTCAATCATTGAAAAGAGCAGGCAGAAGCAGCAAAGGTCTGTACCGTCTGTCTCTTGTCTGCCTGCCGGAAGCAAGGTCATCTTCGACGACCATACGCTGTGCTCCCAGCTCCTGCGGGATTACATGAATCTGCCATATCTGAAGGACGTGCGGCCGGAGGATATCGAAGATGTTTCGGAGCAGTATGTTACAATGTTTGCGGAGGAGCGTAATTCCGACAGGGTGAAGCGGGTACGAGCTGGGCGCTTCAAAGGATGACGCCACAGCAAACCTTATGGAGAAAATGCATCTGGACCGGGATGGCGCCGGGAAAAAGCAGCCCTTTACTGGAAAGAATGACATAAGCGGCTTCCACATAAAATGTGTTCCCTCTGCCTCCCGCCTGCCCCATGCTGCTCCGCAGAAAATCCTCATATCTCCCTGCGCAGGCGTCCCGACTGGGCCATCCTGTCCATAGGGGCCTTATAGAACAGCAGCGAGAGCAGATATTCCGCCGCGGCCCCCGCGGCCACGATTGCAAGGCCCAACAGCGCCGTCTGCCAGAGGGGGATTCCCTTCCCCATCCCCATCAGGAAGCCTCTGATTCCGCCTGTGAGGCCCCCGGCTATCGCCGTGCACAGGACAGGAATCAGGCAGACGGATGCCAGTATGAAATGCTTATAGGCCGCTCCCATGTAGACCATCACCATGGCCAGGGAAAGCGCCAGCAAAAGCAGGTTGCCGTACATCTCGCCACGGTTTTCCGGCTTTCCCCAAATCATGATGCAGCTCAGCAGGGTCCCTGCCAGGTACACGGCCCACATGACGGTGAGGTTCACCAGGGCAGGTATCTTCGTCTGCAGCTTCTTTTTCATGGGAGATGTCTGCACCATGGACGACACGCTCAGGGAAAGCAGCATCTGCACGGGCAGCATGCCCATTACCAGAAGTATATAGCATGCGAGAAACCCGTTCCCATCCACCCTTCCCAGGATGACGGCCGGAACCTCCAGCAACAGCAGCAGCCCTGCCGTGATGCAGTTCAACTTTACGCCATAGGCATGGCGCAGCATCCTCATCCCAAGCTTCCAGTCATTAATCATAATAGCTCCTTTCCACCCTCTTCGTGGCGGCCCTCACCGTCACAGCGCTTATGAGGATTCCAAATACCGCGCATATGATATCGATTATGAAGATAATATCCGCCAGGTTCAGCAGGGCCAATCCAAACAGCATCACAAAGACCGCCCCATAGCCCACCAGCAGGTTCATCCACAGCATGTCGCCGAACCTGGACAGGAAGGTGCCCAGGGTGGAGACGAAATAGGAAAGCAGCGTGAAGTACAGCAGGATCCCCGCCTCCAGCCCCCAGTCCATTATGTCGAATCCATAATCGGTACCTTCTGCCATAGCCATCCATGTCCCTGCCAGCCGGCACAATGCCATGATACCCAGAGCGGCCAGGAATTTCCGAAGCAGATCCATCCAAAGAGCGGCTCTTAAGATGTCCATCCCCCGCCCGGATGTCTTCAGGTACTCCAGCCTCATGGAATCCTTTGTCTGAATCCCCCCGAAGAGCCAGTTGTCGGAGACAATCTCCACCATGGGCAGGAGCACTGCCGCGACTATCACGCCTGTCGCCCCGCGGCCTCCCCAAAGCATCCTCTCAACCCACAGCCCCAGCCCAATCAGGGCTATCGGCATCAGCAGGAACACCGCCAGCCGATACCACGCACTGGTAAATACCAGATAGCTTTTCATTCGATTCCTCATCCTTCAGACCACACCTTTCCCAGCTTTCCCAATCTTGGATTCCAAAGCCCCTATGCCCTTTTTTGAAGTTTTCCCAGGCTCGTATTGGCCTTCATCACCGCCACGCTGATCTGGGATAGGGTAGGGGTCTCCAGGCTCACGTCCATTCCGGCCAGCCGGTCCAGGTTCCCGGCCAGGCAGATCCCCTCGAAGCCATAGGCGCTTCTGTTCATAGAGAAAAGGATTTCCCTGGCCCGCTCCCCGTCCGCCGCCTCTCCCTTGACCAGCACGTATTTCTCCTTCAAATCCTCCACGAAGCCCTCCTCCACGATGTTGCCGTGCTCCAGGATGAGGCAATAATCCGTCACGTTCTCCATGTCGGCGATATTGTGGGTAGAGAAGAGCACGGACTTCTCCCCGCCTCCCTGCTCCAGGTAGTCCCGTATCATGTCGCAGAGCCTGTCCCGCATCAGGGGATCCAAGGGGGAGGCGGGCTCGTCCAGGATCAATAGCTGCGTGTCCCTGGCCAGCACTGCCGCCAGCATCAGCTTCATCCGGTTGCCGTCGGAAAGGCTCTTCACCTCCTTGGCCACATCCAGGCCGCTGCCGCCGATTCCAAGCTCCTCACAGATTGCCCGGTACCTGTCCTGATGGAAGCCATGGAACAGCAGCCCGCTGATTTCCTCCACCTGCCTGATCGTCCACTGGGGGAGGAAATATGCGCCGGGGCCCGTGTAGCCGATCTGCTCCTGGATTTCCCCGCAGATTCCCGGCTCCTGTCTGTCGAAATAGGTGACCTCCCCCTTGAAGTCCAGCCTTATGCCCGTGAGGATGTTCAGCAGGGTGGTCTTTCCCGCACCGTTCTCTCCAATCAGGGCGGTGGCGAAGCCTCTGGGCAGCGAGAGCCGGGGAACCGAGAGCTCGAAGCCCTTATATCTCTTGCGCAGGTCCCGGGCCCGCAGGGCTGTGTCCCGTATCCGGGCGGACTGTTGTTCCCTGTTTTGTATTGTTATGATTGTTTTTTCGTCTATTCTGGTCATGTCCCTGTGTTTCTCCTCCTGTCTATCCCTGATTGTCCCGCTCGTCGTCCATGTCCAGCAAGGTGCGCAGGACATCCTGCAGCTCCTGGCCTGTCATCCCGGCTATCCTGGCGGCGCTCACCGCCTCCAGCAATGCCTCCTCCACCTTGCGCAGGTGCTGTTCCTTCAGCATCTCGCTGTCCTGGGCGTTCACATAGAAGCCCTTGCCCTGCACCGCTGTCACCAGGCCCTCCTGGGCCAGCTGTTCATAGGCCTTCATGGTGGTGATGACGCTGATCCGCAGGTCCTTGGCCAGGCCCCGGATGGACGGGAGATACTCGCCCTCCTTCAGCTTTCCTGCCAGAATATCGGCCCTGAGCTGCTCGGCAATCTGCTGGTAAATGGGGACTCCTGAATTCTGCAATAGTTTCAAATCGGCATCACCCTCTCTACTGTTTATATGTTATATATACACCATAATCAGTCGTCTGTCAACAGATTTTCAGAATTTTTCAAAATTCTCCCTTCATATACTGGGAGGGCGTTCTGCGCCGATAGCGTTTGAACACCTTCACAAAATAGCTTGCGTCATGAAATCCACAATCATATGCGATTTCCGTAACCGTCTTCTGCGTATAGGAAAGCTGCTCACAGGCTACCTCAATCCGGTAATAGTTCAGATAATCCATAGGCGTCCGATGAGTCAGCTCCCGAAAATACCGGCAAAAGTAATTCTCATTCATGTTCGCACACTCCGCCAGATCAGACAGCTTGATATCCTCACTGTAATGCTCGTCAATATAAGAAAGCACCTTCTTCAGTTGTACCGGTTTTTTGACATGCTTTGAATCGGATGCACTCGTATAAATCCGCTTTTGGATTATCTGGCCGAACAGGAGAAAGGTATACCCCTGAAGCAGCAGCGTATACCCCTCCGGCCTGTGCCGCAGCAGCTCCAGCATGCTGCATATGGACGAATTGATGGATATGCAGCTCTCCGGAAAATAGTCCCGGACAAAAATCTTCTGATTCAGCAAATCAGAAATCTGATGCTCATAAATCTTGGTGGGGGAATCCGTCTGGAAAATCGTGTCCAGGTCCATCAGCAGGCATTCGTAGCAGCAGCTCTTTTCCTCCAGCGGCGCCCCTCCATGGGTGACGCTGGCTGAGATGAAGGCGCTGTCCCCGGGAGAAAGCGTCAGCTCGTGTTCCTCCAGCTGCAGATGAAAATGCCCGGAGACCACATGGACGATTTCATAGAGCGGATGCCAATGGTATGGCATGACATATCGGGGATGCATATAGGTCACATGATAATAAAAATAGGGGAAATCCTGATCCTTGTGCTTCTGCTGCGCCGGATAATCCAAAAATTTCATGCTTTCCACTCCTTTTCCGAAATGACCATCTGGCTGTCCTGCCAGGAATATGACTGCATTTTACCATATAAGTGAATTTATTACCATAAAATACGAAAATATTACAAGAATGCCAGCGCATCCTATATTAGAATAAGTACTACCAAAGCAACCAGGGAACGTCCGGGCACTTAGGAGGTGGAAGCGTGTCAAAATCCAGAGCAACTATAGGAACGCAGCGGCGAAAGGAACTTCGCAGACAGCTGAAAAGGAATTACAGCCTGTATTTTTTTCTGCTGCCTGCAGCGGCTCTCATCGGCATTTTCTGCTATGCGCCCATGTATGGCATATTGATGGCCTTTCAGAACTACTCCCCGGCAAAGGGTATCCTGGGCAGCGCCTGGGTCGGACTGAAATGGTTCCGCACCTTTTTCGAGATGCCCCGCTTCTGGCAGATTGTAAAGAACACCCTTACCGTAAGCCTCTATTCCCTGGTGGCGGGATTCCCTGTCCCCATCCTGCTGGCCTTGATGGTAAATAGTGTAAAAAATACCAGATTCAGGAAATTGACCCAGACCGTCACCTATATGCCGCACTTCATATCCACAGTGGTATTGGTGGGCATGCTGTCCTCCTTCCTGTCTCCCAGATCCGGCTTTCTGAATCAGCTCATCGCCGCGCTGGGCGGGCCGGAGGGCCTCTATTATATGGGCAGCGCGAAAGCGTTCCCCCACCTCTATGTGTGGTCCGGCATCTGGCAAAACATGGGCTGGAACTCCATCATATATCTTGCCGCTCTGTCAGCAGTGGATCAGGAGCTCCACGAAGCCGCCATGGTAGACGGTGCCGGTAAACTGAAAAGGATCCTGCACATCGACCTGCCCGCCATCCTTCCCACGATGGTCATCCTTCTCATCATGAACGCCGGGAGCATCATGAGCATCGGCTACGAAAAAGTCTACCTGATGCAGAACGACCTGAACGTCACTGCCGCTGAGGTCATCTCCACTTATGTATACAAAATCGGCCTGGGGCAGCAGCAGTACAGCTACTCCGCCGCCATCGGCCTGTTCAACAATGGGATCAACTTCATTCTGTTGATCATCGTAAATAAGATTTGCAAAAAGATATCCGGCTCCAGCCTTTGGTAGGAGAGTCTGGAAGCACTTTTGGACGAAAGCCCCATGGAGCGGGCGCGAGGTATGATCATGAAGACATATAAACGCACAAATATCTCCCCAGCCGCGAAAAAACGACGGCGCTTCACACAGGATACCCTGTTCGACCTGATTGTGTCACTGCTTCTGACATTTATTATCTGCGCCTGCGCATACCCGATCTGGTTTGTGCTGGTGGCCTCTTTTTCGGATCCCGCCTATGTAAACAGCGGAAATATGCTGTTTTGGCCCAAGGGCTTTACCCTTCTGGGGTATCGGAAGGTATTTGAGGATTCCCGGATATGGATTGGATATGGCAATACGCTGCTCTATACCCTGGGCGGGACCGCGCTGGGCACATTGATCACGATGATGGCGGGCTATGCCCTGTCAAGAAAGGAGCTCCCTTTCCGAAACCTCCTCATGGGGTACTTCGTATTCACCATGTATTTCAGCGGCGGGCTGATTCCTTTCTATATGGTCATCAAGAAGCTGTCGCTGACCAACACCCGGACGCTGATGGTCATCATCAGCACGGTGGCCGTCTATAACATCATCATCACCCGCTCTTTTCTGGAAAGCAATCTCCCGGAGGAGCTGCGGGATGCCGCCAGGGTGGACGGATGCGGGAATGTACGGTTTTTCGCCAAAATCGTGCTTCCCCTTTCCAGGGCAATCATTGCTGTGCTGGTTCTTTATATCGCTGTAGCCTACTGGGATTCCTACTTCAATCCCATGATTTTCCTGACGGACAGATCCAAGTATCCCCTGGCTGTCTATCTGCGGGAGATCCTGCTGACAGCCGGAACCGGAGCCGCCAATTCCGTGGCTTCCGATGCCGAGTCCGCCCAAAGGCTCCAGACCATGGTACAAGTGATAAAATACGGGGTCATCGTGGTCTCCACACTGCCTATCGTCTGTGTCTATCCCTTCCTACAGAAATATTTCATGAAGGGTGTCATGATCGGTTCCATCAAAGGCTGATACCTTTGCCACAAAAGGCTGGTATATATCAAAAAACAGTAACTACAGAACAGATTAAGGAGGTAGAAGGAATATGAAAAAGAAAATGCTTTCACTGCTTTTGGCAGCGGCGCTGCTTACAGCAAGCGGCTGCAGCAATCAATCGAATCCGTCGCCCCAGGCATCGTCCGATGACGCGCCCGCGTCCCAGGACATGTCTCAGCCGGATTCCGGTCAGGAGGCGCCCCCGGAAAAGACCACCTTCAAGGTGGCCGTAATCCTCCATCCCCTGAACAAGGACGAGGACATCAACAACAAAGAAATCTACAGGCTGGCGGAAGAAGCCACTGGCGTCCATATTGAATGGATTCCGATTTCATCCGCGGATGCCGGAGACAAGGTGAACATCATGCTGGCCTCCGACCTGCCGGATGCCTTCCTGGGGCTGGTCGGGGAGACCCAGATTGCCAACAACATGGATTCCTTCGCCAATCTCGCGGAAGGAGATCTGCTGAAAACCTATGCCCCCCATGTGTATGCCGATTACGAGACGATCCATGGCGGGCTGGACTCCCTGACCTGGCCGGACGGCTCCATCCGCTCCCTGATGACCGGGCGACAGACCAGTTACGAAAATGATGCCATGGGAATCATGTACATGAACAAGGCCTGGCTGGACAAAGCCGGAAAATCCATCCCCACCACGACGGAGGAATTCCTGGATGTCCTCAGGGCCTTCCGCGACGGAGACATGAACGGCAACGGGGACGCTGCGGATGAAATCCCTTTCGAGCCCTCCCAGAGCGACTGGTGCTCCCAGATCATGAATGCCGCCAATCCCTGGGGCATTGCAGGCACGGAAGCATCCGATGCCTCCGCTTACAAAATGGTACGGGACGGCAAGGTCGTCGGTACGATAAACACGCCTGAATTCCGGAGCTTTCTGGAATTCTCCCACCAGATGATCGAAGAGGGGCTCCTGGATATGGAATCCTTCTCTCAGACCTCGGAGCAGTACTACGCAAAGCTGAAAGGCGGCCTGGTAGGCTGTTACTATTCCTGGACTCCAAACAGCGACATGAGCGATGATGCGGCGGCGGACTATGTGCCGGTGGGCCCTATCCAGGCACCCGATGGACCCGGATACGTGAAAACGGGGGCGCAGGATCAGCTGGCGGCAAACCTTACCGGTTTTGCGATTACCAGCCAATGCGCGGACATCCCCCGGCTTCTGGAATGGTGGGACTATATGTCCAGCACCACGGAGCTGAAATACATCTCCCGCTTCGGCGTTCAGGGCGGTGCGTGGGATATCGATGACAATGGGGAGATCTATGAGAAGATTCCCGATGGCCTGACGGATGATTTCACCATCGAAGATTACAAGTATACCTATGCAATGGCCGATTACGGCCCCCTCATCCTGAAAAGCGAAAACGCAAATGTGCTGGAGGATGTCGCCTGGACATCCTGGTACCGGATCCAAAGCGTAGATGTGGTGCATGATTACTGCATCCCTGTAGAGAATCAGATTCCCACGCGCTTCGTTGACCCGGAGAAGACCGCGGAAAGGACTTTCATCGAAACCGAGCTGTTCTCATACATCAAAAATTTCACGGCCACAAGCATATTGGAGGGCTTTGACGACGCTGCCTGGGATGCCCATCTGGAACAGCTGGAAGCGCTGCAGTACAGCACCTGGCTGCAATGGTATCAAGATCTGTTGGACAAAAAATTCTGAATTCCCAAAATAAGCCAAGAAGGAGGGAGCCATGGGGCTGCCGCAGAATCGAACGGATGCGGCAGCTCCATCACAAATTGACCGAATGAATATCAAGCAAGCAATCGGGATGGATGGGGCAAAGAAAGATTACCTTCTCTATCCGGCAGCGATTCCGCCCCATGAAAAATCAGACTATATCGTAGATGTGCTCTTTGACCGATTCCGCTACCACAGCGGCGAAGGGGACATGTGGCCACTGACCTGGGCGGAGGACGATATCATCTATGCGGGTGCCGGAGACAACAAGGGATGCCCCATGAATCTGTGGCGCATCCAGACACTGCGCTTTTCTCCCTCCGCCCTGACCAACACCGGCCAATGGAGCATGGATATGATCAATCCTCAGCCGATACCTTTGTCAAAATACTGCCAAAATCCAAAGGCACCCTATGTAAAGCCCTCTGGCCTTCTGGATATCAAAGGCGTATTATATCTCAGCATAGAGGCGCAGAATTATGGAAATAATCCTCTTTTCTGCAGGCAGCAGAACCTGAATGGCTGGATTGTAAAATCCATGGACGGAGGCAGGACCTTCGACCCGGACACCACGCCCTGCCACTTTTTCGAAGGCAGGCTGTCCTCCTGCCACTTTCTGCAGTTCGGAAGGGGATATTCCGGTGCGCGGGACAACTTCGTATATGCCTATTTCCCCTGCGACCTGGAGGATGGCTGCAGCTATTGGGAGAACAATGACGCTCTGCTTTTGGGGCGGGTCCCCGCCGACAGGCTGACCCATCGCGAAGCCTGGGAATTCTATTGCGGCGCGGATCCCTTCCATCCTGCCTGGAGCCATGACGGTGAAAAGGCCGCTCCTGTATTTTCTTATTATAAAATGACCGGCGCCAACCACGTAGCATATAATCCCGGCATCGGCAGATACCTGATGGGAAACTATGGTTTCGTGGATGAAGACCTGCGCCCGCGCCCCGTACACCAGATGCGCTATCCGGAATCCCATCTCAGTCAGCTCACCTTATTTGAAGCCCCTCAGCCCTGGGGGCCCTGGCGGTTATTCTATCGAAACGACAACTGGGGCACCTATGGCGATTATCAGCCCAATTTCCCCACCAAATGGATGACAGCGGACGGGTGCATCGTCTACATGGTCTCCTCCGGCTCCTGGGATGACTATAATTTCGTAGTACAGAAGTTGGCACTCAAGACAAAAGGGAATCCCGATTTTCCGGAAGCGGCCAGGCATTTCCGATACCAGCCCTGACCATCCGGACCGGATTGTATGCCCATCCTCTCTGCCGTGCTATGCCACAGGGCACGGCAGAAAATCTGTGCAGTATGCAGTCCTCATCAATCCGGCGGCTCACCTGCCATTCCATGTGCGCGGCAAAATGTCCACAGGGGCTGGAAGTGTATCTATAAAATCAGGGGACGATCTTCAGAATGAATCCGATGCCTCCCACGCTGCATCCCGCATCCAGCTTGCTATTATAGTCCATGTTCGTGATGATAAGGGTGTTTCCCTCTGCCTGGCAGTTTCCGTTCCAGCTGTCCTGCAGCGTGATATCGCCTTCAAATGTCAGGGTGATTTTCCAGCCCTCCCGGGCTGCGTCCGCAGAGTTGCCTACACCTCCCGCCTCTCCGGCCTCCGTACCTGCTCCTCCCGCTTCTGTGCCTGCCCCTCCGGCCTCCTCCCGACCAGCCTGCGGGGGCAGAGCCTCTTCTGTTCCCGCACCTGCCCCTCCGCAGCCCGTTGCACAGCATATCCCTATCAGCATCACAAGGCCGCAGATTATAATCCTCCTCATGGCATCCGTCCTCCATCTCCATATGCTTTTCCAGGCAGCCATAGTTTTCCCTCCCCATATAACAGAACACCCCTGATTGTACCGCATACCTTCCGATATGGCCCTAAGTCCTTGACAGCCCGCGGCCCCATGTCTTATGATATTGGTAACAGAAAATCGCAGAAGGAGGACGCTATGTCACTTTACGAATTGAAAAACCAAGAAATTTCCATCGCGGTGGAAAGCCTTGGCGCGGAGCTGAAATCCCTGAAGAAGCTGGATACCGGCACGGAATACATGTGGTGTGCGGACGCCAGGTACTGGAACCGCACCTCCCCCATCCTGTTCCCCTTCGTGGGAAGCGCCAAAGACAAGAAATACCGCACCAAGGGGCAGACCTACTCCATGACCCAGCACGGCTTCGCAAGGGACATGGAATTCGAGCTGCTCTCCCGGACGGAGACTGAGCTCTGGTTCGGCCTGGGCTCCAATGAGGAGACCCTGGAGAAATACCCCTACGCCTTCTTCCTGAAGCTGGGCTATCGCCTGGAGGGGAACAAAGTCGCCGTCCTGTGGCAGGTGGAGAATCCGGGCGCAGAACCCCTTCCCTTCTCCATCGGCGGACATCCCGCCTTCAACTGCCCCATCCGGGAGGGAGAGGCGCGCCACGACTATTTCCTGGACTTTGGCGACATAGCCCAGGTGAACAGCACCAGAATCAGCGAAAACGGGCTGGCCTTAAACGAGAGCGATACCTATCCCCTGGACGGGGGCAGGCTGGCCCTCACGGACTGCCTCTTCGACCACGACGCGCTGGTCATCGAGGACAATCAGACGGCCACCGTCGCCCTCTGCAGGCCGGATAAGAGCAGCTATATAAAGGTCACCATGGACGCCCCCCTGTTCGGCGTATGGTCCCCCGCAGGCAGTCCCCCGGCCCCCTTCGTATGCATCGAGCCCTGGCACGGCAGGTGCGACGGCGAGGACTTCACAGGAACCCTGGAGGAGCGCAAATGGGGCAACCAGATTGCTCCCGGGGAAGTCTGGAACGCCTCCTATACCATAGAAGTATCCTGAAATGCCCGGCCTTCCCGCAGCAGCCTGCCGGATATGTGCCTGATATGTGCGGCGCTTCCCGGGCTCCCGGCAGGTTCCGGGGAAGCTGACCCAATCTGTCTGAAAACAGCCTGAAATCAAATACCTCGCGGCATTCGCCAACTGGCCGTGCAAGCGCGGCCGCTTGGCTCATTGCTCGCGGGAATAAAGTATACGATATGACGAAAAGGAGTTAGCAGCATGGATAAGAACACGGCTAAAATCACGGAAATCAGGAACCTGTGCCAGGAAAAGCAGATCCGCATGATCGATTTCAAGATGACGGACATCGACGGCCGCTGGCGGCACATCACCATCCCGGTGGAGCGGTTCGGGGAGGACACCTTCACCTACGGCATCGGCTTCGACGGCTCCAACTACGGCTATGCGCCCATCGAGAAGAGCGACATGGTGTTTCTGCCGGATTCTTCCACCGCCTACGTGGATCCCTTCGCCTCGGTGCCCACCCTGACCATGTGCGGCAATGTATGCACCATCGGCCAGGACGGGAACAGGCCCTTCGACCAGTACCCAAAGAACGTCAGCCTCCGCGCTGTGGAATACATGAAGGAAAGCGGCATCGCCGACCGCATGGTGATCGGACCCGAGTTCGAGTTCTATCTCTTCGACAGCGCCCGTTTTGAGGTGACTCCCAGACAGTGCGGCTACCGCATCGACACCAGGCAGGCGGACTGGAACCACAGCCTGGACACCGCCGGTAACAATGGCTATGAGGTGTCCCACAAGGGCGGCTACCACATCTCGGCTCCCCAGGACGTGGGCTACGACCTGCGCAGCCACATGTGCATGATGATGGAGGACTGGGGCGTCCGGGTGAAATACCACCACCACGAGGTGGGCGGCCCGGGCCAGATGGAGATCGAGGTGGAGCTGGACGACATGCCCGCAATGGCGGACAACACCATGATCGTCAAATACATCATCAAGAACCTGGCGGCCCAGGAGGGCAAGACCGCCACCTTCCTCCCCAAGCCCATCTACCAGGAGGCGGGCAGCGGCATGCACGTACATATGCTGCTGTTCAAAAACGGGCTGCCCCTGTTCTATGACGAGGAGGGGTATTCGGGGCTGAGCAGGACGGCCCATTATTTCATGGGCGGACTGCTGAAGCACATCGCCTCCCTGTGCGCCTTTACCAATCCCTCCACCAATTCCTTCAAGCGCCTGGTGCCCGGCTTCGAGGCCCCGGTGACCGTGGGCTATGCCACCTCAAACCGCAGCGCGGTGATTCGGATTCCGGCCTATGCCAAGTCCCCGGAGACCAAGCGCTTCGAGCTGCGCAATCCGGATGCCACGGCCAACCCCTATTACGCCTACGCTGCGATCCTCATGGCCGGTCTGGACGGCATCGAGAACAAAATCGACCCGGCGGCAAACGGCTGGGGGCCTTACGACTTCAATCTCTATACCCTCTCACCGGAGGAGCAGAAGAAGATCAAGGGGCTGCCCAAATCCCTGGACGAGGCCCTGGACGCCCTGGAGGCCGACCACGAATACCTTACAAAGGGCGGCGTGTTCCCCCAGAGGCTAATCGATATCTGGGTGGCCAGGAAACGGGCGGAGCTGCGGCAGATGGAGCAGATTCCCCATCCGGCGGAGTTCAATATGTACTATGACCTGTAATCATTATGGAAAAGAAGTGGCCGGGAACGGGCAGAGCGCCTGTCCCCGGCCTTTTGCTTTTGTATTTCCGGAAAATATTTCTCCATGCCCCATCTCTGAGCCGTCAGCCGCAGCGCCCCCAGGGCACACTGTATAAACCCGGAAACTATCTGGCCGGAATCCGCAGCACCTGGCCGATGCTCAGCAGGTCGCTGGTCAGGCCGTTCAGGCTCTTGATCGCCTCCACCGTGGTTCCGTATCTCCGGGCTGTCTGCCACAGGCTGTCCCCGGGGCGCACCGTGTATTCCGTGTACGACGGGCCCGACTGGGCCGTGGGTATCCGCA
>CAJUFO010000080.1 GCA_910585615.1 uncultured Acetatifactor sp.
AGTTTTCTGATGGCAGTGGCTACGATTGGAGCAATGGCTCTGGCTATTTATGAGAATGGAGAATATCTGGAAGCAATCGCCGTTATGCTGTTTTACCAGATCGGGGAGTGGTTTCAGGGATATGCGGTTGGAAAGAGCCGCCGCAATATCAGCAACCTGATGGATATCCGTCCTGATTATGCGAATGTAGAGAGGAACGGAAAGTTAGAGCAGGTAGACCCGGATGAAGTAGGGATTGGCAGCGTGATTGTTGTCCAGCCGGGAGAGAAAGTGCCGATTGACGGTATGATTGTTGAGGGCAATTCCAGCCTGAATACCAGTGCGCTGACCGGGGAAAGCCTGCCCAGGGAGGCAAAGGCTGGCGACGAAGTGATCAGCGGATGTATCAGCATGACCGGCGTGTTGAAGATACAGACCACCAAGGAGTTTGGGGAATCCACGGTTTCCAAGATTTTGGATTTAGTGGAAAATGCAAGCTCCCGCAAATCAAAATCAGAAGATTTTATCTCGAAATTTGCAAAAATCTATACTCCGGCTGTCTGCTATGCGGCTTTGGCGCTGGCGTTCCTTCCCCCTGTTGTCCGTATGCTTTTTATGGGATTGTCTGCGGACTGGGGAGTTTGGATTTACCGGGCATTGACATTCCTCGTTATCAGTTGCCCCTGTGCGCTTGTAATCAGTATTCCATTGAGGTTTTTTGCGGGAATTGGAGGCGCAAGCAAGGAGGGCGTGTTGGTGAAGGGTTCCAACTATCTGGAAATCCTCTCCCAGACCAAGTATGTTGTTTTTGACAAAACCGGAACCATGACAAAAGGTGTTTTTGAAGTGAACGGGATTCACCATTCTACCATAGGAAATGAAAAATTGTTGGAGTATGCGGCTCTTGCGGAGAGTGCGTCTTCCCACCCCATCAGCAAGAGTTTACAGCGGGCATATGGGAAAGAGGTTGACCGAACCCGTGTATCGGACATACAGGAAATCAGCGGAAATGGCGTGACTGCGAAAGTAGACGGCATGGAGGTCGCGGCCGGGAACGATAAACTGATGAAGCACCTGAATATTCCTTATCAGGACTGCCGCCAGACCGGGACGATCATCCACATGGCAATCAATGGGAAATATGCGGGACATATCGTAATCTCCGATATTATCAAACCTCATTCCAAGGCGGCGATTGCGGAATTAAAGAAAGCAGGCGTAGAAAAATGCGTCATGCTGACGGGCGATGCAAAGAAAGTGGCAAATCAGGTCGCTTCCTCTCTTGGGATTGACGAGGTTTACAGTGAACTTCTGCCGGCAGATAAGGTGGATAAGGTGGAGGAACTTCTGCGGGTGAAGCTGGGCAAGGCAAAGCTGGCATTTGTTGGCGACGGTATCAATGACGCACCGGTGCTTTCCAGAGCGGATATCGGTATCGCTATGGGAGCAATGGGCTCCGACGCGGCAATCGAAGCGGCGGATATTGTGCTGATGGATGATGACCCGATCAAGATCGCAAAAGCGATTAAGATTTCAAGAAAGTGTCTGCGGATTGTTTATCAGAATATTACGATGGCGCTTGTAGTGAAATTTGCCTGCCTTGCGTTAGGGGCTGTGGGCATTGCGAATATGTATCTGGCGATTTTCGCAGATGTAGGCGTTATGATTCTTGCTGTGCTGAATGCAATCCGTTGTCTGTTTGTGAAAAAACTGTAAGGAAGGAGGGGGTCCTTTGGCGGAATATCAGGTCAGTCAAATTTATGAAGGGCTGAAAGAAAGTGATTTGTACATTCTTACGGAATTTCTTAAGATGCTGGGGAACCCTACCCGTATTCGTATCCTGCTTCTTTTAATGGAGCAGGATACAAATGTCAGTAATCTGGCAGAGCAGCTTGGAATGACCCAGTCTGCGGTGTCGCACCAGTTGAATTTGTTGAATGTCACGGCCCTGGACGGCGAAGAAGACCAGATAAAGGGACTGGACCTACAGGCCGACGACTATATCACAAAGCCGTTCTCCATGCCCGTCCTGCTCCGGAAGATAGCCGCCGTCCTGCGCCGCGGGTCAAAAACGGAGCAGACGCCCCGGACCCTCACTCATAAGGACCTGACCCTGGACTTAGACGGCTACAGGACATACGCAGGGGGGAGAAAGCATCGACCTTACCCCCCCTCGGGAATTTGAAATCCTGCGGGAGCTGCTGCTCCACAGAGGCAAGATACTGACATGCCAGAACCTGCTGCAGGCCCTCTGGAAGTATGAATTTTTCGGGGAAGAGAGAATCATCGACACCCATATCAACTGTGCATATCCCATTTCGCGCCCTATATTTATTCCCATGACTTCGCGGAGGCGGAGGAACTGGGCGATATCATCTCGGAGGACCTGTCCAATATCCCGAAAGAGGAAGTGCCATATTTCATCCAGAGTATGAATGACATGTTTGTAAGTGACTACAATGATGAATTCGCTTTCTCCCTGTTTCAGGGCACCGGCGAGGAAATCGCTCTGCCCAGGCTGGACGCTCTCACAGGTAGCCGAATCGAGGACTACCAAGATACGGATATGACAAAGGAGTACCGGATATCCTTTGCGGACAGTGAGGAATCCTATATTCTGCTGCTTGCAAGAAATACGGACAAGGAAAGCCAGATTGTCCTGGCGCTCCGGGGAACCTTGCCCATCCTGAGCGTCATCGTGATATTGATGTCTGTCATAACCGCCTTTTTTTATACATGGTATATGACTAAGCCGATTAAAAAAATAAGCAGGCTGTCAAAACAGATGGCCGATATGGAGTTCGGCGGCCTGTGCCCTGTGAACCGCACGGACGAAGTAAGGGTGCTTTCCCACAGCCTGAACGATCTGTCGAAGAAGCTTGCGGCCGCGCTTTCGGAACTGCAGGAGGCCAACCAGAAGCTCCAGGCGGATAGCGACAGGGAGCGGCAGCTGGAACGGCAGCGGGTAGAGTTTTTCGCGTCGGCGTCCCATGAGCTGAAGACGCTCATCACCATTATCAAGGGGCAGCTCCAGGGCATGCTCTATCAGGTGGGACGCTACAAGGACAGGGAGACATATCTTTCAGAATTTTTGGAAGTGACGGATACTTTGGAAAAAATGGTGCAGGATCTCCTGACCATATCCCGGCTGGATACCCCCGGGCTATATCTGTAAAAAAAGCAATCTGAATCTCAGCAGGCTCATACTTGAGCGGCTTGCGGCCTTTGAGGATTTATTTATGCAGCGTAATTTGACGGCTGCACCATTCCTTTCCCCGGATGTCTCTATCCCGGGAGATACCCGGCTGCTCCAAAAAGTGGCGGATACAGTTCCGGGCGTTCCCTGAGTTCCTCTTTGATCTTGCTGGGAGGGAAGCCTTTATCCGCGACGTAGTCCTCCTCCGTAAAGGAATCGTCCGGCAGCTTTTCGGCGTTCCCTTTGCCAAAGGAAGTATCCGGCGATTCTCCCGTTTGCAAAGCAATGGCAGCGGAATCGGCGGATGATACGCCGCTTTGTACAGGCGAGCTGTCCCTCCCATCCGAAACCTCCTGTCCCGCGCAGCCTGCAAGCGGTTCTGGGAGGAAGCGACGGCTTGATGCGCTGCTGGCCATGACAGAGGACGATATCGTTACCAGGCTTACTTCACTGGCGGCGGAATACAGCAGTGACGGCATCGCTATTACCATCTGTGGGGAACGGATTCACTTTGAACATACCGAGGAGAGTGGTGAAATGTAGCGGCTTTCCCGGCTTTGGCAGGAAGCAGCACTGCTAGGGTATAATGGCTGACAGTCGGGTTATGCAGCTCTAAAAGCGGAGCAGAGTTCCTGCTTCTGCATTTACAGGCGGAGGACTTCGATAAACAGATTTGCTGACAATTGCCATCACTTTATATACTTCAGCCTGTATTCCCCAGGATTCATGGAAGCATATTTCCGGAATACCCTGGAAAAATGGCCCGGGGAGGATAACAGCTCGCATTGCTGGATATAGGAATCGCTGTAGGAAAAGGCATCGTCCACATCCATGCCGCCCCGGATGGCAGCCTGGGAAACCAAGGCGACCGTGACGATGAACATATTTTTCCGCTGCCGGAGCTGCTCCCCGGCCAGGATGCCGCCCCGGATCGTCGGTGCGGAGACGGTCAGCAGTGGATGCCGTGGTGGATTTTGGCAGTGGACGCGCTGGCAATCGCTATAGGCATCGGCGGGTTCTTCGCGGTGAGGAGGAAGAAGACGGAAAAGGACAGATAATTGCCAACGCAAAAAAATCCCGGGCCTGCACCTACGCGAAGCCCGGAATAAAGAGGTGGCCATTGGCCCCTCTTAAAGAGGTGGCCTTGAGCCCCTCTTAAAGGGGAGGATTCAGGCTTCGTCCTGCTGCTTAAGCATGCAGGGCGGAGCCTAAGTATTATTTTATCCTTGGTATGATCAAAGGAGGGGGTTCCTTGACATTCAATAGTCTAACCCGGAATCAGGGGCTTATACATGATAAGGGAAATTTTTGAAAATATTTTTATTGTCTAAAAAGGCAATCTGTTATATACTGATACGTGTGGCGTACCTTTCGGCACGCCCGGTAAAAAATACAGCCGGCCATTACCGGTGGGATTGAAAAGGGTGGTAGATATGGCATTATTGGAAAAATGGAGAGAAGAGGCATATAACGAGTCGGCGGGACAGGACAAGCTTCAAAAGCTCTGGGCCGCATATTTCCAGGAGGAGAAGGAAATCTATGCCCAGCTTCTGAAGAACCCGGAGGAAGTGGTGCAGGGCACCGTGCGGGAGCTGGCGGATAAATATCAGGTGTCCATCAAGACCATGACAGGCTTCCTGGACGGCATCAACGACAGCTTAAAAGAGCCCAACCCCATCGAGGAGATGGAGGAGGACACCGTGGTGAACTTAGGGTTCGACACGGCGCTGCTCTATAAGAACATGGTGGCCGCGGAGGCCGACTGGCTCTACAACCTGGAGGAGTGGAACGACATCTTCGATGAGGAGACCAGGAAAGCCCTCTATAAGGAGCAGAAATCCTCCACCACGATTGTGAAGGGCGCGAAGGTCTATCCCAACGATCCCTGCCCCTGCGGCAGCGGCAAGAAATACAAAAAGTGCTGCGGCAGGAAATAAGCGGGCAAAGAAGGCAATGAGAGGACATTGATCATGAAGAGACTCTTGAAACAGATGAAATGGGAGACGCTTCTGTCTTCGAGCCTGTACATTGTGCTGGGCGTGGTTGCGCTGGTGATTCCGGATACCATGGTGAAGACCCTGGGGTATCTGATCGGCATCCTGCTGATCGTGGCGGGGGCAGTGTCCATGATATGCTATCTGCTGCGGGAGGCCAGCCAGAATTATTACAGGAACGACTTCGGATACGGGCTAGTGGGCATAGCGGTGGGCATCCTCTTCCTCTACAAGGTGGAGTGGATCATCTCTTTGGTGCCGGTGATTCTGGGCATTTTGGTGGTGGCCAGCGGGTGCCGCAAGCTCCAGGACGTGATAGATATGAAGCGCCTGGGCTATGGCAACTGGGTGACCGTGTTGATTCTGGCCGCAGTCAATGTAGTGCTGGGAGTGGCCCTCATCGCGAACTCTCTGGACGCGGCGCTGCTCTTCCTCCAGCTGGTGGGGGCCGGGCTGATATTCAGCGGTGTCACGGATATCGCCACCTGCTTTTACCTGGCGAAGATGGCGAAAGGGCATTTTGACGACCTGAACGCTGTGGACAGCACCTTCGCGGAGGTGGTGGACGAGGACGGGCAGAAAGACTGAGAGGCCGAGAGCCCGGGACGGCGGGGGCTGCGTAAGGGTGCGGCCCTGACTGTATGGAAGACGGACGGTGAAGGAGCAGGACAATGAATATAGCATCATTTTTACTGCCCAAGGCAGAGGTGGCCTATCTGCGGGACGACATGACGCTGCGGCAGGGCCTGGAGAAGCTGCGCCGCAGCGGCTTTTCCGCCATACCTGTCATCGATGCGGAGGACAGGTATGTGGGCGTGGTGGGCGTGGCGGACTTCCTATGGAACATACTGGCGTACAACCAGAGCTTTGAGAACATCACGCTGAAGAATCTGGAGCAGGCTACCGTGCGGGATTTCCTGCAGAGCGGCAAGGTGAAGCCGGCCTGCATCGACACGACTATGGAGAATCTTCTGGAGCGGGCCAAGAACCAGAATTTCGTGCCGGTGGTTGACGACAGGAATGTGTTTATCGGAATCGTCACCCGCAGCGATGTGATCAAATATTTTGTGGACAGGGCAAAGCTTTGAGACGGGAGAGAGGTATGCCAGGCGCGTCCGGCTTTGTGAAGATACAAAAAGATATATAGAAGAGAGGTAGAGCGAGATGAAGAGACTGGAGGAATATGTAGTAAGCATACCGGATTTCCCCGAGGAGGGAATCATTTTCCGCGACGTGACCAGCGTCCTTCAGGATGCGGAGGGCCTGCAGCTGGCGGTGAACACCATGCAGGAGCTGGTAAAAGACTTGGAATACGATGTGGTGGCAGGGCCTGAGTCCAGAGGATTTATATTTGGAACCCCCATTGCCTATAATAATAAAAAGCCTTTTGTGCTGATCCGCAAGGCTGGGAAGCTTCCCAGGGAGACGGTTTCCATCTCCTATGACCTGGAATATGGCCAGGCTACCATCGAGATGCATAAGGACAGCATCAAAGCAGGACAGAAGGTGTTGATCGTGGACGATCTGATTGCCACGGGAGGCACCACCGAGGCCATGATCAAACTGGTGGAAAGCCTTGGAGGCCAGGTGGTGGGCGTGGTGGTCCTGATGGAGCTGGCGGGGCTGAAGGGCCGTGAGAAGATTGCCGGCTACCGCCTGGATTCGGCTATTTGCTATCCCGGTAAATAAGCGTGAACGGAATGAAGGCTTTCTAAGTCTTTTTCTTCCGAGAATCGGGGATGCGGGGCAGACACCGGACTGTGGTGCGGTATGGGGCAGAGACATGGCAGAAAGCGTAGGTATCTATGGCAGAAGAAAAATTCGAGGAAATTTTTGATGACGGAAAAATGAGCGAGCACCAGGAATTCGTGGATCCTGAGGGACTGTATCAGGAGCTTATTCAGCGCATTCAAAAATATCATCCCAGCGATGACATTTCTTTGATTCAAAAAGCTTACAACACTGCGGCGGAGGCACATAAGAACCAGTTGCGCAAGTCTGGGGAACCCTATATCATCCATCCTTTGAACGTAGCCATCATCCTGGCGGAGCTGGAACTGGACAAGGAGACCATCGTGGCAGGTATCCTCCATGACGTGGTGGAGGACACCATCATGACGGAGGAGGATCTGAAGCGGGAGTTCGGGGACGATGTGGCGCTTCTGGTGGACGGCGTCACGAAGCTGGAGAAGATTCCCCTGTCTGCCGGAGTCGACCAGCCGGACGATAAGCTGGAGATGCAGGCTGAGAACCTGCGGAAGATGTTCCTTGCCATGGCAAAGGATATCCGCGTCATCCTGATCAAACTGGCCGACCGTCTCCACAACATGCGCACCCTGCAGTACAAGAAGCCGGAGAGCAGGCAGCGCATCGCCAAGGAGACCCTGGAAATCTACAGCCCCATTGCCCAGCGGCTGGGCATCAGCAAGCTGAAAATCGAGCTGGACGATTTGTCCTTAAAGTATCTGGAGCCGGAGGTCTACTACGATCTTGTAGACAAGATTTCCGAGCGCAAGAGCGTGCGGGAAAAGTATATCCAGAGCATTGTGGACGAGGTCAGCGAGCATATCGGCAATGCCGGCATCAAGGCGAAGATCGACGGCAGGGTGAAGCATTTCTTCAGCATCTATAAGAAAATGAAGAACCAGAACAAGACCCTGGATCAGATATACGATCTCTTCGCGGTGCGCATCATCGTGGACAGCGTAAGGGACTGTTACGCTGCCCTGGGCGTCATCCATGAGATGTATAAGCCTATCCCTGGGCGATTCAAGGACTATATCGCCATGCCAAAGGCCAATATGTACCAGTCCCTGCACACCACCCTGATTGGCAGTTCCGGTCAGCCTTTTGAAATCCAGATTCGTACCTTTGAGATGCACAAGGCGGCGGAGTATGGTATTGCCGCCCACTGGAAGTACAAAGAGGCATCGGACGGCAAGAAAGTGACCACCCAGGAGGAGGAGAAGCTGGTGTGGCTGCGCCAGATTCTGGAGTGGCAGCGGGACATGTCGGACAACCGGGAGTTCATGAAGCTTCTGAAGAACGATTTAGATCTGTTCTCCGACAATGTGTATTGCTTCACGCCTACCGGCGAAGTGAAGAACCTGCCGGCGGGCTCTACCCCCATCGACTTCGCCTACAGCATCCATTCCGCGGTGGGCAACCGGATGGTGGGGGCCAGGGTCAACGACAAGCTGGTGACCATAGACTACGAGATCAGCAACGGCGACCGGATAGAAATCATCACTTCCCAGAACTCCAAGGGCCCCAGCAGGGACTGGCTGAACGTGGTGAAGAGCACCCAGGCCAAGAACAAAATCAATCAATGGTTCAAGAATGAACTGAAAGAAGACAATGTCATCAAGGGAAAGGACTTGCTGTCCAGCTATTGCAAGGCCAGGAGCGTGATGCTTTCTGATTTGCTGAAACCCGATTATATGAACGCGGTCATGCGTAAATACGGGTTCCGGGACTGGGATTCCGTGCTGGCAGCCATCGGCCATGGCGCCCTGAAGGAGGGCCAGGTGGTCAATAAGATGCAGGACCTCTACGACAGGGAGCACAAAAAGGAGCTGACCAACGAGGAGGTTCTGGCCAGCATCGCGGAGAGCGGAGCGCTGGCTGCCGCAAAGCCCGCTACAATCAAGGCCAAGAGCGGCATCGTGGTGCGGGGCATCGCGGATCTCTCGGTGCGTTTCTCCAAGTGCTGTTCTCCGGTGCCCGGCGATGAGATTGTGGGCTTCGTCACCAGGGGGCGGGGCATCTCCATCCACCGTACGGACTGCGTGAACATGATGAACCTGCCGGAGATGGAGCGGGCCCGGATCATCGACGCGGAGTGGCAGGCACCGGAGGACACCGCGGAGAAGTATGTGGCGGAGATTGATATCTATGCCAACAACAGAAACGGGCTGCTGGCGGATGTGACCAAGGCGCTGACGGAGAAGAACATCAGCATACTGTCCCTGAATACGAGAATCAGCAGGCAGGGACTGGCGACGATGCAGATGTCCTTTGAGGTGGAAAGCCGAGAGGAGCTGAACCGGGTCATCGAGAAGATCCGGGGGATAGAGAGCGTGGTGGACATTGAGAGGGCCACTGGTTAAAAGCGTGAGAAGAAGTTCGCTTCATGAGCCAGTCTCACGCGGAAGAATGCCTAAAGTGCAGGCATTCTTCCGGTCTTGCACCATTGTATTGATTGTTTCAGAAATATTCGGAAGGGGAAACGTGATGGCTGAGATTAAGATAGGGCGCATGGTGCTGGGGGTATGCCAGACCAACTGCTATTTTCTGTATCGTGAGGGGGAGCATGACGCTATTGTAGTGGATCCGGCGGACAAGGGGGCTAATATTTATGCCGCTTTGCAGAAGAATGGGTTTCGAGTGGCGGGGATACTGCTGACCCATGGGCATTTCGACCATATCTGGGGGCTGGACGCCCTGCGGGACGCGGCCAATGCGGCGGCTGAGGCGGAGGGAAGAGAGCCTGTGAAAGCGTATGCCTGCGAGGCGGAGCGGGAGCTTTTGAAGAGCCCGCGGATGAACGTGTCGGAGCAGGCGGGCAGGGCCTGTGCCACCTATGCGGACGTGTACGTGAAGGACGGGGAGGAGATCTCCCTGGGGGGCATGACCTGCAAGGCGATCGCCACCCCCGGGCATACGGCGGGAGGTTGCTGCTATTATTTCGCCGAGGGGGGCATTTTAGTCAGCGGGGATACCCTTTTTGCCGAGTCTGTGGGGCGGACGGACTTTCCCACGGGCAGCATGGGGACGTTAGTGCGTTCGATTAAGGAAAAGCTGTTCGTGCTGCCGGAGGACACAAGGGTGTATTCCGGGCACGGGGAGAGCACGACTATCGGCTATGAGAAGAAAAACAATCCGTTCTGCGTATAAAAGGGCAGAAGCGGGGGGCAGAGTGCCCTGCAGGCAGGGCGGTGGCTGTGGTTTTAGGCTGGGGCGATGTTTTGTGTGTTAGGTGCCCTGGAGCCTGGAAGCAGTAGCCACTGCTTTTTGTGTATATAGTAACGAATTCAAAAGCTTTGTGCAAATAGAGTCGATAGAAGGGAAGCAGTCCGGAGGAGGCAGAAAATGCTGGTTGTGGAGCTGAACAGGGCAAATTTTGAATATGACGTGAATTCCATCGTGAGGGCCTTTTATCCGGAGGAGCAGGTGTACGTGCTGCATCCGGAATGCAGGGAGGAGAAATGGGAGGAGTTGGGCGGGAATGTGCGAATCCGGGCAGAGCTTTCGGAGGATGGGGCATTGCTGTCCGTGGACGGAAGGGAATATGGCTGGGAGTGGCGCGGAGATGGTCGGGAGAGCCTGGAACCCGCCGCAGATGCGGCGGGAGACGAGGAAGCAGACGAAAAAGCGTATAAATATGGCTTCAAATGCTTCCTGTACCGCGCCCTGTGCCAGGAGACCGGGAAAGAGCTTCCCTGGGGGAACCTGACGGGGATACGGCCTACCAAGATAGCCTATCAGCTGCTGGAGCAGGGGGCCTGTGAACAGGATATCATAGACCATTACATGCTAAAATACTATGTCAGCCGGAAAAAAGCAAAGCTCTCCGTGGACATCGCCAGGAGGGAGCGGGAGCTGCTCTCCGGGCTGTGCGGCCAGGACGACAGCCCAGGTTATAGCCTTTATATCGGCATCCCGTTCTGCCCCAGCACCTGTCTCTACTGTTCCTTCACTTCTTTCCCCATAGCGGCATACCGAAAAGAGGTAGACCGCTACATAGACTGCCTGATAAAAGAAATGGAATTTATAGCGCAGTGCTATCGGGACAGGCGGCTGGACTGCGTCTACATAGGCGGCGGCACGCCCACCACCCTGGAGGCGGAGCAGCTGGAGCGGCTGCTTGCGAAGCTGAAAGCCCTGTTCGATTTCTCCTCTGTCAGGGAGTTCACCGTGGAGGCAGGCAGGGCGGACAGCATCACGGAGGACAAGCTCCGGGTGCTCCGCAGCCACGGAGTGGACAGGATATCGGTGAACCCCCAGACCATGAAGCAGGAGACTTTGGACATCATCGGCAGGAAAGCCTCCGTGGCCCAGGTGGAGCAGGCCTACGCGCTGGCCCGCAAGCTGGGCTTCGACAACATCAACATGGACTTGATACTGGGACTGCCGGGAGAGCTGGAGGCGGACGTGCAGGGCACCATAGACCGGGTGGTGGAGCTGGCACCGGACAGCCTCACGGTGCACTCCCTGGCCATCAAGCGGGCCTCCAGGCTGAACCGCTGGATCCAGGAGAACGGGATGCCCGTCCTGCACAACACGGACGAGACCATGGAGATAGCGGCCCGGGGGGCACAGCGTCTGGGCCTGGTGCCCTATTACCTCTACCGCCAGAAGAACATGTCCGGGAATTTCGAGAACGTGGGGTACGCCAGAGAGGGGAAGTTCGGGCTGTACAACATTCTGATCATGGAGGAGGTGCAGACCATCGTAGCCCTTGGCGCGGGCGCAATCTCCAAGCGTGTGCATCCGGACGGCCTGATCGAGCGGTGCGAGAACCTGAAAGAGGTGGCCCTCTATATGGATAAGATTGACGAGATGATTGAGCGGAAGCGGAGGCTGTTCGCGGATTCTTAAGCGCTTCTTTGTCAGTCAATATCCTTTCTTTTTTGGTTTTCCTATGATGAAACGCAGAAAGGCAGAAGGCAAATATGCACAGGTGCATTTGCCTTCTGCCTTTCGACCCTATAAGAGTCCGTAAAGCAAAAGACTATAGACAAGCTTCCCTTAAAGGCCCTGAACTTCAGCCGTACCAGCATATACAATGTGCGCATCCTCCTGGAAGACTTTCGGTTCGGCAAAACCGGGAGATACACTTAGCCGTCTTTGCGTTGACATTCCGTCCCAAATGAGCTACCCTGGATATAAGCGAAAAAGCATGTATTCAAGAAGGGGGAAAGGGCATGATAGATCTGCATTTACATCTTGACGGCTCCATAGATCCGGAAGACATGGCTCAGTTGGCGAAAATGTCGGGAGTCGAGCTGGGGCCGGAGAGGGAAGAGAAAATCAAGGAACTGCTGGTAGTGGAGCCCGGGTGCAGGAACCTGGGGGAGTATCTGGAGAAATTCGACCTGCCCCTCCAGGTGCTGCAGACGGAAGGGAGCATGGAATTCGCCGTCTATAGGCTTCTGGAGAAGCTGCATGGCCAGGGCCTGTGCCATGCGGAGATTCGTTTCGCGCCCCAGCTGCACCTGGAAAAAGGGCTTACCCAGGAGACAGCCGTGGAGGCGGCAGTATCGGGCCTTGCACAGGGAATCAGGGAGTTCGGGATATCGGCAGGGCTGATTTTGTGCTGCATGCGCGGGGCGGGCAATGACGCGGAGAATATGGAGACTGTGGCAGTGGCGGAGAAATTCCTTGGAAAGGGAGTCTGCGCTCTGGACCTGGCCGGAAATGAGGCTGCTTATCCAACGCAAGCCTTTGCCCCGGTCTTCGACAGGGCAAAAGCGCGGAGGATACCGGCCGTCCTGCATGCCGGGGAGGCGGCGGGAGCGGAAAGCGTCAGAGAAGCCCTGGAGCTGGGAGCCGTCCGCATCGGACATGGGATACATGCCATGGAGGATGCGGAATTGATGGCGATGTTAAAGGACAGGAAGGTTTTTCTGGAAATGTGCTACTCCAGCAACCTGCAGACAAGGACAGTGGAATCGCCACAGCGGTATCCGCTGCCCATGTTTCTGGAAAAGGGCATCTGTGCTACGGTCAACACGGACAACATGACCGTTTCTGACACTGATTTGAAAAAAGAATATCTCCTGCTGCAAAGAGAGTTCCTGCTGAGCGGAAGCGATTTGAAGCGGCTGGCCCTCAATGCCGTAGCCGGCGCTTTTGTGGAAGAGGAGGAAAGGACGGCTCTGCGGCAGCGGATAGAAAGGGATTTTTTCCAGTGGCTGGAGCCTCTGGAAATCTATTTTGGTACTTGCTGCCATACAGAGGGCTTGGTATAATAGAAAGAAAGTACGGAGAAGGAGGAAAGTGGGGCAGATGAAATATGACAAAATCAGCGGCTTCGCCGATGAAATCGCGGAGGACGTGGATACCCAGTTCAGGGTGCTGAAAAAGCTGGACATAAGGTATTTCGAGCCCAGAGGAATCGACGGAAAGAACATTGCGGCCCTCACCGACGGGGAGGTGGCCGCACTGAAGGAGAAGATGGGGAGAAGCGGGGTAAAGGCCTCCTCCATAGGCTCTCCTATAGGGAAGATAAGGCTGGACGAGGATTTTGAGGCGCATTTCGGGCAGTTTCAGAGAGTGGTGGAGATCGCGAAAAGACTGGGTGCCAGATATATCAGGATATTCAGCTTCTACCCTCCGGCGAAGCCCGGCCCGGCAGAGGGCGGCTGCGGCTCCGACGGGGGAACCAGACAGGAGTGGACTGCCAAAGACCGCGGGGAAGTGCTTGACCGTCTGCGCAGAATGATAGCGTATGCCAGAGAACAGGACGTGGTGCTGCTCCATGAGAATGAGAAGGAAATCTACGGCGACACTGCGGAGCGGTGCGCAGATCTGATGGAGCAGCTTGGGTGCGGGCATTTTCAGGCGGTGTTCGATCCGGCTAATTTCGTACAGTGCGGGCAGGACACAAAGAAGGCTTATGAAAAGCTGAAAGGATATATTGCCTATGTGCATATCAAGGATGCGCTCATGAAAGACGGAAGCGTAGTGCCCGCAGGATCCGGCGATGGCAATGTGGAACATATCCTGAAAAGCCTTCTGGACGGAGGATATGACGGCTATTTCAGCCTTGAGCCCCATCTGGGCAGTTTTTCAGGGCTGGCAGCGCTGGAGCTGGACGACAGGATGCAGAACCTGCCCCAGGGCGGAGAGGGTACCTTTACGCTGGCGTACCAGGCGCTGGAAGAGATATTGGACAGAGTAGTCATGTAGGAGGGACCGTATTATGGAGAAAATCAGGTTAGGCGTAATCGGATTCGGCAACATGGGAACAGGTCATGTGAAGAGCGTGGCAGGGGGAAAGGTGCCGGATATGGTAATGGGCGCAATCTGCGACATCGCCCCGGCCAGATGTGAGGCGGCCAGGCGGCTGTATCCGGACATTCCGGTATTCGGCGATGCGCAGGAACTGTACGGCAGCGGCCTGTGCGACGCGGTGATCATCGCCACGCCTCATTACTATCACCCGCCCCTTGCCATGCAGGCATTTGCCCATGGCCTGCATGTGATTACGGAAAAGCCTGCCGGCGTCTACACCAGCCAGGTGAAAGAGATGAACGCGGCCGCGGAAAGGTCGGACAGGAAATTCGGCATCATGTACAACCAGAGGACGAATCCGGTGTACCAGAAGCTGCGTGAAATGGTACAAAAGGGGGAGCTGGGCCATATCAAGAGGATTACGTGGATTATCACCGACTGGTACCGCCCCCAGGCCTACCATGACAGCAGCACATGGCGTTCTGCCTGGAAGACGGAAGGCGGCGGTGCGCTGATCAATCAGAATCCTCACCAGCTTGATCTCTGGCAGTGGATGTTCGGGATGCCGGACAGGATATTCGCCAAGGCCAGCTTTGGCAAATATTATGATATCGAGGTAGAGGACGATGTGATGGCCTACTTCGAATACGACAACGGCACCACAGGGGAATACATTACATCCACCGGGGAGGCGCCGGGCACCAACCGGCTGGAAATCGCCTGCGATATGGGCAAGGTAGTGGTAGAGGACAACAGAATCGTCTTCCACCGGAACGTGGTCTCGGAGAGGGAGCATAACAGGATTAATAAGGAACCCTTTGGGAAGCCGGAGTGTTGGGAATGCATTATTCCGGCGGATTTCTCGGGCGGGCCCCAGCATGTGGGGATTCTGAACAATTTCGCGTCCGCTGTGCTGCACGGCGCGCAGCTCCTGGCCCCGGGAGAGGAGGGCATCAGGGGACTTACGATTTCCAATGCCATCCATCTGAGCGCGTGGACCGGGGAGACGGTGGACGTGAAGCATTTCCCGGACGAGAGGTTCTATGCGCTTCTCCAGGAAAAGATTCGGACTTCCACCATAGTGAAGAAGGAGTCCCAGGTAATCGTGGACAACAGCAATACATATTGACATATTGAAGAGAGAATGCGGATGGAAAATGATTTTTCAAAAGGAAAGGTATGGAAAAACATTATTTCCCAGGCGATTCCTTTGATGCTTGCGCAGCTGGTCCTGCTCCTGTACAATGTGGTGGACCGTATCTACATCGGGCATCTTCCGGGAGCGGACAGCATGGCGCTGACAGGCATCGGACTGGCGTTTCCGCTGACTACCCTGGTCGCTGCTTTTACATACCTGTTCGGCACCGGAGGTACCCCTCTGTTTTCCATAGCCAGAGGGGCGGGGGAAGAGGAGCGGGCGGAACGGATTTTAGGGAATACATGCTCCCTTCTGCTGTGGTGTTCCGTGGCGATGTTCCTTTTCTGCTATTTGCTGCGCAGGCCTGTGCTTTATCTGTTCGGGGCCAGCGACGCGTCTTATGTGTATGCGGATGCGTATCTGCGGATTTATTTGTTCGGGACGCCCTTCGTCATGCTGTCCACTGGGCTGAACGGCTTTATCAATGCGCAGGGCTTTCCAAAGACTGGTATGATGACGACTCTGATTGGGGCGGTGTTGAACCTGGTTCTGGATCCGGCGTTTATCTTCGTGCTGGATATGGGCGTGGGCGGTGCGGCCTTGGCCACTGTTTTGAGCCAGATTGTATCCTGTATCTGGGTCCTGTGCTTCTTGACGGGAAAGAAAGCAGGGCTCCATATCAGGAGACGGAATCTGCGGGTAGACTGGAAGCTGGCCCGGGAGATTGCCGCGCTCGGCATGTCGGGCTTCATCATGCAGGGGACGAACTGTCTGGTACAGGTGGTATGCAACGCCACCCTGAAGATATATGGCGGGGATTTGTATGTGGGTATCATGACCGTCATCAATTCCGTGCGGGAAATTCTGTCGCTGCCGGTGAACGGACTTACCAGCGGCGCCCAGCCGGTGCTGGGATATAATTATGGGGCGAAGCGGTATGACCGTGTCTGCCAGGGAATCCAATTTACGGCCTGCATGGGAATCCTGTACACCCTGCTCGCCTGGCTGGTGGTGATACAGAGCCCCCATCTGCTGCTCTCCATCTTTACGGAGGATGCGGCCATGCTGGAGGCGGGAACCGATGCGCTGAAGCTGTACTTTTTCGGCTTCTTCTTTATGGCATTCCAGTTTACCGGACAGTCGGCCTTCACCGCGCTGGGGGATTCCAGGCATGCGGTCTTCTTTTCCCTGCTGCGGAAGGCGGTGATCGTGGCCCCTCTGACGATGATTCTGCCTAAAATGGGCTTGGGTGTGGACGGCGTGTTCTGGGCAGAGCCCATCTCAAACTGCATTGGGGGGCTTGCTTGCTTTATCACCATGTATCTTACGCTGTATCGGCGGCTGAAGAGGGAGGATGAGACGGATGCAGCTGTTGCAGGTCATTAGATACGATACAAAAATCAGATCTCTTTAAAAGCATTGTTGACAGTGGCGGGAGTAAACTTGACAGAGCTTGACAAGACTAAAGAATAATCAGTCCTACAAATAAATAGCAGCCACGAAACAAAGGTGTAAAGTCTTTGCTGAGTCATCAAAATGATTCAGGGCTTTACACCTTTTTTAGTGCAGGGAATGAAGCATTCCCATCGCAAAGACATGAGATGGCCAAAAGCTAAATATCAATCAAAAAGGAATTAATTTGATAAATACAGAGTTTATTCTTTAGCGAATAGGAGATGCCGAGGATGATTAATTACCTCAATGAAATCAGGAAATTGGAAAAGCTGCTGACGGGAATCGGACACGCTAGCAGAGCTGCACAAATACAGTAAAATCAAGGATTCCAGGCAGTCAGGCTTGATTGGTTTTGATAGGCAACCAATCAAATTGGTATCATGGAATAATATTCTACATGGAAAGGAGATATCCTGTACATCGCAATTAAATATTCGGACATATAAATAAGTCCCACAGATGATGGCGAACCATTTAAGGCGAACCAGCCGTCTGTGAGGCTTATTTTAGTGCCTGAATCCTACTGACACATTTCTATACATCATCTATGAAAGCCCGGATATGGGCATTACAGCGTGCCATGTGGGTATCTCGCGCGGACTACACGGCAACTTAAAACGACAATTTCATTACTACACAAAATTATTGCTACACAAAATCCAAAGGAGGAGACGTAAAGATTATGTACGGCAGAGCGACAAGATACTTCCAAGACAGGGGATATGGATTCATCCTGGGAGAGGACAGGGAGACATATTTCATCCACTGCTACAATCTGTGCGGGGAACACATAGCGAGGGGATATCAGGTGGACTTCAAGCCGTTCCGGAACGGGAGGAGCGACTATAATGCAAGGGAGGTCATCGTGATTGACGCGCCTGAAAAGGGTGCAGGAGAAGAATGTTCCAATCGCTCCAATAACAAGAGAGGGAAGCACAGGAGCCATAAACCCTGCAATGCAGACAGGCTGTCCAGGGACGACAGGGAATTCATAAGGTTCGTCAAGGACTTCTTTCAGGAACAGAAAGAGATGGAAGAGGACGTGGCGGCAGTCGATGGGCAAGATGGAATTACAGAAAGATTAAGCAGGACAAGGAGGAATCATTAGCATGGCGATTTGTAAAAAGGAATTCGCGGACAGGATGGCGGAGAACGGCGGGATGACAAAGAAAGCCGCATTCAATGCCGTAGGGGCGTTCATAGAGACGCTGAAGGACTACCTCAGCAAGGATGAAAAGGTGATGTTCACCGGATTCGGGAGGTTCGAGATGCGGACGGTAAAAGAGAAGAAAGGGAGGAACCTGCATACTGGGGAAACGTGTATCATACCGGAACATGAATATGTGGCGTTCCGTGCAAGTGATTTGCTGTTCGACAGCATCAGGGAAAGGGGTGAGGATGATACATATGGAAATGAGGAATGACAGGGCGCAGAATTGCGCTGAGTGTGAATTTGCCAGGATGTATGATTTTGGCAGTAGGATTTATTATTGTGACCATGCAAACAGGACTGACGATATGGGGAAACTGGGGGTGGATGGCTTGGCAGGTGGAAGACCTGAATGGTGCCCGTTGAGAGAGAAAGACAGTGATTAGGGGACTATTGTGAATTAGAGGTAGGTTCAAATGAACCTATGTTGATTTGTGTAGGTTAGATTGAACCTTGCAAAATGAATCTCATAGTGTATGTGATTATGAGATATTTTGCATTACTGGAAAAGATTCAGATTATATTGATATGGATGATTTGTGTTAATGGCCTCGACAGAATTGATGAAGTGGATTATGGGCTATAGCGTTTCACGATAGCCCTTTGAAGGAAAATGAAGCATGGTAAACATTAGTTACCTTGATTGTAGTAGTGGCAAATTCAAAAGTTGTTAAAAACGTTTTTTGAAATTCCAATATCATTTCAGATGTAGGCTTAACCGACTTCCTATTATGGGAATGTGACCAGGTTGCTATTTTGGCAATGTGTTTGTATCATACGATTTCGGTTCAAACAGATTCCGTAAAAGTGGAAAGTGTTGTCCGCAGTGGACAATGGATTCCCAAAAAGGAAATGGTTGTGATAGCATGACACAACGACTGCTGCCGGTATGGAATATTCAGGGAGGTGGTATTTTGCGACATACCATAGTCCCGTGAGACGGTAGTTCCCCATGGGTAACTGGTGTACCTGTAGGTACGGTGCTTTGGAATAGCCTTTCACAGAATCATGTAAAAGGATGCCCCATTTTGGGAGACGCTATTAAAATCGGATGTCGATATTTTTGACATCTGGAAAGAATTATAACTGAATATAGTTTTATATCAGGGAGCCTGTTCTGGACTCCCCTTTTAGCATCCGTGTCTAAGTGGATGCTGTCTATTATCATATCTACGAAAGGAAGTATTAAAATCACGAAAACATGAGCAGTCAAAAGAAATTGGAACAGAGAAAGGAATTCAGGGAATATTTATCCATTGCAGATAAAAGAGTATTGGATATCAGGGCATCGGGAGTAGAGCTAATCGCAAGTGATGAAGTGTTCGTATTGGTGAACGGCACGAATAACTATTGGATTAGCAACCATGGGAGGCTTGTGAACAACCTCCGAGGTGGGTTCCACATGCATAAGAGAGGATATGCGCATTATACGCTTAGTGGCATTGACAAGAAGATAGAGGCATACACAGATAGGCTGGTAGCAGAGCATTTCCTTGAAAGGCCTGATAGATGCAACAGGATATGGCACATTGACAGGGACAGGGACAACTGCTTCTATAGGAACCTGATTTGGGTAGACAATGAAGAGCATATTGGCTTACAGCGCGGGATCATGCTTGTAGAGGAATTGGGCAGACAGCAGGAGTACATACCATACATCACATTGAAATCGAATGCGGCATATTCAATCTGGAACGGCATTTATATACGGTGCTATAAAAGGAGTGACGTATATGATGGTTCGTTCATGTGCGACTTATGGAGGCGTGACAAGGACTCTTTTGCCGAATGGTGGGGTTCGGAATATTATGAGTGCAACGGCGAGTCCATGGCTGTAGACAAGGATCTGCTGTTCCCAGGCAATAAGGAGTATGCGCCTGACAAGTGCTGTATTATTCCACAGACATTAAATACTATGCTCTCCAACTGTAAAAAGCACAGGTCTATTTGGAAGAATGCGAGGATGGATTTGCCTCTTGGCGTGAGGTATGACAGCAGGATAAAAATGTACTATGGGGAGATTAAGCCGTATGGGCATGACGAAGTGATTCGGCTGTCCTATTGGAG
>CAJUFO010000081.1 GCA_910585615.1 uncultured Acetatifactor sp.
CCCCGGGCTTTGTGGAGGGCTGGCTGAAAAGCCGGAAGAAAGAGGGCGCCATCTTCAAGCGCGACGGCGGGCTGTGGATGTCGGAGACGGCCGGGAAAGCGGTAAGGGAACAGCTGGGCAGGGGGACGGTCTGAAACCCGGGAGCTTCGCTGTCCGGGATGTCCGTATCCTGGACAGCAGGGCGGGAGCCTTTGAGTCCATGCCCCGGCAGAAAACCGCCCAGGGCCGGTTATGCTGCATAAGCTATACATAGTATTGCGCCTGCGCCTGCCACATCTGCGCGTATTTACCGTCTGCCGCCTCCACCAGTGCTTCGTGGGTGCCGCTTTGTACCATCTGCCCGGCATCAAACACGGTGATGGTGTCGCAAAAACGGCAACTGGATAGCCTGTGGCTGATGTAGATGGCCGTGCGGTCTTCAATCAAGGCGTCAAATCCGGCATAGACCTCGGCCTCGGCCACGGGATCTAAGGCAGCGGTAGGCTCATCCAGCACAATGAAGGGGGCATTCTTGTACAGGGCGCGGGCAATGGCGATTTTCTGCGCCTCGCCGCCGGATATCTCCACCCCATCCTTCTCGAAGACACGGTACAGCCAGGTGTCCAGCCCGTGGGGCTGCCTGTCCAGCCAGGCGCTGTCCAGCCCGGCCTTGCGCAGGCAGTTGACAGCGCGGGCGGCATCCACACGGGTGTTGGCGGCCACGTTTTGCCCCAGCGGCTGCGCCAGCAGCTGAAAATCCTGAAAGACCACAGAGAAGATGGCCTTGTACTGGTCGTAGTTGTATTTGCGGATGTCGATGCCATTGAGCAATATGGCGCCCTCAGTGGGGTCGTACAGCCGGCACAGCAGCTTGATGAAGGTAGTCTTGCCGCTGCCGTTTTCCCCCACCACAGCCAGCCGCTGTCCCACGCGGAACTTGAAGCTGACGTGCCGCAGCGCCCAAGCGTCGGCTCCGGGGTAGCGGAAGCTCACATCCCGAAACTCCACATCATAGTTACGGTCGCTGCGCTTCTCCACATTCAGGGAGCCCTGGTACATCTCGTTGGGAAGCTCCAGAAAATCCAGCGCCTTTTGCAGATAGGGCAGATTGATCTGTAGCTTGGCGGCGGTGGTGAACAGCTGCGACAGTCCGGCGGCAAAGCCGGTGATGGCTCCCACATACTGGGTGACGGCCCCCACGCCAAAGGCTCCGGCCCAGGCTTTGAGACAGACGAACAGGTAGGCCACAAGGGTAAAGCTGCAGGAGGCCGCGCCGCTCAGGGCCTCAAAAGCGCCCATGGGCCCGCGGGAGTAGGCGGCCAGAAGGCCGGTACGGGAATTGAACATTTTGCAGCCGGTCTCCATTTTGACAGGCAGAAACTCCTGCTGGCGGTAGATGCGGATGTCCATGGCACGGTCTGTGCCGGCGGGCGGGTTGCCGTAGGCGACAAAGAGACGGTTGGTCTGTGTGGCTTCCTCGTTGGCGCGGGAGGAGTAGGCCGCGCTGCGGCGGGCGCAGTAGGGGGCCAGCAGGATGATGCCCAGCAGCGCCGCCAGCAGCCCCAGCCCGGCCAGGGGACTGTCCAGCCAGCCCCAGCCCGCCGCCGTCACCTGGCTGGCAAACAGGCTGACACACAGCGCCAACGCCCCCAACACACGGAACAGCCCGGAAAATCCGTCCTGTAGACGGTAATGCAGGTTGCGCAGCCCCCAGCTGTGCCAGTTGTCCGCCTGCATGATGCTGTCATACAGGGCGTGGGTGGCGGGGGCATCCATACGGGAAAAGTCCATGTCGGACAGCTTTTGGGCGAATCGGCGCTTGAAACCGAACCAGTTGACGCTTGCGGTATAGCGGGTGCATTGGCGGCTGGCGACACAGTGGGCCGCGGCCAGCGCCGACACCGTCAGGAGCGCGGCCAGCGCCAGCTTAGTCAGTATATCGGGGCGGCGGGCGGTGGCGATTTCATCCAGCAGCCGGGCGGAAAACCACAGCGCCACATATGGCCGGATGGCACCGAACAGCGCTGTCAGCAGGTTGGCTGTCATCAGCTGAGGGGACAGCCGCCACCAAAAGGCAAGTCCTTTTTTGTTTAAGCGCCATGCGGCGGCAAAGGGTATTTTGTCTGCCGATAGCTGTTTTTTTGTCTTACGCATGGGTCGTATCCTCCTTTTGTCTGCCGGGTGCCGTATGCTGCACAGCGGTCTCGTCCGGGCCGCCAATCACGGGGTTTTCTTTATAATAACGGCTTTGTACCGCAAATAGCTGGGCGTAGCGCCCGCTGACGGCCAGCAGTCCCTCGTGAGTGCCGCACTCGGCAATATGCCCGTCTTCCAGCAAAATGATGCGGTCGCAAAAACGGGTGGACGCCAGCCGGTGACTGATGTACACGGCGCTGTGCCCGGCCGTCAGCTGGCCAAAGCGCTGATATAGATCGCTTTCCGCCAGCGGGTCCAAGGCGGCAGTGGGCTCGTCCAGGACCGTGATGGGGGCGTCCTTGTACAGAGCGCGGGCCAGCATCAGCCGCTGCTCCTGCCCGCCGGCCAGCTGCGCCGCTTCCAGATAGACATCCCGCCCCAGAAAAGTGTCCATGCCGTCCGGCAGAGCGGCAACGGTTTTTTCCAGTCCGGCGCGGCGCAGGCAGTCGGCTACCCGGTGGCGGTCGATGGCACCTTTCTCTGCCGTCTGCTGGCTGACGTTTTCCGCCACCGTGGCGGGCAGCACTGACACCTTTTGAAAGACGGCGCCAAACAGCTCGTAATACTGCCGCCGATTCAATGTGCGGATGTCCTGTCCGTTCAGCAGCACTGCGCCCTCGGTGGGATCCAGAAAACCGCACAGCAGCTTGATGAGGGTGGTTTTGCCCGCGCCGTTGAGCCCTACGATGGCCAGGCTCTCCCCTGTGGCCAGGGTCAGGTCCAGGTGGCGGATGGTGTCATGCTCCGCGCCGGGATATCGAAAGCTGACATCCTGCAGCTGGATGGTATACTGTCCGTCAGCCGAGCGGGGGATGGGCGCGCCGCCCTCGGTCAGGTATTCCTCTGGGGTATCCAGCCACTCCCGCAGCTGAGACAACTGGCGGCTTTTTTCGCTCAAATCCTCCAGATGGAAAAACAAATCCAGCAGCCAGTCGCCCAGTCCACTGACAGCGCCAAACAGCAGCAAAAATCCGGAGGCATCCAGTTCTCCGGCTAATACCAGCCGCAGCAGCCAGTAGTACGCCAGCCCGTTGCGGGTCAGGCACAGTACCTCGTCAAATATGTCGGTGGCAAGATAGCGGGCCTGCAGCCGGGCGTGGAGCCCGTCCAGCAGCCGCATGGCGCCGTCGTACAGCTCCGTCAGCCAAGCCCCCAGCCCAAAGACATGGGCATCCTTGGCCAGTCGGGCGTCTTTGGTGCGTTCCTCAAAATAGAACAGTTGATGCACCAGGCGGTCTTCCTGTGCTTTCTGACGGTTGCGCCAGCGCTGCACGGCCAGCCGCGACAGATAGGAAAACAGCGCCCCTGTCACTGTCACCGCCAGCAGCACGGCGTTCAGCCGCACCAGCAGCAACAGGAATACCGTGAAATTAATCAGCTTGGTCAGCAGAACGACCAGGGTGTTCCAGATGCCCTCCGCCGGTCCGCCGTTGCTGCCGCAGATGTTGTACGCCCTGTCGGCTGCTGCTGTAAACGCCGGCTGCTCCATGTGCAGATAGTCGGTGGTGCAGTATTTGCGGGTCAGGTCATTGATGATGCCGATGCGCACAAATACACGGTCAAACAGGACGTTGCAGTCCAGATAGCGCTGCAGGGCACCAATGGCCATGAGCCCGCCGCCGAAAGCCAGCACGACGGTCAGCAGGCCGCTTAACTGGCCGCCCTCCACCTGGCGCAGCACAGCCGGGGCGCAGAACAGCTCCAGCATCGCCAGCGCCACCCCGCAGAACACCTGCCCTCCGGCCATGGGTAGCAGCCAGCGGCTGGTGCGCACGGCACGCCGGAACATCCAGCCGATGTTCTGGAACATGTTATAGCGCGGGCGGCCCTTTTCTTCGTTTGTCTTTGTCGTCTCGCTCATTGGAAAATCAACCTCCTCACGGAAAAACAGAAATTGTGAATAAAGCATACCACAAAAAAACGTCCCTAAGCTATTTTAGGGACGAATGACATTTTGTGAGGGGCGAATGGTAAAAAGCCCGCCGTTTTTTGCAGTCGAGGCAGGATATCCGCCCCAAAAGCGGCCCGCCGGAAGGGGAGCGGTGGAGGATTGCCGGGAGCACGGAGGTCTATTGCGGTAGCAAAATCTCAGTGGCAAAGGCGCCGTCCTCGCTGTTGCGGTCCACCCAGCCGCCGTACCGCGCGACGATGTCGTCGATTCTCTTTTGCCCCAGGCCACGGCCGATGCCCTTGGTGGAGGCAAATCGTCCGCCCGTTTTGTTTTGCTTGCCAACGGCGGTGAGATTGGTGAAGCAGATGTACAGCCGCATGCCTTTCATATCCATATATACCCGTATCATCCGCTCATCGGGCGGCAGGGCCAGGCTGGCTTCGATAGCGTTGTCGAACAGGTTGCCCAAAATGGTGCACAGATCCAGCTCGGGGGTGGTGAGGGCGACGGGGATGTTGGCGTCGGCCACCACCTGGATGCTTTGTGCGCGCGCCAGCGATATCTTGCTGCCCAGGATGGCATCCGCCATGGGATTGCCGGTTTTCAGCATCGGGCTGATGCGGGCCAGCTCGGTGTCCAGTTCGTCCAGGTAGCGGCGCACAGCCTCCAGGTCTCCCTGGGCGGCATAGCCTTTCATCGTCTGCAGATGGTTGCGGTAATCGTGCCGCCAGCCGCGCATCTCTTTGTACATATTCTCTACCTCGGCGTAGTGCGCCTTGGTCAGTTCAGCCTGATAGGCCGCCAGCCGCCGCTGACCCGGCAGGGTAAAAAGTCCCATGGATACCTCTTTCTCTCCTTTGTGTATACAATGCTTTTGAAGAATTTTACAGGCAAAACTCCTAAAAATAAGAGATTATGGCATGGTGGATGGCATCGTACCGTCTGCGGGACAGCGGCACGGTGCTTGCGTCTGTCAGCGTGACCTGGGTGCGGGTCACCTCTTTGACAAAGCGCAGATTGACCAGAAACGAGCGCCCGGTGCGAAAAAAGCTTTCATCCAGCAGGGGCTCCAGGTCCTTCAGCGGCTTTCGCAATGTGTAGTCGCGCCCGGCATGGATGGTCACATAATTGCCCATTACCTCCAGCCAGCGGATTTCGGACAGCGGCAGGCGGCACAGCCCCTCATCGCTTTCCACCAACAGGCTGCGGCCCCGGGCGTCCAGCCGTTCCAGGGCGCGGTCCAGCACCGCGTCCAGCTTTTGGGCGCTGACCGGTTTGAGCAGATAGTGCAGCGCCTCCACCTCGTAGCCATCGGCCAGGTAGTCGCTGTAGCCTGACACGAAGACGATCTGTAGCTGACGGTCGCTCTGGCGCACCCGGCGGGCCAGCTCCATGCCGCTGATGCCCGGCAGTTCAATATCCAGCAAAAGAATGTCCACCCGCTTGTCGGCGTCATAGGCAAACAGCAGTTCTTCGGCGCTGTGGTACTGCGTGATATGCAGTTTGAACGCGCGCCGTTTCGCCCAGTCCGCCGTCAAGCGCTGCAAAAAGCCTGCCTGCTGCGGCTCATCGTCGCAAATCCATACCGTGCAGTCTTCCATGGTGTCTCACCTGCTTTATTTTCCCCGTTTTCTAAAAAGTTTTCGCTTTCCCGGCATTGTTCTCTCCGATTAGTCCCACAATAATACATTGCAATTCGGATGTCAATAGGGTAAATTCATGTTGCCATAAAATTATAGCGGGCAAATTATCGTGGCGGAAGGGGGTCGGAAGTAGTATAATGGTAAACAAAAAGGACAGACGGGAAGTGTGTTGCTTGTATGGGAATGAAAATTGTATGGAAATGAAGAGATTGCGGGTGGGCGGCCTGCTGCTGTCCTCCCATGTGCTGATGGCGCCTTTGGCCGGATACACCTGTTACCCTTTCCGGATGCTGGTCTATGAACTGGGGGCGGGATTGTGCTTTACCGAGATGGCCAGCGCCAACGCATTGAAATATTCGGACAGAGCCACCCGGCGTCTTCTCTACACCACCCGGGAGGAGCCTGTGCGGGCTGTGCAGCTGCTGGGCGGAGACCCGGCCGTGATGACCCGGATGGCATGCTCGGAGGGATTGAAGGATTTCGATATCATTGACATCAACATGGGCTGCCCCGTGCCCAATGTGTTCAAAAGCGGCGAGGGCAGCGCCCTGATGGCAGACCCCGGGAGAGCGGCGGCCATCATAAGGGGGTGCAGGAAGAGCGGGAAGATTGTGACGGTGAAATGCCGCACGGGCATCCGGAGGGAGGACATGTTCGCGGCGGAGTTCGCCCGGGTGTGCGAGGACGCGGGGGCGGATATGATCACGATCCATGGGCGCAGCCGCAGCATGATGTATGAGGGGGAGTGCTGCTATGAGGAGATCGCCCAGGCGAAGGCGGCTGTTTCCATTCCGGTGATCGCCAACGGCGGGATTTTTTCGGCGGAGGATGCCGGGAAGATGCTGGAGCGGACGGGGGCAGACGGGGTGATGATCGCACGCTATGCCCTGGAAAATCCTTTCATTTTCAGCGAGCTTACCCACAGGCGCGTGGAGAAGACGGTTTTGCAGATCCTGTTGGAGCAGATGGAGCTGACGGCCGCCTGTTATGACGAGACTTTCACCCTCCGGTATATCCAGAAGCTGGCTTCCTACGGGATGAAGAAGCGGAGGGGGACGAAGCGGTATAAGGAGCAGATGTACCGCTGCGGAAGCCTGGACGAGCTCAGGGATATGGTGGTGCGGATATTTTCTGAGGAGGATTCGTAGGGGGTGGGAGGGGTTCTGCCCGCCTCCGTCAAGCGTCTTTTTGTCTTCGGCTCCATGGAATAAAGATGGGCTCTCGGAATCATGGGCTCTCGGAATCATAGGCTCTCGGAATCTTTGGAGACGGAAGCTGGCATTGGAGCCGGGCAGTACCTGGAACGGTGGGGGAAGCGGTTCAGAGGAGCTTCGGAAAGCCGCATGATATGCGGCCTGGAGATTCCGGGAGGATATTAAGGAATAAAGGAGTAATGATCTTGAGCGTTACATATATGGAAAATGATTTTCAGATAGAGAACGGTATCCTGAAATCTTACACAGGCAGGCAGGAGCAGGTCACTGTTCCGGAGGAAGTCCGCATCGTTGGGGAAAACGCTTTCAAGGGCTGTGTCTCTCTGCGGAAGGTGGTGCTGCCCTCAGGCCTTGAGCACATTCTGGCCGGCGCTTTCAAGGGGTGCCGCAGGCTGAAGGAGATTGCCGTCCCGCCGGGGGTCACTTATGTGGGGGAATACGCTTTCCACCGCTGCCACAGCCTGGAGTCCGTATCCCTTCCTCCCTCCGTAAAGGAGCTGGGGGACTGTACCTTTCTCTACTGCGACAGCCTGACCCGGGTGAAGATTCCCGGCGTCCTGCATCTGGGAAAACAGGTATTTGTGAACGATGTGATGTTAAGAGAGCTGGAGATTTCCCCCGGGCTGCGGGAAAGCTGTCTCTGCGATGTGTTCACGGGCTGCGGCAGGATTTCGGAGGTGGCCTTTTCGGACGGGCGGCGGTTCGTATTTCCCAACGCCGTGGAGGTGGTGGCCGGGGAGATGGCGGTTCCCGGCCTGGTGCGCGCCATTGCGGTGGACGTGCTGCGGATGATGGAGCTGGAGGGGCGATGCCTGGCAAAATTCCTGACGAACCTGAAGCATGTGGAGATTCCGGAAGGGATTGAAAAGATGGGGAAGAGCGCCTTTTTTGACAAAAGGGGCATCATTTCCGTGCAGTTTCCCGCCACCCTGCAGGAGATTGAGAGCCGGGCTTTCCGCAATTGTATCAGTCTGGAGACCGTTGCCTTCCGGCGGGAGGGGATTGTGGTTCACGAGGACGGGTTCCAGAATTGCAGCGCCCTGCGGGAAGTGCGGATGCCGGAGGGCGCGGCCTTTGGGATAGAGGGGATTGCGGGGCTTTCCGGGGAGGATATTCCGGCGCTGGTGAGGACTGTCCGAAAGCAGGTTCTGGGGAACTTCCGTCTCAGCGGTTCCGTTCTGTTGAAATATCTGGGGAAGGAGTCCAGGGTGGTGGTGCCCCAGGGGGTGGTGCGCATCGCGGAGGAGGCTTTTGCCGGAAATGAAGGGGTGGACAGGGTGATTCTCCCGGATTCCGTGGAATCCATAGGGGCGGGCGCTTTCAGGGACTGTCTTGTGCTGCAGGCAGTCAATTTTCCGGCAGGTCTGAGGGATCTGGGCACTGGGGCTTTTGAAAATTGTGTGAAGCTGCTTCGGGCTCCGCTGCCGGAGGGGCTTGGGCAGGTGGGGGAGAAGGCTTTTAAACGCTGCCGCAGGCTGAAAGAGCTCCACTTGGGGAAGAATCTCCGCGCCATCGGGGAGGAGGCTTTTTACGGCTGCCTGGCTTTGGGGGAGGTGCATTTTCCGGACAGCCTGGTGTCTCTGGGGGATTTGGCCTTTTATCGGTGTAAGGCTTTGGGGGAGGTGCGGCTTCTGCCGGGGATGGAGGAGGTGGGGAATCTGGCCTTTGCCCAGAGCGGGGTGAAGAGGGTTCGGATGGAAGGAAGCGGCAGGGGGTATGGAAGGGATATTTTTTTCCAGTGCCTTCATCTGCGCCGGGTGGTGCTGGAGGAAGGCGTCCGCCATATTCCGGACAGGCTGGCTTATGGCTGCAGCGCTTTGGAGCAGGTGGCGCTGCCGGGTACGCTGGAATCCGTGGGGAGGAATGTTTGGGAGGGGACGCCTTTTCTGCGGGATTGGGTGGGGAAGCAGGCAGGAGATTGGACAGAGTCGGGGAATCCCACAGAGCCGGGAGATTGGACAGAGTCGGGAAAGCGGACAGAGCCGGGAAATCCCACACAAAATAAGGCGGAAGGGCAGAATGAAATCTTCTGGGACGGACGTCATGTAAGGGGGAGCGTCTCCCTGCCGGAGGAGACCCGGATCGTGGCGGGAGGAGCCTTTTACGGCAATCCGTTTCTGACGGCAATCCGATTTTCGGATCATGTCACATGGATCGGAGAGGCTGCTTTGAAGGGCTGCACCAATCTGCGCCGCGTAACCTGGCCGAAAACCGTGACAACAGCGGAATCGGAAGTTTTTTCCGGCTGCACGCAGTTGGAAACCATAACTCTGTGTCCTGACAGGGGAAGGGCAGAGCTTCAGGATATGGATGTTCCCTGGAAAGCCGTTAAAAACCGGGCTTTTTACAACTGTAGAAAACTGTCCCGTCTTCTGTGGAAGGATATCAGGACGGTTGGAAAGGAGGCCTTCTCCGGCTGTGCTGCCCTGAAGCCGGAAGGAGCGGATTCCTTGGAATGGGTGGGGGAGCTGGCGTTTGCGGGTATGGAAGGGATGGAGAACGCATATGCCGCAGACAGGCAGGATGGAGGGGCAGAGGAAGACGGTAGGGCTGACCGTGATGGTAGAGAGGATACAGCCGGCATAGAAGGTCTGGGTGCTGGGGAAACCGCGGAGAGGACGGAAGTTCAGGATGCCAGGGAGACTCAGGAAACCGCAGATGGCGCAGTGTGCCAGGACAAGGAAAGCCGGGACGGGGAAAACCAGGACAGAGAAAGCCAGAACAGAAAACCCCGGTGCGGAACCTCCGGCCTGTGCATTGTGGGAACCATAGTAGTGTCGGGCGCCGGCTGCCAGGGGGAGGTGCAGGTGCCGGAAGGCATCACTGCCATTGCGCCCTACGCCTTCTCCGCCAATCGCCGGATCACAGGGCTCGTCCTGCCGGAGACCCTCCGCAGCATCGGTGAGAGCGCTTTCTGGGGCTGCAGCGGGCTGGCGCATGTCCGCTTTCCCGCCGCGCCCTGTGCCGTGGGCTCCCGTGCCTTTGAAAAATGCACAGGAATACGTAGCGTGTGTCTCCGCGCCCACAGCCTGGGCGCAAGCGCCTTTGCCCGGTGCCTGTCCCTGGAGCGGGCAGAGATCACAGGACTTTCCCTCCTGGAAAAAAGGCTGTTTGAAGGCTGTGAGAACCTGAAGGAATGCGTCTGCGGACAGGTTTCCGCGGTGGGAGATTCCTGCTTCAGCGGCTGCAGCACATTGGAAAACTTCGACTTTCAAACAATCACGGAAATCGGAAGCTACGCATTCCAGGACTGCGACAATCTGCGGGAGATCGGTCTGCATGACCATACCTTGGTGCGCCCTCACGGATTCCAGGACTGCGGCCGTCTGGCGCGGCTTGTCCTTGCGGGAGAGGAGGGCAGTCTGGAGCTTGGCGAGTATGCGTTTTCCGGCTGTACCGCTCTGCGCCAGGTGGTGCGCCGGGGACGGCTGTGGGAGCTGGGGGAATACAGGGACATCCTGTCCGAGAGCCTGCCGGAGCCTGTCCGCCTGATTTTCCACAGCGCCCTAAGCTGCTTCCAGGTGGAAAAAGAGGAAATCCTTCTGGGATACAGCGGGCTGGGGCGCATCCTGAACATCCCCCGGGGGATTCGGCGGATTCAGGCGGAAGTCTTCCTGGATTGCCTGATGCTAGAAGAAATCAACATTCCGGAGACAGTGGAATACATCGGGGCAAGGGCGTTCCACAAGACCGCCTGGATGGAAAAACGGCGGGCGGAATCACCCATGGTGACAGTCAACTATATGCTTCTGGACGGCGCCTGCTGCAGGGGGGAAGTGGTGGTTCCGGAGGACATCCGCCTTGTCTGCGGATGGGCTTTTGCCGGTGGGCTTGGAATAGAAAAAATCCGCTTTCTGTCGGACAAAGTGAGGGTGGAAAGCTATGCTTTCCGGAATTGTATTTTCCTGAAAGGACTGGTGCTGGCGGACGGTACTTCGGTGGTGTTTGAGGGGATTTCCGACAGGAAAAAGGAGCTGCCCCCGGTGGCGGAGCAGGCCGTGTGGGACAGGCTCAATTGCTTCAAAACGGATGAAAATGACGTGCTGACAGAGTGCACCGGCAACATTTCAAGGCTTCTGGTGGCGGAGGGAATCACTGCCATCGGGGACGGCGTTTTCCAGGACGGGAACCTTCTGACAGAGGTCATTCTGCCCCGGACAGTGACCTCCATTGGCAGAAATTCCTTTGCGGGATGTAAGTGGCTGCAGCGGGTATATGGAGGCGAACATGTGCGGATTATCGGAACCAGAGCGTTCTCCGGGTGCGGCAGCCTGGAGGCGGTGGAGCTGGCGGAAAGCCTTAGGGAGATTGGCCTGGGGGCTTTTGAGAACTGTACTTCTTTGCGGGAAATCGTGGTGCCGGAAGGGGTGGAAGAGCTGCCGGAGAGGGTCTTTTTCCGGTGCCACAGCCTGCGAAAGGTTCGTCTGCCGTCCACGCTGAAGCGGATTGGGAGAGAAGCCTTTGCCTTTTGCCGGAGCCTGGAAGCGCTGGCCATCCCGGAGGGCGTGGCGGTGGGGGAGCGCGCCTTTGCGGGAACCCTGAACGCCAAGCAGGAGACAGCGACTAAATATTAGGAGAAAACTATGCGATATCGTAAACTGGGAAGCACAGGGCTCATGGTCTCCGAGGTGAGCTTTGGCACGATTCCTGTCCTGAAAGGCAGCGTGCCGGTTCTTCCGGCCTATTATAATCTCAGCGAAGAGCAGGCGCTGGCCGTGATGGAGCATGCCTTTCGCCTGGGCTGCAACCTGTATGATACGGCCATCGTCCCGGAATACGGGGACGCGGAGCGGAAGACAGGGAAATTTGCTTCCGGCGGCAGGCGGGACAGAATCATCCTCTCGGACAAAGCCCGGTTTTTTGACGGAAACGAGATGTACATGGCAGTCCTGGAATCCTGTGAGAACCTGGGAACCCGGCCGGACATCTATTTTGTCCATCAGGCGGACTGGGAGCATGAGGAGGAGATTTTCCGGAAAGGAGGGGCTCTGGACGCCCTCAGCCAGCTGAAGGAGGAGGGGCGGATTCGCTTTGCCGGATTGGCGTCCCACTATTATGACATCCTTCTCCGAGGGGCAAGGGATGACAGGGTGGATGTGCTCCAGGGCAGCGGCAATCTGCTGGAACGGGGGATGCTGGACAGGATTAGGGAGGAACCGGATTTTCGGCGGAAAGGCCTGCTGGTGAACAAGGTTTACGCAGCCGGAATCCTTCCCGGCTTCTTTCCCACGGAAGTTCTGCTGGACAGCGTACTGTCCTATCCGGTGTCCAGCGCTCTGATTGGAATCGGCACCGTGGAACAGGCGGACGCTGCCTTCGGCCGGGACAGCGGCAGCAGGCGGCAGATACCGGACTTTCAGCAGGTGCTGTCTGTCCTGGAAAAAGAGTTCTCCCCCATTCCCTGCCGCCGCTGCCAGAGGTGCCGCTGTCCACGGGGCACGGAGATTCATACGGTTTTCCGCCAGTACAATTACTTTTTCATGGGAAAGGATCACTGGGCCCTGCGGAAGCTGGAGCTGGGAATCCGGGAGAGCGCCGGACAGTGCCGGAAATGCACGGATATGCCCTGTCTGTCCATGTGCCCGGCCGGGATCCGGATCCCCCATGAGATGCAGAGGGTGTTCGAGCTTGTGGAACAGTTCCGGGAACCGATTGCTTCCCGTTTGGGCTGAGGAAACACCGAAAAATATGTCACAAGTGATGGAACAGGGTTAATGCCCAAATAGATGAGGAGGTATTTCATGCGTTTTGCAATTGTTTCAGATATACACGGAAATCTGTCGGCGTTAAATGCAGTTGATTTGCAAAGGAGGGTATAGCATATGCAGAAACTATTTTTAGCGTCCTTATTTAAGGATGTGTCTCATCTATTTGTAGATTTTGCTAATGAGAATCTTGTTGGTAAGACGGTAACATTCATTCCTACAGCTGCGTTGCCAGACAGTCTGGATTTTCATATAAAATACAGCAAAGAATTGTTATCTGAAATGGGACTCATTGTCGATGAATTGGAAATCTCCACGGCATCTTATTTGGACATAGAAAATAAATTAGAGAATAATGATTATATTTATGTCGTTGGAGGGAACACTTTCTTTCTGCTTCAAGAAATGAATAAATCAGGCGCAGGGAATTTGATTAAAATGCAAATCAATGCAGGTAAACTATTTATAGGTGAATCTGCTGGTGCAATTCTGTTGGCACCGGATATTGAGTATTCAAAAGATACGGATAATCCCCTTGCAGCGCCGCAGCTAAAAACATATGAAGCATTGGACATCATAGATTTTTATCCTGTACCACATGATAAGGATGATTCATTAAAGGAAGCCGTAGAGATACTGATTTCAAAGTATGGCACACAATTGCCGCTTGTTCCATTCAGCAATTCGCAGGCGATACTTGTTATGGGGAAAAAGTGGCAAATTGTTCCACAGGATAGCAAAACTGTGTCCCTATCCGGAAGCGGGGGAGATAGTGGGTTAGATAGAAAGTGTTGAAGTGAAAAACCTTATTCTCTATATATAGCAACGGACTCCAGTTTATGTATCTCTTAAGCTGTTGCCTTTCCGAAGTAAAGGCCTGCATGCGGGAAGAATTTTTGGATTTATGGATTCTGGAAAACCGGGAGGCGGAAGCATGGACAGGATGTAGAATCGTAGCGCGTGAAAAGCTGCATCACTGGCCTCTGTCATGGGTCGAAAAATGGGTTCTCAGCGATGGGAGCGCAGTGGTATATAAGTCCCAGCGCGCAGAGGCCAGCGTGGAAAAGGCTGTCTATGAACGGGTGAGGGCGCCGTTTTCCGTCTGCACCTGAGCTGAAAGGGCTGAGCCGACAGTGCGGCAAATTGCTCCGGACAGTGGAAGATATGCCTGTCTTCTATGACCTTTCATCTGCGGATAAAATGATCTCACAGACCGAAAGCGCCTGTCTGTCCGCGGCAGGCAACTGTGTAAAGGAGCCCGGCCTATCCGCGTTATTTCGCTGCGTCTGGCAGGCAATGAATTTGAGGACAAAGACTGGTATAATTTGGCGTCAATCTGCCAAATCTTGTGGTTCGCCTGGGCGTATGCGCATGTTCTTCCCATAGAGGGCGTTCGCCAGTCCATGTGGAAACTGATATCAGATTTTTCAGATGGCCTATGAGGCAGCTTCACATGAAAGCGCGTTCGTAACAGTGATTCCCAAAGCTCCTGACAGCCTGTTCTTTTTCATTGTAATTCGCTGGGACACTGTGTATAATAGGATCGAGAGATAGCAAGGGCCGGAGCTTTTCGGTAAAGCTTTGAAGTGGAAAAGAAGACTGGAAAAAGGCTTAGAGGTTCAGGTATTTTTCAGATTGGAGGGACTTTGCATAGAATGGAGCTATGGAATTGCCTCGCTGCCGGGGCTGGAGAAGATATGGGAGAAGAATATTGAAAATAATAAGGGGGATGAAGACTGGATAAGATGGAGGAAGGAATACATAGACTACCATATGTCAGGCAAGTCAAAATCCTTCCTGGTATCCCTTGACGGAGAGCCTGTAGGGGAGGGCACGCTGCTCTAGGCGATATTTTTGACGGAGTGCACTGAAAATATGGAAGATAGGATAGGCGTTTCCTGATATAATGATTGATAATCCCAGCGACAGAAAGGCGACAGTATGGCAAAATATTTCAATATAACAGGTGTATGCAGGCCATCGGAGCATTATATGGTCAACCTGGACGGACGGCTTGCGGAAATCAGGAAGATGATAGACAGGAAATACTATTTTCCTACTTTTCAGTCGGTGATTCTGGCGGGGGTATATGACATCAGGAACCTGAAGCAGAAGGTTCGTCCGGACTCGGAGCATAAGCATAACAGTCCCTGGAACATTGCAGCTGCATTTGATGTGAATATGGACCTGGAGGTAGACGGCATAGCAGGGATGTTGGCCGAATATGAGGCGGACTACCATACGGGGATGGATGTGAGACGGATGGCGCAGCTGCTGTATGAGGAGACCTGCGGCTATCCATTTCTGGTGTCCCGGCTGTGCCAGCTTATGGACAAGCAGATTCCTGGAAGCGAGGAATTCCCGGACAGGCAGGCGGCATGGAGCAGAGCGGGGCTGCTGGCGGCTGAGAAGATTCTGCTGATGGAGAAGAACACGCTGTTCGATTCCCTGACCAATAAGCTGGAGGATTATCCAAAACTGCGGGAACTGTTTTATTCCATGCTGTTTTTGGGGAAAGGGTCGTGTATAATTCTCATAATGATATTATCCAGCTGGAATCCATGTTTGGCTTCGTAAAGAATGTAGATGGGGCCATGGCGGTTGCAAACAGAATTTTCGAGACCGTTTTGTACAATTTATTCTTATCAGAGGAAGAGGTTTCCAACAGGACATTTTCGGCTGCTGGAAAATGTGGTCTGCAATGTGAAGAATCCCATGAAACATTTGTGCCAGCTTACAGAGAGATATCCGGAAGTACAGTTTGTATTCGACACGAAAATGGCGGCTTTTCATGGGGAACTGGAGCTGCTCTACCAGCCGGAATACGCGTGGCTCTGGCAGGAGGGGCATATCCGCCATTACCATGTCAATGACTACGGCGGCGGATACATGGAATGGGGAAAGCTGAAAACTCTTCCCATAGGGGCGGGGCATGTGGATTTTGAAAAATTCTTTGCCTTTGTCCGGGGAACCGGTTATCAGGGGACTTTTACCGTGGAGGCAACAGCCTTTGACCGGATGGGCGTGGTGGACACGGAGATGTTATACTGCATAACGCTGAATACTGCCTAATGTAATCATGCGATTGAACCAGTCAGCGTTATGCAGTCTGGTTTCACGGCAAGTGAAATCGTTAGGCAGTATAAACAGGTGCTTTACGAAAATCAGATTGGCCATGCACGGAAAGGAGGCTCTGCATGTCATTTAAGGTTGGTGTAGGCAAATCGGACTTTGAAGCATTGCGCAAATCCGATGATTATTATGTGGATAAAACGGACATCCTGTATGAGCTTGTTGAGGAAAAGGATAATCAGGTCACTTTGTTTACCAGGCCGCGGAGATTTGGGAAGACCCTGATGATGAGCATGATGTCCAATTTCTTCAGCATCACGAAAGATGGCAGGGCGATATTTGAGGGCCTCAAGATTACAGAATACAAAAAATTCTGCGGGAAGTGGATGAACCAGTATCCTGTGCTTTTCCTTTCGTTCAAGGATGTGGAGGCGGAGAACTTTGAGGGTGCCTATGACATGCTGGAAGCAAGGCTTTCCGAAGTATGTATCGAACAGGCTGCTTTAAAGTCCGACAGCAAAGTGAACAGGAATGACGTTGCCACCTTTGAGAGGCTGGAGGCACAAAAAGGCACTCGGGCCGATGTGAAAAATTCCCTGAAAACCATCATGAGGATGATGCACGCTGTTTATGGCAAAAAGGTGATTCTCCTGCTGGACGAGTACGATGTGCCTCTTGCAGCCGCCAGTGAAAAGGATACCGCAGAAAACAAATACTATCCGTCCATGCTGGATGTAATCAGAGGGATTATGAGCACAACGCTCAAGGATAATGAATTCCTGGAGTTCGCGGTGATTACAGGATGTCTTCGACCTGCGAAAGCCAGCATCTTTACGGGTACCAATAATTTTGCCTCCTATTCCGTACTGGATGATGACTTTTCCGGGTACTTCGGCTTTTCCAGGGAGGAGGTGGAAGCGATGCTGTCCGCCGCCGACCGGGAGGACAAGGCAGATTTGATAAAAGAGTGGTACGACGGCTATGTATTCGGTGACAGCTGCGTGTATTGTCCATGGGATGTCATGAACTACATGTCTGCCTTAAGAAAGCGAAAGGATGCGATGCCGAAAAATTATTGGAAGTTCACAAGCCATAACGGAATCCTGCTCACTTTTGTGGAGCGGACGGATTTTGATGTGACGGAGAAATTCGAGGCGCTGCTAAACGGTGGGACTGTAACGCAGTCGATTTCCGATGAGCTGACCTATGGCATGCTCCAGACATCGGAGGATAATCTTTGGAGCGTACTGCTCATGACAGGATACCTTACGAAAGCGGATGCGGAGGAAGAGGGAGAAAGGGTTTCGCTGAAAATCCCCAATAAGGAGATTGCTTCCATATTTCAGGATACTGTGGTGGCATATTTTCAAAATACAGTAGATGCCTCAGAAATCGTCAGCCTTATCCATGCGCTGTGGGAAAGCGATGAGACGGAAGCGACCAGACTGATATCGGCCCTTTTGTGGTATACAATCAACTACAATGACTATCACGAGGACTATTATCATGCTTTTCTGGCAGGAATCTTTGTAGGACAGGGCTATCATGTGGAATCCAATAAGGAAAAAGGCCTGGGCAGGCCGGATATATTGATTAAGGACAGGAGAAACCGCCGCGCAATCATCATAGAAGCCAAGAAATCAAAAAAGGAATCCGATATGGACAGGGATTGCGATAAGGCAATCTCGCAGATTATCGATGAGAGATACAGCGAAGGCCTTTATGGATATACGCAGATCCTCTGCTACGGAGTGGCTTTCTTCCAGAAGCAGGCGAAAGTAAAAAAGTGGGCTGAATCTTACTGGCCGGACGGGAGGAAAGGGAACGACAACGCTGAGCAAGGCGAGTAGGACTATTTGGCTTTGAATCAACATGGATGGCAGGGACAGAAAGTCGGCAGTATGGCAAAGTATTTTGATGTAACAGGCGTGTGCAGACCATCGGAGCATTGTATGGATAGGAGAGAATGGTGCATGGATTACAGAAGCGGCAAATGGGCAAAGGAGATTCTCGACAGCAGGAACGAGGAAGGGATGTGGGGGAATTTCCATACATTGGCCCAGCCTGTCAGAAATAAGGCGATTACTACCGAACAGGCCATACGCAGGCTCAGGATTCTCGGATTTACGAAAGAGGACGAAGCGGTTCAGGCTGTCCTGGAGCGGATGTGCCTATGCGTCAGCGGTGAGAAGAAGATAGATGACTATTATGAGAAGAAACTAAATTTGAGAAAGATGAAAATATGTATTTATTGGTCGCAGAGGAAGATGGGAAAGCGGTTTCCTCTGTGCAAATGGCAATAATTGAAAGCCTGACACATAACGTTAGACCGTTTGCAGTTATTGAAAACGTCGTGACGCATATGGACTACAGAAAGAAGGGATATGCCTCATCCCTGTTGGAGAAGGCATCAGAAATAGCCAAGGAACGTAGATGCTATAAAATTTTTCTTGAGACAGGTTCAAACAGAGAAAGTACCTTGAATTTCTATAAAAAGAACGGTTTTGAAATAGACAAAAAGCATTCCTGTCTAAAAAGGCTATAACTGCAGCTGGTCGATAAAGGCCAGGACTACGACACATTGAACGATAGCTACATCATCTTCATCTGCCAATCAGACTTGTTTGGAAAAGGCCGCTATAGGTATCCCTTTGAAAATATCTGCAAAGAGGATACGGAGATTACGCTAGTGACGGGGGCGAAAAAGATTTTTCTAAATGCAGATGGTAAAAAGGGCAATATAAGCGAGGAGAGAAGCAAATGAAAAACATTATGACAAGACAATTCAGCATATTGGGTGATTGTGGAAAAATCTATCAGTTCATGTCGGATATCTATGAAAGGGATTGGCGAAACGGAGTGCCCGCTCCATTTTTTGAATATGCCTATTCATCGTTTGCCTATTGGATGGACATTTCCTACTCCTATAAGAACCGAATCTGGGAGGATAAGGGCGAGATTGTGGCATTCTGTTTTTATGAAAACCCTGTGACGGATATCTATTTCAGCCTGAAACCGGGATATGAAGAGCTTGCCCCGCAGATGCTTGCCTATGCGGATGGACATATGCCCCAAAAGGACGGAGAAAGGCAGATGATTCTTTTTGGTGGCCAGACTGCGTTGATGAATGCCGCAAAAGAGCTGGGATACTGCCAGGTTTATGAGCGGTTCGACATGCAGTTCGATTTTGGGGACGTATTGGACTACCCATTGCCGGAGGGCTTCCATTTTGTCAAGCCGGAAGAATATGACGTGGACAAGATAGGCAAATGCTGCTGGAAAGGCTTTGACAATGAGGAAACCGAGGGCGCATGGAATCATCAACATGAACAGGATGGTTACCAGCGACAGGTAGCCCCTCATGCAACGACACAACTTGATGTCATAATCGCAGATGGAGAGGGCGAGTATGCGTGCTACGCGGGGATGTGGTGGACTCCCCAAAATAAACTGGCTTATATGGAACCTCTTTGCACGATTCCGGAGTATCGCGGCAGAGGCCTGGCGGCTGCCGCATTGTCGGAAATGTACCGCAAGACGAAAAAATTGGGCGCGACCCATATGAGTGGCGGAGATAATGGATTTTACCGAAAAATCGGCTATAATAATGTGGTAAAATGGGCATATTGGAAGAAAGGATAACTTGAGGGCAGGACTACGATACGTTGAACGATAGTTACATCATCTTCATCTGCCTGTCAGACT
>CAJUFO010000082.1 GCA_910585615.1 uncultured Acetatifactor sp.
TGGCGGTGGAGGAGAAGTATCGGGGCCGTGGCATCGGCCATAAACTCTTCGATACCCTGCTGGAGCTGTGCCGGGAGCGGAAGTATGATGGCCTGGAGCTGCAGGTCAACGCCGGGAATGCGGCAGCCAGGGCCATGTATGAGAAATACGGGTTTACGGAAAAATCCGTCAATATGGAGTTTTTGGGGCTTTGAAGATACGGGGGAACCCTGGAATTCATTGCCGCCAGACATCAAAAGCTGCCCTTGCCCGGCAGCTTTTGTGGTTTCAAAGATTAACCGTGGGTTGAGAGAGCCTTTCCTGGGAATATCTGTACATAGCAGGGAAACACCAATATAATAAAAGCCAATACCGAAACGGAGCAGAGAGGAAACCAAATGAACATCTACATTGGAGAAAACATCAGGAGGCTGCGCCTGGAAAAGCGCATTACCCAGGAGCAGCTCTCCGAGGCCATGGGCGTCTCCTGTGCCGCAGTGAGCAAGTGGGAGCGGAGCGACACGCTGCCGGATATCTCGTTATTGCCTTTGCTGGCCCATTATTTCAGCGTGTCCATCGATGAGCTCATGGGCTATGACGCCGCCCGGATCGAGGAGGAGATCCAGTGCTTCATGGAGGAGCACGGCAGGCTTTTCCGGGCGGGAGACAGGCAGGCGTATACCCGGCTGTCCGAGGAGGCCTACAGAAAATACCCCAATGACTACAGAGTCATGAACTACTATATGTGGGATAAGGCAGGGGACTATGTGGACAATGACCCCATGGTGCTCCTGGAGAACAGGAAAGAGCTGCTGTCCCTGTGCCGGAGGACGCTGGAGGGCTGCAGCAATGCGCTCCTGCGCATGGACGCCATCAACATGCAGGGCAAGCTGCTCCATGCCCAGGGAAGGACCGATGAGGCCGTGGCGCTGTACAAAAAAGAAATCCCCAACTGGTATCTGACCTGCGGCCAGAAGACGGAACAGCTTTTTGCCAAGGGCACAACAGAGCATGCCAGACAGTTGCGGTTCAACATGCTGGAGCTGGGCGCCTTTACCGTGAACAAAAAGTGCAGCGAAATCTGGTTCTGCCAGGGGCTCTCCACGAAAGAGAAGGCCCAGGCGGCCCTGGCTGTCTGCGCCGGGCTTGAGGCTCTGGGGGGAATCCCGTGCTGCCCTGAGACAGACTACTATCTCAGCGGCTTTGCCGCAGCCATGGCCAGGAGGCTCCGGGAAACAGGGGAAGAGGACAAAGCGGCAGAAAAACTTGACAGAATCGGCCAGGACGCCAGAAAGCGCTTTCTGGAATACAGCGAGACAGACCCGGTGGCAAAGGAAGTCCTGTCCTACGACTTCCTGGATTTCCTCTGATATGAGACAGAAAGAATGTGAGGCCATTCAAGCTGAGTTGAATGAATTCGGAAGGCATGCAGGATTCACATGCTGCTGACGCTGCCCCTGAGGCAGGCAAGGAGGAGAAATGAGGACAACACAGAGCAAAAGGCTGTTTCAAAGAAAGGTGGCGCAGATAGCCGCCATGTCGTTCTTCCTGTCCATGTTGCTCCAGGCAGCGTCCCTGATTCCGGTGATGCTGATGCCGCCGGTGATTGACGCCTACATCCCCGCCGGTGAGACCGGGAAGGTGGTCCTTGGCATCCTGGCTTTCTGCGGCATTCCCGTGCTGGTGACCTTTGGCTACAACTGGTATCAGTACTACCTGATGCTCCAAAGCCGCAGGCTCATCGCCCGCATGAACCTGGAATGCTTCGACAAGCTGATTCATCAGCCCATGGCGTTCTTTGACGGGAACCATTCCGCAGAACTGGCCCAGAAGGCCTCCGCCGACATCATGTCCTATATCGCGGTGTGGACGATCGACCTGCCCAAGCTTCTGGCCAATGGGGCATGCGGCATCCTGATTTTCCTGCTGCTGTGGAGGATTCATAGCTTCCTGGCCCTGTTCCAGGTGCTGTACATCCCGGTGAGCTTAGGGTTGATGAAGCTGGTGGGGGACAGGCTCCAGTCCCTGATCGCCAAGGTGGTGGATTTCAATGCCGGGTATCAGAAGCAGATGCAGGAGGCTTTCCGCTCCATACGCCTGGTGAAGGCCCAGGTGCTGGAGGAGCAGGAAAGCAGGAGGGTGGAGGAAATCCAGGGCAGCGTGCTGAAGCTCTGGGGCAAGGTGGCGTTCTATGACAATTTCGTAGGAGGCATATCCCATACCCTGATGCCGGGATTCTTCTATGGGGCCACATTCATCCTGGCGGCTCTGCTGGCCGCTGCCCGGGCCATTTCCATCGGCTACATGACCGCGGCGGTGGGCTACGGCGTCAGGATACACGCTGTTTTTACCGATTTGATTTCCATCTACAACGGATACAGGAAAGCCAGGGGACAGGTCAGCGCCGTGCAGGGCTACCTGGAACTGGAGGACGAGCGGGACAGCCCGGGAAAAGACAGTTGGCGCTTTGAAGAGGAGATTGTCTTCGAGGACGTGACTTTCCGGTATCCCCGCACGGAGAAGGACATCCTGAACCATAAGAACCTGCGGATAAAGCAGGGGAACTGGGTAGGGATAAGGGGCGAGAGCGGCGTGGGAAAGAGCACCGTTCTGGAGCTGCTGCTGCGGTTCTACCAGGTGGACGGGGGCACAATCCGGGTGGACGGAAAGCCCCTGGAAGAAATCGAGCTGTATGACCTGCGCAGAGCCATCTCCTATGTGCCCCAGGAGCCTGTGCTGCGACAGGGGACTATTCGGGACAATCTGCTGCTGGCAAGGCCGGACGCCACAGAGGAGAAGCTGCAGGACGCGGCGGAGAGGACAGGGATCCTGGCGCAGATAGAGGGCGGCCTTGACCGGGAAATCGGGGAGCAGGGCATGGCGCTGTCCGGTGGGGAGCGGCAGAGGATTGCCGTGGCCAGATGCCTTTTGGAGGAAAGGAAAGTGATCCTCCTGGACGAAGCCACCAGTCAGCTGGACGGAGCTGCCCAGGAGGCCATGGCAATGCTTTTGCGCCAGGAGCAGAAGAGCCGAGGGGCCACTGTGCTCAGCGTGGCCCACAGGCTGGAGTTCAACCGGTTCGCGGATGCCACGATTCTGCTGGATGACGGGGGTTCCCGATAGGTAGGGGCTGCCTATTGCTCCCCGCGGAATCAAAGCCGCCGGATGGGGAAGAACATATACTGCTTCCCTGTCTCCGGGCAGGCGAAATCATGTACGGCCCCTGTCAGGGAGAGGCGGTTCTCCTCCAGCCAGCGCAGCATTTCCGGGAAAGTATCCCCGCCGTCGCACTCCGCGCAGAGATATTCAAAGCCGGGAATGACCCATTTCGTCCAGCCCTCCGGAGCCTGGGCCTCATCCTCGCACTCCACCCCGGCCAGATACAGCCCTTTGCTGAACCCCTCCTCCCAGGGCCGAAAAGAGAGGGAGAAGTCGGACATGGCGCCCCAGATGCCGGCCAGGTCGCCGTTTTCGTCCTTTTTCGCCAGATGCTGGATTTCCGCGAAATGGGAGTTGGCATCCTCCCACAGTCTCTGGACGAAGCCCTGGCCGTCCAGCGTGGAGCCCTCCTTGCCGATTACGGTAAAAGATTCCTTGATGCACTTGTTCACGTTCATTGCCATACCTCCGTTATGTATCCCGCTCCGCGCCCGCACCTTGGCAGTACAGGGAAAAGGGCGGGTGGGAATTGCTCTCGTAGGGCGTAAGCTCCAGCCCGTCTTTCCCGGAGGCCGCGCTCTGTATCAGCTTTTTCGTCAAATCCGGCACGTCTTCCCGGGCCAGAGCCTCCGCCACTTCCATCCAGACTACCTCGCTGTTCTCGTCGCCGTCGGAGACGGGCGTACCGGAGACATATCCTGCCCGGAACGCGATGTACCAGTCATGCATGTTGAAGCGGATGCCGATGATGCTCTGCGGTTCTACTCTGATCCCGGTCTCCTCCAGGTATTCCCGGACAAGGGCATCCTGGGGCGTCTCGTTCCACTCCACATATCCGCCGGGGACGATCAGCTTGCCAGCGCCGCCGCCGTAGGTATGCCTTGCCAGCAGGACTTTGCCCTCATGTATCACGACTCCAGTGACGCTTTGTCCCCAGTTGGTGTTGCTGTTCTCCATTTCATCCACTCCTCTGTGCAGAAACCGGCTGCTGTAGCCGTCCTGTCATGTGCCTGGAATGCCTTTGCCCAGAATCTCCTCCATGGACGCCGCATCGAAAGCCTGCAATGCCCTGTGGTCCGTCAGGGCTTTCACGATGCGCCACCCGTCTTTGCTGTTGACGGCGTTCTGGGGCAGCGGGACGAAGCCCAGATCCAGATAGACCTTGCAGGCCAGCCAGGTGGTGGTCTGGGTGGGGATTTTGGCGTGGGTGTAGCCCAGCCCCCGCATGATGTCCAGCACATGGACGATCAGAGGCTTCGCCAGGCCCTTTCCCTGATGCTCCCTGCGGACGGCTACCCAGTGGAGCCAGCCGGAGCCGGATCTGTCCCGGCCGGTGATGTCGTAGTAGGCCGTGGCGGTGGCCACCTTTCTGCCCTCCGCATCCTCCACGAATACCATACGGTTCAGGAGGGACTCCTCCCTGCCGCCGTAATATCTGTTCCAGGCCTCCAGACCCTGCTCGTAGGTGGAGAATTCCTTTGCGGACTTCTCGATGTCAATCCAGGCGTCCCTGTCCCCAGGCTGATAGAAGACGAAACGGTAGTCGTCCGGAAGGGGATGACAGGGGAGATTGTCCAGATCCTGCTCCAGTAGCAGTTCGTAGTATTTTATCCGGCAGTCATGATTGTCGAATTGCAGGGCTGTCTGATTCATCGCGATGCCTCCTAAAAGTCTGGCACGTCACGGGCCGTGCCTGTTTCCTGTAGAACTTTCGTGATGCCATAAAGGTATCATAATGCGTTTTTTGTGTCAAGGCAGGCAGCCGGATTTCTGTCAAAGTTTTTCTTGACAATTATACACCTATGGCTTATTCTGGATATAGAAACAAGTGAATAAAGCTTGTGGGAAGTCTTGTATTCAGTATTTTAAGCTTGATGGCATTTCTGCCGTTTTCCAGTGGAGAATTATTTGAAAAATGTGATGCCTAGTGAGAGGCAAGTGAATATACTGATATAAGGCGGGAGTTTGGCACGCGTGCCAAAGCGTGCAGAGAGGTGTAGATATGTATAGAGCATCGGATATCGCGCGTTATATCATCGAAAGATGTAAAGAAAAGGATAGGCCAATCAGCAATTTAAAGCTGCAGAAAATCCTGTATTTCGTACAGGCTGAATTTTTGGCGGCAAAGGGTCAGCCCTGCTTTGCCGAAGCGATTGAAGCGTGGGATTTTGGCCCGGTAGTTCCATGTGTCTACTATGAGTACAGGATGTATGGCGGAGCCAATATACCATGTATGGGAAAGTCAGGGGTTCATCGGCTTATTTCTGCGGAAGACAGGGAAATCTTGAACGGAATCATTGATGAATGCTCAAGATATGCGGCTTCCATGCTGGTTGAGATTACACATAATCAAACGCCTTGGAAAGAGGCTTACAGAAAGGGCGGGTATAATAATGTGATTACTGTCGAAAGCATAAAAAATTATTTTGGGGAGGATTAGAAAAAGTGTCCTCGACTAAAATCAGAATTGACAAAACAACCAGAAAAATAGACTCGCGCATTGACGACAGAGCCGTAATGGATGAAATGTCGGCAAAGATTGCAGAGATCTGTAATCTTTTGTTTGAAGACAGCAGTAAGTTTGATGAAAAAATAGCTTTTGATAAAATCTTTCAGTATATTATACTGCATAACGCTGAACACTGCCTAATGTAATCATGTGCTGAAACCAGTCAGCGTTATGCAGTCTGGTTTCACGGCAAGCGAAATCGTTAAGCAGTATAAATCCTATAATCGAATTCTATATTCGCAGATAAGCAATATAGTGTATGCCTGCTTTAATGAGAATACGCCGGAGGATGCCTCTAATAAATCTGGAACCATGATTTCCAACATTGAAAAGACAGTTGCATATACCAGCACACAATCCTACATAGAGAGAAAGAAAAGAGCCGGTGCCGATGACAAAAGGACATATGGGGATGCGGAAAAGGCGCTCGTTAAAGTATGGGACCATGTTAATCTGGCTCAAACACAATACAGTGGACTGAAACAGACCGATTTGGTGGAGTGATTTGATCATCATCGTCATTTTGTCGGGAACCCTTTGGACATATTACATACGGGCGGAAAAACTGGATTCCTGGTTTGTGGCATGGTGCCGTAGATTCCCGCAGCTTGTCATGTGGCTTGGGTTTGGGATAATCGGACTGTTGTCCGTGCTTTTAGCAATCGCATTGTTCCGTCTGACGCGGGAAGGGGAAAAGTGATTGCATGCATTGGAAAACGGCATAGCCCGTGAGCCATGCCGTTTCCTTATCCGGGAAGTTATTCCGCCATTTCCCGGATATAACCATAAGCCCGCTCATCATGCGCCTTCATCCGGTCGATCTGCCCGGCGAAGAGCCGACGGTTCTCGGCCTTGGCCAGCTGGCGGGTCTGGGCCTCGCCACGCTCCCAGCCGCCCAGGACGGGAATCATTTCTTTCCAGAGGATTTCCGTTATCTTCTCCAGCTCCCCTGCGGCGGCGTTCAGGCCGGGGGCCATGGCAGGAGACTGCTCCGCCAGCCTGCGCAGGTACTTTGCGGCGTGGTAGCGCCCGTCGGAGAGGCAGTCCATGGCGTCGCCGTGGCACATCATCCGCTCTACCAGCAGGGGGAAGACGGCGTCAGGAGGGAAATCCTGGTCCCGCAGGAGGGCCTCTTTCCAGGCATCATAGGCAAGAATCCCCTTGGCAAAAGTCCCGCACATGCGCCCCTCCAGAGCCTGCGCCGCGTTTTGGAGCGCCTCCCCGGGGGTAAGGGGCGGGAGGCTTTCCGTGCCGGTGGCAATCAGGGCGGTGGTGTCCGGATTCTCCCACCATTGGCTGGTGATGAAATAACCGTTCTCCTCAAACCGGACGCTTGCCTGGTATTCCGGGTATTCCTGGAACACGTTCCAGCCCAGCAGCACATTGCCTCCCTCCCGGTAGCCGGTGATGACGCAGGCCTCCGGCGGGCCGATGACGCCCAGGGCGATGACAGGGTTCCCGGCATCGATCTCCCTGCGGATGAAGGCCATGAAGTCCTCCTTTTTCGTCTCAGGGGTGCGGCCAAGGAACTGAAGCCCGCGCTCCATGGCCCGCATGCCGCAGCGGAACACCTTTAGGGAATCGTCAAAGGTGAAGACCGCATCCACATTGCCGCCGTCCCAGCAGGCGGTGTTCCAGGCCAGCCGGAAGGCTGCGCCGCTCTCGGCCATGGCCCGGGTGTAGTCCACGGGGATTCCCAGGTATTTCCCGCAGGAATGGACGCACATGGGAAAGGGGGTACAACCGTCCTGGCCGTAGGCTACTTTTGGGACGCCGTAAAGAATGGTATTGTCTTGTTTTTCCATATCGTTTTCTCGACTTTCTTTCATTATTTTATACTGTGTACCGGTTAAATTTGCAGTGCAACCCGACTGCAGACCGCCAGCCAAGTACTTTCCCGGAGACACCACTGTAAATCCTGGCGGTCTGCAGTATAGGTTTTGGGTGGGTTCCTGTGGGCCTTGCGGGATGGCGGCCTGGCCGGCGCTCATACGTCGTGCACGGCTTTGCGTCTGTTCGGGAGCGCCGCGCCGTACACGCCTGCGCAGAGCCGCACCCGGGCCAGCACAGGGGCCTCAGCGCGGAATTGGGATGGCGTATAGCCGGTATGCCGCCTGAAAGCCCGGGAGAAGACAGTCCTGCCGGAGAAGCCGTACTGTAAGGCGATGTCCAGGACTGGCCTGTCCGTGTCCAGAAGCTCCTGTGCGGCATTGGCGATCCTGCGCTCCTGCACATACCGGGCCAGGGGCTTCCCGGTGCACCCGCGGAACACGTCCCGGGTATGGGCCAGGGAAAATCCGGTCTGGCGGACAAGCTCGTCCATATCGATTTCCCCCCGCACACGGCTTTCTATAAAGGTGCACACAGACCAGATTAAGATATAGTGGTTCATAGCTTTCCCGTTTCCCTCCTGTCCGTATTGCTTCGAAGCAATTTCAGTATAGCACAATCCCGGGATGATTGCGCAACGATTTTGAGGAACTTGGGGGGCAGGGGCGGGGTGATATTTTCGTTTGCAATCCCCGGGATTCTGCATTATGATAGCTGTATGGATTCAAGCAATCCGCAGGGCAGCGGACAGGCCTGAGGGAGCGGCTGTGGCGAAAGAAGAGGAACAGGAGGTGCGCCATGTATATAAAAGACAGCAGAGGAAACGAGCTGGTGGAAATCATAGAGGTTGCGGAGGACGCCGCCAGGCAAAAGCATGCCCCGGTCACGCACTGCCTTGCCGCGGTAAGGGTGGGAAGCGATTATCTGCTGGGATGGAATAACTGGAGAGAGGACTGGGAGATTTTCGGCGGATGCATGGAGGCGGGGGAAACCATGCGGGAATGCATCCTGCGGGAGTGCCTGGAGGAAATCGGGATTTCGGATATAGAGCCGGAATATCTGGGCCTCATGCATCTCAACCTGGTTCTGGATCATTTCGCGGCGGAATGCCGTGAGGAATACGGCGGTCTCTATGGGATAAAGCTGCCCCCTGAAGCGCTGGAGGAGATCGAACGGCATCGCCTGGACAGGGAGGAAATCGGAAAAGTGGCATTGCTGAAAGACATAGGCCCTCATGAGCGGATTGCCGAAATCGACAGGGCATTATTGACATACATGGAGGAGAGCGCATGAAAAACTTACAGGACAGATTCTGCTGGTATGTGCCCCCAAAAAACAGGGAAAACAGCGGGAGCTTAAGCCCACAGGAGCAGTACCGGCGCATTGTAGGCTGGGCGGGCCAGGCCAGGGGGACGAACCCGGATGCCTTTGACGCGGTGACGGCATGGCTTCTGGAAGCGGAGGCCTGGAGCCAGGAGGAGCTGGCCGAGAACCGGAGGGTCCTCATGGAGGACATCATCGGCAGGTTCGCCGGGCAGACAAGGAGGCTGCGGGAGGAGCTGGATGCCCTGGCGCCCTCGGGGCTGGTGAACATGGCCGTATTCGATACCCTGGACAGGCTGGAGGAAGAGCTGGCGGGGGAGACCAGGGCCCATAAGCTGAAGGAGGCGGTGGGGAAGGTGTTCGCTGATTTTTCGGCCATAAGAGACCGAAGGACCAGGGAGCTTTTCGCGGGAGGCATCACGGGCTCGGCAGGGACGGATACGGTGGAGGTGTTCGGGTACATCAATTTCCTGAAGGACTGCGATGCCGGCGTCCAGTGGGCCCTGTTCATGCCGGAGGTGGTGGAGCGGCAGCAGGAGGGCTTCCGGATGGAACTTTTCGAGTACAGGAAGCTTCCCGCCATGCGCTTCATCGGGATAGAGAAGGACATAACCCAAGATGCGCCGGGGCAGCAGGAGATAGAAAAGCTGCAGCGGACGCTGGACGCCATGGAGGGATACCGCAGCGGCTTCGACTGCGACGCGCTGCTGATGCACCACTTCGGCAGGGGCGTGGACGTGGAACGCTGCCATCTCCTGTGGGGGCGGTTCATGGCGGCGGACGCGCCGGTTCCGGAAGGGTATGCTTACGTGGATTTCGTCCCGGATTATGATGGGGCATCCGGTATGCCTTACCTGTCCCAGTTCGCTTATGCGGAATTCACCGGGGATCCGGATGCCATGCACGGGCAGGAGGGCTTCGACTGCGATGCCATGTACGATGTGACCAGGAACACCATCCTGGCCCAGAATGTGAGGATTCCCTATCCGGAGAAATACTGGACGGCGGAAGTCTTTCCCCAGGGATTCCGGAAAGGGAGCAGCGCGTATCTGTTCAGCGTGGACAGAAAGGGAGACGAAAAGTTGGTGGAAAAAGGCGCTGCCCCGCAGATTATGGGCCAAGAGGACAGAGGGGAGCAAAGCGCACAGGAGGGATACAGATGTCAAATACAGCGGTGACCATAAAAGAAATCACATTCACGAAGAAAGACGGAGGCGTAATCAGAGGGCGCATCTATCTGCCGGAAAAGAGGGGACAGAAGCTTCCTACGGTGATCTTCTGCCATGGCTTCGGCAGCAATTACCGGGAACTGATGCACCATGGGGAGGGATTCGCGGAGGCGGGCATCTGCTGTCTGTTCTTCGATTTCTGCGGGGGCGGGCCCCAGTCCCTCAGCGACGGGACTCTGGAGGAGATGACGGTGGCCACGGAGTGCAGGGATCTGAGGACGGTCATGGCCGGTGCGAGAGAGCTGGATTTTGTGGATCCGGGGCGGATTTTCCTCCAGGGGGAGAGCATGGGCGGCCTGGTCTGCGCCCTGGTGGCGGCGGAGTGTGGGGAGGCCGTCAGGGCGTTGGTGCTGTGGTATCCGGCTTTCGGGATTCCGGAGGGTGCCAGAAAGAGGTATGAGGCCGGCGGGCGGGAGGTATTCGGCCTGCGCCTGGGGGAGGCTTTCGACAGGGAGGCTAAGGAGATAGACGTGTATGGAACCATTCCGGCGTACCGGGGGCCTGTGCTGATGATTCACGGAGACCAGGATTCGATTGTGCCTATGGGCTATTCCGAGAGGGCGCTGTCCGCCTATGGGGAGGCCAGGCTGATCGTCATCCCCGGCGCGGGGCATGGCTATGACGGGGCCGACAGCGTGGCCGCAAGAGAGCGCTCCATAAGCTTTATCAGGGAGCGGATATAAAAGCGATATTGAAGATTGCCAGAGGATGCTTTCTTTATCCGAGGGCTGCTTGGGCATCCGAGGGGAACTTTAAGAAATTTCACCCCAAGAAATTTCTGTCTTTTCCGGTGAAAAACAGCTTGTCTAATGGGAGGGATTGTGCTATGGTAGAGATAGATTTCAAAAGTGTACAGCGCGCAGGGGATTTGGGCCTCCATTTCCGGCTGGCGCATCTAAGCTCATTATGGTACCGGCTTTTCGCCATTGAATCAAGCAAAACGAAAACAGGGCACTGACAGGCGAAAAGAGCATTTCTCCTGTCTGATGCCAGAACAGGAGGAGACAGAATGGACAGCAAGAAAGACAGGCTGCGGTCCGCCAAAGGGCAGGCTGTAGGCATTGGTCAGGAAACAAAGGATGAGGGAACAGAAGGGAAGGGAAAGGACAATACCCATAACCGGGACTTGAACAGCAAGAGCATTTTCGACGATCCGGTCCTGTGCGCCCAGTTTTTCAGGGACAATTTCGACGTGTCGCTGCTGAAGGAGGTGCAGCCCGAGGACATCGATGATATTTCCGAGAGATTCCTGCCCTACCTGGGGACGGAGCTCGAGTCCGACTCCGTGAAGAAGGTCCGGATCCTGGACATCGGGAGGAAGAGGAACCCGCCTTTCTTCGTCTCGCTGATTGAACACAAGAGCCTGGTGGACTACGATGTACCCATGCAGCTGCTCCGGTACATGGTGTGCATATGGACGGAATACCGTCGGGAGAAGGAGGCGGAAAAGGAGGGCAGCACACAGCGGAAGGGATTCCGTTATCCTATCATCATGCCCGTGGTGTATTATGAGGGCAAAGCGAGATGGACTGCCGACATGCACCTGAGGAACCGGATTGGGGACAGCCTGCGGAGGCCGGAATGGATTCCCGATTTCCGCTATGAAGTCATCCGGATCCATGACTACAGCAACCAGGAGCTTTTGGACCGGGAAGATGAGATGTCCCTCATCATGTTGATCAATCAAATACCCCGCTGCAAGCAACGGGGTATCAATCTTGCAGCGCTGCAGAGCAGCGGGGTATTTGACCCTCGCGGCATTCGTCAAATGTGCATGCAAGCATGCCCACTTGACTCATTGCTCGCGGGAATAAAATACAGGACACCGAGGATCTGGAGAGGTTCATCCGTATTCCGGCAGAGGAACTTGACCGGATTGTCAGGGACAGCCCGGAGCATGTGGTGAACGTGCTCGTATCTGTGATGGAAAGCCTTTGCTTCAAGATAGATGCATCTGCGGAGGAGCGGTCGCAGTGTGTCCGGAAAGTGAGGAAGCGGAAGATGGGGTATTTGTTCGAGAATATGAAGAAGATAAGCATTCAGGAAGAGCGCAGGAAAACGGAGGAGCAGCGCAAGGAGACGGAGAAGGAGAGGAAAAAGACGGAAGAGGAGAGAAAAAAGACGGAAGAGGAGAGAAAAAAGACGGAAGAGGAGAGAAAGAGGGCGGAAGAGGAGAGAGAAAGAGCGGAAGAGCAGAAAAAGAGGGCGGAAGAGGAGAGAAAAAGAGCGGAAGAGCAGCAAAAGAGGGCGGAAGAGGAGAGAAAAAGAGCGGAAGAGCAGCAAAAGAGGGCGGAAGAGCAGCAAAAGAGGGCAGAAGAGGAGAGCAAAAGAGCAGAAGAGCAGCAAAAAAGAGCAGAAGAGGAGGGCAAAAGGGCAGAAGAGCAGCAAAAAAGGGCAGAAACTGCAGAGGAAAAGCTCAGGGCTGCGGAGGAGCTTATCAGGTTATTGAAAGAACAGTAGGAAAACGGTATCATTTTTTGGCAGACATTTGCTGACGGGGAGGAGCCATGGACAAAGACAACGAAACCATTTCCATGCTGGCCGGAGCAGTCCTGCGCCTGTCCCATGACGATATCCTGATGCATCTTCGCTTTTTCCACCGGGCGCTATCGACCCTGCGCCTGGAGGAAAAGCCGGGGACGGAAAAGCTTGCCACGGACGGGCGATCCTGCTTCTATGACCCTGCCTGGATTCTGAAGCGCTACCGGGAGGAAACGACATGGATTACCCGAGCCTATCTCCACATGCTGCTGCACTGCGTCTTCGCCCATCAGTTCCGGTATGACAGATTGGACAGGGCGGTGTGGGACCTTGCGGCGGATCTGGCCGTGGAGAATGTCATCCTGGAGCTGGGGCTTTCAGGCGCGGCGCTGGAGGGAGACGCGCTGCTGGCACGTAAGCTGGAGGGTCTGAAAGCGAAGGCGGGAGGCCTTACCGCGGAGCGCCTGTACCGATATTTCGATGCCCATTCCCTGCCTGGGGAAGAGGAGAAGGCGCTGCGGCAGCTTTTCTTCCGGGACGCCCATTCCCTCTGGACGCCGGGGGAGCGCCTGGAGATGACGCAGAAGCAGTGGGAGAAGATCGGCCGCCTGGCGAAGACGGAGCTGAAAGCATTTGCCAGGCGCAAATCCGGCACAGGAAGCCTGGAGAAGAACCTGGAGGAGGCCACGAAGGAGCGGTACGACTACGGAGAAATCCTGCGCCGGTTCGCGGTGCCTAGGGAGGAGATAGCGGTCAGCGACGAGGAGTTCGATTACGTCTATTACACCTACGGCCTGTCCCATTACGGCAACCTGCCCCTGATAGAGCCCCTGGAATACAGGGAGAGCAGAAAGGTGAAGGAATTCGTCATCGCCATCGACACCTCCGCGTCCTGCAGCGGCTCCGCGGTGGGGAAGTTCCTGCGCAGGACATACGATATCCTGAAGGATGCCGAAAGCTTCTTTACAAAGATAAACGTGCACATCGTCCAGTGCGACAGCCAGGTGCAGCAGGATACCAGAATCGCCTGTCAGGAGGAGCTGGAGGATTTTCTGGGGAAGGGCAGATTGGCGGGAGGCGGGGCCACGGACTTCCGTCCTGTCTTCACCTATGTGGAACAGCTGCGGGAGCAGGGGGGATTCGAGAACCTGAAAGGCCTGATCTATTTCACGGACGGCTACGGCGTCTACCCGGAGCGGCCGCCGGAGTACCAGGTCATCTTCGCATTCCTGGAGGAGGACGAGAATCGGGGGCCGGTGCCGCCCTGGAGCATGAAGGTAGTAGTGTGAGAAGAAGTTCTAGGCGGCCAAGAGGGGGCATGGCCCACCTCTTTAGGACGCCCGCCAAGAACTTCTAGACTCGTAAAGTGAATACGATTCACTTGCGAACAAGTTCGCTTAACGAGTCAGTCTCACGCGGAAGAATGCCCAAGCGAACAGGGTTCGCTTTGTGCATGGGCATTCTTCAAGCGCGGTTTTTGCGCTTTGACTTGCACCTTTTCGTTTATTGTTTGTGCGGTTCAGAACGGCACTGACGCAGCAGGCGGCATGCCTGGAAGGATGCCTCCGACTGTCTTTTAAGATTTATACCACTGTTCCTGGGCTTCGTAGAGCCTTTTGTACTCTCCCTCCTGGGCGATCAGTTCATCATGGGTGCCTATCTGCACTGCCTCCCCGTCTTTCATGACCAGGATTCGGTCCGCCAGCTTCACAGAGCCCAGGCGGTGGGTCACGATGACGGCGGACTTTTCACGGGCGATTTCGGCAAAGCGGTTATAAATCAGCGTTTCTTCGTACGGGTCGATGGCTGCCGTGGGCTCGTCCAGGATGATTAGGTCATGGCCGCGGAAGAAGCCCCTGGCGATGGCCACGCGCTGCCATTGGCCTCCGGACAGGTCGATGCCTTCGAATTCCCGGGAGAGCATGGTATCATAGCTCTGAGGAAACGCGCCGGGCTCCGTCCCCGCCATGGCGCATACGCTGTCCAGCCGGGTTTTACCGGATTCCGCCCCGGGATCGCTGATGACGATGTTCTCGGCCAGGGTCATCTGGTAGCGCTGGAATTTCTGGAATACCGCGGAGGTTTGGCATGTGAGGGCGTCCATGGTAAGCTGCCTGGTGTCAACGCCGTTTTTCCGTACCGTGCCCTCCTTGGGCAGGTAGAGTCCGGCTATCAGGCGGATCAGGGTGGACTTTCCGGAGCCGTTCTCGCCCACCACCGCCAGGGTCTCCCCCTTGCGCAGCGTCAGGCTCACGTTCTTTACGGCATAGTGAGGCGGCTGCGGGGTGCCGTCATCCTTTTTTCCGGCCGGGTAGGAAAAGCTTACGTTCTCCAGCACCACGTCTCCCCAGCCTGGCGCGTCGGGGCGCTGTCCGGTTCGTTCCTCCATGGCCAGGAAATTCAGGTAGTTGCGGATGGAGCCCGCATTGGCGGTCATCTCTCCTATATGGCGGCAGATGATCTCTTCCATGAGAGCGTACAGCATGCCGATGGAATTGAAGACCGCGGCGAAAGCCCCCACCGTCACCTCCTGTTTCAACAGGGCGTCATACAGCATCCAGAGGATGGTGCAGTATCCCGCTACCGTGATGGCCCGCATGGAGAGCTCGAACAGGTTTGATTTCATGGTGGCCTTGAACTTCAGTCTTTGCAGGCAGACAAGGGTCTCCTGATACAGTCTCTTGAAGTAGAGGAAGCTCCCCAGGATCCGGGTTTCCTTGAAATATTCCCTGCCCGCCATGCAGGTCTCATAGTATTCGTATTCCCTGCGGACAGGGGCCGAGGCATCCTCCAGATGGGAGAAGGCCTTGGCCCGGATCAGCTGGGCCAGGGCGGTGGGCAGGAAGATGATGACAATGGCGCTGACCAGAATCGGTTTCAGGGAAAAGAGATACCAGCCCATGAATGCGAAATAAGGGATATAAAAGGTCAAAAGCGTCAGCACATCAGTGACATACCAGAAAGCGTTGTCCTTTCCCTGCTCCGCCTTATTGATGTCGTCCAGCTTTTCCGTGTCCTCAAAGACAGCTGGATCCAGCCGGGAGATTTTCCTCTGGATGGCCATGGACAGATGGGCGCCTGCCTTTCCGTCCACCACGTCCGGCAGAAAATTGGCCACGCCGTTGAGCACCTGACAGGCCACATTGGCGATGCCCAGAAACGCCAGCGCGAGAAAGGCCTGGCCGATTCCGATTTTTCCCCCTGCCGCGTCCACTGCCCTGTCAAAGAAACGCTGCTGCATCATGGTCTCCACGCCGAAAGAGACGCCGTGGAGAACGGACAGCACCATGCTTGCCATGAACAGAAAGGGCGTCGCTTTCAGCATCACCGGCAGGAGCCTCCCGAAAGCGCCTGCCATAGTCCTCTCTTTTTTCGTCCTGTTTTGTCTTTTCATTGATACCAGCTCCTCTGCGCCTCATACATGGAGGCATAAATGCCCTTTTGGGAAAGCAGTTCTTCGTGATTTCCCTTTTCCGCCACTTTCCCGCCGTCCACCACGATGATTTCATCCGCCAGCCGGGCGGCCCCCAGCCTGTGGGTGATGAAGATCGTGGATTTCCCGGCGATGATTTTGCCGAACATTTCATAGATGCCGCTCTCCGCCACCGGATCCAGGGCCGCCGTGGGCTCGTCCAGAATCTGCACCGCCGCCGGATTGTACAGGGCCCTGGCGATGGCCAGGCGCTGCCACTGGCCCCCGGAGAGGTCCACGCCCTGTTCCTTTATTTTGCCCAGAGGGGTCTCCATTCCCCGGGGCAGCCCGGCAATCGTCTGGCCCAGGCCCATGGCCTCCGCGGCTTCCCTGATCTTCGCCGGGTCTTTTCGGAGCACGTTTCCCAGGGCGATATTGTCATCCAGGGATATCTGGTAGCGGGCGAAGTCCTGATAGACCACGGAGAAGAGCGCTTTCAGGTCCGCCTGGCGGAAGGTCCTAAGCTCCCTGCCGTCCAGCAGGATCTCCCCCTCGTAATTGTCGTACAGGCCGGTCAGAAGCTTGGTCAGCGTGGTCTTTCCGGCCCCGTTGACGCCCACGAAGGCATAATGCCTGCCGCACTCCAGGCGAAGGTTGAAATCCTTTAAGATATCCTTATCCGTGCCGGGATACCGGAAGGATACCTGGCGAAACTCCAGGCTTTCGAAAGGGATTCCGGCGCCGGGCAGGTCCAGCGCCCCGGGGGTTTCGGACAGGGCGCAGAAGGCGGTCAGGTCCTTGCAGTACTCCAGGTTCTGGGCGATTTTGTTCATGGTGTCGGACAGCTCCCAGGACATCATCTGGATCAGGTTCAGGGTGGAAGTGATGAGCCCCATGAACATGCCCGGCGTGATGAGCCCCTTTGTCAGCGGAAACAGGAGCACGCTGATGATCAGCAGGGAGAGCAGCACTGTAATCAGGCTGGAGCCTTTCAGGCGGACAAAATATCTGGCGGTCACTCCCACGGAGATTTTCCGGGCGGCCTCGTATTTTTTCAGCCACTGCCGGTTCACCTTTTCCGTATAACCGAAAAGCGTCCGTTCCTCCACGTTTTCCCGTCCCTGCAGAACGCTCTTTAAGTAGTCCGCCCTGCGGCGATGCTTCTCCGCTTCCTTATTTTCCTCGTAAATCTGCTGTCCGCCCTTGATTGCCAGCCGGAAGAGAGGGATAGAGATGGCCACGATGGCCAGTCCCGCCCACCACACCTGGGCCATCAGGATGACAAGCAAAGAGCCCACCCGCAGGACGATGTTCGCCGCGCCCAGGATATTGTCGAATCCGCCCGTCAGCTTCCCCACAGGGTCGCCGCAGACCCGGTTGACCAGCTCCCAGGTATCGTTGTCCTCCACATGCCGATATTCCAGCGCCGCCCGCTTCTCGACGATTCCGGTGCGGTATGCGAATTCCAGGCGCATGGCCATTTTCAGGTTGATGTAGCTCATGAGCTGCCAGTTCAGGTTGTTGTAGGCCACTATGGCGATCAGGCACAGCAGGGGTGCGGTGATGGCCGACTGCCCGGCCTTTCCCGCGAAGATGTCCAGGGCGGTGTCGATGAAAGCCGCCGTGGCGAGCACCTGCAGTGACGGCAGGACGGATACCAGTATTTGGTTGAGCGTCTTGATTCCCGCATATACCGGGCAGACCGTGAAAGGGATTCTCAAAAAGTCCCCGAAGCCGTATTTTTTGTGGTTTATCAGTAATTCTTTCATGTTTATACCCCTATGCCCGCCTTTGGCGGGCGTACCAATCAGAATTCTTGACAATAGAATCCTGTTTTTCGGATTCTATTGTATGGAAGTTTGCATCCAAACTTTTCTGCCTTTCAGAGCCGTGGATTTGTTTTAAGCTGGTCTTGAGCGAAGGATTCCAGAGACGTTGCGGCAAATTTCATCGCCGATGACTATAACATATTTTTGGCCCCGCCGTCCAGCGCAAGCTTTTTTCTAAAAAATCATGAGGCCTGGAAATTTTTGCTGGAAATCTTTTCCCGGAAAATGCAAATTGGTATAGTGGGAAAAGGGGAGTTATGGTATACTTGCACACAGATAGCCATGCATCAGTGCCGGGTGGCGCGGCGAAGCTGTATCTGGGGAAGAAGGACGGACTGTGGCAGCGGCCTGTAAGAGACATGGCGCTATCGTTTAGGGGGATGGCATGAGGATTCTGAACTTGATTGAAAACACAGAGAGCACCAAAGGCTGCCTGTGCGAACACGGCCTGAGCTTCTACATCGAGACAGGAGGGCACAAAATTCTGGCGGACACAGGAGCCTCCGGAGCCTTTCTCACCAATGCGGAGAAGCTGGGCATCGACCTGGGCCAGGTGGACACCGTGATCATCAGCCATGGGCACTATGACCATGCCGGAGGGCTTCTGGCCTTTGCGGAGCGCAATAGGGAAGCCCGGATATGGATTAACCGCCTGGCCGCGGAACCCTATTACCATAAAAATGCCGCTATGGAGAGGTACATCGGCATGGATTCGCGGATTAGAACCCTGCCCCAGGTGGAATGGGTGGAGGGAAATCAAAAGATTGACGAGGGAATCTTTCTCTTCGGCCAGGCTCTTGGGCGACGGCTGTGGCCCGGCGGCAACCGGGAGCTGATGCGGAAGACGGCAGAGGGCTTCGCACAGGACGATTTCCTCCATGAGCAGTACCTGGTGCTGGAGGAGAGGGGAAAACGGGTGCTGATTTCCGGCTGCGCCCACAACGGTATCCTGAACATCCTGGACAGATACCGGGAAATCTATGAAGAAGACCCAGATGTAGTCGTCAGCGGCTTTCATATGAGCAGAAAGTCCGATTACAGCCAGGCGGATTACGCCCTGATCAGGGACACCGCCAGGGAGCTGCAGAAGCTCCGCACCCGCTTTTTTACCGGGCACTGCACTGGAGAGCTGCCCTACCGGATCCTGAAGGAAATCATGGGAGGGCAGATTGCCTACGTCCACAGCGGGGAGGAGATTCCGCTGGAGGACATGTGACACAGGGCAAGAGCCACAAAGCCTGCCATCGCGGAGAACGCTGTATGGATAAGCCGTAAAACGCATAAGCCAGAAAGCAAAAACACGGAGATCGACA
>CAJUFO010000083.1 GCA_910585615.1 uncultured Acetatifactor sp.
AAACAATGGATGGTGCATTGTCTCAGGACGAGATAAACGCATTACTTTCCGGCATGGATTCAAGCGATGACGATGGAGCCGAGGCTGTTGGAGAAGGCAGCAATGGGGGTGCGGGAGGAGCAGTCCAGAGCATGGAGGAAGCCATGGAGCTGCTTTCGGATGTAGAGAAGGACGCTGTGGGCGAGGTGGCCAATATCAGCATGGGCTCCTCGGCGACTACATTGTATTCTCTTGTGAACAGGAAAGTCAATATCACCACACCGGAGGTGGGATTCGCCACATGGGATAATCTGCTGGATCAGTATGAAAGGCCTTGCGTCTTCATTCAGATTAAATATACGGTGGGCCTGGACGGCACGAATATCCTGATATTGAAAGAGCATGACGTGAAGGTCATCACCGACCTGATGATGGGCGGGGACGGCACGAACACGGACGGCGAGCTGGGGGAGCTGCACTTAAGCGCCATATCCGAGGCCATGAACCAGATGATGGGGGCATCGGCCACCTCTCTCTCCACCATGATGAACACGAAGATCGACATCAGCCCGCCGGAGGCGGAGCTGCTGGATTTGGCGCTGGTGCGCAACGGAGAGGATGTGTCGCCGTTTTTGGGCGGCGTGTTCGTGAAGATATCCTTCCGGATGCAGATTGACGATCTGGTGGACAGTTCCATCATGCAGTTATACCCGATAGACTTTGCCCGCAAGGTAGTGGATACGTTCATGAACTCCCAGTCACCGGCTGAGGAGAAGAAGGAGGAAGCGCCTGTTGCCGCGCCGTCTCAGGCCGCCGGCCAGCAGCCGTCCATGAATCAGATGGGAGGGGCTCCGCAGATGGATATGAATGCGGGAGCGAACGCAGGCTACGGAGCGGCTGGCATGACTCCCCAGATGGATCCGAACGCCATGATGAACATGGGCGGGATGCAGATGGGAGCCATGGGAATGAATCCTCAGATGATGAACATGGGCGGAATGCAGATGGGAGCCATGGGAATGAACCCTCAGATGATGAACATGGGCGGAATGCAGATGGGAATGAATCCTCAGATGATGAATATGGGCATGCCCGGGGGCGCAGCCATGAACCAGCAGGCCGCCATGCAGAATATCAATGTTCAGCCTGCGCAGTTCCAGAGCTTTTCCAGCGATGGAAGCGCTATAGCAGGACAGGAGAACATCGGCCTCATCATGGATGTCCCTCTGAACGTTACCGTAGAGCTTGGCCGCACGAGCAAGTCGATTTCAGAGATTCTCGACTTTGCGCCCGGTTCCATCATTGAACTCGACCGCATCGCCGGTGAACCGATAGATGTGCTGGTGAACGGAAAGCTTGTCGCAAAGGGAGAAGTGGTTGTAATTGAAGAATGCTTCAGTGTAAGAATAACTGAGATTATCAAGTAGGAGGATGGTTTAATGGCAAAGAATATTCTGATTTGCGATGACGCGGCGTTCATGAGGATGATGATCAAGAACGTCCTGACCAAGGGCGGTTACAACGTGGCCGGGGAAGCCGAGAACGGGGCGAAAGCAGTGGAGAAGTACAAGGAGCTGTCTCCGGATCTGGTGCTGATGGACATCACCATGCCTGAGATGGACGGCATTCAGGCCCTGAAGGAGATTAAGAAGATAGACGGCGGCGCGAAGGTCATCATGTGCTCTGCCATGGGACAGCAGGCCATGGTGGTGGAATCCATCCAGGCCGGCGCGAAGGACTTTATCGTGAAGCCGTTCCAGGAGGATCGTGTCCTGGAGGCTGTGAAGAAGGTCATTGGCTGATGGTGCTGCTGACCGGGGGCTCCAGCGGTTACGCCCAGTTCATCACGGTGCTGCTGCTGTTCGTGGTAGTGCTTGGAATCACGGCCGCCGTCACGAAGTGGATGGCGAACTACCAGAAGCAGCAGAGCGCCAATGAAAATATAGAGGTCATAGAGACCACTCGTATTGCAAACAATAAATATATTCAGATTATACGGGCAGGCGGAAGGTACATGGTCATTGCTGTCTGTAAGGATACGGTTACCATGTTGGGCGAGATTCCTGAGGGTGAGCTGAAGGAGACGAAGCTTGTACAGGGCTTCAATTTCAAAGAGATTCTCGAGAAGGCGGCGAGCAAGAAGGATGCCTCCCGGGAAGAGCCAAAGGATAGTCAGTTGCATGATGAAAAATAAGCTTAGAACCAAGCGAATAGTAACCGCAATATGCCTACTGGTCACGGTGGGCATATTGTGTATTGTAAGTTCAATGACAGTATTTGCCAGCGGCGCGGAGACGGATCCCTCCAATGTGCTCTCCATCAGCATGAGCGATGGAGGGAACGGGGAGATAAACGGCTCGCTGCGCATCCTGCTGACCCTGACGCTGATTTCCATTGCGCCCATACTAATCATAATGATGACTTCCTTTACGCGGATCATCATTGTGCTGCACTTCACCCGGGCGGCGCTGAACACACAGACGGCTCCGCCGAACCAGATTCTCGTGGGGCTGGCCCTGATTCTGACCTTTTTCATCATGGAGCCAACGGTGCAGGAAATCAACGAACAGGCCTATCAGCCCTATGAGGCCGGGGAGATCGACCTGGACGAGGCATTGGAGCGGGGGGTGGCCCCTCTGCGGAAGTTCATGTATCCCCAGACCCAGGTGAAGGATGTGGATCTGTTCATGGACATCTCCGGGCAGGAATGGGACGGCGTGAGCCTTGATACCATTCCGCTGTCCGTGCTGCTGCCCAGCTTCATGCTGAGCGAGCTGAGGATGGCGTTCTGGATAGGTTTTGTCATCTATATCCCGTTCATTGTCATCGACATGGTGGTGGCGTCCACGCTGATGAGCATGGGCATGATGATGCTGCCGCCTACCACGATTTCCATGCCCTTTAAGATTCTGCTCTTTGTCCTTGCGGACGGATGGAATCTTGTGATAAAGAATCTGGTTGAATCGTTCTATCATTGAGATGAAATGAGAGCAATTGAGGGCTTGGCTTTAGAGGAGAGGAGGGATGCTTAGATGACTGTAGATGCGGTAATGGATATCACAAAACAGGCATTGTTCCTGATTATCAAGGTTTCGCTGCCGATGCTTTTGGTCTCGCTGTGCGTAGGCCTGGCGGTCAGTATCTTCCAGACAGTGACATCTATCCAGGAGCAGACGCTGACATTCGTGCCGAAGATTATCTGTGTGTTCCTTTCGATGATTCTGTTCGGAAACTGGATGATGACGGCTATTCTGGAATTCATGACGGAGCTGTGGACGAATTTCGGCTTATATGCCGGCGGTTAAGGGGCATGGCGGATGATTGACTATTCCTTTTCCATTTATGATCTGGAATATTTCCTGCTGATTCTGGTCAGGGTGTCATGCTTTGTATATGTGGCCCCCTTCTTCAGCATGAAGAATACGCCTGCCAATGTGCGGGTCGCCATCAGCTTTTTCACATCGCTGCTTCTGTACCAGGCCCTGACGCCCGCAGAGGCGGTGACCTATTCGTCGCTTGCAGGGTATACGGTCATCGTGCTGAAGGAAGCGCTGGTGGGGCTGCTGATAGGCCTGGCGGCCAATATCTGCACCTCCATCGTGAACTTTGCGGGCTCTATCGCGGACATGGAGACAGGATTGTCCATGGTGACGCTGATGGATCCCACCTCCAGGGAGAGCACCAGCATCACGGGCGCGCTGTACCAGTATGTGCTGATGCTCATGATGATCGCCACGGGGATGTACCGGTATCTCTTTGGCGCCCTGGCGGATACATTTATACTGATTCCCGTGAACGGGGCTGTGCTCCGTGCGGATTCCCTGGTGGATTCCATGCTGGAGTTCCTGTCGGATTATGTCATCATCGGCTTCCGCATCGTGCTGCCCATATTCTGCTCCATATTGCTGCTGAACGCGGTGCTGGGCGTGCTGGCCAAGGTGGCGCCCCAGATGAACATGTTCGCCGTTGGTATCCAGCTGAAGGTCTTAGTGGGGCTGTCGGTGCTCTTCCTCACGGCAGGCATGCTGCCGGGGATAGGGGATTTTGTGTTCGATGAGATGAAGAGAATGATCCATTCCTTTGTGGGAGGCATGACATGATTCGCTATAATCTGCAGTTTTTTGCAAAGGAGGGCATGGGGGGCGAGAAGACAGAGCCCGCCACCCAAAAGAAGCTGAGCGATGCCCGCAAGAAGGGACAGGTGGCCAAGAGCCGGGAGCTCACCAACGGCCTGGAGCTTCTGGCGCTGTTCCTGATACTGAAGTTCTGGGTAGGACATATGGGAATACAGTTCCTGGATGTGTTCAACAATATCTACAGCAAGATTCCGGACGTGACCATGTACTGGCAGGACACCATGCCGGAGCGGGAGGCCAGCATCCTGTTCAGCCAGCTGCTGCTGGGCGTGCTGACAATCATAGCCCCCATCCTGCTGGTGGGGTACTTGATTGCGTTCCTCACGGACGTGGCGCAGGTGAAGTGGAAGCCCAGCCTGGAGCCCATGAAGCCCAAGTTCAACAAGCTGAATCCGATCAGCGGCTTCAAGAAGATCTTCTCCGTGAACGCTTTGGTGGAGCTGGTGAAGTCCATCGCCAAAATCGCGCTGATTGGGTATGTGTGCTACAGCTACTTAAAGGATAAATGGCCCATACTGTTCAACCTCTACGACGTGACGCTTATGCAGGCCCTGGAGCTGGTGGCGGGTATCGTGACAGATCTGGGGATACGGGTGGCTGTCTTCTATATGGTGCTGGCTTTCGCGGATTACGCCTACCAGAAGTTCAAGTTCTCCAACGACATGAAGATGACCAAGCAGGAGGTCAAGGAGGAGTTCAAGCAGCAGGAAGGCGATCCTCAGGTCAAGGGCAAGATCAGGCAGAAGATGAGGGAGACCTCCATGAAGCGCATGATGCAGTCCCTGCCCCAGGCGGACGTGGTCATCACGAACCCCACCCACTATGCGGTGGCCATCAAGTATGACCCGCAGGTGGCGGACGCGCCCCTGGTGATAGCCAAGGGAGAGGATTATCTGGCGGCCCGTATCAAAGAGGTGGCCAGGGAGAACAAAATCGAGATTGTAGAGAACAAGCCGCTGGCCCGGATGCTGTACGCCAACGTGGATATCGGGCAGGCGGTGCCGCCGGAGCTGTATCAGGCGGTGGCAGAGGTGCTGGCTTTTGTATATCAGTTACAGGGGAAGATTTAAGGTGAGATTCATAGACTACTGGGATTCAGGGAAATCTGGGGAGGAGACGACAGCATGAGCGATAAAATGGCGAGAACAGACGTTATGATAGCCATCTATGTGCTGGTGGCGTTCATGATGTTCATCGTGCCGCTTCCGGCGGGCATACTGGATGTGTTCATGGCATTGAATATTGCTATCGCTTTTACGGTTCTGTTTGCCTGCATGTTCATCAAGGAAGTGCTGGATATGTCGTACTTCCCTACCATTCTTTTGTTCACCACCATTTTCCGGATAGCAATGAACGTGTCCTCCACGAGATTGATCCTGAAGACGGGCACCTCCGGAAATGTGGTAATGACCTTCGGACAGTTCGTAGGCGGCGGCGACCTGATTATCGGCGCGATCGTCTTCATCATACTGATCATGATTCAGTTCCTGGTCATCAACAAAGGTTCCGAGCGCGTGGCTGAGGTCACTGCCAGATTCACGCTGGACGCCATGCCCGGTAAGCAGATGGCTATCGATGCGGATCTGAACACCGGTGCCATCGATGACAGGGAGGCCAGGGAGAGGCGTGAGAAGATTCAGCTGGAGTCCAGCTTCTTCGGCTCCATGGACGGTGCCGTGAAGTACGTCAAGGGAGATGCCATCGCAGGACTCCTGCTGACGCTCATCAACCTGTTGGGCGGCATAGCCATGGGAATGCTGCGAAACGGCATGGATGTCATGACCGCGCTGGACAATTATGGCATCCTCACCATCGGTGACGGCCTGGTGAGCCAGATTCCCTCTCTGCTCATCTCTCTGTCCACCGGTGTGCTGGTCACAAAGGGAAGCAAGGAGTCAGAGTTCGGCCCGGCCATTATCAGGCAGCTCTTCGGGATACCGAAGGTCATGTACATGGTGGGCGGGACGCTGGCGTTTTTGTCCATATTCACGGATCTGAACACCATCCTGTTCCTGGGGCTGGGGCTCCTCTTCATCGTAGGCGGCCGGATGATTGCCAGCAATCTGGAGACTCAGGCCATCGAGCGGGAGGTGGACAGCGACGAGGAGGCGGCGGAGGAGATGCGCCAGCCTGAGAATGTGGCAAGCCTCCTTCAGGTGGATCCCATCGAGCTGGAGTTCGGCTACGGAATCATCCCCCTGGCCGACGTGAACCAGGGCGGAGACCTGCTGGACCGTGTGGTCATGATCAGGCGGCAGATCGCGCTGGAGCTTGGTACTGTGGTGCCGATCATCCGTCTGCGGGACAATATCCAACTCAACCCCAACCAGTATATCATCAAGATCAAAGGCATACAGGTCAGCGAAGGGGAGATTCTCTTCGACCACTACATGGCCATGAACCCCGGCTATGTGGAGGAGGAGATTACGGGCATCCCTACCTTCGAGCCTTCCTTCCATCTGCCTGCCATCTGGATTACGGAGGGGCAGAGGGAACGTGCGGAGAGCCTGGGTTATACCGTGGTGGATCCGCCGTCCATCATCGCCACCCATCTGACGGAGATTATCCGACAGCACATCGACGAGCTGCTGAGCAGGCAGGATGTGCAGAACCTGGTGAACAATATGAAGGAGACCAACCCTTCTCTGGTGGAGGAGCTGGTGCCCAAGCTCCTGGGACTGGGCGAGATTCAAAAGGTGCTGCAGAACCTGTTGAAGGAGGGCATCTCCATCCGAGACCTCCTGACTGTCATGGAGACGCTGGCGGACTATGCGCCGGCTACCAGGGATACGGATATCCTGACGGAATATGTCAGGCAGAGCCTGAAACGGGCAATCTCTACGAAGTATTTCCCGCCCCATGAGACCACCAATGTGGTCACGCTGGATCCAAAGGTGGAGCAGGAGATTATGGGCAGCGTGAAGCAGACGGAAAACGGCGCCTTCCTGAACCTGGATCCAAACAGGTCCAGGGCGATTATCGATTCGGTGGGCAAGGAGGTCCAGAAGCTGGAGAATCTTGGAAAGAATCCAATCGTGATCACTTCTCCCATCGTGCGTATGTATTTCAAGAGATTGACAGAAGATTATTACAGGGAACTGGTCGTGGTGTCATATAATGAAGTGGAGACGAATGTGGAATTACAGTCTGTGGGGATGGTGACAGCATAAAATGATAATCAAGAAGTTTTTGGGCAAAACGGAAGAGGAGGCGGTGGAGGCTGCCAAAAAGGAATTGGGAAGCGGCGTTGTCATCATGAACGTGAAGATTGTGAAGCGCAAGGGCGTGATGGCGCTGTTTCAGCCGAAGATGACTGAGGTCACCGTGGCCCTTGAGGAGGAGAACGATGCAAAGCGCCCCCTGCGCCGGGAGGGAATCACCGCATCGGCGGGGAATCCGGCTGCGGCGCGGATCCTGCTCCAGGGGGAACGGCCCATAGCCGGTGGGGAGAGCACACAGAAGGAGGAGAGCCTTTTGGAGGACAGGGCCTCCATCGAAAAGAAGCTGGACAATCTCCAGAATCTTTTGGTGAGCCGCTTCCAACAGAGCGAGATGGAGCGCAAGGAGATTCTTGAGGACAACGACGGGGAGACGGAGGGATCTGAGGATGATGAGGAGGCGGAGGAGAAGGAAGAGGTCACCGAGCAGCAGCGCTTCATGAAGCTTCTGTATAACACCATGTTGGAGAGCGAGGTGGACGAAAAGTACGCTAACCAGATAGTGGATGAGATAGACGTATCGGGGCAGGCCAATCTCCCCTTTGACTATATCCTGGGGGATGTGTACCAGAAGATGATTCTGAAGTTCGGCAGGGCGGAGGGAATCATCCAGGCGGAAGGACATCCCAAAATCGTGGTCTTCATGGGGCCTACAGGGGTGGGAAAGACCACCACCATAGCCAAGATCGCCAGCGACTATGTGGTGGAGGAGAAGAAGAGGGTGGCGCTGCTTACGGCGGACACCTATCGGATTGCGGCGGTAGACCAACTGCGCACTTATGCCAATATCCTGGAGGTGCCTTTCCGGGTCATCTATTCCGAGGACGAGGCAAGAGAAGCCATACAGGAGTTCGCAGAGTATGACTATATCTTCGTGGACACGGCGGGACATTCTCATCAGAATGAAGAGCAGCTTACCCATATGAAGAACCTGGTGCAGGTGGTGCAGGAGACGGGGGACATTCAGGTCTTTCTGGTGCTTTCCGCCACCACGAAATACAGGGATTTGCTGAAAATCGTGTCCCGGTACAATCAGATTGCGGAGTATCAGCTGATATTCACGAAGCTGGATGAGACGGATGTACTGGGGAACCTGCTGAATATAAAGCTGTACACGGAGACCCCCATCGCTTTCGTGACGTATGGGCAGAATGTACCGAATGATATCGAGCAGTTCAATCCGCAGAAGACGGTGAAGCAGATTTTGAGCAAGAAGCAGGAGCGGAATGCGTGATGATGAAATGGAAGCGGAGCATTCCGTGGAAGTGGGGCATTCCAGGACTGGAATATACGCAAGGAGGCAAGAGATGGACCAGGCAGAACAATTACGAATCCTAAAAGCAGGCCAGCAGCAGTCCAAACCGTTAGCCCGTGTCATCGCTGTCACCAGCGGCAAAGGCGGCGTGGGCAAATCCAATACCTCTATCAATCTGGCAATCCAGTTCAAGAAAATGGGGAAGAGGGTCGTCATCCTGGACGCGGATTTCGGCCTGGCGAATATAGAAATCATGTTTGGCGCTGTACCGGAGCATAATCTCTGCGATATGATTTATCAGGGGAAGGGCATCATGGATATCATCACATGGGGCCCCATGGAGGTGGGGTTCATCTCCGGCGGGAGCGGCATCGTGGGGATGTCCAACCTGAGCCGGGACTACCTGAATTATATCATCCAGAACCTGGCCCAGCTAGACAGCATCGCCGACATCATCATCGTGGACACGGGAGCGGGCATTTCTGACGCTGTGCTGGAATTCCTCATAGCCAGCGGGGAGATTCTCCTGGTGACCACGCCGGAGCCCACATCCATCACAGACTCCTATTCGCTGGTGAAGGCCCTGTATCGTCATCCGAAGTTCGATGCGGACACCATGAAGGTGAAGCTAATCGCCAACAGGGTGCAGAAGGAATCGGAGGGCGAGATTCTCTTCAACAAGCTGAACGCGGTGATAGAGAGGTATCTGAAGGTGCCCATGACGTATCTGGGCTATGTGCCGGAGGATTCCCAGCTGCCCAAGTCGGTGATGCAGCAGGTGCCGGTGTCCCTGCACAACCCGTCAGCCAAGTCCACGGCGGCTTACGGGCGCATAGCGGCCAGGCTCCTGGATAAAGAGGAGGCGCAGAGGCAGCCCAAGAGAGGGATGGCGGCATTTTTTTCACATATCATTACCAGAAAACGGTAAAATGAACAGTAAAGGCAGGTGGTTGTTATGTTTTCCAAATTTATATCAATCGGGGATAAGATTGAGCTGCAGGTTGTGTCCCATGAGTATGAAGAGAAGCCGGATACTCCGGTCAGGGTGTACCACAGCGAGGTGAATGAAATCCAGTCCGAGGACACCATCGAGATTAAGATGCCCATGGAGAAGACGAAATTGATCCTGCTTCCCATCGACAGCGAGTACGATATGGTATTCTACGGATCCAGCGGCCTGTTCCAGTGCCTGGGCAGAATCATCGACCGTTACAAGAGCAACAATACCTATCTGCTCTTGGTGGAGATGACCAGCAATCTGCGCAAATACCAGCGGCGCGAGTTCTATCGTCTGCGCTGCGCGCTGGAGATGCATGCAAGGGCTCTCAGGGAGGATGAGATACAGACTGTGGAGAGCAGGATGCCCTATTCCCTGGCAAACGACCTTCCGCTGAAGGAGAGCGTCATCGTGGACATCAGCGGCGGGGGCTTGCGCTTCGTGTCCACCCACGCCTTTAAACAGGGCAGCCTCCTGTACTGCTGCTACCATTTGATGAATGGCGGGGAGCACAAGAAGTACGAGGTGATCAGCAAGGTGATAAGCTGCATAGAGCTGGACAACCGCCCCGGCACTTTCGAGCATCGGGTGCAGTACTATGACATAGATCCGACTGAGCGGGAGGAGATCATCAAATACATCTTCGAGGAAGAGCGCAAGAGCAGACAGAAGAAGCGTTTCAATTCTGAGACATAATGACAGGCGCATCCAGCGTGGCGCCAGCGAATGCGGAGAATTTTATTGGTATGCGTGCAAGGGCACGCACGGGGGTATATATGAAAGACGTTAACTTGGATCATGTTTCGCAACAGTATTATGATGTGCTGAAGGAGATCGGCAATATCGGCGCCGGCAATGCCATGACAGCATTGTCCCAGATGCTACAGTGCAAGGTGGACATGAAGGTGCCGCAGGTCAGGCTGCTGGAGTTTTCCGAGGTGGGGGAGCTCATGGGCGGCGAGGAGCAGATCATGGCAGCCGTGCTGCTGGCCGTGGAGGGCGACATCACAGGATACATGATGTTCATGGTGGAGGAGAACAGCGCCAGGCATCTGATAAACAAGATAACCGGAGGAATGCTTCCGGAGGGGATGGAATTCGAAGAGATGGGACTGTCAGCCATGCAGGAGGTAGGGAACATCATCACGGGCGCTTACCTGAATTCTCTGTCCTCTATGACTAACATGAAGGTGTTCCCGTCCCCGCCCGCGGTGACAGTGGACATGGCCGGAGCTATCCTGAGCGTTCCTGCCATCCAGTTCGGAATCTATGGGGATAAGATCCTGCTGATTCAGTCCCAGTTCTACGATGAAGTGCAGCTGGACGGATACTTCATACTGATTCCTGACCTGGAGTCCTATGAGAAGATCCTGACAGCGCTGGGCGTACCTATGGCATAATATAAATTATTGAGATTTTTTCTCCGTGGAAAGTAAAAAATAGCGGAAGAAAAGGATATGGAAGTGGCGCATGAGTGAGATATTGAAAGTAGGAATAGCAGATTTGAAGACCTGCACAAGCCCCAACGGAGTGATGACTCTGGGGCTGGGCTCCTGTGTGGGAATCGCAATCAGGGATCCGATGAATAAGATTGGCGGCCTGGTACATATCATGCTGCCGGACAGCAAGGCGATTACGGGAGGCCAGCACAATATCGCCAAGTTCGCGGATACGGGCATCGAGGAGCTGGTCAGGCAGATGGAGCGGCTGGGAGCCAGGCGCGTCCGCATGGTGGCGAAGATTGCCGGCGGCGCCAATATGTTCAATTTCCAGGGCGGCGGCACCAATGCCGTTGGGAAGGTAGGAGAGCGGAACGTGGAGGCGGTCAAGGCCAAGCTCAGGCAGCTGAACATCCCTATCCAGGCGGCGGATACCGGGCTGAATTACGGAAGGACGGTCATCTTCTACCCGGAGACAGGGGCCTATCATATCCGTGCGGTGGGTAAGCCGGAGAAGGTCATATAAATTTTGAAGAAGGTCATTCACAAGGGAAGGTATATATGAACAGGAAGAACATACCGCTACTTCTGATGCTGACTGCCGGGGCAGTGACATGCATCATCACTTATATAAAAAAGTATCCTGTACACATACAGCTGATTGCCCTGTTCACGGTGCTGTTGGTCTTCTATGTGCTGGGGAGCGTGTTGGTATGGACGGTGGGGTATTTCGAGAAGCAGAACGAGGAAAAGCGGGGAGAAGAGGGCGAGGTCATCGAAAAGGATTCGGAGAATCCAGAGGGCGCAGAACAGAAGGACGGTCAGGAAGAATAAAAAGCGCTTATGAGTAAAATGCGCTTGACGCGTCAGGCGATGTCTGGCATAATGGGCGATATAATTGAAGAAGGGCATTCAATGAAGAAGGGCATTCATAGCAGAGAAGGAGCGAAGGTTTCATGGATGAGACAGGCAAGAAAAAACTGTTAGAAGAATACGCGAAGACGAAATCATCTGAAACCAGAGAGACGATTATCCTTGAATACGCTCCTCTTGTAAAGGTGGTCGCCGGGAGGCTCAGCATGTATCTGGGCTACAATGTGGAATACGAGGACTTGGTCAGCTATGGCATCTTCGGCCTGATAGACGCCATAGACAAGTTCGACTGCCTCAAGGACGTGAAGTTCGAGACCTATGCCAGCCTGCGCATCCGCGGGGCCATATTGGATCAGATTCGGAAGATGGACTGGATTCCCAGAACCATCCGGCAGAAGCAGAAAAAGATAGAGGCAGTGATAAAGGAAATCGAGCAGAAGGAAGGCCATGCTGCCACCGATGAGGAAATCGCCAGAGGGCTGGGCATATCTGAGGACGAGTATCTGGACTGGCAGTCCCAGATGAAGATTACAGGCCTGGTCTCTCTGGACGAATACATGCAGCAGGGCAGCGATGTGTCCCACGACAGCAGCAGGCATACCACCTCCCATTTCGAGGCGCCCGAGGAAAGGGTGGAGAAGGAGGAGCTGGCTAAGGTGCTGGGGGAGGCATTACAGCTTCTGACAGAGAAGGAACAGAAAGTAATCACTCTTTACTATTATGAGGAGCTTACTTTAAAGGAAATCAGCAATATCCTGGAGGTTTCCGAGTCCAGGGTATCGCAGCTGCACACCAGGGCACTGAAGAAGATGAAAGTAAAGATGGGGCACTACATGGGGATTCTTTCAGACAATTAAGCGAAAGGGAGATTGTGGTCTATGCAGAATGGTTACTTTCAGTTAGTAAATGATTCCAGAGGATATGGCATTAATTTCCATCACCCCAGCGGCAGCGGGGAGGAAATCCGGCTGGATGAGGTATGGAGATACCTGAGCAGCCAGAATATAAAATACGACAGAAGACAGGTAGAGACGGAATTCAATATGGGCACGGGCGGTGTCTGCCATTTGGGCAGCGGCGAATGCCCGGTCTGTGACGAGACATATACGCTGAATGTGAGCAAGGACTGCATGATTGCCACGGTTCGGTTCATACCTCCTTCTGAGGGCGGCAAGCGGCTGACCCTGGGTGGGTTCCTAAGGGAAATCGAGCGGCAGAGGATTGTCTATGGGATAAAGAAGGAGGCCCTGCAGGAGCACTTCAGCTCAGAGGGCGTATTCTGTACGGATATCCTGGTGGCCAGAGGCGACAAACCGGACGAAGGGGAGGACGCACGCATAGAATACAGCTTCAATACGGACAGGAACATGCGTCCCACCCATTTGGAGGACGGGCGGGTGGATTACTATAACCTGACTACCATCAATCATTGCCATAAGGGGGACGTACTGGCAAGAATTATTCCGGAGCGGTACGGGGAAGCCGGCCATGATGTGTACGGCAGCATGATAAAGCCCAGGGATGTCAAGAAGGAGACGCTGAAGTTCGGTAAGAACATCACGCTTTCTGAGGATAAGCTTAGCATCACCTCGGACGTAGACGGACATGTAGTCCTGCTGGATGGCAAGGTGGTGGTGTCCAGCGTGTACAAGGTGAAGGATGTGGATTTGTCCACAGGAAACATAGATTATGACGGAAGCATAGAGATATCCGGCAGTGTCACGGCCAACATGGAGGTGAAGGCCGGAGGAAATGTGGTGATAAATGGCGGCGTGGAGAGCGCCAGGGTCATAGCTGGCGGCAACATCGTCATCGCCAAGGGCATGAACGGAATGGGAAAAGGGTATCTGAGAGCCGGCGGCAATATCATGGTCAAGTTCCTGGAGAATGCCAGGGTAGTGACGGGGGGCTATCTGGAGTCGGAGGCCATCATGCACTGCGTAGTGACGGCGGGAACGGACGTAAGGGTGGACGGCAGGAGGGGAATCATCCTGGGAGGACTGGTGCAGGCCACGAACTCCATCACGGCAAAGACCGTGGGAGGCAGCATGAGCACGGCCACTACATTGGAGGTGGGTGTGGATCCTCTGATAAAATCCCAGTACGACCGGGCACAGAAGACCGCTGAGGAGAGCAAGAAGACGGTGGATGCGGCCCAGGTGGTCTTTGACAATTTCAAGGAGAAGCAGAAGAAGGGGGTTAAGTACAATGACAGCCAGCTGCGGTATATGAGGAGCGTGCTGTCGCTGATACAGGAGAAGTCGGCGGAGCTGGAGAACCTGAACAACCGCATAGAGGAGCTTCAGGGGATGATGGAGAACAGGCAGCAGGGCGAGGTCATCATCAACGAGCAGGCCTATCCCAATACCACCATCGTCATCCGAAACGTGTCAAAGACGCTTCAGAACGACTATCGGTACTGCAAGTTCGTCAAGGAGGACGGCGAGGTGCGGATGGTGGCTATGTAATAGACGGAGCAGGGGCATCCCGATGAGACAAAAGTGTTCCACCGTGAAAGGAGGCAGATTATGGCATTTGGATCGATTGAACTGACGACGATTTCCAGAGCGCAGGATTACACCACGATTAAGCACAATGAAGACAATAAGGTAAATGTGGATCAGGCGAATTTCAGCCAACAGTTCCAGAAGACCACGGAGCAGAATATCCGCGGAGTGCACCATAGCGACGACACCCAGTGGCATGAGAACAGGCCTGACGCCAAGGAGAAGGGGAACAACAAGTACAGCGGGGACGGCGGAAGGCAGCGGAAGAAGCAGCAGAACGCGGAGCGCGTGGTGGTGAAGAGCCGCGGCGGCTTCGACATGAAGATTTAGCCTGCAGGCAAAACGCTGTAAAATTATCTCCCATGGGTGGGGTTAGGATGGACGGACAATAATGGATATAATGGAGATTATCCTTTTGGTTGCGGGAGGGGCCATCTTTGTGCTGAGCTTCTTTCTCCCGGACAGGAAGGGGGCATCCGCTGACGCTCTGTCGGGGGAGGATGTCAGGTCGATGATAGATCGGGAGATGGCGGCAGTAAGGCAGTCTCTGGACGGGACGGTGGATGAATCGGTATCCATTGCCATGGAGAAGACCGAGCGCTCCCTGGAACGGCTTTCCAATGAAAAAATCATGGCGGTCAGCGAGTATTCCGATACTGTGCTGGCGGAAATCCACAAAACTCATGAAGAGGTCATGTTCCTGTACGATATGCTCAACAATAAGCATACCAGCCTGAAGAATACAGTGGCGGAGGTGAACCGCGCCGTGAGGGAAGCGGAGGAGGCCACGCTGGCCCTGAAGCAGCTGGCAGAGGCGGCGGAGACGGAGGCCGCCCAGATTTCGGAGGCTTCCGGGGACATGGAGCCTGAGAAAGCGGTGCCGGAGGCTGTGGAAGAGCCGACGGACGGACAGGATACCGACTCAGGGTCGGAGGGTGCTGCGGAGGAAGGCGGATACGGCAGCGATAAGGAGAAAATCAGGGCGCTTTACCGGCAGGGAAGGTCTGTGGCGGATATTGCCAGAGAACTCGGGCTGGGTGTAGGCGAAGTGAAGCTGGTCATTGATTTATTCCAGAAGCGATAGAGGCGGAGATATAAGTGAAACTGAGATATCAAATGCGGGGGTTGGGAATCGGAATCATCGTCACTGCTCTGATGATGGGGATGGTGAAGGGACAGAAGATTCCCCTGAGCGATGCGGAGATAAAAGTCAGGGCATTGGAGCTCGGGATGGTGGACAGCGATTCCATGAAGCTTTCGGATATATCCGATATGACGGAACCGTCGGAGGGGCAGCAGGAGCCTGGTCAGGATGGCGGAGACGAGGGAGGGGGCAGCGCTGTGCCCGGGGAAGAGGGCGGTCCCGGCTCCGATGGCGGTTTGAATCCGGACGGAGAGGCGGGCTCCGGCTCCGACGACGGTACGGCTCCTGACGGGGAGACGGATTCCGGCTCCGGCGACGATATGAATCCTGAAGGAGAGGCGCAGGACGGTGTGTCAGAGGATGGCTCCGCATCCGGCAGTGAAGAGCCGGGCGGCCAGACGGCGGAGGGAGACATGGTCACAGTCGTCATCGAGGAAGGGGTCACCTCCTACAGCGTCTGTGAGCTCCTGGAGGAGCTGGGGCTGGTGGAGGATGCGGACAGCCTGGATCATTACATCTGTTCGAACAATTATTCCCGGAGCATACAGGAGGGCACCTATGAGATCCCCATGGGCACTGACTATGAGGAAATCGTCAGGATTATCATGGGAAACAGATGAAAAATTGGATGAGAAATTTTGTCAATACCTCTTGCGTGGCGGGAGGTATTGTGTTATAATGCAGAATGTTGGAGAGCGCGCAGCCGCGCTGTTCGACAGCTGCCAGAGGGCAAAAAACACGCAGGTCCATTCGGCAATGGTGCCTCTAAAAGGGGTAGTTGGCGGAGTCTGCCGGGTCTAGACGCGGATTCGACAGGAAGGCCATGCGGAAGAAAACAACCAAACGGAGGTAAGAACATGAGCGTTATTTCTATGAAACAGCTGCTTGAAGCAGGTGTCCATTTCGGACATCAGACCAGAAGATGGAACCCGAAGATGGCTCCCTACATCTTCACGGAGCGGAACGGCATCCACATTATCGACCTGCAGAAGTCTGTGGGGAAGGTGGACGAGGCCTACAGGGCCGTCTCCGAAATCGCCGCACAGGGCGGCACTATCCTGTTCGTGGGCACCAAAAAGCAGGCCCAGGATGCTGTGAAGGTCGAGGCGGAGCGCTGCGGCATGTACTATGTGAATGAGAGATGGCTGGGTGGCATGCTGACCAACTTCAAGACCATCCAGTCCCGCATCGGAAGGCTCCACGCCATCGAGAAGATGTCCGAGGACGGCACCTTTGACGTGCTTCCCAAGAAGGAAGTCATCAAGCTGAGGAAGGAATGGGAGAAGCTGGAGAAGAACCTTGGCGGCATCCGGAACATGACCAGAGTGCCTGATGCCATCTTTGTGGTAGACCCCAAGAAAGAGAGAATCTGTGTGCAGGAGGCCCGGACGCTTGGCATCACCCTGATTGGCATCGGCGATACCAACTGCGATCCCGAGGAGCTGGACTACATCATTCCCGGAAACGATGATGCCATCAGGGCAGTGAAGCTGATTGTCTCCAAGATGGCGGACGCTGTCATCGAGGCCAACCAGGGCGAAGCTGTCTATACTGAGGAAGCGGTAGCGGCACAGGCCGGAGAAGCCCAGGATATCGAGGAAGTGGCTGCGCAGGAAGAGGCGTAAGCTATAGGGACGGGACGACAGGCGCTGCGTGCGCGACATAAGGAAATGTCTGTTTCCGACAGTTCTTAAAACGAAGATAGGAGGATGATATAAATGGCAGAGATTACAGCGGCAATGGTCAAGGAATTGCGCGAGCAGACCGGAGCCGGCATGATGGATTGCAAGAAGGCTCTGAACGAGACCAATGGAAATATGGAGGAGGCCGTGGAGGTTCTGAGGAAGAGCGGACAGGCCAAGGCTGTGAAGAAGGAGAGCAGGATTGCTGCGGAGGGCATCTGCCGCATCGCCACCAAGGGCGACAAGGTAGCGGCGGTGGTAGAGGTGAATTCCGAGACAGATTTCGTGGCGAAGAACGAGACCTTCCAGCAGTTCGTGGAGGCAGTGGCGAAGCAGGCCGTGGAGACCGGCGCTGCGGACATTGATGCGTTCCTGGAAGAGGCATGGATCGAGGACGGCTCCAAGAAGGTGAAGGAAGCGCTGGTGGACAAGATCGCCGTCATCGGCGAGAAGCTCAGCATCAGGAGATTCGAGAAGGTGGAGGCAGCGGAAGGCTGCGTGGCTACCTATGTACATGGCGGCGGGCGCATAGGTGTCATCGTCGAGGCCAAGACGGATGTGGTGAACGATGCCGTGAAGGAGGCCCTGACGAACCTTGCCATGCAGGTGGCTGCCCTGAACCCCAAGTACGTGGCTACCTCGGATGTGTCCGAGGAGTACAAGGCCCATGAGAAGGAAATTCTTGCAGCGCAGATTGCACAGGATCCCAAGATGGCCGGAAAGCCTGAGAAAGTCATCGAGGGGGCTGTCATGGGCCGCCTGAACAAGGAGCTGAAGGAAGTATGCCTGCTGGAGCAGGTATATGTCAAGGCTGAGGACGGCAAGCAGACCGTGGCGCAGTATGTGGCACATGTGGCCAAGGAGAACAGCGCGAACCTGAGCATCGCAAGATTCGTCCGCTTCGAGACCGGCGAGGGCATCGAGAAGAAGCAGGAGGATTTTGCTGCTGAGGTGGCTGCGCAGATGGGCATGTAAGAGAAGTTTTCAAATCAGCACAGCGTAAAAAAATATGAGGCCCTGAAAGCCTTGTAATCACACATCTTTAAGTGGTTGCGGAGGATTTCAGGGCCTTTTTTGTGTTCTGAAAAGGGGAAGCGGAAATGCCGTCTTTTACCGTCTGGAATCGTCTAAAATCACTTCAAATTGAGTATTACTCAAGGGCGATGTTGAGTAAAATGAGTATTCACAATCTTCGGCGAAGTTTACTCAATTATAGCAGTTCCTTAAAACTCCCGGTCTTACTTCATTTAAAAATTCAATATAAGGAGGCTGCATTATGGACAGCACAGCGTTAAGAGCAGAGAAGCTGAAAGTGAATGGCTCTTCTCTGGTGCCGCATGAGACGGAGCAAAGACGAATCGGTACTGAGAATAGAGGCATGATTTTTAAGAACGGTGAACATGAATGTTTTTATTATGAGATGTTAAAACATATGAAGTTCCAGGATTGCTATCATAGAGCGTTGGTTTATGTGCTCGGAATATCTGGAGATACAAGGAGAAACTTCAAACGGATTTACGATGTTGAAAGCGGATGTGTACGAACCGAGTGCCTGCAGGAAGGCTGGCAGACCAGTGGGAGCAGGAGAATAATTCGGATGGCATTTAATGAAACAGATATAAATCCCCCAGCAGAGCTGGGGAGACTAGCAGACGCA
>CAJUFO010000084.1 GCA_910585615.1 uncultured Acetatifactor sp.
CCCTTGGGGGGCCTCTTGCAAACCCCCACTTGAAGTGGGGGTTGGTGACTTTGAAGGACGGGGCCCAGGTGGAGAAGAATTCCCGGCTGGTGGCCGAGGTGAAGAAGTGGGTGGATGAAGAGTACGCGGGCGGCCGGGTCACGGTGATGACCGATGAGGAGATCGTGGCCTGCGTGGAGCGGGTCTGCAGGGAACAGAATCTTTCCCTAGGCGGCTGAGCCGGAACCGGAATCTGTCTATGCCGTGTCGGGAGCGGATAGCCGGAAGCCGGTGAGCCGAAGCCGCTCTTATGTGGCGAGCGGCGGATCGTCCTGGCCTTTGCCCTGGCGGAGCGGTATGGGGGCAGGGCTGCCGGAACAGAAAGGATGGAAAGCAGTGTCTTAGATGGAAGGCCCGGACAGAAGATGGGCTTTCCGGGGAGGTTAGAGCAAGAGGAAATGGGAAGTTATGACGTAAGGCAGGAGGTCACTGACAAGTACTCCCTGCGGGGCCGCGTGTTCAACAAGCTGCGGGACGATATCCTCAGCGGGAAATACGCGGAGCATGAGGAGCTGAAGGAGGTGGCGATCGGCGAGGAGATGGGGGTCAGCCGCACGCCAGTGCGGGAGGCATTCCGGCAGCTGGAGCTGGAGGGACTGATTCAGATTATCCCCAACAAGGGCGCCTATGTTACAGGCATCACGGAGAAGGATGTGAAGGACATCTACATGATCCGCTCCCGCCTGGAGGGGCTGTGCGCCCGCTGGGCTACGGAGCACATCACCGAGGAGCAGATGGATGAGATGGAGGAGAATGTCTACCTGGCGGAGTTCCACGCTAAAAAAGGGCATCTGGAGCAGCTGGCGGAGCTGGACAACCGTTTCCATGACATCATGTATGAGGCCTGCGACAGCAAGATTCTGGAGCATGAGCTGAAAGCCTTTCATGAGTATGTACTCCGGGTGCGGAAGAAGACCCTGGCCAATGTGAACAGGGGGCCGAAATCCAATGCGGAGCACAAGGGGATTATGGAGGCCATCAAGGCGGGGGACGGGGAGCTGGCAGAGCAGCTGGCCCATCAGCACATGATAAATGCCTACGAGAACATGGTCAAAAATGGATTGCGGGAGGCCTATGCCAAAGAAGAACGAAAATAGCCAGTAAAGCGACTTTACTCTTTAGTGCCGTCGCGCAGCGACTTAAATAGAAACAGCCCATGGGCTTGAGGTGCCCATAGGATTTACGGACGCACGGCTAAGCGGCCGGAAATGCTATGCGGGGAAGTGCCGAGAGCGCATGGGCGGAACTGGAATGGAGGAAGTTTTTAGATGAAGAAGATAGAGATGACCACACCGCTGGTGGAGATGGACGGGGACGAGATGACCAGGATCCTCTGGCAGATGATTAAAGACGAGCTGCTGCTCCCCTATATCGACTTAAAGACCGAGTACTATGACCTGGGCCTGGAGCACCGCAATGCCACGGACGACCAGGTCACGGTGGACTCCGCCAACGCCACGTTGAAGTATGGAGTGGCCGTGAAATGCGCCACCATCACCCCCAATGGAGCCAGGATGAAGGAATATGACCTGAAGGAGATGTGGAAGAGCCCCAACGGCACCATCCGCGCCATCCTGGACGGCACGGTATTCCGCGCCCCCATCCTGATCAACGGCATCGTGCCCTATGTGAAGAACTGGACCAAGCCTATCACCATCGCCCGCCATGCATACGGCGATGTGTACAAGAATACGGAGATCAAGGTGCCCGGGCCGGGCAAGGCTGAGCTGGTGTTCACCGGGGCGGACGGGACCCAGATCAGGGAGCTGATCCATGAGTTCACCGGAGCGGGCATCCTCCAGGGCATCCACAATACGGAGAAGTCCATCGAAAGCTTTGCCAGGGCTTGCTTCGCCTATGCAATAGACACAAAGCAGGATCTGTGGTTCTCCACTAAGGACACCATTTCCAAGAAATATGATCATACGTTCAAGGATATCTTTCAGGAGATTTTTGAGGCGGAGTACAAGGAGAAGTTCAAGGCGCTGGGCATCGAGTATTTCTATACCCTGATAGACGATGCGGTGGCCAGGGTGATCCGCTCCGAGGGAGGCTTCATCTGGGCCTGCAAGAATTATGACGGGGATGTCATGTCCGACATGGTGGCCACGGCCTACGGCGACCTGTCCATGATGACCTCCGTGCTGGTGTCGCCCTCCGGCGTCTACGAGTACGAGGCTGCCCACGGCACGGTGCAGCGCCATTATTACAAGCATCTGAAGGGGGAAGAGACCTCCACCAACTCCATCGCCACCATCTTTGCCTGGACGGGAGCGCTGCGCAAGCGCGGGGAGCTGGACGGCAATAGGGCGCTTATGGCATTCGCCGACAAGCTGGAACTGGCCTGCGTGAAGACCGTGGAGGACGGGAAGATGACCAAGAGCCTGTCCCTGATCTCCACCTGTGAGAATCCGGTCATCCTGAACAGTCTGGACTTCATCAAGGCCATCCGGGAGACTTTGGACAGTCTGCTGTAAAACAGAGAACTTGTTGTTTGGTATGGAATAACCGGCCCGGTGGCTGTAGGCGGCACTGGGCCGGTAGGCTGTGCCTTAGAGAGAGCAGGGGCTGTCATTATAGACAGGACATACGATGTTTCCCTGAGAGAATAATCTATCAGATTCGGCATTTGTTTCCTTGCCGATAAATTGTATCGTATAGGTTCCGGAATTCTCGTTTTTTACCAGTAGAATCCAGGTGTCATATATGTCACTGAGCTGTTTTTTATCTCTGATTTCCATACCGATATATAAATCGTCTATCTTGAATTTACGTTCCCTTGCGGTCATATAACAATCTCTTTTTCTTTTTCGTTTAAGCCTATGCATTTCTGTAATGTGAAATCTGGATTTATTCCGCCAGGACCTCCCACTCCGCATACAGCTTTTCCAACGTTTCCTGGAGTCCGGCCTGCTCGGTGGTAAGCTCCTGGAGCCGGGCCACCTGTGTCCCGATGGCGGGGTCGGAGAGCAGGGCATCGATTTCGGCGTTCCTGTCCTCCAGGGCGGCGATTTTTTCTTCGCATTTTTTCAAATCGTTCTCTTTCTTGCGGATCCGCGCCTGTTCCTCCTTTTTGGCCAGCCAGTCCTGCTTCGCGTCAGGCTCTATGGATTTGGCGGAGCTGGCGGAAGCGGCCGTGCCCGCGGAAGAACTGTCAGGGAGGGTGGCGGAAGCCGTCCCGGTCTGCGGAGCCCCCACAGCCGCCATCACTGTGTCGTGCTTTTCCAGATAGTAATCATAGTTGCCGATATAGTTCACGAACCTCTGGGCCGTCAGGTCCAGGATTCGGTGGGCCGTCCTGTTGATGAAGTATCTGTCGTGGGACACATACAGCACCGTGCCCTCATAGCTGTTCAGCGCGTCCTCCAGGATTTCCTTGGAGGCGATGTCCAGATGGTTGGTGGGCTCGTCCAGAATCAGGAAATTGGCGTTGCCCAGCATGAGCTTGGCCAGGGACACCCGGCCCCGTTCCCCGCCGCTTAAGCTCTCGATGCGCTTGAACACATCGTCCCCGGTGAACAGGAAAGCGGCCAGGATGTTCCGGATCTCCGTATTGTTCAGATAGGGATAGTCGTCGGAGATCTCTTCGAACAATGTCTTCTCCCTGTGAAGCACATGGTGCTCCTGGTCGTAGTAGCCGATCTCCACGTTCATGCCCAGGCGGAAGCTCCCGCTGTCCGGCGGCAGCACCCGGTTGAGGATTTTCAATAGCGTGGTCTTCCCGGTGCCGTTGTCGCCGATGACGGCCACATGCTCCCCCCGCTTGATTTCGAAGTCCACGTTTTCGAACAGGAGCTGGCGGCCGAAGGCCTTGCCCAGCTTTTCCACGGTGAGCACATCGTTGCCGCTCTGTTTCCTGGGGGTGAGGCGGATGCGCATGTCCGTCCGGACCTCCGTGGGCTTTTCCAGCACGTCCATCTTCTCCAAGAGCTTCGCCCTGCTCTCGGCCCGTCGGACGGACTTCTCCGTGTTGCAGGAGCGGAGTTTCTCGATGACCTCCTCCTGGTGCCGGATCTCCCGCTGCTGGTTCAGATAGGCAACCATGGCGGCGGCCCGCAGCTGTTCTTTCTTCACGGCATAGTCAGAATAGTTGCCGGTAAAGACCGTGGACTTGGTCTGATCGATCTCGATGACCTTGGTGGCGATCCGGTTCAGGAAATAGCGGTCGTGGGAGACGATGATGACCGCGCCCTTGTAGTTCATCAGATAGGTCTCCAGCCAGGCGATGGAGTTCATGTCCAGGTGGTTGGTGGGCTCGTCCAGGATAATCAGGTCGGGCCTTTGCAGGAGGAGTTTGCCCAGGGCCACCCGGGTCTTCTGGCCGCCGGAGAGGGTGGACACGGGCTTGCCGAACTCTGACTCCGGGAACCCCAGGCCTTTCAGCACCCCTGTGAGCTCGCTTTTGTAGAGGTATCCGTCCCCTGTCTCGAAAGCGTGGGTCAGGGAGGCGTACTGCTTCATCAGGGCCTCCAGGGCGCTGCCCTCTTTTGCCTGCATGGCCAGCTCGCACTGGCGGATGCGCCGCTCCAGGTCCACCAGGTGCTGCTTTACCGACAGAAGCTCCTCATAGATGGTGTTGGCAGTGTCCACGGCGCCGTCCTGGGCCAGATACCCCAGGGTCTTACCCTTGGACAGGGTGACAGTGCCCTCATCCGCCGCCATCTCCCCCACCAGGATGCGCAGCAGGGTGGTCTTCCCTGCGCCGTTTACGCCTACGATGGCCGCTTTTTCGTAATCTTCTATATGGAAGCTGACATTTGCCAGCACCCTGTTCTCCAGGAACGCTTTGCTTATGTTGTGGCAAGACAGTACCATTGCTCTATCCTTTCTCCTGTGAAACCTATGATTTCCGATACATTGCTGTGGATATATTTTACTGTGGAAAAAGGGAACTGTCAATGCGGATGAAAAAGGATTTGCGCGAAAGGGGAAATTGTTGTAAAATGGCAACAACGACAAAAAGTTTTCTGAGAATGACAGATGAGAGAAGAGAGAAGAGGGTGCTGATGGAAGAGAACACGTATCTCCATGTAGATAAAGAGACATTGAAGCAGATTGACGAGAAGATGCCGCCCCAGGAGGAGCTGCTGGATCTGGCGGAGTTCTTCAAGGTGTTCGGGGACGGCACGCGGCTGAAGATTCTGTACGTGCTGCTGGCCGCGGAGATGTGCGTCTACGACATCGCCATGGTGCTGGGCATGTCCCAGTCGGCGATTTCCCACCAGCTGCGGGTGCTGAAGCAGATGGATCTGGTGAAGAACCGCCGGGAGGGCAAGACCATATTCTACTCCCTGGCGGATTCCCATATCGTCACGATTTTAAGCCAGGGGCTGGATCACATCGAGGAGTGAAGTGAGCGGCAGCGGCGCATATCAGTCCTGCGCCGCCGCGTCCTTCGCCCCCTGGAACACTTCGTAGGTGCTGCTCCCCAAAGCCGAGTGGTAGATGGTGGTGTCGTCCTGGAATTCCTGGAAGTACACATACCGGGAGGTCATGTTGATGTTGTGGTAGATGCCCTCGGCAATCACTGTAGGGTTGCTGCCGTCCGTCCCCATGCATTTCAGGGCGGCGTCCTGCCCGTTGGTCTGGTAGTAGACATAGCCGCCGCCCACATTGAAGCATTCGATGCGCTCATCGGCCAGCACCTGGATCACGTCCTGGGAACGGGAGTAGCGGCAGAGCCTGTAGTCGTTGGCTACGTCCATGTAGTACACGTAATCCCCCTCCAGCACGGGGTTCCACAGATTGCCCCTCCAGATTTCCCTGGGGGCATCGGTGGCGGTGTCCAGGGCGTAGAGGAAATGGTTGCCCTGGGTGCCGTTGTAGTAGATGATGCCGTTCTCGGCGCAGGCGGGGTTGATTTGGTAGTCGGCCAGCTTCACTTCATCGGAATTGTCTATCTTCATCTTGGAGAAGGAGATGTCGTCATTGTAGGCGGTGAGGAAGTACAGGTAATTATTCACAAGCTGGGCGGTGACCACTACCTTGGTGGTCAGGGAGGTGGCGTTGCTGCCGTTGAGCTTGCAGCGCTGGAAGGTCCGCAGGCCCAGGGCGCCCGAGAACCCCGAGTCCTCGTAGGAGATGCCCGTGTGGTAGTAGTAGAGATATTTGCCGCCGGCCAGGATGTTGCGCACCTCCAGGGAGTTGAGCCTGCGGAAATCGGTCTCGTCCGGGTTCATGGCGAAGAGGCCGCCCTCGGGGAAGGAGTTCAGGAAATAGACGGTGCCGTCATATTCGCAGAAGCGCCCGTCGTTGTTCAGGTTGCCGGCAGTGTTGCCCACGGTGCCGTCGGGATTCATGACCACGCGCTGGGTCAGGGCCAGCAGGACCACCACGCCTGCCAGCAAGGCGACGATGATGACGCCCAGTACGATTTTTACAGATTTCTTTAATCTCATGTGGATACCTCCAGATTTCATTCATTTCTATTTTACACCCCTTTTTGCTTGCTATCAAGATTGTTTTGGTATAAGATAGAAAATAAGATGGAAATTAAGAAAGAAAAAGGATAAAAAGCCTAAGACAAAGGAGTCGCAGATATGGATTTGACAGAATTGAGACAGCGCATCGATGCCATAGACGCGCAGATGGTGGAATTGTTCGAGCAGCGCATGGACATCTGCAGGCAGGTGGCGGAGTACAAGATAGCCGCGGGGAAGAATGTCCTGGACAAGAGCAGGGAGGCCCAGAAGCTGGAGAAGGTGCGCTCCCTGGCCAGCGATGAGTTCAATGGCTTCTGCGTGGTGGAGCTGTTCGAGCAGATTATGTCCATGAGCAGGAAGCTCCAATATAGGCTTCTCATGGAGAACGGGCGGCTGGAGAAGCTGCCGTTCATCAGCGTGGATGCGCTGGATGTGGGAAAGGCCAGGGTGGTGTTCCAGGGGGCGGAGGGAGCCTACTCCCAGGCGGCCATGACGCAGTATTTCGGGGAGGGCATCGACAGCTTCCATGTGGACAACTTCCGGGACGCCATGGATGCCATCGATGAGGGCAGCGCGGACTTTGCTGTGCTTCCCATCGAGAATTCCACGGCAGGGATCGTCAGCGAGATATATGACCTGCTCCAGGAGTATGAGAATTATATCGTGGGGGAGCAGATCATCAAGATCGAGCACTGCCTGTTGGGGGTGCCGGGGGCGAAGATAGAGGACATCAGGACGGTGTACTCCCATCCCCAGTCCCTGATGCAGAGCGCAAAGTACTTAAGCGTCCAGGACTGGCGGCAGATCAGCATGCAGAATAATGCTTTCGCGGCCAAAAAGGTGGCGGATGACGGGGACAAGTCCCAGGCGGCCATCGCCAGCGAGCATGCGGGCGCGGTCTATGGGCTGGAGGTGCTGCAGCGGAAGGTGAACCACTCCGGCACCAATTCCACCAGATTCATCATCGTCAGCGGCCAGAAGATATTCCGCAGGGATGCGGGGAAGATTGCAATCTGTTTCGAGGTGCCCCATGAGAGCGGCTCCCTCTACCATATGCTGTCCCATTTCATCTACAACCATCTGAACATGACCAAGATTGAGAGCCGGCCTATCGAGGACAGGAACTGGGAGTACCGTTTCTTCATCGATTTCGAGGGGAACCTGGCGGACAGCGCTGTGAAGAATGCCCTGCGGGGGCTTCGGGAAGAGGCGCGGAACATGAAGATTCTGGGGAATTATTAAAACGGGGAGAGCATGGACGAAAATGATGAGGAATCGTGAACTGATGATATACAGGGGATTTCCGGACCACAGGGACGGGCTGCTGCACAGAATGGCGCTTCTGATGGATGCGTTTGAGATGGGGGAAGGGCATTCCAGAGAAAGGTTCTATGGCTGCATCCACAGCCTGCTGGAGCTGGCGGGGAACTATGGCTTCCACGGCAATCTGTGGCACTGCTATCTGACCCATCTGCTGGTAATCCACGAGAACAGCTACAGCCGGGGCTGCGAGATGCGGGGCGGGCTGGAGGGGACTGTCAACCAGGCGGTGCTCCATGACATGGAAATCTTCAAGGAGTTCTTCGACTACGACTTTGCTCCCATGTGCGCCCTGATGGGCATGGAGGCCTTTTCCATGATAGAGCGTTATGAGGGCAGCGCGCTGGAGAGCAGGGTCTACAACGCCCGGATATGTGAGCGCATCTGTGAGCTGGCGGCGAAGCTGGGGGAAGCGGCTACGCCGGTAGAGATGAAGAGCACTTTGACTGGCTTCTATCAAGAATACGGGGTAGGGAAGTTCGGCCTGCATAAGTCTTTCCGCATCGTGGGGGGCGGGGCGGGCCCGGATGCGGAGGCCAGGATAGAGCCGATCCTGAACATCGCCCATGTGAAGCTGGACGACCTGGTAGGCTATGAGCAGCAGAAGAAGAAGCTGCGGGACAACACGGAGGCTTTTGTCTCCGGGCGGAAGGCCAACAACTGCCTGTTGTTCGGCGATGCGGGCACGGGGAAGTCCTCCTGCATCAAGGCCATCGCCAACGAGTACTACCACAGGGGCCTGCGGGTCATAGAGGTGTACAAGCACCAGTTCCAGGACTTGAACAGCGTGATCAGCCAGATTAAGAGCCGCAACTACAGATTCATCATTTTCATGGATGATTTGAGCTTCGAGGACTTCGAAATTGAATATAAATATCTAAAGGCGGTGATTGAGGGAGGGCTGGAGAAGAAGCCGGAGAACGTGCTGATCTATGCCACCTCCAACCGCCGCCATCTGATCCGGGAGAACTACGGCGACAAGACAGAGGACGGGCATCTGCCGGAGATCAGGCAGGATATGCACACCAGCGACACGGTGCAGGAGAAGCTGTCCTTGGTGTACCGCTTCGGGGTCACCATTTATTTCGGCGCGCCGGACAAGAAGCGCTTCCAGGAGATTGTGGGGGCGCTGGCGGACAGGCAGGGAATCGGGATGCCGAGGGAGGAGCTGCTGGCGGAGGCCAACAAATGGGAGCTGTCCCACGGAGGCCTCTCCGGCCGGACGGCCCAGCAGTTCATCGATTATATATTGGGGATGCGGAACTGGAATAAATAAAAATTTGGAGGTGATTTGTGAATGGGCATCAGGACTTTTGCTGCCATCGATGTGGGCAGCTATGAGCTGACGCTTAAAATATTTGAATTTTCCGGTAAAGACAACATGCGGGAGATCGACTGCGTCAGCAAGCGTCTGGATCTGGGCTCCGATACCTATGCCATGGGCAAAATCGGCAACGAGAAGATGGATGAGCTCTGCCGGACGCTGAAGGATTTCTCCGACATCATGAAGGCCTACAAGGTGGAGAACTACAGGGCTTACGGCACCAGCGCCATCCGTGAGACGGAGAACACCACCATCGTGCAGGACAGGATAGCCCAGCGCACGGGGATCAAGGTGGAGATTCTGAACAATTCCGAACAGCGGTTCATGGACTACAAGTCCGTCGCCTCCAAGGGCGAGAGCTTCCGGAAGATCATCGAGGAGAAGACGGCCATCCTGGACATCGGCGGGGGCAGCATCCAGCTGTCGCTGTTCGACAACGACACGCTGGTCTCCACCCAGAACGTGCGCCTGGGGGTGCTGCGGATCCAGGACTATCTGAACCGATTCGATGTAAAGGGCTCCCAGATGGAGGAAGTCATCTATGAGATGGCTATGGCCAGGCTGGATACCTATGAGAAGCTTTATCTGAAGGACAGGGGGATACAGAACCTGATCATCGTGGACGACTATCTCTCGCCCTGGGCGGTGAAGAAAAACGGCGGCGACAGCGCCAGGGCGGTTCTGGACGCGGAGAGCTTCGGCAAGGTCTTCGAGGTGCTGCGCAGCCAGAATCCGGTGAAGATCGCCACGGCCATGGACATCCCCCAGGAGAGGATCCCGCTGGTGTTCATCAGCGCGGTCCTGATCAAGTGCATCGCGGAGCTGATGGGGGTGAAGCGGATCTGGACGCCGGGGGTGACGCTGTGCGACGGCATCGCCTATGAATACGCGGAAAAAATCAGGATGTTCAGAGGGGAGCACGATTTCGAGGAGGACATCATTGCCTGCGCATTCAACATCAGCAAGCGGTACATGGTGAGCAGGAAGCGCTCCGAGACATTGGACAATATCACCACCACAATCTTTGACAGCTTGAGGAAGGTGCACGGCCTGGGGAAGCGGGAGCGGATTTGTCTGCGGCTGGCGGCAATCCTCCATGACTGCGGGAAGTACATCAGCCTGGTGAACACGGGGGAGACCTCCTATCAGATCATCATGGCTACGGAAATCATCGGCCTGTCCCAGCAGGAGCGGGAGATTGTGGCAAATGTGGTGCGGTTCAACCACAGCAGGTTCGTCTATGACGCACAGCGCATAGGCAGCCTGGAGCGGGAGGCCTTTCTGGTGGTGGCGAAGCTGACGGCGATCCTGCGCCTGGCAAGCTGCCTGGACAGGAGCCACAAGCAGAAGCTGAAAGGCCTGCGGGCGAAGTTTAAGGACGGCCAGCTGATCCTCACGGTGGACACCCAGGCGGACATCGTTCTGGAGAAGGGCTTCGTGGAGGCCAATGCGGATTTCTTCGAAGAGGTGTTCAGTGTGGAGCCGGTTCTGAAGCAGAGAAAAATATTTTGATACAGGTTATGGGGGTGTATAGTTATGGAAGATATGCGTTCCATGGAACAGGAGCATTCCGCAGGAGGAATCGATTTTTATAATCCAGAGTTTTATACGAACAGGGAGCTGAGCTGGATTCTGTTCAACCACAGGGTGCTGAACGAGGCCAGGGACAAATCCACGCTTTTGTTTGAGCGGCTGAAGTTCTTGAGCATCACTGCCTCCAACCTGGATGAATTCTTCATGATCCGGGTGGCTTCCCTGCGGGACATGGTGCACGCCAAGTACCAGAAGACGGACATAGCGGGGCTGACGCCGGGGAGACAGCTTGAGCTTTTGAGCGTGGCGATTCACCAACTGGTGGAGCTGCAGTACTCCACCTACAACCGTTCGCTGGTGCCGAAGCTGAAACAGAACGGTCTGCAGATTGTGGGTAGGCATGAGGACCTGACGAAGAAGGAAACGGTCTTCGTGGACAAATATTTCGAGGAAAATGTGTATCCGGTGCTGACGCCCATGGCGGTGGATTCCTCCAGGCCTTTTCCGCTGATTCGGAACAAGACCCTGAACATCGCGGCGCTGGTGCGCAAGAAGGAGATAGGCGAGGAGCTGGAGTTCGCCACGGTGCAGGTGCCGAGCGTCCTGAGCCGGGTGGTGGAGCTGCCCGCCGACGGGAAGATGCGCAAGGTCATCTTCCTGGAGGAGATCATCGAGCGGAACATGCACAAGCTGTTCCTGAATTATGACATTGTGTGCGCGTATCCGTTCAGAATCATGCGGAATGCCGACTTGACCATCGAGGAGGACGAGGCGGCGGACCTTTTGAAGGAGATTGAGAAGCAGCTGAAGAAGCGCCAGTGGGGGGAGGCCATCCGGCTGGAGGTGGCGGCCCACTGCGATAAGAGGCTGCTGCGGATCCTGGAGGAGGAGCTCCATATCGAGGAGGGGAACCTGTATGTGATAGACGGGCCCCTGGATCTGACGGTATTGATGAAGGTGTATGGCCTGGAGGGCTTTGACCATCTGAAGGCCTCGAAATATACGCCCCAGCCGGTGCCCCAGCTGCCGCCGGGCTGCAGAATCTTCGACGAGATCCGGAAGGGGGACATCCTGCTGCACCACCCTTACCAGTCTTTCTCGCCGGTGGTGGAGTTCATCCGCCAGGCGGCAAAGGATCCGGAGGTGCTGGCCATCAAGCAGACCCTGTACCGGGTCAGCGGCAATTCCCCGATCATCGCGGCCCTGGCCCTGGCCGCGGAGAACGGCAAGCAGGTGTCCGTGCTGGTGGAGCTGAAGGCCCGCTTCGACGAGGAGAACAATATCGTCTGGGCCAGGATGCTGGAGAAGGCGGGGTGCCATGTAATCTACGGCCTGGTGGGGCTGAAGACCCACAGCAAGATTACGCTGGTGGTGCGCCGGGAGGAGGACGGCATCAGGCGGTATGTGCACCTGGGCACGGGGAACTACAACGATGCCACGGCCAAGCTCTATACGGATGTCGGGCTGTTCACCTGTTCCGAGGCCATCGGGGAGGACGCCACGGCTGTCTTCAACATGCTGTCCGGCTATTCGGAGCCGTTGGTGTGGAACAAGCTGTCCCTGGCGCCGCTGTGGCTGAAGAACCGGTTCCTCTATCTCATCGACAGGGAGAAGAAGGCGGCCCAGGCTGGCAGGTCCGCCCGGATCATCGCCAAGATGAATTCCCTCTGCGACCAGGATGTGATCGCGGCGCTGTACAGCGCTGCTTCGGCGGGGGTGAAGATAGACCTGATCGTGCGGGGCATCTGCTGTCTGAGGACGGGCATCAAGGGAGTCAGCGAGAACATCACGGTGCGCTCCATCGTGGGGAATTTCCTGGAGCACAGCAGGATATTCTATTTCGAGAACGACCAGAACTATGAAATCTATTGCGGCAGCGCGGACTGGATGCCCAGGAACTTAGAGCGCCGGGTGGAGATCCTGTTTCCGGTGGACCGGCCGGAGCTGAAGGAGAAGCTGCTCCACATCCTGCAAAGCCAGCTGGCCGACAATATCAAGGCATCCGTATTGAAGCCCGACGGCACCTACACCAGGGCCAGCAAGCGGGGCAGGCAGGCGTACTGCTCCCAGGAGGCCTTCTGTCAGGAAGCTGTGGACGAGGCGAAGCGGATGTACAGGGAGGAAGAGCAGATGACAAGGACTTTCATACCGGAGACCAGCCATGAGGAATGAGACGAGGATCATACTGGCGTCGGCCTCTCCCCGCAGAAGGGAGCTGCTCTCCCAGATAGGCCTGGATTTTGAGGTGATGGTCAGCCAGGTGGAGGAAAAGGTGAGCTCCATGCTGCCGGAGCGGGTGGTGGAGGAGCTGTCCGCCCAGAAAGCGGAGGCAGTGCTGGCGGCGCTTCCGGACAGCCGGGAGAATGTGCTGGTGATCGGGGCGGATACGGTGGTAGCCCTGGAGGGGCAGATACTGGGCAAGCCGGGTAGCCCCCAGGAGGCGGCCCGGATGCTGCGGAGCCTTTCGGGGAAGGCCCATGGGGTGTATACGGGGGTGACATTGCTGTACCGGCCGGGGGAAGGGCCCGTCCGGGAGGCAGCGTGCGCGTGGCGGGGTGGACCGTGCCCGTCAGGGAGGCCCCAGGGCGGGACGGACTTCATCCTGCAAAAGACGTTTCACGAGAGGACGGATGTGGTCTTTTGCCCCCTGACAGAGGAGGAGATAGCCTTTTATGTATCCTCGGGCGACTGTATGGACAAGGCGGGGGCCTATGGCATCCAGGGAATCTTCGCCCGGTACGTGAAGGGCATCCGAGGCGACTACAACAATGTGGTAGGACTGCCGGTGGGCAGGCTTTATCAGGAAGCAAAGGAATGGCTTATATGAAGAAAAAAGTGGTGATTTTCGATTTGGACGGGACGCTTTCCGACTCTATCCACAGCATAAAATACAGCGGCGACAGGACGATGGAAAAATTTGGATACGGCCCTTTTTCCGAGGAACAGTACAAGTATTTCGTGGGGGACGGCGCCAGGAATCTGGTTAAGCGGGCGCTGGCGGCCGGAGGGGATACGGAGCTTGCCCATTTTGAGGAGGCATATGCCCTGTACCGGGAGATATTCAGAGAGAACTGCATGTACCGGGTGCGCCCCTATGAGGGCATCCCGGAACTGCTGGCCACGCTGAAGGTGCAGCATGTGAAGATAGCGGTGCTCTCCAACAAGCCCCACGCGGAGACGGTGAACGTCGTAGAGACCCTGTATGGGAAGGGGTACTTTGACGTGATAGAGGGCCAGAAGGAGGGCCTGGCAATCAAGCCCAGCCCGGACGGGGTGTTCCGTATCCTGGAGCGGCTGAGCCTGGGGGCGGAGGATCTTCTGTACCTGGGGGATACGGCCACGGACATGAAGACGGGGAAAGGCGCGGGGGCCTTTACCGTAGGCGCGCTCTGGGGCTTCCGGGACAGGGCGGAGCTGGAGGAGGGCGGCGCGGATGCCGTCATCGAGCACCCGCTTGAGCTTCTGCGGTTCACCTGAGGGATTATGCGGGCTGACGATTTATGCAAAATGGAGAATATTGGCGCGTATTTTTGTCGATTCTTTGGAAAAAACATAGGAATCCCAGAAAATATTGACAGAGGCCTGCAATCGTATTATCATGTGAATAAGATCTTCATTAATTCAGAGGAGGGCAAAAGATGCAGCAGTTTGACGATGACGTATTGGAGTGCTTTTTGGAAAACCAGCAACAACTGTTCCCTGAGAAGGTGGCGGAGACACTGGAGGAGGCTGAGGATTTTCTGGAAGACTGCATGGCTGTGGTGGTCGATTCCGTCGAAGAAGTAATCGAGTACTTCGAGGAGGAAGGCATTGATACGGAAGGCGTCATGGACGAAGAGATTCTGGACGCGGACGAAGTATTTGACATCGGCGATGGCAGATATCTGATAGTGGAAGGCTGAGAAAAAGCGATTGGGGACAAGAAAGGGGCTGCCTTGGGAGGCAGTCCCTTTTTCTGCCTTGGAGGATCTACCTCTCAAAGCTGTGCTTCCGGCGCTTGATGTCGTCCAGGAGGGAAATGGGGACGAAGAGGCTTCCGTAGCCTGTGCCCAGGTCCAGCCCGGGCTTGTTGGCACCGTGGAAATCGCTGCCGCCGCTGATGAGCAGCCCGTACTTCTTCGCCAGCCTGCGCATCCTGCGTTCATCGGGAGGGCTGTAGGTGCTGTAGACGGCTTCCAGGCCGACCAGCCCTGCCTCTGTCAGCCGGGCGGTGAGAGTATCCAGAGTCTCATCGCTCATATGGTAAAGCACCGGATGGGCCAGGATGGGAATGCCGCCCACGGACAGGATCAGTTCCACCGCGTCCAGCGGCGTCACCTTTTCCCGGGGAATGTAGCAGGGGCAGTCGTCGCCTATATAGCGGTCGAAAGCCTCTGTCATGCTTTTCACATAGCCCTGCTCCAGCATGTACTTGGCGTAATGGGCTCTTGTGATGACAGCATCCGGAAATTTGGCCAGCAGGGCCTCGTAGGTCATGGGGACTCCGGCTTGGGTCAGGAGGAGGCACATCTTCCGGTTCCGGACGGTTCTGGAGTCCACGAAATCCTGTAGCTTTCCGCGGAAGGCAGAATCGTGGTAATTGATGTACAGTCCCAGCACATGCACGTCCTGCCCCTGATATTCCGTGGAGAACTCGATGCCGGGGATGACCTCAGGTACTGGATTCTGGATGTTTTGCCTGTGGGCATAGTCCATGTCAGGGCATTGGGCGGGGCCTTCAGATGTAGCCGTGCCGCGGGCAGTCGTCCCGAAAGAAGCCTTCAGAGGCTTCGCCCCGTCAGCGGTACTGCTGCCCTCTGCCCCGGCATTACCTTCGCTTCCAGCCCGCAGGTTCTCCGCGTAGTTTTCGGCCTCTTCCAGCCCGTCTATGGTGTCATGATCCGTGAGTGCAAAGGCCGCAAGCCCTTTTTCCCGGGCGTAGTCCACCAGCTGGGCCGGTGTGAAGCTTCCGTCAGAGCGGTTAGAATGTACATGTAAGTCTACTGCCAGCATATGCTCTCTTGTCCTCCTATGTTATTTCTTGATGCGCTCTATCAGGTTTCTGATTTTTCGTAACAGTTCATGCGAGGCACTCAGTCCTCCTCCTTCTGGGCGGTGAAGATGGTGCGCTTCCTTGCCATCTCATCGTTCGCCAGATACTCGTCGTAGGTGGTGATCTTGTCGATCATATGCCCGTCCGGCAGCAGCTCTATGATGCGATTGGCCGTGGTCTGGACGAACTGATGGTCATGGCAGGAGAACAGGGCCACCCCGGGGAACTTGATCAGGCCGTTGTTCAGGGAGGTGATGGACTCCATGTCCAGATGGTTGGTGGGCTCGTCCAGCACCAGGCAGTTGGCCCCGCTGATCATCATCTTGGACAGCAGGCAGCGCACCTTCTCGCCGCCGGAGAGCACCTTCACCTTTTTCACACCGTCCTCCCCCGCGAAGAGCATCCGGCCCAGGAAGCCCCGCACATAGGTCACATCCTTCACGGGGGAGTAGCCCGTGAGCCATTCCGCGATGGTCAGGTCGTTGTCGAATTCCGCGGTGCTGTCCTTGGGGAAATAGGCCTGGGAGGTGGTCACGCCCCATTTATAATGTCCCTCGTCCGGCTCCAGCTCGCCCATGAGGATCTGGAACAGGGTGGTCTTGGCCAGCTCCTGGCTGCCCACGAAGGCAATCTTGTCGTCGTGCCCTGCCACGAAGGAGATGTCGTCCAGGACCTTTTCGCCGTTCACGGTCTTGGACAGATGCTCCACCGTAAGGACTTCGTTCCCGATCTCCCGGTCGGGGCGGAAGTCGATATAGGGGTATTTGCGGCTGGAGGGCCTGATGTCGTCCAGCTCGATCTTCTCCAGGGCGCGCTTCCGGGAAGTGGCCTGCTTGGACTTGGAGGCGTTGGCGGAGAAGCGGGAGATGAATTCCTGCAGCTCCTTGATCTTCTCCTCCTTCTTCTTGTTGGCCTCCTTCATCTGGCGCACCAGCAGCTGGCTGGACTCGTACCAGAAGTCGTAGTTGCCGGCGTAGAGCTGTATCTTGTTGTAGTCGATGTCTGCGGTGTGGGTGCACACCTTGTTCAGGAAATACCGGTCATGGGACACCACGATGACCGTATTCTCGAAGTCGATCAGGAAGTCCTCCAGCCAGGCGATGGCGTCCAGATCCAGGTGGTTGGTGGGCTCGTCCAGGAGCAGGATGTCCGGATTGCCGAACAGGGCCTTGGCCAGCAGCACCTTCACCTTCAGGCTGCCGTCCAGATCCTTCATGGTGGTGTAGTGGAAGTCTGTGTCTATCCCCAGGCCGTTGAGCAGCATGGCGGCATTGGACTCCGCCTCCCAGCCGTCCATCTCCGCGAACTCCGCCTCCAGGTCGCTGACCCGGATGCCGTCCTCATCGGAGAAATCCTCCTTGGCATAGATGGCATCCTTCTCCTTCATGATCTCATACAGGCGGGCGTTGCCCATGATGACCGTGTCCATGACGGAATAATCGTCGTATTTGAAGTGGTCCTGCTCCAGCACGGAGAGGCGCTGCCCGGGGGTGATGACGATGGTTCCGCTGGTGGTCTCCAGGTCGCCGGAGAGAATCCGCAGGAAGGTGGATTTCCCTGCGCCGTTGGCGCCGATGACGCCGTAGCAGTTGCCCTCCGTAAATTTGATGTTCACATCCTCGAATAATGCTTTTTTGCCGATCCGCAAGGTTACATTGTTTACACTGATCATTTTAAATCCTCATTTCCTGAAATTAGCTTCTTATTTTAAAAGAACGCAGGTTTTTCTTACCCTTATCATTATACACAAAACGCCTGATTAATCAAGGGAAATCGACAGCACGGCAAGCTTGATATTCACTTGTACGTCAGAAGATGTCCGTTTGTGCAAGTTGCCGCAGGCGGAATAGGGCAGATGGACAGATTGCACGAAATTACCGGATATGTCCAAATTAGGCATATTTTGGCTTGCTATTCCATTGACGAATTGTTAAAATAAGAAAAGACAGACTAGCTTTATGATTTTTTGTCAGGAGACAGCCAGATTTTTTTGACTGTCTAAAACCAATTAAGAAAGGGAGAGATTGCGATGAGAAAATGGGTGTACTTGTTCACGGAAGGCAATGCCGACATGCGTGAGCTTCTGGGCGGCAAGGGCGCGAACCTGGCCGAGATGACAGGGCTGGGCCTTCCGGTGCCGCAGGGCTTTACGATTACCACGGAGGCCTGTACACAATATTACGAGGACGGAAGAGAAATCAACGATGAGATTCAGGGCCAGATCAATGAATACATCGTCAAGATGGAGGAGATTACCGGCAAGAAGTTCGGCGACAAGGAGAATCCCCTGCTGGTGTCCGTCCGTTCCGGCGCAAGGGCTTCCATGCCCGGCATGATGGATACCATCCTGAACCTGGGCCTGAACGAGGACGTTGTGAACGTCATCGCCGAGAAATCCGGCAATCCCCGCTGGGCATGGGACTGCTACAGAAGGTTCATCCAGATGTACTCCGATGTGGTCATGGAGGTGGGCAAGAAGTACTTCGAGCAGCTCATCGACGCCATGAAGGAGAAGAAGGGCGTGAAGCAGGATGTAGAGCTCACCGCTGACGACCTGAAGGAGCTGGCGGGACAGTTCAAGGCCGAGTACAAGGGTAAAATCGGAAGCGCTTTCCCGGACGATCCTAAAGAGCAGCTCATGGGCGCTATTAAGGCCGTGTTCCGTTCCTGGGACAACCCCCGCGCCAATGTATACCGCCGCGACAACGACATCCCTTATTCCTGGGGCACTGCCGTAAACGTGCAGTCCATGGCCTTCGGAAACATGGGCGATGACTGCGGCACCGGCGTTGCGTTCACCCGCGATCCGGCTACCGGCGAGAAGGGCCTGTTCGGCGAGTTCCTGACCAACGCACAAGGCGAGGACGTGGTGGCAGGCGTCCGCACCCCTATGAAGATTACCGAGATGGCGGACAAGTTCCCCGAAGCTTTTGAGCAGTTCAAGGATGTCTGCAAGACCCTGGAGAACCATTACAGGGATATGCAGGACATGGAGTTCACCGTGGAGCACGGCAAGCTGTACATGCTCCA
>CAJUFO010000085.1 GCA_910585615.1 uncultured Acetatifactor sp.
CTTTTTCAGCGTATACTGTTATCAATGGGAAAGAACCCTCCCAATGGGAAGAATCTTCCCATGGAAGAAAGGAATTTTCATCATGGGAAAGATAGATACTATAACAAAGGAATATGCGGGGAATCCGGTAGTCTTTGCAGATGCGTTCAATCAGCTTTTATACCATGGGAATCAAAAGATTGACCCTGCCCGGCTGACGGAACTGGACACTACGGAGATTGTGATTCCATATGGAGCCAGCGGTGCTGGTGTGCCGGAGCAGAAATACCGGGATGTGATGAAGCTACTGTATGCCATGACAGACGGTAAGACTGCATACTGTGTTGTGGGAATCGAGAACCAAGCGGAAATCCATTATGCCCTTCCAGTCAAGAATGGGGTTTATGATTTTCTCCAGCTATCCCACCAAGTCAGCGAGGCGGCCAATGCCCATAAACAGGCCATGAAGGAATCGAAATCAAAACAGGCGGATAATCCACCAGAAAAAGAGGCTCCAACAAACAGTGAGTTCTTAAGCGGCTTCTATAAGGCAGACCGCCTTATTCCTGTAGTCACCCTTGTAATATATTTTGGATCAGACAGCTGGGATGCGCCGCTCTCCCTGAAAGAAATGTATTCCGATGTGGACGATGCCATTCTAGCACACGCACCGGACTACCATGTGAACCTGATTGCCCCAAAGGAAATGTCGGATGATGAAATTAATGAATTCCACTCGAACCTGCGAGAAGTGATGCTGTACATCAAATATTCTAAGGATAAGGAAACATTGGATAGAGTTGTAAGAGAAAACTTAAAATTCCAAAGCATAGAAAGACAGGCAGCTGAAGTAATAAATGTTGTTACGGGATCCAAGCTGAAATATCCAGATGGGAAAGGAGACGTGAACATGTGTTTGGCCATTCAACAAATGCGAGAAGAAAGCGAAATCAAGGGAGCCGTGTTAATGTGCAAAAATTTAGGAATATCTTTGGCGGAAACCATAAAACAGATTGCTGAAATGTTTGATTTATCCGAAAATGAATCCGATAAATCAGTAAAGCAATATTGGTAAAAAGAAATGGGATGCGCGCCTAAATGGGTAGTGTAAAATAGTTTGTGTCTTTGGTAAAAAATGGCTCCTTTTTGGTAAGAATCAAGATATGAAAATTCTTATCGAAAAGGAGCATTTAATGGCTTCTATGTCTATGCAAAGCCCGCGCTTTCCGACACGCGTACCGTCATCAGATATATCAGCCGCTGCCTGGGCCGCCCTGTCATTGCCCTTTCCCGCATCGACTCCTACGATGGGGAAAACATTACTTTCCATTATAACAGGCATAAGGATAATGTTTTGTCCAAAAGACCATCCCGGCCATTGATTTCATAAAGCTCCTCATCCAGCATATCCCAGAATGGAACTTCAAGATGACCCGCTACTATGGACTTTATGCCAGGCACAGGGCAGGCGGTCCCTCCCTGGGCTCCAGGGCCATCCATCCCTCAAGACATGCCATCCTCCGCAGCTTCGGCAGATGGCGTGAGATGACCATCCTTTCTTTCGGCTATGACCCGCTCCAATGCCCCGGCTGCAGGAACAACATGACGCTCTAAGCTCGTCAGCTGCATCCACCGGCACTGTGTCTTCACCATCGACAGCCAGCTCCGGGACTTCTTCCTTGAGGACCGCTCCCTGCTTGACTGTCTCTTCCATGCCGTGAACAGTGTTGTCTCACGAATGTTCTACAAACAGAATAAGTCCATGAACTTCACTCCCGGTTTTATCATGGTCCTCCATACCTTTGGCAGGGATCTGAAATGGAACCCACACATCCACTGCCTCATTTCAGAAGGCGGCTACAGCGACAACGGTTCCTGGCGCAATGTCAACCACTTTAACTATACTTACCTGCGCAATGCTTTCCGTACCGCCCTTCTCAATGAAATGGAACACAGGGCCGGCCGCTCTTTCAAAAAGGTGAAGGCACGCTGTTACCGGGAGCACAAGGAAGGCTTCTATGTCTATGCAAAGCCAAACAGATGTGACCCCAGAACCGTGGTGAAATATATCGGGCGTTATCTCGGGCGGCCTGTGATTGCCACTTCCCAGATTGATAAATACGACGGCGACTTTGTCACTTTCCATTACAACCGCCATGAAGATGACAGATATGTGGAAGAGACCATCCCTGTCATGGAGTTCATGGAACGCCTCATCCGCCATATCCCCGAAAAGCATTATAAAATGATCCGTTATGGCGGCCTTTATGCAAGGCATCGGGAGATTGACAAGAAACTCCTCAGAGCCATCTCCCGTGAAAAGCATCACATCTTCAGAAGCTTTGACCAGTGGCGTACCGCCATCCTCCTTGCTTTTGCCTATGACCCCTTAAAGTGTGGATGCGGCACCACCATGCTGTTTTTAGGGCTCTACTTCAACCACAAGCGTGTCCCTCTGGAAGAAATGTACGAGAAAGCCATGTCCCGTTCTCGTGGAAAAAGGTCATCTGCATGACTTCCACATATCCAATCCCTGTGATATACTCCTTGTAAAGGAGGGCTCACATATGAAACCAGACACAGAGAAGCTACGCAAAAAATATATGGATCATCCACCGGAAGGAATGACATCCGAGGACATCCGCCCTCCAGACCTCCATGTTCGATAGTAGCTGAAAAGTGGATGCGTTCTTATTCCGCCCACATGGTCTCCCCGCGGTAATAGGTATCGTCCGAAAAGCGCAGGACATGGTCCATCACCCTGTCGGCGATATGCCGCGCCATGGCCAGGAGCCTCTCATTGCCGCTGATCAGATAAGCCTCCACCATGGATACCCCAATGGTTCCGCAGGGATCTAATTCCCGCAGCTCGCAGGACCTGGGAATCATGGCGGGATTCATCCCCCGCCCATACTCCCACTGGCTGTAGTCGAAATAATCCGCCATGGCCTGGGTACTGTCCAGGAAATACCGAAGCAGCTCCGGTCTCTCCAGGGCCCTTGCCGCACCAAGCAGCCCCACCATCCCTACCTGGACCGCGTAGAACCACTGGCCGAAGAAGATTCCGTCCATATAAGGCCTCACGGACACTGTCCCTGTGCCGGCTACGCCCAGCGTCCAGAAGTCATATCTGTAGTCTCCCATGGGATAGGGACGGCGGAACTGAATCTCCTCCTCTACTGCGCCGGACAGCATCCCCGCCGCAAAGGGGCCCAGGTAAAGCCATCTGGCACAGGTGTCCCGGCCCGTCCGGACGAAGTCGACTCCATAAGGCACTGCATCCCTGCCAGCCTCTCCGGAAACCATCTCTGGGGCACCGCATCCGGCTCTTACGTCTCCCCATGACCCTCTGCTTCCGCCCTGTACATCCCACCCGCAGTTCTTCCATGCCGGACTCTCTTTTCCTTCCTGTTCCCCCGCTTCTCCCTGCCCCATACTCCTTCCCCGGATATGAGCCTCCATGGAAAAGCCCTGTGCATCGCTCTTACATTTTATCAAAATCTGCCTTTTGCGTCCATTTCCATTTACCGGGAAACGGATTTGGCTGCCCCGGGCCACTTCCGCCCCGTCGATCCACAACGTGAACTCCCCGGCTCCGGTGACCTCCACGACACAGGCCTCTCCCTCTTCCATATGGCAGTAGGTCAATCCATAGGCTGAGCCCTCCCGCTTTCCGTACAGGGCCGCGAAATCTATCCTGTCCTGTTCGCAGCCCTCCTCCCACCGGGGAGTCCAGCGGTATTTCCTGCCCTGATGCTCCCAGTCCGCCCCATACAGAACCGGAATAAGTCCAGTTGGGCTCCCGTCTTTCGGAAAAGGGCCGATGCATGCCATTCCCTCCATCCCTTCCATCTGGGCATAGGGCAGGGTAACCCTGACGTTCAGCAGATAATCCCTGGCCCACATCATCCAATATCTGGGATGGGAGACGAGATACCGGATGCCCCAGCCCTCGTTCCCCTTTTCACAGCGCACCAGCAGCTCATTCTTCCCCGCATACAGGAGAACCGGAATAATCGTCCATCCGCCCTCCCGCCTCAGGCCATCTGCGCCCGTTTCCGCCCCCTGGCCGTATATCTGTCTGCCGTTCAGCCAGACCTGTGCCTCTCCCTGCAGGCTGAACGCGGCCTTCTCCTGCTGGCTGGCCATCAGCCATGCGGCCCCGTAAGCCACTGCTCCCGCCTCCTGCCCCGGATAGGCCTTCTCAAAATCCAGACAGGCAGGCCCGAAAAGAGGCTCCTGCTGAAAAAATGGCAGCTCCATATAAGGCTTAAGCGTCACCTCCAGACGGGGCCTTGTCTCCAGCATCCGCCCCACCACTGTCTCCATGACCTCCTTCGGGGCCCGGATTCCCGCCTCATAAAGCGACATTCCCCTGGGTACCAGATGTCCCTTCCTCTCCATATGTATCTCCCTCCCTTGATTCATTCTTTGCTTTGCCCCGCTCAAAAGCAATAAGGATTTTTAGAGGCAAAATCAACAATATGCGCGGCGCATGTGGCTCCCCTGGAAAAGGTGACATTGAACTTCGCGTCCGCGTTCACGCGGGTAACCCGCAGCACCATTCTGTTCTCTCCCTGATTCAGGCGGATGTTCTCCAGATGCACATTCTCTCCGGTCCAGTTATCGCAATCGTCCCGTCTGGCCATGACCATGCCGTTGATGCTCAGCCGGAACGGACAGGTGTAGCCTATCTGCACGCACAGCTCCATGTCCTCCGGTACAAGCAGTATCCGGGAAAAGTACACGGCGCAGGGCCCCTTGAAGCCTAAAAATTCGTCCAGGCGGAAGCTGTCCTCCCGTACACTGGCCAGACATTGCCCACAGCCGCAGTCCATGTTCCCTTCCGCATCTCCCAGCGGTTCGAAAAGCGCTTCTTCGGAGATGAATTCCGTGTCCCTATCCGCGGCGAAGTTCAGATGGAACTGGCGCACCTTGTCCGTTTCGCTCCCCTGCACCCGGGAGCCCTCCATCAGTCCATAGTAAGAGGAATGGGCCAGCAGCTCTTCGGTGGTGCAGACAGGCTCCGTGCGCCAGAAGGGCCCGCTGAGCTTCCAGGGCACTGCCCCGGCAAGGCCGAACTCCTTCTGCAGCAGCCTCTCCCCATTGCTGAAGGCGCTGACTGTAAGGATATTCTTGTCATAGACGGCATCCGCATCCCAGGGCAACGTAAAGCTGACGGGTACCTCCCTCTCGGAACCGGGGGGAAGCTCCAAAGCGAACTCCGGCAGCGAACAGAGGATCCCGTGTGCCGTCTCAATATGGCAGTCCAGCCTCCGTGCGCTGCTGCCCCTGTTCCCGAATCTGAGCTGGACAGTCCTGCATTCCCCAAGGACAATGGATGGATCCATGTCGGGGTATTGGACGGACAGGCCAATCAGGGCCGGGGAATCAAATCGAAACTTCACTTCCGGCGCGTCTGAAATGACAACTCTGTCATTTACTGTCCGGGCAAACTGCACCCCCAGCCTGGCAATGTCCTCCGCGAAATCAAGAATCCGGTTGCTGCGCCGATTGCTTTGCACCCCAAGGGCATAGGTGACCTCCGTCAGCCCATATGCCCTGGTCAGCTCCTCCGCGCCGCGCAGCAGGCCGATGACCGCCCCTGCCGTGGCGCAGGTGCAGTCCGTGTCAAATCCGCAGTTGAGGGCAAGGAGGGTGGTTCTGATGATGTCCCCCTCCCCCAGCAGGAGCGCGGCGATGGTGATGCCCATGTTCTGGTACAGGTTGGTGCAGTCAGGATGCCCATACCGGAACAGGAGCCCCGCAAGCACCGGCTTCATATCCTTGTGCGTCTCGCACAGCTCCCTTGTATCGCATACAAGCCTTCGGAATTTTGAATCCAATGGCAGTATGGCAAGGGCTTTGTCCAGCAGGCGATCCATGTCGTCTTCAAAAAAAGCCTCGCTTTCCAGAACGGCCAGAAAACGCTCTGCCCAGATGGACTCCCCAAAATGGTCAAGCTGTCCGTCCCGGGAGGCGAACCCGCTGGCAAGCTCCCTGTTGCCCACGCCCACACAGCCCCACAGCTCGGAGCGGATGGGACAGCCCATCCCTTCCATATAATAGTCATTGCAGAATTTCCCGGAATAAGGCGGATAGATCCCCCGCTCATAGTTCTTGCGCATGACGGCATATTCCCCGGGCGAATAGGGACAGCACTCCGCAAAACGTTCAAGCAGGTCAAGGGATGAAAAATGCTCGCCCTTCCGCTCCAGCACATCCAGCCACAGCACCTGGAGATCCAAGTCGTCATTGGGCAGGGAGCAGTCGATCATCTCCGGCCTGAAGGCAAGCTCCAGGGGCATTTTTATCCCCTCATAGGGCGCGCCCATATTGCCGGATACCGCTTTACCGATAAAGCATCCGTATATCCTGTCCAGATAAGTCTTGTACGAAATTCTTCTCATGTCAGCATCCTCTCCGCTTTTCATCCTTTGATTGCCCCCACCATGACCCCTTTCACAAAGTACTTCTGCAGGAAGGGGTACAGCGCCAGGATCGGCGCGGTGGTCACTACAATCAGGGCGTATTTGATCAGCTCCGCCAGCTGGGCGATCTCATCCATCCCGGCGCCGCCTCCCATGGCGCTGGAACCGGCCAGGTTCAGGATGTTCCGGACTACCAGCTGTAGGGGGAACTTCCCACTGTCCCGCAGATAGATGGAGGCATTGAACCATGCGTTCCAGTGGCCCACCCCATAGTAGAGCACCATCACCGCGATGGTGGCCTTGCTTAAGGGAATCATCACCCGCAGCAGGATCTGCAGGAAGCTCCCTCCGTCCAGGCGGGCGGATTCCACCAGGCTGTCCGGGATGGACTGGAACGCGCTCTTCATGATGATCAGGTTGGCGGTATTGATGGCGCCCGGCAGGATCAAGGCCCACAGGCTGTCCATCAGCTTCAGGTCCCGGATATTGAGATAAGAGGGAGTCAGGCCGCCGGAAAAATACATGGTGAAAATGATCATCAGCGCGATGGCATTTTTCAGCATAGGGCCCTTTATGGTCAGGAAAAAGGCTCCCAGCATGGTCATGGCCAGGTTCATCGCAAGCCCCACGCCCAGCACGAACAGGGTGTTCAGGAAGCCCGTGACGATTTGAGGATTGCGGAAGACAGTCTCATAGGCCGTCAGCGTATAGGGCTTCATGGGCAGCCACAGCAGACCGATATGCCTTGACAGCGCCCCCGGGTCGCTGAAGGACGCAATTACGATATAATAAATAGGATAGGCCGTCACCAGGATCAACAGCAGCATAAAGCCCACATTGATGACGGAAAAAATCTGATACGGTGTTATCTTCTTTCTATTCTGCATGCCTTTCTTCCTCCGCCTCACCACAGGCTCACTTCCGTGGCTTTCCTGCTGATTCTGTTGAACACCATCACTACCGCGAAGTTGATGACGGAGTTGAAGATGCCCACCGCCGCGCTGTACCCCCGCTGAAAGTCCTGAAGACCTTTGCGGTAGACAAAGGTGGAGATGACGTCCGCGGTCTCCCATATCCCTTCATTATATAACAGGATGATTTTCTCAAAGCCCACATTCATCACATTCCCCAGACGGAGCAGCAGCATGATGATGACGGTGCCGGAAATCCCGGGCAGCGTCACATGCAAAGTCTGCTTCCATCGCCCGGCCCCATCGATCTTCGCCGCTTCATACAGCTCCTGGTCGATGCCCGACAGCGCCGCCAGGTAGATGATGGCATCCCAGCCGATGCCCTGCCAGATGCCGGAAAGCACATAAATCGGCACGAAATGCTCCGGCCTGGTCAGCAGCGAATAGTCAGGCCCTCCCACAAGGGAAAGCAGATATGTAATGAAGCCCTTGTCGGAGGTGAACAGCTGAATCATGCTGCATACCACCACCATGGATATGAAATGGGGCATATAGGAAACCGTCTGGGTAATCCGCTTGAACCTCTCGTTCTTCAGCTCATTCAGCAAAAGCGCCAGCAGGATAGGCGCCGGGAACCCGAATACGATGGAGCTGAGGCTGATCACCAGGGTATTCTTCAGGATCCGCGTAAAATAATAGGACTGGAAAAAATCGATAAAATGCTGGAAGCCATGGCTGGAAGTCCAGTCGCTTCCCAGGATGCCCGCCGCCGGCGAGTAGTCCTTAAAGGCAATCAGGATTCCGTACATAGGCTTATAGCAGAACAACAGATAGAACAGCACCACCGGTATGGCCATCACATAGGCATCCGAATATTTCCTCAGATCCCTGCCCAGGCAGCGCAGTCCTGACTTCTTCTTTTTCTCCATATGGTTCACCACCCTCTCACACTAATCGAGTAGGGGAATGCCCTTCTCCGCTACTCGCCACGGGGCCCGCATGCCGCCCTAAACGGCAAGCTTCCATATGCGGGCCTGCGCATGAAAGAATGCCAGACAGACTCGCCTGCCTGACATCCCTTCGGTTTCCGGTTACCTTGCGTTAAAATCGTCCAACGCTTCCTGCTGCAGCTCTATCGCGCGCTCCACGCCCATGGATTTCAATGTCTCCAGATATTCTGTCTCAAAGGTGTCCAGGGACTCCAGCCCTGTAATGTACTTGGTGGTCATCTCCCCTATATAGGTCTCGATGTCTCCTATCAGCTTGGAATATTCGCTGGCATCCGCCTCCGACACGGTCACAGGAGGCATATTGTATTTCGCGGCATCCGATGTGGTCCATCTGGTAAGGGCTGAGACCTGTCCCGGGAGATCCGCGTACTGGAGCATATATCCTTTGTCCTGGACGAAGGGCCCCTCTGCCCATGACCTTGTGTACTGGGCCAGTGCCAGCTGCTTGGTCAGCCCTTCCGGATTGTGCATAATCAGCTCCGTATAGGTAGGCACGCCGTTCTCCATGGTATAGCTCTCGCCCTCGATGCCGAAGTTGAAGAGCATGCTCCCCTCTTCTGTATAACCGTAGTTCAGGAACTGTACGGCTGCCTCCTTGTTGGAGCAGCTGGGCGTGATGATGTAGAAGGTGCCCTTGACTGCCGTATCATAATGGGTGCTCATGGGCATGTCTCCATCCTTTGCCACCAGCGGCCCAAAGCCGTTCAGGTCAAAGGTAGGATCCTCCTCCATGGTCTGGAGCATGTTCCCCATATAGCCGCCCGCATTGCCGATGGCTACTCCGGCCTCGCCGTTCATGATATTGGCCCGCACCGTATTGTCGTCCACGGTCTGGAAATTGGGATCCAGGAGCCCTTCGGTATAGAGCTTGTTCACGTATGCAAGAGCGTCCTTATAGGCTTCCTCCGCATATCCGTAATGCACCTTGCCGTCCACCTGGTAGAACTGTCCCTTCACCAAGCCGAAAGGAGATGTGAGGAGTCCATGCCCCAGCCCGAAGGATGTCAGCCACCAGTTCCCGGCGGACATAGGCACGGACGCGCCCTTCTCCTCCTTGAAGGCCTTCAGCACTTCGTACAGCTCATCCGGTGTCTGGGGAAGCTCCAGGTTCAGGTCATCCAGCCAGTCCTGCCGGATGATCAGCCCAACAGAGGTGAGCAGATAGTCGTCCCCCCGGATGAAAGGGAATCCGATGATGTCCCCGTCCTTCGTGGTATTGGACTTTTTGTACAGCTCATTGCTGTCCATCACTGCCTGCAGATCCGGCGCATACTGCATATAATCGTTCAGGGGCTGGATGATCTTGTCCTTCACCGCTTTCTCAGGGCCTCCTGTATAACCGACATACACAATGATATCCGGCAGCTCTCCGCTGGCATAGAGGAGATTCAGCGCCTCGTTGTCCGCCAGCTGCATGATCTCCAGCTCCACTCCCGTGGCCTCCTGCCATGCCTGGCCGAAAGGCGTAGCCGCCAGATCCGTGGCATTGGCCGTTACCGCTGCTTCTCCTACCATAGCCAGGGTCAGGTGCACTTTTTCCTTTAAAGGATATGTGACCTCTGCAGCGCCCTGCTCTCCCTCCGGTTCCGCCTGGGATTCCTGGGCCTCTTCCGCTTCGGAGCTTTCTGCCGCGGAGGATTCCTCGCCGGAGGGCGCTTCAGAGACTTCGGCGCTGTCCGAGGCCCCTGCCTTCTCGCCGCCGCTTCCCTGATTCCCACAGGCGCACATGCCAAGGGACATTGCCGCTGCCGTGATGCAGGCGATTATCTTTTTCCATTTGTAGCAACACTTCATCTTCTTCCTCTCTTTCCTTTCTCACACTCTCGCTTTTTCGCTTTCGTTTTTGTCTGCGTTTTCAGCATAGGATGGGACCAAGAGAAATACAAGGGACAAAAGGATATTTAAAAAGGACAAAAGCGCATATCCCCTTTTGTCCTTTCAGAAAGTGGTGTCCTGGGAAATCCCCCGCCCTGTGTTGGGCCGCACGGCGCAGTAGGTGGCATCCGCGATGAAGGCCAGGAGCAGCACCAGGCACAGCGCGGTTCGCCATTTCCTCGAAAACTTCCGGTACAGCCTCTCATAGACCGGCAGAAGCACACAGATCAGCGCCGTTCCGCCCAGTCCGAATATCACCGCCCCCAGAAGGCAGATCCGTCCGTTTAAATTCAAAGCATGCCCGCTGTAGTCCCACCAGCGGATGCCCCAGAGCCGCTCCAGGAACCAGCTGGTGAAATATTCCAGCCCGCTGCATATCAGCATGGACAGGAAGAACACCCGCATCGGCTTTCCCCTGGAGCCCCGCAGCAGAAAGCACAGCGCGAGCCCGCCTGCCCCATAAATCGGAAGGTACGGCCCTCTGTACACCCCTCTGTTGATGAACGCATGTTCTGTGCACAAATACAGCAATACCTCCCAGAGCCAGCCGATGAAAGCCATTCCGAAGAACAGCAGGACATAATAATCAAATTCATGAGTCGTCTTTTTTCTCACCATACCAGCCAGTATGTCCGAATCCGGCCCATTCTATGTGAAGCTCCCCTAATCCTCCCTGCATTTACAAGGCAGGTTGCCGTTCTGGAACTTGTGCAGCCGTTCCGCGTTCGCCTCCAGTCCTCCCCACATTTAACAAGGCAGGTTGCCATTCCGTTCTTTGAGAGCCACAGCACTGTGTTTTCAGATTGAATTATATTGAGCTGGAATTCCATTGAATTACAGAAAAAAACATGATAAGATATTGCAAGCGAAATCAATATCACGGAGGATCGTCATGCCAATGAAAAACCGACTCAGGAACGACCCGTTTTACCGCCATATTTTCAGGCTGGTGCTGCCCATCGTCATCCAGAACCTTTTAAGCGCCGCCGTCAGCTCGGCGGACGTGGTCATGCTCAATTACGTAGGCCAGTCCTCCATCTCCGCCGTATCCCTGGCCTCCCAGTACGCCAATGTGCTGTTCATGGTCTTCTACGGCCTGGGTACCGGGGCCACCATGCTCTGCGCCCAGTATTATGGGAAGGGGGACATGAAGGCCATCCAGGTGGTGGAGGGCATCGCCATGCGTTTCTCTCTGGGTTTCGCCTTTCTCTTTGCCGGTGCTGCTTTCTTTTTCCCGGAGGGCATGATGCGCCTCTTCACCAATGACGGCGAGCTGATTGCCATCGGCGCCTCCTATCTGCGCTTCATGAGCGTCAGCTACCTGTGCTGGGGCATCACAGAGGTCTATCTGGCAGTGCTTCGCAGCATCGGCAGGGTCACCATCAGCACGCTCATGAATGTGCTGGCCTTTTCCCTCAATATCATCCTGAACGCCGTGTTCATCTTCGGCCTCTTCGGCGCGCCGAAGCTTGGGGCCATGGGCGTGGCCATCGCCACCTCCGCCTCCCGCCTGATCGAGCTGGCGGCATGCTTCGTGGTGTCGGCTCTCAGCAGGGACATCAAGCTGGATTTCCGGTACCTCTTCTCCAGGAACAGGCTCCTGTTCTCCGACTTCGTCAGGCTCTCCCTGCCGGCCCTGGGCAACGACATCCTCTGGAGCGTGGCCTTCTCCATGTACTCCGTGATCATGGGGCATCTGGGCACGGACGCGGTGGCGGCCAATTCCTTCGTGGTGGTGGTGCGCAACTTCGGCACGATTCTATGCTTCGGCATGGCCAGCGCTGGCGGGATACTCCTGGGGAATGTAATCGGGGAGAACAAGCTGGAGGAGGCCCGGGCGGATGCCAGCAAGCTCATGAAGCTCACGGTAATCACCGGGGCCATCGGCGGCCTGATCGTGCTGGCGGCCACGCCCTTTGTGCTGAAATATGCCACCCTGACGGAAACCGCCATGCACTACCTGAAATATATGCTGCTGATCAATACATATTATGTCATGGGCGCCGCCGTGAACACCACCCTGATTGCCGGGGTCTTCCGGGCAGGGGGCGACAGCCGCTTCGGCTTCATCTGCGATGCCATCGACATGTGGTGCTACGCGGTCCCCCTGGGGTTCCTGGCGGCCTTCGCCCTGAAGCTCCCGGTGCTCTGGGTGTATTTCCTGCTGTGCACCGATGAGTTCGTGAAATGGCCCTGGGTCATCCGGCATTACCGCAGCGGCAAATGGCTCAACAACATCACCAGGGACGATCTCTTCATAGAGAATTAAGGATAAAATTGTTGCGGAACAGGGCGCGATGTGCAATAATAGGGGTGTGGATTCCTGTGAAAGAATTGAAAATAAAGAAGGTTCATCAAATGAGCGATAGTCGAAATTGGAACGGCACAGGGGAGCAGATAAAGAGCGCCCTGTCCGAGGCCCTGCAGAGCGGGGATTTCAAAAATCTCAACGACCTGGTGTCCCAGACCGTGGCGGATGCCATCAGTGCGGCGGGGAAGCATGTCTCCCCGGAGAATACTACAAAGCAGCGGTCTTCCGGCGCCGTCTTTGAGGATGCCGATGCCCGGGAGCAGAAGCAGACCGATGCCCCTCCCAATATTCCCCTGTGGCAGCAGCGGGCCATGGAAAGGGAGCGCCAGCGGCAGAACAGGCTGATGCAGGAGTGGCAGAGCAGGCAGCAGCGCATGCAGAGCCAGAACGCCCCCGCCCCGTCCCGCAAATCCCTCCCTGCCATCAAGGTCAAGAAGGTGGGCAGCGTCTCCAATGTGCTGTACCAGGTGTTCGGCGGCATCGGCTTCGGAATCACCGGGCTGATAGCCTTCTTCCGGATATTCGCCCTTCTGTCAGGGGATACCACCCTGGGGGGCTGGATTGTGAATATCCTGTTCCTGGCAGGCTTCTACGGCATGATCCGCTTCGGCATCGGCCAGAAGAGGCGCCTGAAGCGAGCCCAGCGCTATCTCCAGCTGTGCGATTACAGAGTGTACGGCGAGATTGCCAAGCTGGCCGCCGGTACAGGCAAGAGCGAGAGATATGTAGTCAAAGACCTGCAGAAGATGCTGGCCCTGGGCATTTTCCCTGAAGGGCATCTGGATCAGCAGAAGACCTGCTTCATGCTGAATGATGTGGTGTACCGGCAGTACCTGGAGGCGGAGTGCGGCCGGACGCTTAGAGAGGCGGAGAACAGGAAGTCGCTGGAGGACAAGACCCCCGAGCAGAGGCCGGAACCCGCGCCGGAGGTATCCAGAGAGCAGGAATCCGAGCTGCAGACCATGGTGGGCGAGGGACAGGAATACATACGCAAGCTCCGCAACCTCAACGACAGGATTCCCGGCGAGGTGATATCCTCCAAGCTGTTCTGCCTGGAGAACCTCTTGAAGGACATCTTCGAAAGCGTGCGTACACATCCCGAGCAGATGCCCCGGATGCACAAGCTGATGAACTATTATCTGCCCACCACCCTGAAGCTGGTGGAATCCTATGAGGAATTCGACCGGGTAAGCTCTCCCGGGCCGGACATCGTAAAGGCCAAGGCCGAGATAGAGAATACACTGGACACCATCAACGCCGCATTCCGGGAACTCCTGAACACCCTGTTCCAGAATGCCGTGTTCGATGCCACCACGGACGCCCAGGTCCTAAAGTCCATGCTGGCCAGGGAGGGCCTGATGAAGGAAATGGCCTTTGCCGCAAACGACAGCCAGTGAATGCCCGGATGATCCCGAAAAGGACCGCGTATATAAATATAGAAGAAATGGAAGACTGGAGGAGACGAAAATGAGCAATGATTTAGATGAAATGCTGAGCCAGGGCCCCACCTTGACCTTCGAGCCCTTTTCCCAGCCTGAGGCCCCTGAAGTGCCTGCGGCGGCCGAGGCCACGCAAAAGATACCAGAGGCGGTGCTGACCCCTGCGGAACAGAAGATGGTGGACGATTTTGCCGCCCAGATCGACATTTCGAATACCCAGATGGTGCTGCAGTACGGCGCCGGCAGCCAGAAGAAGATTGCGGATTTCTCCGAGGGCGCCCTGAACAATGTGCGCACCAAGGACATGGGCGAAATCGGCCAGATGCTGGCGAACGTGGTCACCGAGCTGAAGGACTTCAACAATGAGGAAGAGGAAAAGGGATTCCTGGGCTTTTTCAAGAAGGGCTCCAACAAGCTGGAGAACCTGAAGATAAAGTACGATAAGGCGGAGGGCAACATCAACAAGATTTGCCGGGTGATGGAGGACCATCAGGTGACCCTGTTAAAGGATGCCGCCATGCTGGACAAGATGTATGAGCTGAACCTGAACTACTTCAAGGAGCTGTCCATGTACATCCTGGCCGGAAAGAAGAAGCTGGAGCAGGCCCGGACAGTGGAGCTTCCCGCCCTCCTGGCCAAGGCGGAGCGCAGCGGCCTCCCCGAGGACACCCAGGCCGCCAACGATTTCGCCGCCATGTGCGAGCGCTTCGAGAAGAAGATCTACGACCTGGAGCTGACCAGGACCATCTCCATGCAGATGGCGCCCCAGATCCGCCTGATCCAGAGCAATGACGCCGCCATGTCGGAGAAGATACAGTCCACGCTGGTGAACACCATCCCCCTGTGGAAGAGCCAGATGGTAATCGCCATAGGCTTAAGCCACTCCACCGAGGCCGCCAAGGCCCAGCGGGAGGTGACGGACATGACCAACGCGCTGTTGAAGAAGAACGCCGAGACCCTGAAGATTGCCACCATAGAGACCGCCAGGGAGACCCAGCGGGGCATCGTGGACATCGAGACCCTCACCGCCACCAACCAGACCCTGATCAGCACCTTAGACGAGGTGATGAAGATCCAGGAGGACGGCCGGGCCAAGAGGAAGAGCGCGGAAGCGGAGCTGGGCAGAATCGAGAACGAGATGCGCCAGAAGCTGCTGTCCGTCAGCCAGGCTTCCAGGCAGATGTAAAAAAATCCCACAGAAAAGCAAACTGTCGGCAAGACATTGCTTCCTGTGGGATTTTTTCAGAACCGCATTCCTGTCTCAGATAAAGACCGGGCTGCCAGAGGCGATGGATTCATAGCATTTTACCATGGCCTCCACCGTGCCCCGATGCCATTCCAGATTAATCTTCGGTTGTTTATGGTTCACGATGCAGTCATGGAATTCATCCATCATGCCGATCCACTCGTCAAAATAGGTGTATTGAATCGTATATCGATTGTTAGGGCCGCCGTTAAAATAGACATTAGGCCCAAAGCAATCCGCCTGAATCACTCCCTTCGTCCCTACAATGGAATAATTGACCTCCATTCTCTTCGGAAATACCTCCCAGCCCGGGCCCGGCCGCTCGATATGCTCCTCATGCCTGCACCAGGAGGGATCCAGCAGGAATTTGCACCCGTTCTTCATGCGCCCGGTCACATAGAGCACGTCCTCCTCCGGGATATCCCGGATATTGTCCGCCACATCCGCGAATACATACTCATAGTCGCTGCCCGTCACCCATCTCAGGGTGTCGAAAATATGGGGATGGTCGCTGAGGGCGCCGCCGCGGAAGCGATGATCCCCTTCCCTCAGGGGCACCCTCCGGCCGTAGGAAATCTCCGGAACGCCCTGCCAGGGAAACGCCCACACAGGGGACAGCGTGATATTGGTGGCATTAAAGGAAATGACATCCCCGATGGTCCCCGACTGGACCAGTTCCAAAGCCCTGCGGGTGGTGGGATTGTAATGCATTTCCAGCTCTACCTGGCAGATTACGTCTGCGTCCTTCACCATCTGAATCATTCTGTCGTATTCCTCCAGGTCAAAGGTCGGAATCTTCATGGACAGCATGTTCTTATGATATCTACAGCACAGCTCCATATCCCCGAAATGGCGGCTGTTCTCGCTGGCTATGACTACGCCTTCGATTTCCGGATGCTTTTCCAGCATCTCCTCCGTGCTCTCATAGACGGGCACATCAAATCCCAATGTCATGAAATGATCCGCTATCTTCCGATCGCTGCATGATACCGCTACCCAGTTCAGTTTTGCATTATCATGCAAGGTCTGATAATATTTGCGGACATGGGCATGGGTAAGCGATGCAATTGCTACATTAATCTGTCTCATCTTCAATCCCCCACTCCTGTATAAATTAGATTCCTGCTGGACTGCTCTGCCGCCTCCCAGACTCTGCGCAGATGCTCTCCCTTCTCCTGTAGCTCCGGTATGCAGTCCGGTTCCGCCAATACCTGCAGGATGAACCGGATGCAGTCCGCCTGGGTGTTCTCCAGACCGTACAGTTCATTGTCGATGTCCGTATAATGCTCCACCTTTTTGCCCTTGAACACATAGATGGGATACTGCATAGTCTGCGTGTCCACCGCCACATCGGAGGCAATCCCTGTACGGGCCACGATTTCATGGAGGAGCACCGGCTCGCTGCCTTCCGGCGAGAAGCCCAGCTCCATGCTCAGCTTCACGTTCCCGTCCGTGGACGCGATGCAGTTGGTGTACTCCATACCGCTGAAATCAGCGAAAATCCTGTCCACCTTCTGTCCCGTGATGAACTCCGCCAGATCCGTCTCATAGGCAAGGATATCCTGCAGGGAGCTGTCGAACTCCCCTCTGGGCACGATGTGATGAATCCGCATGGCCAACGGCTTTTCCACCATGCCGGTCTTCACGATATTGCGCAGCTCCACGCTCCTGCGCTTGCTGCGCCAATGCAGCAGAGGCACAGTGCAGCCCTCCCTGCCCTCTTTCAGAAGGGCGAAATCATAGACGAACGCCAATTTGCCCTTGCTGCAGTCAATGATGATCCGGCCCCTGTCCAGCGTGACATTCAAGTCATCGGCAACAGAGTACTTTGCTGCCAGCTCCTTGAGATAAGGTATGAAATATCCCTCATCCATAGTATCATCCTCCTTTTAGAATTTCATATTTTGAATATTTGCTGCGCTTTCCTTTAAAACAGTCCCTATGTCCTTCCCGGACCGAGGCTTCATTTCCGCCAGAGGAACGGAATAATACACCTTCCTGTTCTCCTCCCTGCGCGTACCAATCCCTTCTCTGTCCACCTTTGCCCCGGATGTGGCGGCCCGCCTCACCTCCTCAAAAACGATTTTCATTTCCGGCACATACAGGTATCTCACATTTTCGAAGATATAAGAACGGCAGTAAAAGTTCTCTCCGTTGCGCTTCAGGGTCATCTCGAAATTCGGGTTCGTATCCGTCACGCTCTCCAGCCGTTTCAGGGACGCATACATGGAGTAGTCATCGTGCAGGGACAGCAAATCTGCCAGGCTTTCCAGAAGGCCAACCGTCTCTCTCATCATATGATCCATCTCCGTCAACCCAGATCCACCTTCATCCTGCCCGGATATAATCTCCCCATACACCCTTTCGCAATGCATGATTCCGAAATTCACATATCGGCCCACCACTGTCCTGGCCATGTCGAACAAATCCCGGCGCAGCAGCTCATCCGCAGACGCAGGCTCCACCATCTCCCCAAGGCCCAGCAGGATTTCCGCAGCCGTTTTCCGGTTCCTTTCCGCCTCACTTAATGAAACAGATATAAATCCCCCAGCAGAGCTGGGGAGACTAGCAGACGCAAG
>CAJUFO010000086.1 GCA_910585615.1 uncultured Acetatifactor sp.
ACCTAAAGGTTTCGCCTTAAGGCGAGGGTTTTAACCCCATTATACAGACAATAAAGTTCATACTGGTCTTCCTCGCCAATGTATACTCGCAGTATTAGGCCTAGCAAGAAGCAGCTGAAGATATGAAAAAGAAACTCCCTATCCAAACGACTATCTCTTATCGACAGCTCTTTTATATTTGCATTATAAATCTGTACAAAGGAAGTCGAAGACAACAGGTTAATGGTTTTTTCTCTATCCATGCTCTACCATTGTCCCCACAGTTGACCTGTATCAGTTCTCCACCTCTGCTTTCAAATATGACTTTATAATTGTTATTGGCATAATTTCCATTTTTCATTTCCAATGCTTCCTGCCGGATTTCAAACAGACCATTTTCCCCCTTTCCTAATTGGACAAAATAGAAATAAACGATTTTTGAGTCGCCCGCATTTACAAGGAACTCACAGCCTAACCGAAATGTCTGTGTCTTCTTATTTATGATTTCATTCAAAAATACTTGTGTCTTCGTTTCCTTTAGGTAGTTATCATAAATCAGTAAATTCCGAAATATCTTGACAGCAGTCACAATTGCCGACTTTCCAGAACCATTTTCACCGTAGATTGCTTTTACCCGATATTTTTCGGATTAAAATCTTTATCTACAGTCTTTTTATAAAAGTTCAGTTGTACCTCTTTATCAATGTTCTTAATCCCGAAAACTCTTAAATTCGGCAAATAAAATATGTTCTCCATTTCTTATATTCCCTTTTAACAAACCCCATCTTTCCTTAAAATATTACAAAATGTATTTTTTATTATACTCATATTTTCATAAAAATCAATTCGCTCCTTTGTCTACCTTTCATTCTCTGATAAAGCTTTCAACAATGATAATAAATCCTTCATGCCTTGCTGATATGCATATTTCTCGCCTATTGTAGCTGTCCATGTAGCAGCGTCGATAAAAGCATCCACTCTTTTCTTTTGTATATCTGTCAAATCGCTCATCAGAATATCATACATTTTATCCTCTTCCAGTCTTGCTCTTTGATATTTCCCATCCTGTTATAGTATTTCAGCGATTCTGTCTTCCATTAATGTTTGTATTATCAATTCTAAAATGCTATCTTCCATAAAGCGACTCCTTTCTACCTGTTTATATAGACTAGGTCTTATTATACCCGCTTTATATCAACTACGTCTATATTAACAACTATATTTTAAAGAATGCTTGATTATAATAAAAACATAGGAGTGTGAAAAGATATGAAGTATTTGCACATGAGATTACCGGAATTGTTAGAAGCAAGGGGAATTTCAAGAACAAGATTATGTAAGGATTTAGACCTGCAGAGAACAAATCTAAACCGATATTACAGAGACAATTTCCAGAGAGTTGACGCAAGCCTGGTGGTACGCCTATGTGAATATCTTAGTAGTGATGTCTCAGATTTGTTTGAGATACGGGAACGTTAACTCAGACACAAAAGGGCACCAAATTGGAAAAGCCGCTGAAGAAAGCGATTACGGAAGCAATCCCGCCATATAGAGGAACCTTCACCTGCTCGATAGACCGAAGCAGCGCGCTCATGGCCACAATCTGCAGCGGATAAGCAAAGCCCCCACCCGCAGATAGGTGACGCCGATCCGCCGAATCTCCTCCTTGTCCGTGTAGATTGCCATCACGAATTCCGGCACGGCAAGGGCCAGACCTGCGAACAGGATGCCCACCGCCATCATGAAGGAAAGGGGCAGCCCATAGGAGCGGGTGATGCCCTCCTCATCCCCGGCTCCCCAATACTGGGCAAAAAAACAGCATCCCCCCACGAAGCCCCAGTACCCCGCGAACATCAGGCTGGAGAACTGGGCGCACAGGCCCACGGCCCCCACGGTCTCCTCCCCCCAGGGAGGCCAGCATCATGGTGTCCACCATGCTCCCGGTGGTGGTCAGCAGGTTCTGCAGGGCCACCGGGGCGGCGATAATGGCGATATGCTTCAGGAAAAAGGGCCAGTCGAAGCCTGACTTGGTTTTCATAGCTTTACACCTCTTGCATAGTCCATTTTTTACTAATCTTTTAAAATTTCGGACAGATAATGTTCCTCGTTTTTATGGGAGTGGTTTCTTTGCTTATATTCCCGAATCGCTGCTACCAGCTTGTCGATGTCCCTCCCATAATATGCCTCATAAAAATCAGTATCCCCCTTATACTTGCGCCCATGGAACGCTATGTTCTCTTTCGCGAAAGCCTTTGGGCGCTTCTGGGATTTTCGCTTTTCGTATTCCCTGAATTTCTTCTCAGATAAAACCAGCAGAATCTCCAGCTCAGGCAGTGTACAATATTTCGTCACTTTCTTTATCTGCTTCCTGAATTCCGGCGGAATCCGCAATTGATCCGTCTGTTTATCCCCGATTCTCCAGATTTCCACATCTCCGCCATAAATCCGCAACTGTCCCATCACCATGGGCGACATGCCTATCTGCCTGGCATGGTAGACGATACGGCCCAGCAAATCATCCTCCTCCACCCTCAGCCGTCCATTCCCTAGCAATAATTCGATTATCTTCTTCTCGTTCGCGCCCTCGCACATAATGAGATACTTCATCGCATCAAATCCTTTTTCAGATCCATCAGCGCCTCATAATTCACCGCAGTGTCGAAAGCGTTCTGATAGAATTTCCGACTTTTCAGCAATTCCGTCCTGATGCCAAAAGTCTCATACATATTGTTTATGGTCCCCTTGCCCTTTGCATGGGTTATCCAGATATTGTCGCTTCGATGGAACAGATCCAACAGTTCACAGTAATGTGTTGAAAAGTACAATGTGGCGTTCTTTCGATTCACTTGTTTGTCCTTATACAGCATAATCAGATTTTCAACCAGCGTCTTATGAAAATGATTCTCGATTTCATCCACGATCAGGTCGAACCCCATCCTCAGGGAGATTGCCGCCAGAATATACAGATTCATCCCCTTGGTCGTCCCGCTGGACAAAAAGCGGTACAGCTCTCTGTCCGAAAAAGCCCGCTCCCTGCCCTGATATGTCAATAGATAGTCGCTTTCATCCACCTGTCTTAAATCCGTAATGTTATCATCAAATATCCGAATGACCTTTGCCAGGAACCCGGCATCCAGCTTCGCGATGTCCATGAACCTGAACATAATAAGATATCCCTTTTCATTTTCCATCGAGGAATCGTAATAGACTTCCCTGACAGCCGATTTCTTCAGGACAAAAAAGACAATCGAGAAATCTTCCGGAACTTCTCCTCCGGGATAGCATTTTTCCTTCCAGTCCTCCGTCAGAATCTGCTTCATCCTTGTTTTATAGTACTGTTTCCTGAATAACTGCTGGTTCTTAAAAATCGCCCTGTCTTCCAGCGTCTCTGAATCCTCCAGCTCGACGCTGTACTTATAGAGATAGCCTTCCTCATAAAAAAGGATCTCCAAAGACACGCCCTGATAATTGCCCCCCTTCCCGGACAATCTGAAAGAGCTTAGGATATCATAGCACCAGTCAAGCAATTCCAGGGCTGATGTCTTGCCCGAAGCGTTCTTTCCCACAATCCCGACAGTGCTGTATACGAATAATTCGTCATCTATCTCTAATAATTCGTACTCCTTATCTTCACTGGTTTTTTTAGACTTTGCGATAAAGTCCATGTAAAAACCATCGGCACAGTTTTTGAACCCTTTTGCGCTTATCCTCAGAATCTTCATAGATGGCCTCCTGTTTTTGTTCTTTTTGCTTCCATGTGGCTATTTTACCACGTTTTCAGGAGGTTTAAAACAGTTTTTTTGTTTTATTCTCTATATCCCCATTTCCCGGTTCACGCTCTCTTCATAAGAGAATATGCTCTCCTCGCAGGAACGCATGGCCAAAATAGTCTTCTCCAGCAGCTCGTCCAGCGTCCAGCCCAGGCGCTCCGCGCCCTCCTTTATCACCTCCCTGGAGCAGCCCGCGGCGAACCGCTTGTCCTTGAACTTCTTCTTAAGGCTGGGTAACTCCATGTCCATGACGCTCTTGGAGGGGCGCATCCTGGCTGCCGCCCCAATCAGCCCCGTCAGCTCGTCGCAGGCGAACAGAATCTTCTCCATGGGGTGCTTCGGCTCCAGGTCGCTGCAGATGCCGTAGCCATGGCTGCAGACGGAATAGATCGCCTCCTCGGAAACCCCAGCCTCCCGCAGAAGCTCAGGCGCCTTCGCGCAGTGCTGCTCCGGATAGAGCTCGAAATCGATATCGTGGAGCAGGCCTACGATGCCCCAGTATTCCTCGTCCTCCCCGTATCCGTTCTCCCTGGCGAAATACCGCATGACGCCCTCCACAGTCACGCCATGCTGGATATGGAAAGGTTCCTTGTTGTACTTTTTCAGAAGCTCCAGGGCTTCCTGCCTCGATAGATTGACGGTCATCTTTTCCCTCCTTATTCACGGCGGCCTCAGAAAGCTGCCGATATCTGCTGTTTCCAACAATCCGAATCCACATCCACGGAACCCATGCCCCGCCGGAAAGCGGTCTATCGGATATGTTCCTGCGGATTTTCGTCATCCGTGTCAATGATGCATCTCTCAAACGCATTGATGATATGCGTGTCCATATACTTGTCGTACCGCTTGTGGTTCCTCCCATAGGACATGTGCACATGGCCGTGGAGGAAATATTTGGGGTGGTATTTCTCCATCAGCGTCCGGAAGACCCGGAAGCCCTGGTGGGGGAGATCGCGCCCGTCATTGAGCTGATAGGCCGGGGAATGGGCCACCAGGATGTCGAAGCCGCGCTTCTTGAACAGCTGAAAGCCCAGCTTCCTGACCCGCCACCTCATCTCCCTCTCCGTGTATTGATGAGGCCCCGGCTTGTAGCGCATGGAGCCCCCCAGCCCCAGGATGCGCACCCCCTGATAGACGAAGATCTCGTCTTCGATGCAGGTGCAGCCCTCCGGCGGCACCTGCGCGTATTTCTTGTCATGATTGCCGTGCACATACAGCACGGGCACATTGGCAAGGGTCACCAGAAAAGAAAGATAGCGCGGATCCAAATCGCCGCAGGAAATAATAAGGTCGATTCCCTCCACTTTGCTCTTCTCAAAAAAGTCCCACAGATATTTCGACTCCTCGTCCGCAATTACCAAAATCTTCATGCCAATCCCTGTTTCCGTTTCGTCCTGTGTTGATGCAGCTGTCCGAAACTGCTTTCCTTTTACTCACATGTCCCGCGCCGGCCTCATCCGCCGCTAGGTTCCACTCGTTATGCCCTGCTGCTTGATGACCGGCTCCGCCTGCTCCTTCAGCTCCTCCTTCTTCGGGATGGAGCCGATGACGTTCTCCGCCAGCCAGTCCATGGTCATGATCTCCTCAGGCAGCATCACCCGATTCGGGTCGTCCTGCACCACCCCGTTCTGGGAGTACAGGATGCCGGAGAAGGGATTGAATTCCTCCGCGCTGATGGTATGCTTCAGCAGCTCCACCAGGCGCCTGGTGCCGATGGGCAGATGCCTGGAGCAGACCACATCGATGACGCCTGCCGATATGCCCCACCAGTAGTTGATCGCCTTGGTGGTGGACGCGTTGTCATCATATTTCCATGTGCCGTCCATGATCGTCCGGATCAGCTCCTCATAGAATTTCCCCCAGTGGTACAGGGGCATGGCAAGGTTCCTGGGATGCCCGCCTTCCACATGGTAGATGCCGAAGAACCGGGACGCCTCCTCCGGAATCACCATATCCCGTCCCGAGATACAGGCCGACGCCGTCTCCCGCATCTCCTTCTCCATGTCCGTCTCCTTCATGGAAGACCACACCAGATAGACCTTGGCCCGGGGATTGATCATCTTCGCTCCCAGGGCGAAGGCGTTGATATTGGCGATGGAGCCGAAAATAGGGTAATCCGCGATATAGGTCAGCCGGTTGTTCTCCGCCATGGCCCCGGCGATGGCCCCCATCAGGAACTTCGCCTCGTGCATCCGGGAATAGTATGTGCGGATATAGCGGTGCGATGTATTCAGGGAACAGTTTAGGATCTTCACATCCGGATTTGCGATGGCCGCCTTCACGCTGGCCTGCACGAAGGGCGGCGTGGTGGTGAAGATCAGGTTGCAGCCCGACTGGATGGCGTCCGCGATCAGGCCCTCCACATTCTCCTCCGTCCCGTTCTCATAGGCCACCGTGCTCACCTCGTCCGGGAAGGTCTGCTCCAGATAGAGCCTGCCCAGCTCATGGGCGTAGGTCCACGCGGAAGTCCCCGGCGTCTTCTCATAGATGAACGCCGCCTTTACCTCGGGCCCGCTCAGCGGAAGCAGCATGCTCAGCAGCGGCTTTGGCTTCTTCTCATGGCTGGGCTCCATCTTCAGGTCGATGTCCCCCTGCTCCTGCAGGAGCTCAAACTCCTCCCAGCTCTTCTTGATGAGCTCGTTCAGCTCATTGGTGGTCTTCTCGTCCACCTCCTCATATCCGTACAGGCTGATGAACGCCAGGAAAGCATCCCCCTGGGTGATGGCCAGCTTGCTGCCGCCCTCCTCGTTGTATTCCGCGCCGAACCTGGTGTAAAGGGCGCTGAACTTCAGGAGCTCATCCTTCGACCATTCCTCCCCGGGCTCCTTGCCCACGATCTTCTGCAGCTTCGCAAAACTCCCCTCTCTGGAGAACCAGATATAGTTGATGGGCGCGGCCTGGTAGAAGTCCAGGAATTCGAAGTAGATCCTGTTCTCCTTTTCGTCCGTGCGCTGGGGCACGATACGGATCACATTGCCCAGAATCGACACCGCGCCAAAATACTTCATGACGCTGACCCGCTTGTTGCCCTCCTCCACATAGAACCAGTTCATGTACTCGTAGACCTTGATGGCATCCTGGATGCCCTCGTTCTTCTGATATTCGCTTAGGTTCGCCCATTTGGCGGCAAACTCGGAGCTGTCCCGCAGGATGGGCATGAAGTTTCCCGCAAAGGAATTGCTCCTCCCCACCGTCTTCGTCCCCACGATGCGCTCAATCGGAACCTGTATCGTGCCTAATGGCACCTCATGATAATGCCCCTTCTCCGGCATGATGTCGTCCAGCACTGCCAGCGTGGGCTTCTCTCCCCGAAGCATCCGGGCCTGATAGTCCTTCTTCCCTGCCCTGTATGCTCTTGCATAATCTTCTCTTCCCATAATTACTTATCCTCCAATTCCCTCTTCACGCTTTCCTCCCCTGGAAATCCGGGCAGAACCGGATTCCCTGTACCATTATATGAAAAGATGGCGGGAAATGCAAGAAAAAAAGAGAATCCGGCCCTCTGGACTGGATCCTCTCGTGGTAGTATGCGTTACAGACAGGAATCCCCTCCCGTGAAGCCGATTCCATGCCGTCATGGGGATGTCCCGTCCTGCGCGCTCATACTGTCTGGAATTTCCCGATATACACCGGATATGTGGAAGTCCCCTTCATGTCCTTGCCTGCGGTGATGGTGACGTTCTTGTCCATCACAAGGTACTCCACCTGCGCGCCGGCCTCCACCACGGCATCCTGCATCAGGATGCTGTTCTTCACCTTTGCGCCCTTTGCCACCTTCACGCCACGGAACAGGATGCTGTTCTCCACTTCTCCCTCGATGACGCAGCCGTCAGCCACCATCACGTTCTGCACCTTCGCGCCCTCGATGTACCTGGTCGGATTGTCGTCGCGGATCTTCGTGTAGATAGGGCCTCCGGAGAACAGAGCATCCAGGTTGTAGTCGTCCAGGAGCTTCATGTTCTCATCGAAATAACTCTTCATATCGCAGATGCGCGCGATATAGCCTTCATATTTATACGCCTGGACGTTCATCTTGTTCAGCTGGGGCAGCAGCACGTCCCTCTCAAAGTACTCCTGTCCGCGGACGAAAGCCGTGTTGATCAGGTCGATCAGCAACTCCCGCTCCACCACGAACATGTTCATGGAGAAGTTCTGGACACCCGTATCCTTGGCATTCACATAGATTTTCCGAATCCTGCCCTTCTCCAGGCCGAAGGTGTAATAATAGCCCAGGTCATTGGACTGGTTCTTCACCAGGCTCTCCGGAAGCTCCTGCTCATTGTAAGCAATGGTCACATCCGCGCCGCTCTCAATGTGGAACCGGATCATATCGCTGAAATCGATATTGGCCACGATGTTGGTATCTGTGATGACCACGTACTTCTCCCTCTCATCCCGCAGGAAGTCCAGGATGTTGGCCAGCGCGCCCACGCGCCCCGTGTAAGGCTTGGCGCTCTTCTCCATGAAAGGAGGGAAGATGTGTAAGCCGCCGTTCTTGCGCACCAGATCCCACTCACGGCCGGAGCCCAGATGATCCATCAGAGAATGGTAATTGTTGTTCACCATCACTGAAATATTGTCGATGTCACAGTTGCTCATGCTGGACAGGATGAAATCAATGAGGCGATAACGGCTGGCAAAGGGGATAGAAGCCATCAAACGCACGCTCACCAAATCCGGAACCAACGCGTCATAGCTGTTGGGGAAAATTATACCGAGTGCACTTGTATTTGAGTTTACCATTCTTCTTCACCGCCTTCCACATTATTCCTTACCATAGCATTGGGCCCCACCTTGGCATTGTCACCGATGGTCACCCCTGCTCCCACGGTGGCCACGCCGTTCTCGCTTTCCGTGGGCATGGCGCCTACCACGGCGTTCTCGCCGATGGTCACATTCTCCGCCACGATACAATGCTTCACGGTAGCTCCGGCCTTGATCACTGTGCCGCCCATCACCACTGCGTCCTCAATCACCGCGCCCTTCTCTACCTTGACGCCGGCGAAGAGGATGGAGTGCTTTACAGTGCCCTTAATCCTGCAGCCGTCTGTAATCATGGCATTCTCCACCACGCCGCCTGCGCTGACCTTGTGGCCGGTCATGCCGCTGTTGCGGCTGTAGATCTTCCAGTCCTCGTCGAACAGGTTGATGCCGCTGTGCTCGGGATCTAAAATCTCCATGTTGGCCTCCCAGAGCGAGGAAATCGTCCCCACATCCTTCCAGTAGCCGTTGAAATGATAGGCGTACATCCTGCGGTTGTCCCGCAACAGGTTGGGGATGATGTTGTTGCCGAAATCGTTCTCGGAATTCGAATCCGCCTCGTCCTCCTCCAGATACTTCTTCAGAATGTCCCAGTTAAAGATGTAGATGCCCATGGATGCCAGGTTGGACTTGGGATTCTTGGGCTTCTCCTGGAACTCCGTGATGCGGTCGTCCTTGTCCGCCACCATCAGGCCGAACCGGGAAGCCTCCTCCCAGGGCACCTCCATGACGGCCACGCTGAACTCCGCGTTCTTCTCCTTGTGGAACTTTAAGAAGTCGCTGTAGTCCTGCTTACAGATCTGGTCGCCGGAAAGGATGATGACGTACTGGGGGTCATACCTTTCGATGAAGGAGATGTTCTGGTAAATCGCGTTTGCCGTACCCTTGTACCAGTCGGAGCCGCTGGCCTTCTGGTAGGGCGGCAGCACATGTACCCCGCCATAGAGACGATCCAGGTCCCAGGGCTGGCCGTTTCCGATGTACTCGTTCAGCACCAAGGGTTGGTACTGGGTCAGGATGCCCACTGTATCGATTCCCGAATTGACACAGTTAGAAAGGGGGAAATCGATGATACGGTATTTCCCGCCAAAAGGAACTGCCGGTTTTGCAAGCTTCTCTGTCAGAGCATACAGACGGGAACCTTGTCCGCCGGCAAGAAGCATTGCAATCATTTCTTTTGCCATATAATACCCTCCTATCATTTGGTTCTTCATATAGATTATACAACATTTTCCAGATAAATCATAGAGCTTCCTGTCATATTTTTTGAAAAAACATTCTTTATTTCTTAATTTTTCTTCCGAATCTTCCAAACATTCCCTATATCTGCTATAATACCTATATCACAATCAGAAATGGAGGAAATAAAAGTGCTGGAAAATCATGTCTCAGATAAGAAATCCCTCTTTCCCACCGGTGCCCACACCGAGCTGAGGGAGCAGAAAAGCCGCAGCCGCCGGGTTAGCCTGGTGCAGGGCAATCTCACCGGAAATGAACGCGCAGAGAGCTGCGGCATCAGCGCCAGGGTCTACCGGAACGGTGTATACGGCTTCTCTTCCATGGCGGAATGCTCCGGCGGCGCCGCGGAGACGGTGCTGAGGGCCGCCGCGGAGAACGCCCTGTTCATGGACCGCCATGTAGGCAGGGGCAAGGGGCCTCTGCCTGTCATCCCCTGCGGCGATGTGCCCGCAGGCAGAGCCATCCAGGACACGGACCAGAAGCAGTACATAGAATTCGCAAAGGCCCTGGACGCCTACATCGCCGGGAAATACAAGAACCTCTCCAGCCGGTCGGTGGTCGTCTCCGAGGATTCCATGGAGAAGATTGTCTGCACCTCGGACGGCTGTGACGGGCATATCTGCGCCCCCAGGAGCCATGTGTACATCATCCTGGGCGCAGAGTCCACCTCCGGCAGCCCCCTGGAGCTCTTCCATCCCGCGGGCGGTTCCGGCATCTTTTCGGAGAACTTCACCGATCCGGCCCTGCTCTATCCCCAGATAGACGCCCTGTACGAGAAGCTCATGCACAAGCGGGAGGGCGTCCATGCCCAGGCTGGCTACAAGACCGTAGTATTGGGCGGCTTCCTCTCCGGCATGCTGGCCCATGAGGCGGTGGGGCACACGGTGGAGGCGGACCTGGTGCTGGGCGGCTCCGTGGCGGGCCCTGCGCTCCACAAGCGTGTGGCATCTGACCTGGTGACCCTGGTGGACTTCGCCCACACCGCTTTCGGAGCGCCCACGCCGCTGCCTGTGTACCTGGACGACGAGGGCACCCCCGCCCAGGACGCGGTATTGATCCGGGAGGGCATCCTCCAGGGCTATATGCACAGCAGGGAGAGCGCCCAGCACTTCGGCATGAAGCCCCAGGGCAATGCCAGAGCCTGGAGTTTCTCCGATGAACCGCTGATCCGCATGCGCAATACCGCAGTGCTCCCGGGAAAGGATAAGCTGGAGGACATCATCGCCTCCGTGGAGGACGGCTATTACCTGCTGGACACCACCAACGGACAGGCCGACACCACGGGAGAATTCATGTTCGGCGTCAGCATGGGCTATGAAATCAAAAAAGGGAAGCTGGGCCGGGCCCTTCTGGACACCACCATCTCCGGCGTGGCCTTCGACATGCTCAAGACCGTGGACATGGTATCGGATACGATGGAATGGGCAAGTTCCGGATTCTGCGGCAAGAAGCAGCCCATGCCCGTGGGAATGGGCGGGCCCGCCCTGCGCTGCAAGGTAATGATAGGAGGTCGCTGATAATGAATAGGAGCATTTATATGGAAAAGAGCATTCAGGAAGACATCAGGGAGATCGCCCATAAGACAGGCGAGTGCCTGCGGGAGGCAAAAGCGGACAAAGCCCAGTACACCGTAACGGAGACCCAGACCCATGAGTTCAACGTGGACGGCGGGGAGTTCTCCCTGTTCCGCACCCTCTTTGGCCACAGCCTGTCCATCACTGCATACAAGGATCAGAAAAAAGGCTCTGCCTCCACAAACCAGTTCGATGACAGCGCCATTGAAGCCGCCGTCCGGGACTGTCTCAAGTCCGCCCAGTCCGGCGTGGCCGACGAAGCCTACGATATCGCCCCCGCACAGGAGAGCGGGACCTTCCGGGACGGCGCTTACGAGCCCGACATCGACCTGTTCTTCGAGCGCACCAGGGAGCTGATGCGGGACATTCAGGAGAGGCATCCAAAAATCCTCATGGAGCAGATGATCGTAAGCCACGACCAGACGCACAAAATCTACCGCAATACCAACGGCACGGAATTCGAGGCCTTCCAGGGGGCCTATGCCGTCTCCCTGATGTTCTCCGCCCACGAGGGCGACGCCGCCACCTCCTTCTTCGGCAGCGACATCTACACGGACAGGCTGGACAGGCCCTTCATCGAGCTGGGCTCTCTGGAAAAGGACCTGGCCGACACCGAGGCCCAGCTGTCCACCGTGCCGGTGGAGGGGAAATTCCAGGGCGTCATCCTGCTGACCCCCGGCAGCCTGCCGGACTTCCTGGGAAACATCATCGGCAACTTCGCCTCCGACGGATGCATCCTGGACAAGACCAGCATCTGGCTGGACAAGCTGGGGCAATCCGTGGCGGACAGCCGCATCACCCTCTCCCTGTGCCCGGGGGACAGGCGCATAGTCTGCGGCGAAAGGTTCACCCGGGACGGCTTCCGGTCGAAAGACTATGACCTCATCAAAGACGGCGTGCTGAAGTCCTTCTGCCTCTCCCTGTATGTGGCCAACAAGTCCGGCTTCGCCCCCGCCGGGAACTCCTCCTTCGCCCTGGTGGCAGAGGGCGGGGACACGCCTTACGCGGACATGGTAAAGTCCATCAAAAGGGGCCTCATCGTGGGCCGCTTCTCCGGCGGCAATCCCAGCGTCAACGGGGATTTCTCCGGCGTGGCCAAGAACAGCTTCCTGGTGGAGGACGGCGTGGTCAAAGGGGCTGTCAGCGAGACCATGATAAGCGGCAACCTGGCGGACCTCCTGAACAGCCTGGTGGCCATCTCCCGGGAGACCGTGGAGAACGGCAGCAGCGTGCTGCCTTATATGGCCTTTGATGGAGTGGTCATCTCCGGAAAAGAGAGCGGGGCGCAATAAGCCCCCTGCCCTATATGGCCTTTGACGGGGCGGTAAGCTCCGGGAAGGAGAATGGGGCGCAATAGGCGGTAAGCTCCGTCCTATTTCCAATGCGCAGGTCTGCAATATCATAAAAAGCCATGTCAGGGGGGGTTGCCCCTTGGCATGGCTTTTTCATCTCCTACTCAGCGAACATGGCCGTGGAGAGATACCGGTCCCCGGTATCCGGCAGCAGCGCCACGATGGTCTTCCCCTTGTTCTCCGGGCGCTTCGCCAGTTGGACGGCAGCCCACACGGCAGCGCCGGAGGAGATGCCCACCAGCACGCCCTCGCTCCTGCCCATGCGCCTGCCTGCGACAAAGGCGTCTTCATCCGCCACCGCGACGATCTCGTCGTAGACCTGGGTATCCAGCACCTCCGGGACGAATCCGGCACCGATTCCCTGAATCCTATGTGCGCCGGAATGCCCCTGGCTCAGCACGGGGGAGGAGGCGGGCTCCACGGCCACCACCTTCACCTGGGGATTTTGGCCCTTCAGGTACTGGCCCACCCCCGTCAGGGTGCCGCCGGTGCCCACGCCGGCCACGAAGATGTCCACCTTCCCCTCCGTGTCCTCCCAGATCTCCGGGCCTGTGGCGGTCCTGTGGGCGGCCGGGTTGGCCGGGTTCACGAACTGGCCCGGGATGAAGCTGCCGGGAATCTCTTTTGCCAGCTCGTCGGCCTTCTGGATGGCCCCCGTCATGCCCTTCGCCCCTTCGGACAGCACCAGCTCCGCGCCATAGGCCTTCATGAGCTGGCGGCGCTCCACGCTCATGGTGTCCGGCATGACGATGATGATGCGGTAGCCCCGGGCTGCGGCCACGGAGGCCAGGCCGATGCCCGTATTGCCGGAGGTGGGTTCGATGATGACGGAGCCTGGCCGCAGGAGGCCTTTCTCCTCGGCATCGTCTATCATGGCTTTGGCCACCCGGTCCTTCACGGAGCCCGCCGGGTTCAGGTATTCCAGCTTGGCCAGGATCCTGGCCTCCAGCCCCTCCTCCTTCTCGATGTGCGCCAGCTCCAGCAGGGGAGTCCTGCCGATCAGCTGGTCGGCGGATGTATAGATTTTTCCCATATTCTTGTCTCCTGTCTTGTATTACCTATCTGTCGAGTAGGTTAACGCAAGTATATAGCAGAACCCAGATTTTGTCAATCTCAAATCCCATCATATTTTCATTGATTTCCCCACTAACCATGTTGTATAATGGGTTTAAGATTACAGGGCTCGCGAAGGGTTCAAGCAAAAAAGCCCACGGGCTGCGGAAAGGCATGGGAATCGTTATGTTGGTTTCTACAAAAGGGCGCTATTCTCTCCGGGTCATGATCGACCTGGCCGAGCAACAGTCGGACAGGTATATCCCGCTAAAGGAGATTGCCGGGCGACAGGGGATTTCAGAGAAATATCTGGAGAGCATCATCAAGCTCCTGGTGAAGGGGAAGCTCCTCACAGGCCTGCGGGGAAAGGGCGGCGGCTATAAGCTCACCAAGGCCCCTGACCAGTACACTGTGGGCGACATCCTGCGCCTGACGGAGGAGTCCCTGGCGCCGGTGTCCTGCCTGGAGGAGGATGCCCCCTCCTGTCCTCGCAGGGATGGCTGCCGCACCCTGGCGCTGTGGCAGGGGCTGGACAAAGCGATCGGCGACTATCTGGACCGAATCACCCTAGCGGAGCTGCTCCGCCCGGAGGACGGGCAGCCGTGACGCTGTCCTCCTCTGTCCGGACGCCTCCTGCCCGTTCTTTCTTCAACCCCATTCGACCATATATCCGTCTTCAAGCATCCTACCCTTGCATTGCGCATCCGCTTCCCTTATAATAGTAATATATACTGCTTAACGATTTCACTTGCCGTGAAACCAGACTGCATAACGCTGACTGGTTCATTCGCATGATTACATTAGGCAGCATTCAGCGTTATGCAGTATAATTGTATCAATACATATCGCTACAGACAGCGTCATTTCATCGCCACGGAAAGGTTTGGAACTTGCTATGAGAATGAAGCAGCCGCTCCGCAAAGCTGCCGGGAATACATTACTGCGCTATTTTCTGTCCTATTTCATCATATTCAGCGTCCTGATCACAGGCTTTTTTTACATCATCCGCACACAGCTCTCCAGGCTGTACCTGAATCAGCTCACCGCCCAGTCCATGGAGCGCCTGGGCAGCCTCACGGAGACCCTGCTGGATGAGATCATCTCCCTGGATGCCATCAACAACTCCATGCGCGGGAACATGAACATCATCACCGCCCGCTACACCACCGACGAATGGCATCAGTACCTGGCCTACCACGGGCTCATGGGGTACACCACAGGGCAGCCCTATATCAATTCCATCGTCTACCTGAACAAGAACCGGAACCTGGTGACCTCCACCTATATCCGCACGGAATACGTGGACGGTGTCTTTCGCATGTACTCCCCCTCGGGCAGCGTCTTTACCTTCGACCCGGCCCCCTATCAAGACGGCTACCGCAACCAGCTCCTGTATTTTACGGATGGGGACGCGAAATACCTGATTTATTTCCCCGTGAGCACCACATACGCCAACTACATCACCTATTTCGTAATCAATACCCTGGAGATTTCCCAGCTGTGCAGGAACACGGCCTCCTCCGAGATGCCCGCCATCGCCCTGACGGATTCTGACGGGAACATCATCGCCGGAACAGGCACGGACATGCTGCTGCCCTACCTGGATATCCTCTCCGACACGGATGGCATCTGCCCCGTCGACAGCCAGACCTCCCTGTGCGTCAACAGGGACTTCGGGCAGGGATATGCCATGGTCTCCCTGATTTCCAACCAGGAGCTGTTGGACCAGGCCAGCACGGCATTCCGGACTGCCTACCTGGTGCTGCTGGGGCTGGGCATCGCCGGTCTGCTCCTAATCTGGCTGTCCATGCGCAGCACCTACCTGCCCCTGTACAAGCTCACCCGCAAAATCGTCCCCTCCCTGGACAGTCGCCGGAGCTATTTCGAGCAGCTGGACAAGAGCTTCGCAGAGTCCACCCTGAAGAACCGCAGGCTCCAGGAGAAGCTGGACAAGTACAAGCTTTCCGTCCAGAAGTCCCTCCTGGACACCATCGTCTCCTCCAACCAGCCCGGCGGCCCCCAGGGGTTGCCTGACATAGACGGATTCTTTACCATGGATGAAGACAATAATATCTTCGCCGTCAAGATGAAGTCCCCCAAAATGCCCTTCTCCTGGAGCAAAATCCTGGATTTCTTCCGGCATTCCCTGACCTCCGAGGATACCTGTGTCATTCTGGAATCCTCCAAGGATACTGCCGTATTGCTGCTGAACTATTCCGGCCCTGAGCCCCACAAGGAGGATGTCCTGCAGGAGCTCTTAGCCGACCTGCACAAGGAAAGCGGATACCTTTCCTCCATCAGCGCCAGCTCCTCCTCCCCGCTGGACATCCCTTCCCTCTACGAGCAGGCCGTCCAGGCCGCCGGGCTCTGGGACCGCATGCCGGTGGTGTCCTTCACGGAATCCGCCTCCCTGCTGGAAGCGGGCCACGCCCTGGCCTACCCTTACGATTCCATGGGCCGGCTCTCCGCCTTCCTCCAGAGCGGCCAGTTTCCGGAGGCCGGAGAGGTGATAGAGGAGCTCTTTGGCATCATAGACCGCTCCGAGTCCACTGTCCGGCAGATTCCCGACTTCTTCGCCCACTGCATCCTGATGGACATGCTGGCCTCCATCGCCAACGCCATGGAACACTCCGCCATCCGGTTCAAGTCCTACAGCGACCTGTACTTCCAGGCCCTCTACCACTGCCGCAGCTGCCCCTACCAGGAGAGCGCTGCCCTGATCAGGGAGGATATCAAAAGGCTGCTGGACTTCTTCCGGGAGCAGCAGGCCTCCAAGTCCGCCGACACCTACCAGCTGAAGGCCCTGATTGAAGCCAATTTCACCGATCCGGATTTCTCCATCGCCCAGCTGGCGGACCGGTTCCATTTCAGCATCGCCTATATCAGTTATCTGGTGAAAAAAGAAGTGAACCAGAATTTTACGGATTATCTGTGGCAGCTTCGCCTGGACAAGGCAAAGGAGCTGCTCCGGGACACGGACCAGTCCATCGATGAGATTAGCGTGGCGGTGGGCTATCTCAACGCCTCCAGCTTCCGCCGGAAGTTCAAGCAGGATACGGGCCTGACCCCGTCCCAGTACCGGGAGCGGTAAAGCCGATATCGCTTTTATTGCACTAATTTGATATTTCAATCACTTTCTGATATACTATAGAAGAGAACATGAGCATAAATAAATCAAGGCCAATCATGGAAAGGAGAATCCCATGAGCAACATCAATGCCCTTACATGTATGTTAGGACAAAAAGTCTCAGTTCAAAGATGTATTTGATATACGCATCATCATAACAGATGCACACAGAACATCGGATGGCGATACAGAGGGAATCCTTAGTTTCGTAGGAACAGAATTGAACTCCGAATCCGAAAAACTGTTCAAACCAGGAGCCAGCATATGCCCGATATACAATGAAAAAGAGTATGTTGACGGAGATATCATGTATGATGAGTGATAAATTCATAAAAATAACATTGAGCAGCAATAATGAGTTAAGATTAGACAATGTATCCATGTCGATACTGGCATGAGTTTTCAGAATGTCAACGTTAAAATAGATACGGGTTGCCCATATTCCACAATTCCGATACAAAAATTGAATATGTCGGCGACACAAGTTGAGCCATATAAGAGGAATGACGCGAATAAGTTGGTATCGGACATACAACATCATATGAAAAATGGCCATGCAATGAAACAGGCAATACAAAAGGAATTAAAAAACTAGAATATACATATGGGGACAATAGACACCGGCGAAACAATCTTTCTAGGATGTCCAAAAGACCAAATATACTGCATAACGCTGAATACTGCCTAATGTAATCATGCGATTGAACCAGTC
>CAJUFO010000087.1 GCA_910585615.1 uncultured Acetatifactor sp.
TTGTGGAGGGCATCACCCTCAAGAAATATATCGAGAAGAAGGCCAGGCTGTCCTTTAAGGAGGCGGTGAGCATCGCCATCCAGGTCAGCATGGGAATCGAGGCCGCCCACAACAACCATATCATCCACAGGGACATCAAGCCCCAGAACATCATCATTTCCAAGGACGGAAAGGTAAAGGTGACGGATTTCGGCATCGCCAAGGCCGCCACCAGCAACACCATCACCTCCAATGTGATGGGCTCCGTCCACTATACGTCGCCGGAGCAGGCCAGAGGCGGCTACAGCGATGAGAAGAGCGACATCTACTCCTTAGGGATCACCATATTCGAGATGCTCACCGGACGCGTGCCTTTCAACGGGGAGACCACGGTGGCCATCGCCATCAAGCATATCCAGGAGGAGCTGCCCTCTCCCAAGGAATTCGTCCCGGAGATCCCCACCAGCGTGGAGGGCATCGTGATGAAATGCTGCCAGAAGTCCCCGGACCGCAGGTACCAGAGCATGCCGGAGCTGATCGCGGACCTGAAGCAGTCCCTGATGAACCCGGAGGAGGCCATCGTGCCGAACGACCCGGACATGGAGGCGGGCACCCGGACGATCACGGACAGGGAGAGGGCCCAGATCAAGCGCCGCACTGCCTATCACGACAGGGAGTATGAGGAGAGGGAGGAGCCCATGCGCCTGCGGTCCGAGGCGGAGCCCATCTATGAGGACGAGGAGGAGCCGGAGGACGAGGACGACTATGACTACAACCCCAGGATGGAGAAGGTGACCACCTTTCTGGCGCTGCTGGCGGGCGTGGTCATCTGCGTGATCGTGGTGGTCCTGGCCTTGAAGGTCTTTGGGGACCGGGACGACGACGGGAAAGAGCCCAGCCGTTCCATCATCGCCTCCGAGGAAGAGAGCCCCAGCCCGTCCCCCGCGGTGAAATACGTGAAGATGCCCGCGGTGAAAAACCGCAGCGTGGAGGAGGTCAGGAACGAACTGAAGGACCTGGAGATAGAGTCCCAGGTGGACTATGTGGAATCGGATGATGTGGAGATGGGAAAGGTGATCGGCGCGGACGTGGAGGCCGGCACGGAAATCCAGGTGGGAAGCACGGTAAAGCTCACCGCCAGCGCAGGCGCCCAGGGGGTGGAGGTGCCCTCTGTGACAGGCGATACCTATGAGGAGGCCACGGCCAAGCTGACGGCAGAGGGCTTCACGGTGACCAGGGAGGAGGCGGCCTCCAACGATGTGGAGGAGGGGCGGATCATCTCCCAGGTGCCCGGCGCCCAGACCAAGGTGGCAAAGGGCACGAACATCACCGTGATTGTCAGCCAGGGCAAGGAGAAAGTCCGGGTGCCGCACCTGATAGGGCTCACGGAGGCTGACGGCAGGGTGGAGGCCCAGGAGGCCGGGCTGCAGATAGGGGAAGTAATCTATGAGAACAGCAATGAGCAGGGAGAGGGGAAGATCTTCTACCAGAGCTATTCCAAGGGCTCCTATGTGGATCCGGAGACCACGATCGACATCAAGGTGAGCACAGGGCCAAAGGCGGCCACCTATAAATGCAATGCCAGCATCCTGGCCCCCTCTGTGGAGGAGGCGCCGGACTATTCCTCCGGCACGGAAGTGTCCATCACGCTGGTCACCGATGACGGCAATGTGCTCCTGGAGACCAGGACGGCCAGCTTCCCTCAGGCGGCGAATTACTATGGGCTCACCGCTTCGGGAGGGACAATCACCATGACTTATACCGTGACCATAGAGGGAGAGCCCATTACGGATCCGGAGACAGGTGAGACCATCACCCCGGAGCCCACCACGGAGGAGAGGAGCTTTACCAGGAGAATCGAGTTCGTGGAGGAGTAGCGGGGCGCTGCCTTGGACGGCAGCCAATGTGGAAAGGCGTCATGAGGGGAAGAATCGTCAAAGGGATCGCAGGATTCTACTATGTATGCTGCGGCGACAGGATATATGAGTGCAAGGCGAAAGGGGTGTTCCGCAAGGACAACCGTAAGCCTTTGGTGGGGGACTGGGTGGAGATGGACGTGCTGGATCAGGCGGAGGGGCTGGGGAACATCAGTGCCCTCCTGCCCAGGGCCAGCCAGCTGATACGGCCCGCCGTGGCCAATGTGGACCAGGCGCTGGTGATCTTCGCCATCGCCAAGCCCCAGCCCAATTTCAATCTGCTGGACCGGTTCCTGGTGATGATGGGACAGCAGGGCATCCCCAGCATCGTCTGCTTCAACAAGCTGGACATCGATGAGGGGGCAAGGGCCGGGGAATACAGGGGGATATATGAAGCTTGCGGCTATCGGACGCTGGCGGTCAGCGCCAGGGAGGGATTTGGCATAGAGGAGCTGAAAGGCTTGCTGGCCGGTCATGCTACCGCGGTGGCAGGGCCCAGCGGCGTGGGGAAGTCCTCCATCATCAACTGCCTGCAGTCGGACATCGTCATGGAGACCGGGGAAATCAGCCTGAAAATCGAGCGGGGGAAGCATACCACCAGGCACAGCGAGCTAATCGCCATTGGGGAGGATTCCTATATCCTGGACACGCCGGGCTTCAGCTCCCTGGGGCTGTTCGGCCTGGAGAAGGAGCGGCTGGCAGATTTCTACCCGGAATTCGCTGCCTTTGAGAAAGATTGCCGCTTCGGCGGATGCGCCCATATGGGGGAGAGGGACTGCGGCGTGAAGACGGCTGTGGAGGACGGCGCTGTCAGCAGGCTGCGCTATGAGAACTATCGCCAGCTCTATGAGGAGCTGGGACGGATGCGGAAATTCTGATATCTGTTTTATCCTGCCGGCGCTCTATAAAGACGCCTCCATAATCATCCTGGACGAGCCCACGGCGGACCCGGTGGCGGAGGCGGAAGTCTACTCCCGCTTCCAGGAGATGGTGGAGGGGAAGACAGGAATCTACATCTCCCATAGGATGTCGAGCTGCCAGTTCTGCGACGAGATAATCGTGTTCCATAAAGGGGAGATCGTAGAGCGGGGCAGCCACGGCGAGCTCCACGCCCGGGGCGGGAAATACGCGGAAATGTGGGACGCCCAGGCCAGGTACTACGCCTGATGCCATAAGACCCTCTGTGCAGGCTGTCATGAAGCCGTGGATCGCACAGGGGGTCTTTTTCATAAATTTTTCTGAAACGCTTGACTTTATCGGAGATATTTGGTAAAGTAAACCCATCCGCAGGAAGCGCGGATGTCAGAAAGTCTTAGAATCTTAAGCTCTGATTTGCAGTATTGTCTGGTAGGTCGATATTATCCCGGATGGAGAGGAAACGAGAGAGCAGCGATTGTTGTATAAAAAATCGGGGAGGAAGCCTCCCCGATGAATCAGATATCTGCCTGTGCCGCTATTTGCGCAGGGCCGCCCGCTTGCGCAGGGTGGGATCCAATATCTTCTTGCGGATCCGCAGGGTGTGCGGCGTGACCTCTAAAAGCTCGTCCGTGTCGATAAAGTCCAGGCATTGCTCCATGGAGAGGATCCTGGGCGGCACCAGGCGCAGGGCCTCGTCGGAGCCGGAGGCACGGGTGTTGGTGAGCTGCTTCTTCTTGCAGACGTTCACCTCGATGTCCTCGCTCCTGCCGGTCTGGCCTACCACCATGCCGGCGTAGACCTTCTGGCCGGGGCCGATGAACAGGGTGCCACGCTCCTGGGCGTTGAACAGGCCGTAGGTGATGGATTCCCCCGCCTCGAAGGCAATCAGGGAGCCCTGCTTCCTGTACTGGATGTCCCCCTTGTAGGGCGCGTAGCCGTCGAAGACCGTGTTTAGGATGCCGTTGCCCTTGGTGTCCGTCAGGAACTCGCCCCGGTAGCCGATCAGGCCCCTGGCGGGGATGGAGAACTCCAGGCGGGTGTAAGTGCCGCCGGAGATGCTGCCCATGTTGCGCAGCTCCCCCTTGCGCTGGCCCAGCTTCTCGATGACGGCCCCGGCGAACTCGTTGGGCACGTCGATGTAGGCCAGCTCCATGGGCTCCGTGCGCTTGCCGTTCTCGTCCGTATGGTAGAGGACCTCCGCTTTGCTGACAGCGAACTCATAGCCCTCCCGGCGCATGTTCTCAATCAGGACGGACAGGTGCAGCTCGCCCCGGCCGGATACCTTGAAGCATTCCGTGGTGTCCGTCTCCTCCACCCGCAGGGACACGTCCGTGTTCAGCTCCCGGAAGAGCCTGTCCCGGATGTGGCGGCTGGTGACGTATTTCCCCTCCAGGCCCGCCAGCGGCGAGTCGTTCACCATGAACTGCATGGCGATGGTGGGCTCGCTGATCTTCTGGAAGGGGATGGGCACAACCTGCTCGGGGGAGCAGAGGGTGTCCCCGATGCGGATGTCCGCGATGCCGGAGATGGCCACGATGGAGCCGATGCCGGCCTCCCTTACCTCCACCTTGCTCAGGCCGTTGAACTCGTAGAGCTTGCTGACCTTGACCTTAACCTGCTTGTCCGGGTCGTGGTGGTTACAGATGACCACCTCCTGGTTCACCTTGATGCATCCGTTGTCCACCTTGCCGATGCCGATGCGGCCCACGTACTCATTGTAGTCGATGGTGCTGATCAGCACCTGTGTGCCGGCCTCGGGATCCCCCTCGGGGGCGGGGATGTAGTCCACGATGGTCTCGAAGAGGGGCTCCATATTGGCGCCGGCACCGTCGGAATCCATGGAAGCCACGCCTGTCTTCGCCGAGGCGTAGACGAAGGGGCAGTCCAGCTGCGCGTCGTCCGCGTCCAGCTCCAGGAACAGCTCCAGCACCTCGTCCACCACCTCCTCCGGCCTGGCCTCGGGGCGGTCTATCTTGTTGATGCATACGATGACGGGGAGCTTCAGCTCCAGGGCCTTGCGGAGCACGAATTTTGTCTGGGGCATGGGGCCCTCGAAGGCGTCCACCACCAGGATGACGCCGTTGACCATCTTCAGCACCCGTTCCACCTCGCCGCCGAAGTCCGCATGGCCCGGGGTGTCCACGATGTTGATTTTGGTCCCTTTGTACATGACGGCGGTATTCTTGGAAAGGATGGTGATGCCCCGCTCGCGCTCGATATCGTTGGAGTCCATGACGCGTTCCGCCACGTCCTGGCCCTCGCGGAACACGCCGCTCTGCTTCAGCAGCTCGTCCACCAGAGTGGTCTTGCCATGGTCTACGTGGGCTATGATTGCAACGTTCCTTACATCTTCTCTTTTCTGCTTCATGATTATCATACCTCTCTGTGCGCTTCAGCGCCCTGTGCACGGATTCGGCGCTGGCGGCAACCCTGGGGATTGCCGGATTGTCAACCTGTGTCTATCTTTGCCGATGGCTTTTTCAGGCACATTTTCAAACTGTTACAGTATAGCACTATTTCCCGCGGGACGCAAGGATTATTGGGATGCGGAGGACTGATTTTCGATTTTTCATAGATTTACAGATGATATAGAATGCGGATTTGCAAAAAATGACGAAGAGTGCGACGAGAAATGGTACTAAAATGCCCGTTTCTATTGTATAAATAGTAATATCCAGCCGTTGGGATATGGATCCGTCGAGGGGATGTCCTGCCGGAGGTGTTACCGGAAAAAGTCTTAGGACAAGAAGGGAGAACGAAAATGACAGATAAGGTAATTGAAAACAACCAGGTGACGGTTATGGGGGAGATAGCAAGCGGTTTTACCTATAGCCATGAGATTTTCGGAGAGGGCTTCTACATGATGGATGTGCGATGCAAACGGCTCAGCGAGAGCTATGATACGATTCCTGTCATGGTATCGGAGCGGCTGATGGACGTGACGGCGGACTATAAGGGGGAGCTGATATGCGTGAACGGACAGTTCCGCTCCTACAACCGCCATGAGGAGAGGAAGAACCGCCTGGTGCTCTCGGTGTTCGCCAGGGAGGTGAGCTTCGTGGACGAGATGGAGGAGAGCTCCAAGACCAACCAGATTTTCCTGGACGGCTATATCTGCAAGGAGCCGATTTACAGGAAGACGCCCCTTGGAAGGGAGATTGCGGACCTCCTGCTGGCCGTGAACCGCCCTTATGGAAAGTCCGATTACATACCCTGCATCTGCTGGGGCCGGAACGCCCGCTATGCCAACAATTTCAAGGTAGGGGAGCGCTGTGCCGTGTGGGGGCGGATACAGAGCAGGGAATATATGAAGAAGCTGGACGAGGAGAATGTGGAGAGAAGGGTGGCCTTTGAGGTGTCGGTCAGCAAGCTGGAGCTGATCGCGGAAGACGAAATGTGACAGAACCGGAGCCTTTTACCCAAATCGACCGTTAGTGTTTGCCAAAATCAGGAAAGTGTGGTATGATGAGACTGTCTTGAAATATTTCGGGTGAAACGAGGTGGGGTATGGCAAAAGGATTGGTCAATATATATGCCGGTGACGGAAAGGGAAAGTCTCCGGCGGCTCTGGGGCGGGCTTTGCAGGCCGCCATGGAAGGGAAAAGTGTAGTCGTCCTTCAGTTCCTGAAGGGGAACGGCATGAAGTCCCAGGACTTCCTGCGCAGGATGGAACCGGAAATCAAGCTGTTCTGTTTCGAGAAATCCGACGAGAGCTACGAGAATCTGTCGGAGGAGAAGAAGCAGGAAGAAATCGCCAACATCAAGAACGAGATGAACTTCGCCAAAAAGGTGCTGATCACCAGGGAGTGCGATTTGTTGATACTGGACGAGGTGCTCCGGCTGGTGGAGAAGGAAATCGTGTCCCTGGAGGATTTGAGGGCGCTGCTGGAGTGCAGAGGAGATACGGACGTGATTCTGACAGGCAAGAAGGCGGGGGAGGACATCTGCGCCCTGGCCGATATGGTCTCCCGGATCGAGACCTGGAAGCCGGAAGCAAATGCGCAGATTTGACGAGAAATCCATTGACAGCACTCCTGTATGATGTTATGATTTAAGGCAATAGAAAGCTTTTTCTATTGGAAAGAATATATGCAAGAAGATAGAGGTTGCGTTTTTCAAGAGTACCTTTTCGGATGCGGCAGGCGCAGAGGAAGGGAAGGGAAAGGGGAACACGCCGAAAGAGGGGATGATCTGCTCATCGGCTCTTGGGCATACAGTTAAGAGCTGTGTGACTGTCATCTGGTGGTTACAGGATGGTGCGCTATCGGTATATTATCCTATTGGATTCATGCGCCGGCGCTTTATGTGTCGGCGTTTGTTTCATTCACACAGTAGAGAAACGAAGATGATGGAGGAGAAAAGATGTCTATTTTTAAGGGCTCGGGCGTGGCCATCGTTACGCCCATGCGTGATAATGGTGAAGTGGATTATGAAGGGTTTGCGAAGCTGCTGGAATTCCAGATTGCGGAGGGGACGGATGCCATCATCGTCTGTGGTACTACGGGCGAGTCGTCCACGTTGACCCTGGAGGAGCACGCGGAGGTGATCCGGTACTGCGTGAAGACGGTGGCGGGGCGCATCCCCGTGGTGGCGGGTACCGGCTCCAACTGCACGGAAACTGCCATCCATCTGTCGAAGGAGGCTCAGGAGGCGGGGGCGGACGGCCTGCTGCTGGTGAGCCCCTATTACAACAAGGCGACCCAGAACGGCCTCTACGCCCATTTCAAGGCGGTGGCTGATTCGGTGAAGCTTCCCATCATCCTCTACAATGTGCCCAGCAGGACCGGCTGCAATATCGCGCCGGAGACGATTCTCAGGCTGTGCACGGACGTGGAGAACATCGTGGGCGTCAAGGAAGCCAGCGCCAATATCGGCCAGATCGCACATCTGGCGGCCATCGGGGCAGGCAAGGTGGACATCTACTCCGGCAATGACGACCAAATCGTGCCCATCATGTCCCTGGGCGGCATCGGCGTAATCTCCGTGCTGGGAAATGTGGCGCCGGCCCAGACCCATGAAATCTGCCAGAAGTACCTGGACGGCGACGCCAAGGGGAGCTGCCGTATGCAGTTGGAGGCCATGGAGCTGTGTAACGCGCTGTTTAGCGAGGTGAACCCCATTCCCGTGAAGAAGGCCCTGAGTCTGATGGGGATGATAGGCGGCACGCTGCGCAGGCCTTTGACCGAGATGGAGCCCGCCAACGTGCAGCGCCTGGAGAAGGCCATGCGGGGATACGGATTGCTGTAGGATCACCATTGACTGGGGCTGCCGCATCGGGCGCGATTCCTGCCGCGGGAGCCCTTTTGGGTGTGAGAGGGAAACGGAGACAGAGCGGGATTTGGCGCTGTCCGGACAAACGCGGAACTGGAATCAGCAATTGTCCAGACAGTGCCCATAGGATTTACGGACGCAATCAGTAAGCGGCCGGAAATTCTATGCGGGGATTTGGTACTGTCAGGACAAACGCGGAACTGGAATCAGCAATTGTCCAGACAGTGCCCATAGGATTTACGGACGCAATCAGTAAGCGGCCGGAAATTCTATGCGGGGATTTGGTACTGTCAGGACAAACGCGGAACTGGAATGGAGGCATAATTGGATATGGTTAAGATTATCATGCACGGATGCAACGGGAAGATGGGACAGGTCATCAGGGGGCTCCTGGAGGCGGACAAAGAGGCGGAGCTGGTGGCCGGAATCGATCTGTTCGACGACGGGAAGAATCCATTCCCCGTCTTTACGGATATCAGGGAATGCGATGTGGAGGCGGACTGCCTGGTGGACTTCTCCACGGCCGCCGCAGTGGATAAGATGCTGGACTACTGCGTGGAGAGGAAGCTCCCCTGTGTGCTCTGCACCACAGGCCTTGGCGAGGAGCAATTGAAGAAGGCGGAGGAGGCCGCGGAGTCCATCCCCCTGCTGCGCTCCGCCAATATGTCCCTGGGGATAAACCTCCTCTTAAAGCTACTGAAGGACGCGGCGGGGGTGCTGACTCCTGCGGGGTTCGACATGGAAATCGTGGAGAAGCACCACAACCTGAAGGTGGATGCCCCCAGCGGGACCGCCCTTGCGCTGGCCGATGCCATCAATGAGGAGTTAGGTAACGCTTACTCCTACGCTTACGACAGGAGCGCCAGGCGGGAGCGGCGTCCGGAGAAGGAGATCGGCATCAGCGCCGTCAGGGGCGGCACCATTGTAGGCGACCATGACGTGATGTTCGCCGGGCCCGACGAGGTCGTCACCTTTTCCCACAGGGCCTACTCCAAGGCGGTCTTCGGCAAGGGGGCCGTCCAGGCGGCCAAGTTCCTGGCCGGGAAGCCTGCGGGCAGGTATGACATGAGCCATGTGATAGAAGCCGTGCTATAGGGCCCGGGGCCAGGCCAACGGGCTGTCGGCGGCATGGACCTGCAGGGAAAAATGAGGGGAGCATACATGAAGGAGAAAGACAATCAGGTCTTAAGAGTCCTGGCGAAGCAGTACCCAAGCATTGCGGCGGCTTCCACGGAGATCATCAACCTCCAGTCCATCATGAACCTGCCAAAGGGCACGGAGCATTTCCTGACGGATATCCATGGAGAGTACGAGCAGTTCAACCATGTGCTGAAGAACGGCTCCGGCTCCGTGCGCAAGAAGATTGACGAGGAGTTCGGCAATACGATCAGCAGCAGGGACAAGAAGAGCCTGGCTACCCTGATCTATTATCCGGAGGAAAAGCTGGAAATCGTCAAAAAGGAAGAGGACAATCTGGAGGACTGGTACAAAATCTCCCTCCACAGGCTGGTGCAGATTATCAAGAGGGTGTCTTCCAAGTATACCCGCTCCAAGGTGCGAAAGGCCCTGCCCAAGGACTTCGCCTATGTCATCGAGGAGCTGATCACGGAGAAGGAGGAGATTCACGACAAAGAGGCGTACTACAACGAAATCATCCGCACGATTATCCGGATTGGCCGGGCGCCCCAGTTCATCGTGGCCTTGAGCCAGCTGATCCAGCGCCTGGTCATAGACCATCTCCACATTGTGGGGGACATCTACGACAGAGGGCCGGGGCCCCATATCATCATGGACACCCTGTGCGCCTATCACTCTGTGGACGTGCAGTGGGGGAACCATGACGTGGCGTGGATGGGAGCCGCCAGCGGCCATATGGCATGTATCGCCAATGTGATTCGGATCGCGGCCCGCTACGGGAACCTGGACACCTTAGAGGACGGCTACGGCATCAACCTGCTGCCCCTGGCCACCTTCGTGATGGATGTCTATGAGCACACGGACTGCAGCGTGTTCGCAGTGCGCACGGGCAAGAACCGCAACCGGAAGGCCCTGGACTTGGACGTCAGGATGCACAAGGCCATGGCCATCCTCCAGTTCAAGCTGGAGGGGCAGCTAATCAGGCGGCATCCGGAGTTCCACATGGAGGACAGGGTGCTGCTGGAGCGGATAGACTTCCAGAAGGGGACCGTCCGCCTGGGCAGCGAGGGCCGGGAATACGCCATGCGGGACATGGATTTCCCCACGGTGGATCCCTCGGATCCTCTGGCCCTGACGGAGGAGGAAGAGGAGGTCATGCGGGGGCTGCAGCAGAACTTCCAGAACTGCGAGAAGCTGCAGCGCCATGTGCGCTTCCTCTACTCCAAGGGCGGCCTGTACAAAATCTACAACGGGAACCTCCTCTATCACGGCTGCATGCCCATGGAGGAGGACGGCAGCTTTGCCGGGGTGGAAATCTGCGGAAAAGCGTACAGCGGAAAGGCGCTGTACGACATCCTGGAGCACCATGCCAGGAGAGGGTATTACGCCAAGGACCAGGCGGAGCGGGCCATGGGCCAGGACCTTATGTGGTATATCTGGGCAGGAAAAGGCTCGCCCGTGTTCGGCAAGGACAAGATGGCTACTTTTGAACGGTATTTCGTAGGCGAGAAGGAGGCCCACGAAGAGCGGAAGAACAGCTACTACAGGCTGCTGGAGCAGGAGGAGACCGTGGACCGCATCCTGAAGGAATTCGGTCTCCACGGCAAGGAGTCCCATATCGTCAACGGCCATGTGCCCGTGGAGCAGATACACGGGGAGTCCCCCATCAAGTGCGGGGGCAGGCTCTTGATCATCGACGGCGGCTTTTCCAAGGCCTATCAGGCGAAGACGGGCATAGCGGGGTATACGCTGGTATGCAGCTCCAGGGGGATGCAGCTCGTGGCGCATGAGCCCTTCGAATCCGCCTGCGCGGCGATCGTCAACGAATCCGACCTGTTCTCCCATTATCTTGACGTGGAGACCTATGTACACAGGAAGCTGGTGGCGGATACGGATGTGGGACGGGAGCTGCGGGAGCAGGTCTATTACCTGGAGGAGCTGCTGGAGGCTTACCGGGACGGCACGCTGCGGGAGGAGTAGGCGAGCGAAAGGCATTCTCAGGCGCATGCCTTCTGCCGCAGGGTCTGCCTGGGGCATCCGGAAAACGCCTGAGACATAGTTACCTTATGGCGCCGCCGGAAGGGTTGCCGTACATGCGGCTGCGAGTCCCGTCTGCCGCTCCGGTGCCGTTTGTAGTACCGTTCGTGGTGGTGCCGTTTCCGGAATTGTTATCATTGCCGGTGAGGTCATCCGTGATATTGTCGATGCCGTCGGTGACGTCGTCCACTGCATCGTCGATGGCATCGCCCGCGTCGTCCAGCAGGGAATCGTCATCCCCCTGGGTGGCGCCGCCTTCTCCAACGCCGTTGCCGGTGTCATTGCCGTTTCCGGCATCATTGCTGTTGCCGGTGCTTGAACTGTTTCCGGCATCTGAGCCAGTGGTGCTGCTCTCGGCGGAACTGCTGCCAGAGCTTTCGGCAGAGCTGCCGTTGCCTGAACTGCTGCCAGCAGCGCTGGAGCCGGAATCCTGTGTGCTGGTTCCGGCCATGCTGTCGGAGCTGTTGCCCTTTTTGTCGTTGTTGGTGCAGGCTGTAGCCATGCACACATAGGAAAGCACCAGCCCTAACGCCAAGAGCTTTTTGGCTCCTGCAAGTTTTTTTCCTTTTTTCATAGTTTCCTCCATTCTGCTGCGTGGATATTTTGTAATGTTGACATGGAAGTGCATCATGTCAACTCCTGATTCCATGTGCGCGGGGCGCACGAAATCATGGCTTAATAGGAAATACATCAGACGATTCTGTGCGGAATCCACATCTGGCGGAGAATTCTGCGCGGAATGGCTGATATGCCACTAGTATGTGACCTGCGGCAGGTTTTATACGGCGGGGATTAAAAAATTTTTTTTGACGAGGAGGTACGGGATGGAGTTCAGGCCATGCATCGATATCCACAACGGCCATGTGAAGCAGATTGTAGGCGGGAGCCTGCGGGACGCAGGGGACACGGCCCAGGAGAACTTCGTGGCGGAGCGGGGGGCGGCCTATTATGCCGGGCTCTACCGGGATGCGGGCATTCGGGGTGGGCATGTCATACTGCTCAATGCCGCGGACAGCCCCCAGTATGCCGCCACGAAGCGGCAGGCGCTGTCGGCGCTGGAGGCCTATCCCGGCGGGCTGCAGGCAGGAGGAGGCATCACGCCGGAGACTGCCGGGGAATTCCTGGAGGCGGGCGCGTCCCATGTCATCGTCACATCCTTCGTGTTCCGGCAGGGGCGGATTGATTATCGGAGGCTGGAGCAGATGCGGGACGCAGTGGGAAAGGAGCGGCTTGTGCTGGATTTAAGCTGCAGGAAGACCGGAGACGGATATCGTGTGGTCACGGACAGATGGCAGAGAGAGACCCAGGAAAGGATAGAGGAGCCGCTGCTGGAGCGTCTTTCGGGGTACTGTGACGAGTTCCTGATCCACGCGGTGGACGTGGAGGGAAAGGCGGAGGGGATTGAAGAGGGACTGGCATCTCTCCTCGGCGCCTGGGGAGGGAAGCCCATGACCTACGCGGGCGGCGTCCACAGCTATGAAGACCTGGAGCTGCTGAAGAAGCTTGGAAGGAACCGCCTGAACGTGACAATCGGGAGCGCGCTGGATCTCTTCGGCGGAGCGCTTTCGTGGGAAAAAGTGTCGGAAATGTGCAAGTCGGATTGAAATAATTGTATAAAATGCTCATTAAAAAGCTTATATTTATGTTTTGATGCATAAAATAAGCTTTTTTGTTTGTGAAAACATAACAAAATGTGCCTCTTATCGTTGAAGAAAGCTTGTGTTTATGGTAGAATAGGAAAAGGTTATTTGGAGGTGACTTTTATGGTACGTAAGGGACATAAGCGCAAGAATAACCATGTGGTGATTGTTACATCCGATGCCACGGACGGTAAGGTGAGGCAGTTCCGTGTCCGTCCCTGGATTCTGCAGACAGTCATTCTGTTTCAATGCATCATCATCGGCGCGTTGATAGGGTTCTTTTTGTATGAGAGGGATGTATGGGCAGGCGAGCTTCAGCGGACGGAAGTGGAGAATGAGACAATTGCGGCGCTGGAGCAGGAGAAGGCTCAGCTGGAGGAGCAGATTGCCGGGCTGAACGGCGAGATAGCCAAGCTGAACGAGAAGGTGGGGATCTTGAGCGAGACCGTGAACCAGAAGGCCCAGACCGAGACCGCGCTGTCCGAACAGCTGGAGAAGCAGACCATGCCTACGGAATTCCCGCTGACGGGGAAGGCCAGCATGGAGGAGACGGCGGAGGAGAACGGCAATCCAATCTGTATCTTCACGGCTTCCAAGGGCTCTATGGTAGTGGCTGCGGCCAGCGGTTCCATCATCGTGGTCAATGAGGATCCGGAGTACGGGAACAATGTCTGGGTGGATCATGGGAACGGCTATACCACAATCTACCGGAGCTCGGGCGAGGTCATGGTAAGGCAGGGCGAGAAGGTCACGCAGGGGGCCACCCTGTTCGTGATTGCTGACGATGACGGCAAGCTGGGGTATCAGGTGACGCGGGACAGTGTGTATATCAGTCCCACAGAGGTGATGGCGATCAGCGGCTGACACATTGCCAGGAATATTGAAACGTTGCCCGCCGATGCGGGCGTGGGGGGCGTAGGTTTGAAAGGGATGCGCTTCCAAACTTGATTGGTATACGCGCCAAAGCGCGAAAGGGGTGTAAAAATGAGGAAGAACGAGACACAGATTACCACCATCATCGGAATGAATGCGGAGTGCGACGGCGATTTCAAGGCAGAGGGCTCCATCCGCATCGACGGTACGGTGAACGGCGGAGTGACAGTGACGGATACCGTGATAGTAGGGGCATCCGGATGTATCAACGGCGACATCAATTCAAAGAAGGTCATCATCGGCGGCGAGGTGTACGGCAATCTGAACGTGCCCGAGAAGGTAGAGCTGACGTCAACGGCCAGGGTCATCGGGGACATCACCACCAACGGCCTTGTGATAGACGAGCAGGCAATCTTCCAAGGAAGCTGCAATATGAACCAGGACACCAGCAAACGGCCCAAGCCCAACCGCAGAGCGGTGAAGGAGATGCAGAAGGAGGCAAAGTCGGCCATCTCGGACGCGCTCAAGGACGCAGAGTCAGCTTCCGCGGGGGAGAGCGACCAGTCATAGCACAGCCTGGCTACATAGGAAAGGCAATCGGAGACGGAGTAATTTATACTGCCTAACAGTTAAAATTTCCGAGTAACCCGACTACATAACGCCAGCCATATACGTCTAACCAGTGCAGTACGGTAAATTCTGGCGTTATGTAGTATAAGAAAAAGCAGGGATGTCCAAGGGCGACATGCCTGCTTTTTTCAGGAGGAAGCTATGTAGGGGGCGCCCCGGGGAAGCCGGTGTGGCCCGGCTGTTGCCTGAGGCATTGCCTATATCATGGGGAAGGGGCTTCGGAGGAGCCCTCTTTCCCGCGCATCCGGCCGAATACCGTGTCGTAGCCGTCATTTCCATAGTGCAGCGACCGGTTCACGCGGCTGATGGTGGCGGTGGAGGCGCCTGTCTTTTCGGCGATTTCCAGATAAGTGCAGTGGTTCTTGAGCATGGCGGCCACCTGGAGCCGCTGGGAGATGGAAATCAGCTCATTGACCGTACACAGATCCTCGAAGAAGCTGTAGCATTCTTCCCTGCTCTCCAGACAGAGGATGGCATCGAACAGGAAATCCACTGCATCGCTTTTTACTTTTTTGTTCATCTTGGCACCTCTCAACAGCTTTTATGTTTTATTATTTTACCATATTAACGCCCTGAAGTAAAGCCGGAAAATATGCGAAAATAGGCGGCCGTTCCGGAGTCTCGCGATTGCGGGGATTCCGGCTCCTGAAAATCTGTCCGGAACTGGGAAGGGGATAACACCGTCTCCCGCTTGAATGTCTGGCAATGGCGGACGTGGAAGACCTGATTCGCCTGTTCGAGCCCCTATAAAATATGACGGACGGAATTTTCTGCAACATGAACTGCATTTTCTGCCATTTACATCGTGGAAAAACAGTGTAGAATAGAGGAAAAAAGAAAAGGTGTGAGACAGATATAAATCCCCGGCAGCTAAGGAGGGCAGCAGACGCAAATGTCGATAAACAAAATATCAGAATAAAATATTTTAAAAGTAGATGTTGTCATGTAGTAATGAATACTATATAATGTAAGACAATAGAAAGCTGTATTTGCTTTCTATTGTATATCATAGAAAGCTCTTTTGCTTTCTATTGTATACTGCCCAAAGCCGCAACAAACTACCAGAACACGGAGGGGAATACAGGGGGAGAGTCGATATGACGATTGACAATGACGATTTATTGAACAGCATCCGGGAAAGCCTGGACAGGGTGAAGTACATCAGCCCCGAGGACATCCCCAATATCGACCTGTACATGGATCAGGTCACTACCTTCATGGACAGCCGTCTCCAGTCTTCCGCCAGATATCCCGGCAAGGACAAGATACTGACCAAGACCATGATTAACAACTATGCCAAGAATGACCTGTTGCCGCCTCCCGTGAAGAAGAAATACTCCAGGGAGCATGTGATGCTGCTGGTCTTCATCTATTATTATAAGGGATTCCTGTCCATCAGCGACATACAGACGCTTTTGAAGCCTATCACGGAGCATTACTTCCAGAACGGACAGGCCTACAACCTGGAGGACATCTACAGGGAGGCCTTCGGCATGGAGGACAAGATGCTCCAGTCCATGAAAGCGGACGTGGAGGAGAAGTTCAAGATTTCCCAGGAGGCCTTTCAGGGCGCCCCCCAGGAGGATATGGATTTCCTCCACAAATTCGCCTTCATCTGCACGTTGGGTTTCGACGTGTACCTGAAGAAGCTGATGATAGAGAAGATGATAGATGAGCTGGCGGCCGACAGGCAGGGGAAGAAGGCCCATAAGGCCGAGGCCGAGCAGAACGGGAAGAATCCCTGAACGGAGGAAAAAGTGTAACAGGGACAGGCGCTTCCTCATATGATACCTTATCAAACCATATGGAGGTAGCTATGAGGAAGTTTTCGATAAAGAAGGCAGGGGCCGTCTGCCTGGCCGTCCTGACGGCAGTGGCGGCCATGACCGGCTGCGGCGCGGGCGGCCCGGACAGGGCGAAGGAGGGCAAGACGAAGGTAGTGCTCAACGAGGTGGCGCATTCCATTTTCTATGCGCCCATGTATGTGGCCATCGAGGAGGGCTATTTCGAGGAAGCCGGGATCGAGCTGAGCCTGGTGACCGGATTCGGGGCAGACAAGACAATGACGGCAGTGCTCACCGGCGAGGCGGACATCGGCTTCATGGGCAGCGAGAGCACCATATACACTTATGTTGGGGGGACCGAGGACTATGTGGTGAACTTCGCGCAGCTGACCCAGCGGGCGGGGAATTTCCTGGTGTCCAGGGAGCCTATGGAAGATTTCTCGTGGGAGATGATTAAGGGTAAGGAGGTGCTGGGGGGCAGGGCAGGCGGTATGCCCAGCCACGATGTAACATGGGAACACATCAGAGGAATTTATGAGTGGACAGGCCGGAAAGCCCTGGATTTAAAGGGTTTTAAATATGAGGAAAAAGTTGTTTCCGTCTCATAGCTATAACTTGCTATTTCGTCATGGAAAAGCTAAAGTGCAGCTTTCCCACAACTCCATAAGACAGCAAGTTATACTGCTTAACGATTTCACTTGCCGTGAAACCAGACTGCATAACGCTGACTGGTTCAATTGCATGATTACATTAGGCAGCATTCAGCGTTATGCAGTATATACACATTACGCACAGTGCCGCCTACTACGGAATCCCTCTTTATCTCCACACACATTATTTCTTTTATGGCATATTCCAACTTGCGTCAATAGAATAAATAAGCTGGAT
>CAJUFO010000088.1 GCA_910585615.1 uncultured Acetatifactor sp.
GCATACATCATAAAAGGCTTTAAACTTTAAGCGATAATTTTTCTACAGTTCCTAAGTACGGCCTGGCCTGCTTCCGGAAGTCCTGCCGGGTGACGTATGAAAAGGAATAGCAGAAAGACAACGAAGTGGATGATGCGCAGGAAGAAGGGTTCTGTATCTTCTGCCCATCATCCGCTTTGTTGTATCCGCCTTTTGGTGGTTTTTATTATTCTGACATCATCATTTGGAGCGTTGTCTCCCTTGCATCAAGATAAATCCCCACTTCCGTCAGGGAAACCCTCCCCCTTGCCTTTAAGATATTCAGCCTGAGCTTTTCTGCCCGAATCCTCTCAAAACGGCAGATTCGTTGATAGCCTATGGTGGAAGCACGGTAAATCTCCCTCCAGCCCCCTTCCCCAAAAGCCTCCAGGGAAAAGGCCTCCACCTTCTGTCCCCTTTCTATGGTCTCCTTAATAGTAACCAGATTGAACTCCCTTTCCCCATCCAGCGTTATTTCAACAGCAAACGGCTCCTCTCCCTGGCTTTCGTAGAACCGGGCTCTGTCTCTGCTCAATAAGGCATCGGCCTCCTTGCCGTTCGAATCTTCTGCCTTTGCACCTGCCGTGCAGGGTTTAGAGAACATTCTTTTAGTCGCCTCTCCTAGCTGAGCGAGCCGCTCCACATCCGCATCGTCAAATAGCCCTTCCGGGTTAGGCGGAACATTGAGCAGGAGATTCGCATTGCCTCCCACAGCCTTTTCATACATATGTAAAAGGGTCTCCAGAGAGTGCAGCTGCTTATCCTCCCCTTCGCGATATCCCCAACTGGGCCGAATCGATACGTCTACCTCCGCCGGATACCAAATCAGGTCTTCATAATCTTTGATGAACGCCTGGCTGCCGATATCTGTCCAGGTGGAATTGGGCACCGTATCAATGGCTCTCCAGTATCCGGGATTGCGCTCCGTAGTCATGATTTCCTTCGGAACCACGCTCCACTCTTCCTCTCTGCTGATACCAGCCTCATTTCCAATCCAGCGCACATCCGGCCCGCAGATGCTGATGCAGGCCGAGGGCTGCAGCCTTCGGATAATCTCGTAATAGCTCTCCCAATCGTAATCCTGCACCTTATCCTTTGACCGGCAGGCTCCGTCGAACCAGACGCAGAACAGTTCCCCGTAATTGCCGCACAGCTCTGTGAGCTGATTCCTGAAATAAACGTCATAATCCGGCGTCCCATAGGTCTTTTCATGCATATCCCAGGGAGAAAGGTAGACCCCGAACTTAAGCCCTTCCTCCCGGCAGGCATCTGCCACCTCTCTGACGATATCGCCTTTTCCGTCCTTCCATGGACTGTTCTTCACAGAGAACTCCGTATAAGCGCTGGGCCACAGGCAAAATCCCTCATGATGCTTGCAGGTGAGGAGAAGCCCCCTCATGCCAGCCGCCTTAAAAGCCCTTACCCACTGAAGCGGATTGAATTTAACAGGATTGAAGCTTTCCGCTCCCATTTCCCCCTCTTCGTCAGGGCCAAAGGTATAAAGACCAAAATGCACAAACCCATAAAACTCCATACAATTCCATTCCACCTGTCTTTTGGAGGGCAACACCTGCGCTGCCCTCTTTATGGCTGCTTCCATTCCATTCCTCCTCGTATCCATAGACAGCAAACGGCAGAAAGCTCTGCCGTTCGCCTTACTAATCTCTTATTCCGCCGAATCATAACGGTCATAAATCTGCTGCTTCACTTCCAGATAATGGCTCAGCCCAATGTTTTCCAGTTCCTGCAGATAGGAATCCCAATCCGCATTCACATTGCTCTCGCCGGCAATCCACTTTGCCAGCTGGTTCTTGGAGTAACTCATCAAATCCGTCTCTGTGGTAGCGATATCTTCCTTTTCTTCTACCGTCACATAGCAGACGGGCCACCGCTCCCACTCTCCGCTGTCCAATTTGCCCGCAAACTTGTGCATATCGTTCACGATTACATTTTTGGCAGGGTTGCCCAGGAAATCCTCCACTCCATCACCCAGAATAGCCGGTGCAAAAGGAAGCTGCTGCTGCCCTCTGACTTGATCCTCCGGAAGATCGTCGCCGCTCTTGAATACAATTTCATTGTTCTCATCATAATACCATGCCTTGTTTTCATCCGGACCGATTCCGTAGGTGGCATTCAGCCCCACTTCCATGTTTTCATAGAAACGATCAATCCACTGCATCAGAATTTCAGGGTTCTTGGCCTTATCCGTGATGATAAATCTGCCGTTATAAAAACCGGTAATCCCTTCCACCAGTGCGTTCTGCTCCCCCTCAGGTCCCTTAAGGGGCATCAATGCCACATAATCCTCCGCGAAATCCCCTGCTTCCGTGGTGTCCCAGGAGGAATAGACCCCTACCGTATTGGTGCTGACCTTTGCCGCCATGCCGCTGCTGTCCTGGGTAAAGACATCCCGGTCGATCAGTCCTTCCGCATAGAGCTCTCCCAGCCACTGCGCTCCCTTTTTGAAGCTCTCTTCTGCTCCCAGGTACTTTACTTCCTTGTTATCTATCATCAGGTAGTCCGGAGCCAGCGGATAGCCAAACGAGCCAAAGTACGGACCATGGTCAGAGGCTCCCCAGTCAGAGAAGATAAATGTCATGGGAATTTCGTCCGCCTCCCCGTTGCCATTCGGATCCTCCTCCTTGAACTTCTTCAACACCTCAAAAAACTCTTCCGTGGTGGTAGGGACCTCTGCTCCCACCGCATCCAGCCACTTCTTGTTGATAAAGGTATTGTTATAGATATCCGGATTGTAAAGCACGGAAGGCATCCCATAGATATTGCCGTCGGGACAGGTAATCATCTTCATCAGATTGGGATATTCCTCGCTGACTCTGCGCTTGAAATTCGGCGCGTACTCATCAATAAGGTCATTTAGCGGAATATAGATTCCCTCACTGCCATAGGTGATGACATCGTTGTCGTTTCCGCCCAGTGCTCCGATAAAGCCATCAGGATAATCGCCGGAGGCCATGAGGAGCTTGAATTTCTCTTCCGCCTCGGTTTCCAGATAAGTCACCCATTCAATATGGATATTTGTCTCCTCCTCCAGCTTCTTCCAGAACTCTCCGTCAGCTGGATTTCCCCAGTTCGGGGATAGCTGGCAGGCCAGGGTATAGGTCACCATCTCATCTACAATGGGGCCTTTCCCGCCCTCCCCGGCTGCGGCATTTCCCGCATCCGAATCTGTCGCGTCCTCTCCTCCGGCATCCTCCGTGGACGTTTCCTCCGTCCCGTCCTCCGCAGCCGTGTCCTTTGTCTCATCCTCCACGCCAGACTCTTTCGTGCTCCCCGTATCTGCCGGGGCTCCATTCTGCCCGCAGCCGGTTAAAAGCATGACACCGGCAAGCGCCAGGCACAACAGATTTCTTAGCTGTTTTGCTTTCATATAACACAACCTCCATCCTTATAAAATGTAATGTATTTCTCAGCCCTTTACAGAGCCTACCATAACCCCTTGCACAAAATACTTCTGCACAAAAGGGTACAGGACGATCATTGGTGCACTGGAAACCACCACCAGCGCATATTTCAACATTTCTGTCTGCTTGTACATCTCTGCCCGGTCGTTCATTCCTGCCAGAGAGGCATCCGGCTGACTGGAAATCAGGATATTCTTCAGCACCAGCTGCAGTGGATATTTTGTCCGGTCAGACAGATACAGCAGCGGCTGCATATAGGAATTCCAGTGCCCCACCGCATAAAAGAGCACCATAACGGCTATCAGCGCCTTAGAGAGCGGAAGCACGATTCGATAGAAAAAATAACCGTTCCTGCAGCCGTCGATTTGGGCCACCTCAAGCAGCTCCGATGGTATATTGCCCTCAAAGAAGTTACGGCATAAAATCAGGTTCCACACACTCATGGCATTGGGTATCACCATGGCCCAGAAGGTATTGAGCAGATGCAGCTTCCTCACCAGCATATAAGTAGGCACTGTACCGCCTCCGAAAAACATAGTAAAGGTAAAAAAAATCATGAATCCCTTCCGTCCCCTTAGATCCCGCCTGGAAAGAGCATAGCCGCCAGAGAGCGTCACTGCCAGGTTGATACAGGTCCCCACCAGCGTATATAGGATTGAATTCAGGTATCCCTGCATGATTTCCGGATTGGAGAACACTCTTTCATAGCTTTCTGTCTGAAATCCTTTTGGAAGCAGGAAGATTTTCCCTGTAAGTACCAAATCCGGATTGCTGAAAGAGGCTATCAGTACGTAATATAGAGGATACAAAACAATCAGTAACACGATTACGAGGATTGTGGTATTGACCACATCAAAGGTCATATTACCGACTTTTATTTTTTTATTTTGGGCTTTTTTGCTCATAAACAGTCCTCACTATAATCTTTTCTCATAGTCTTTCCCATGAAGTCATGGGCCAGACCGAACCCCTCCTACCACAAAGACGTTTCGCCTACCTTTGCGGATATCTTATTGACCGCCAGAAGTATCACAAAGTTGATACCTGAATTAAACAGATTGATTGCAGCGGAAAAGCTGTATCTGGTGTCGATCAGGCCCACCTTGTACACATAAGTGGAAAGAATCTCCGACACGCCGGAATTTCTGTCGTTCTGCATCAGATAAGCCTTGTCGAAGCCTACGCTCATCAGGGAGCCTGCGCTCATAATCAGCATGATGATTACAGTAGGCATAATGCTTGGCAAATCAATGTAGCGAATCTTCTGTAACTTGCTTGCACCGTCCAGCTCCGCCGCCTCATATAAGGTAGGATCGATTCCGGAAAGGGCGGCAAAATAAATAACGGAAGAATATCCGGTCCCCTGCCAGATTCCTGACCAGACGTACATATGCCGGAAACTGGCCTCACTTGACATGAAGCTGTATGGTTCTCTCCCTAAAGCCTTCAACACCTCGTTCACCACACCATAGTTGGTGGAGAAAAAAATATTCATCATTCCCACAAGTACCATCACCGAAATGAAGTAGGGCATATAGGTCACTGTCTGAACCATCTTGCCGAACCGCTTGTTCACACAATAATTAAGCATCAGCGCCAGTATGATTGGAAAGGGAAACGACACAACCAGGGAATATGCCGCAAGCACGACGGTATTGGTAATGATCTGCTTTGCCATATAGGTACTGAAGAACTTCTCAAAATGCTTCAGTCCCACAAAAGCGCTTCCCCAGATTCCCCTGGCCGGGCTGTAATCCTGAAATGCCATGAGTACGCCATACATGGGTATGTAAGCAAATATGGCTGTAAACAAAACCGCTGGAAGCAGGAGCAGATACAAGTCGTAATGTCCCTTCATGTAGGCTTTGAACGATTGTTTTTTTACTTTTACTGGATTGTTTTTCCCTTTTTGTTTTTTCACTTCACCATCCCTTTCCCTGATTTCTGTAAACCATTATGCATAAACGGTAAAATCCCTAATCTGAGGTTTCCCTTCACTTTCTAATATCTCCAGCCTGATTTCGCTGATATGTAAGGGTTCAATAGGAATCAATCTCTTATGCCCGATACAATGGGCAGACAGCAGTTCCCTTTCTCCCTCTATTGTACAGGCCATAATTCTGAATTTTCGGATTCTCTCTCCCTCTGCTATATTTTCCATCACCGACACATGCCTTGGCCTGCTGTCCTCTGGAAGCTTTAAGGAAAAGCGCATCCCCTCACCTTTTGTGCTGGCCAGAGGATTTCTGTAGATTTCATCCACCAGCCTGCCGAAAGCTTCAAACTGCTCCGTATCCATAAATCTGCCGTCATCGGCAATGCACTGTCCTAAAAGCAAATTACTGTTTCTGCCTACAGAAGTATAATACCGTTCTATAAGCTCCTGCGGTTTCCACACAAGATGCTCTTCATCCGATGCCCAACCCCAGCCGCAGCCTGCCGCTTCGGATCTCCGGTTTCCCATATCCGTCTCTGCCGGGAACCAATACTTTCCGTTCGGTACACCGGCACCTATTTCGCTGTCATTTTTGCTTCCATCAAAATGACACACACATTGGTCGGAAGTGGACCAAGTATCTATAGGTGCAATGCCATCCTCATTGCCTATCCAGCGAAGATTCTGGGCGTGCTCTTTTGGCCCCTGGAAGCAGATAGCAGATTTCTGGTATTTCTCAAGCAGTTCCGCGACCTTTGCCCCTCCCTCTTCCTCTGCTGCCACACCGCCGTCAAACCATATCTCAAAGAGAGAACCATATCTGGTCCAAAGCTCTTCTAAGTCTCCCTCTACCACTCTTATATATTCTTCATGCTCTACCGTTCCAATCTGGCAGTATTTTTCTCTCTGATAATAATGTCCATTAAATCCTGTCTGGTAATATAATCCCGGAAGGATATCATATTTCTTGCAGGAGCTGATAAATGATTCCACGCAATCAAATGTACCTCCCTGATAAGGGGACTGTCTCAATGAGTAAGGGTTTGAATCCGACTGCCAGAGGGATATCCCCTGGCAATTTCTCTGATTTGCCACGAAGACCGCATATTTGGCCCCCAGCTTCTTCGCGCTTGAAAGCCACTGATCCGTATCCAGATGTTCCGGCACGAGCCTCCTGGGGTCTGCAGCTTCTTTTGGGTTCTTCCCCTCGAGATTTTTCGTTCCCAGAAGGCCTGCGCCGTAATGAATGATTACACCAATCTCACAATCTGCCCACAATTGCTGTAGCTTTGTAGGTCTGCACAATTCTTTTCCCATTTCTTCCTCACCTTCTTTTCGCATTGCTTGCTAAGAAAGATTATACATGAATTGGGGATTGGGCAATATGTACAATTCATGGTGTTTTTGTATTATCTTTGATTATTTTGCAGTTTTTCCATCAATTGAGTTCCACTTCCAGCACGGTGTCGATCTCATCCGGCAGAATCGGGTTCTGGCCCAAATCGGCAAAGGTGATTTCCGGATAGTTGTTGCTCACCCAGTTATTTGCTATAGGCACCTCCGCTCCGGTAGAAATGAGCCTGATTTTCTTTACCTCCTTCTTTTGAATTCCCATCAGCGGGATAGGCCCGATGGTATTGTCGAATATATGATAATAGAGCTTGTTCCCCTTCTGCGTGATTCTCCCGAAATCAGGGCGTGGCATCCCGGAGGCGCCGCAGCCGTAAATCCCCTCCCCGTTCTTGCCCATCCATTTCCCGATTTCCTTCAGAATGCGCACCGACTCCTCGGGGAAATTCCCTCTCGCATCCGGCCCCACATTAAGCAGCATGTTCCCTCCCTTGGAAACACATTCCACAAGCTTCCTGATCAGCATGGGCGCCGGTTTAAAGTACTTATCCTTGCTGTTATAGCCCCAACTGTCATTCATGGTAAAACATGCCTCCCAAATGAGAGGCTCTCCATTGACATCACGGATTCCTTCCTGAGGAATGATCTGCTCCGGGCTGACAAAATCCCCATGATAGGGAAGGGGATTGCCGGAGGCTAGGGAGCCGAGCCCTGCGCCGCTTACCTCCAGCCGGTTGTCTATTATCACCCCTGGCTGAAGGCTGCGTACCATATCCACCAGCTTTGTGGCTCCCCACTTTTCGCCGCTGTATTCCCCAAAGGAATAGTCGAACCACAGGATATCGATTTTTCCGTAATGAGTGCACAGCTCCCTTACCTGGTTATGAAGATACTCAATATAGTTGTCCCAGTTACGTCCCTCATCCGGATAGTCCGGGTTCTGATACATGGGGTGGGCTCCGTCGCTGAAGTGCGGGTAATCCTCATGATGCCAGTCCAGAAGGGAATAATAAAGCCCCACCTTCAGTCCCTCCGCGCGCATGGCATCCGTATATTCCCTTACCAGGTCCCTGCCGCATTTTGTATTGGTGGATTTGTAATCCGTGTACTGGCTGTCGAAGAGACAGAAGCCGTCATGGTGCTTGGCTGTGAGCACCGCATACTTCATTCCTGCCTCTTTCGCCATCCTTGCCCAGCTCTTCGGATCGTAGTCCACAGGATTGAACTCATCAAAATACTTTTGATAATCCTCCAGGCTCATCCGCTCGAAGCTGCGCATCCACTCTCCACGAGCCGGAATCGCATACAGCCCCCAATGCAGGAACAGGCCGAATCTGGCTTCCACATACCATTGCATGCGCTTCTGATATTCTTCCCGATTAAATTGATACATAAAAAAGTCCCTCCTTTTCCATACTGGCTTTACTTTAAAGAGGAACTTTCTTTTTATCCATGTACTATTTTTGGTTGTTTGGTAATATCTTATGCATTTCCTGTATTGCTTATACAGAAATCCCGTTTGAGCGTCTCCAGCTCTCTGATTCCGCGTAATTCCAAATCTTCTATGAACACCGCGAAGCCTCTCTCAAAGTTTTCCTGGCTTTCCTCCATGATGAGCGTGTTGATATTATCTGTTATATAACTGTTTACCGCCGTTTCAAGCTCCCGCAGGCGCTGATTCGAAGCCGGGAACATAGGAAGCGGCCTGTGCATTCTCGTCTCCGGTTTTCTGACATAAGCACACAAAAGCTGCTTCCACGCGATTTCCCTTTCATCAGGCTCCTGCTTCACAGAATAGTACCAGTCATCATTCCTAAGCGGCCACCACTCATTGTCTTCCAGGTACGCCGCCATCCCCTCCTCGCTGGTAACGTAATCCAGCCATTTCGCCGCGGCCTCCGGATTCTCGCAGCTTTTTGAGATAAATGTGGTCATGCTCCTGCTCTCCCGGCAGGCATCAGGCAGCACCGGCTTAGCGCCATCTGAAGAAAGAATCACTCCATTGGACACCCATTCTTCCGGATCGATTCCCGAGTTGATGATGTCTCCGACGAAGCAGAGCACCTGACCGGAATTCAGGGTGCGTTTTACCTGATACGGAGTCATCACAAATTGATCCGGGCTGACATAATCGTCTTGAACCATTTCATTCAGAAACCGCAGTGTATGTTTCCCCTCTTCTGTAAGGATTCCCTCCCTGTATCCTCCCTGCCCGTCCACCGTCTCCGCACCAAAAAATCCGGACAGCACCTGCAGAGTCGTCCTCTGGTATCTGCTTCCGTCCACCAGCAGGGGAATGACAGGCTTGCCATTGACCGTAATCTCCTTGTCCTGAGCCGTCCCAAAGGCCGCAATGACCTCTTCCTCAGTGCCCAGTTGATTCAAAGAGATTCCCATGCGCTTTAAAAGGGCCCTGTTCCATATGATTCCATAATCGCTCTTCTGTCTCTGCATCTCCTCCCAAAAGGCATCCGGCTGTCCGTATCTTTTTTTATTTTCCTCGCTGTGCAGATTAGAAGCCAGGCCATACCACCCTCCGTCCCTATGGATGAGCTTCTCTTTCACATCCTCGGGATAATCCGTCAAAAGATGGGAATCGGGCAGATAGGTCTCCATCAGCTCGTCAATCTTCCATACTTCACCGGACTCCACCAGATGCCGGATCATATACCGGTCGGATACGGAAACTATGTCCGGCATGCTCCTGTTGGTCATCATCAGGCTCAGGAGGATATCGCCATTATCCTCAGGGATGATATATTCTATCCTGACTCCTGTGTGTTCCGTGATTTTCTCGCTGCCGCTCCCGGCCTCTATCGGCGGATTCCAAAAAATATAATCAGAATACCAGCTAAGCTGCGATTCCTGGCCAAACTGTGGCGCTTCTTCATGTCCCACCTCGTTTTCCCACACCTGCCATATCAGGGAAAACAGCAGCAGCGCCACAAGACCGCTTTGTACAATCTGTTTTCTTCCGATTCTTCTATCCATTTCTTCTATCCATTCCAATGATATCCTTTTTCTAAACGCAATCAGCTTCCAAGCCGCGCTGACTGTTGTTTTCGGAAAGCGCTGGGAGAAATTCCTTCATGCTTTTTAAAGACCTTAGTGAAATAAAAATAATCATGATAGCCGACCTGATACGCCACTTCCTCTATGGAAAGCCCTTCCTGCAGAAGCAGCTTTTTTGCATCCCCAATCCGTTTAGCAGCCACATAATCAGAAAAAGAAGCCCCCGTTTCCCTCTTGATCAGAGCGCTTAAATGCCCGCTGCTCAAGCCGCACTTATCCGCCAGCTCCTGCAGAGATATCTTTTCCGTATATCTTATGTTTATCTCATCTACCACCTTTTTTATCCGATAATCCTCAATAGGAAATCCCGCCTCTTCCGATTCCGGCTGCGCGGCCTGCTTCGTTTTCTCTTCCCTGGCTGCCTGATAACGTAAAAGCACCTTTCTAAGGCTCTCTTCCTCCACCGGCTTAAGCAGATAATCAAGAGCCCCCAGACGCAGCCCCTCCTTAGCGTATTCAAACTCCGCGTAGCCGCTGATGAAAATAATTTGAATCAGGCTTTCGCTCTCCCTGATTCTTTTCACCAATTCTAGGCCGTTCAGCCCAGGCATCCGTATATCGGTAATCAAAAGGTCCGGCCTCATTTCCCTGACCATCTCAAGGGCCTTGATTCCATTGGATGCCTCCCCTACCACCTCAAAAGGAAGCGAACTTCTGTGTATCAGCTTCTTGATTCCAATGGCAACCCAAACCTCATCGTCTGCAATCACCACCTTATACATGTCCCTCACCCTCCTCTCCGCAGGGAATGAAAATCTCCACTCTCGTTCCTTCCCCCGGCCGACTTTCTATCTTCAGAGACGCCCTCTCCCCATAGAAGAGCCTCAGTCTCTGGTAAATATTCGAAAGCCCGATGCTGTCCTTTCCGGAGCTGCTGCTCAGGCTCCTATGCTTCATCTGATAGAGCACCTCCTCTAACCTTTTCCGCTCTATGCCGCATCCGTTATCCTCCACTGTCAGCTCCAAATCGGCCAAGCCTGTCCTCCACACTCTGACCCGGACCTTTCCCTCTTCAAGCTTCTGCTCCAGCCCATGAAAGATAGCGTTCTCCACAATCGGCTGTAGGATCAGCTTGATTATCTTAAGTCCCCTGGCTTCCTTTTGTAAGTCGATTTCTACCTCTATCCTTCCCCCGAAACGATAATGGATAATCTTGGCATATTCCTGAATGTTTGTAATCTCATCCTCCACTGTCACCACATTTTCCCCTTTAATGGCATAGCGGAAAATTTTAGACAGCGCCATGGTAATCTCCGCGATTTCCTCCGCGTCATAGCAAAGCGCCATCGCCCGGATACATTCAAACGTATTATAGAGGAAATGAGGATTGATCTGATTTCTATAGGCGAGAACCTGTATCTGCTGTTTGGCCAGCTCCGTCTCATACAATACCCTCTGGGCCTGGCGCAGCTTTTCGCCCATCTCGTCCCTTTCGTCCAGCATATGGTTCAAATTGTCCGCCAACATGCTGATTTCATCATTGCCCTCTACTTTCATCCTCCAGACAGGATTCGCCACACTTATTTTTACAAAAAGAGTCAGATTCCGGATAGGACGGATCACAATATAATAACAGAACCACAGAAGAACAGCCAGTATCCCAAACATAATCAGGGAAATTACCAGGATGAAGCTGCGCACAATGGGCATTCCCCTGTAGAGGTCATCGGTAGGCATGATGCTTACAATCTTCCAGCCCGTTTCCTTTTGTTCCACTACAGAAACAAAAACTTCATCTGTGCTCACCAGCTCCTCTTCCCTCAGTCTGCGGTATTCCCTCCCTCTGCCACTAGAAATCACCGTATTGCCGGAATCCAGAAGATACAGTTCTTCCCGCTCCGTTATTTCCGTATCCTTCATATAAGAAGCAAATTTCTGCGCTCGCATGAGCACTACAATCATGCCAAGCTGTTTGTCATAATTTCCATTGAGAAGGTCATATACCGGATATGAGACCATGAAATAGGCATCACTGGAAGAATTCGGTCTGAAGACATCGGAATACGACAGTTTGTTCACCATTTTCACCTTCGAGATAAGCCCGGGATCCTTCCCGATTTCCGCCAGCTTGTTCAGCCTGTCGTCATAGAGCGCGATTCCCACGATTCCGTTTTGTGTCATCATCATATTGGACAACAGAGAACTCAGTCCCTTATGGGCGTTCACCTGCTCCGCCGGTGTCTGGGTAAAATAATCATAGATTGTCTGTTCATAAGAAAGAAGCGTTAAAATACTATACATAGAATTGTGGAATTCCGCCGTCTTCATGTTGATTTGCTGAAGAATCTTCTCATTGGAAATCTCTGTATTACGCCGAATCAATGCCTTCACGCCATAATTCATGACCAGATAGCTACAGGTAATGCAAAAAAGCAGCACTATCACAAGCGATAGAAAACGCCAGAAAATACTGTTTGCCAGAATCCTGCATTTAGATATCACATTTCGAAACCATTGCATCATTTTCCTCTTCACAAAAGCGCTTATGTGCATTCCCGTCAGGTATCTGTCTTTCATTCTATATGAAAATACAGTAAAATGCAAGACCTGGCAAGGAAGATCGGTTGTAGCCAAAGGAGCATTGCCAAGAAAAAAATATTGACATATTTCCGTCAAGAGCGTATTATAATAATATAAGGCAGACAACGGCGTGTGTCTGTCAAAGCGTTGAAGTAAGAGAGTGCGCCGGTAGGCATTGTCTTACAGAGCTTGCAAGAGGGGTTGTGCAGTGAAACCTCAAACCGGCGTAGGCCTAAGGGCTGAAAGAAAATGCTCCAAAAGGCTCTGCTGTAAGGCAGGGTCTTTTGTTATATACAGGGGAAAAAGATATGGACTTATTACAGAAATCCGCCGCTGTTTTTGAACGACTGATTGGTTATCAGTATCAATTTACTCTGGGCCGCAAAGGGAAACTAAAAGAGATTATATTGGGCTTTGGCGAAACTGATTTTCATCATCTTGCGGGACTTCACAAACTGAGGGACATTAGCATTGCCAGAGAGAACCGCCAAGCTGTTTTTCGGGATATCTTAGCTGGACATATTACATACCAGACCATAGAAAAAAGTATTTTTGTTAGTGAAAGCCTTTCGAGGTTAGAAGCTTTCCAATTTATCGAAGACTTGTTGGATGGAGAGCAGCTTGTGTTCCGCTTTAATAAAAAGGTGTTACCATACTCTTCGATTGATGGGGAGTTCTTACTGAAAATGGGGGACGGGATTCTCCTCAACATTTCTTTCTTATTTATAGATAAAGAGGACTGCGGTAATTATTTTTGTAGAAGTTTTTTCCCAATGGAACGGACAGACTACACAAAAAACCAGATGCAGTATACACTATTAAAAAAGGAAAAAATCCATTTGGGCAGCGGAAAAATTATCATTCAATATGATCGCTTGACACCGAAAGCGGCAAAAAAAGAAGAATGCTGAACAATTAATCCTGTTGGCATCGGCACATGACATTAGAAAACCGTACTGAAAGATGCAGGGGAACAGGACCAGTAATCCTTTGTCCCCCTGAAGAAAAACGCATATATTGAACAGTTCAAAACCGCTGGCCTACACCATCCTCACATCCTCCACATATTCCCCAACCATGATCCCGGCCTCCTCCAGGCTCTCCACCTTCCTGCCGTCCCGGTAAAAGTCGCGGATTTCGATGCCGCGAACCGAAAATTCCTGGCTGTAGCCCGCAATCACCGAGGGCTCCTCCCCGTCTCCCGACATGATGTTTACCTTTTCCACCAGGATGTCCCGGATGCCCCGGCCCGGCGCAGGGTTGTAGTCACGGTTCCATTTCACCTGGAAGTCCAGCACCTTTCCGTGCTCGAAGGGCTCTATACGGATGCGGCGGTAGGTTACATTCCGCACCAGGTTCTTATCTCCGGCATTGATGGCCATCACGCCCAGGTATCCGGGCTGGAATTCATGATGTTCTAATACATCGATGTCTTCAAACAGGATTTCCTCGATGACGTCGCCCTCATGGGCATGGTCCCCGTGGGTGCCGATCATCATGGGATGGGCCACGTCCGCCCAGAGGGCCGTCCGGCGCACGGTGATTTCCCTGCTGCCGCCGTAATTGTCCCAGCGGCTGCCGTAGATGGCCACGCAGTCGTCGGAGGTGCGCAGGAAGCAGTCCTCCACCAGCACCCGTCTGCTGCTCATCATGTCCACCCCGTCGCTCCAGCCCTCGCAGCTAAAGGACTTTATATTGCGGATGGTCACATCCTCGCAGTCCCCCAGGGATACGGTATAGTGGGGCGGATTGATGAAAATCAGGCCCTCCAGCAGGATGTCGCGGGAATGGTTGAGCCGTATGCCGTTGATGCTGCTGAACCTGGCGAAATCCGCCAGATACAGGATTCCCCTGCCGTCTATGCGTAGCCCCTCCCCGTGCTCCAGGGCCAGGCCGCCGATGAGGATGGCCCCGGGCTCCAGGTAGATATGGGTGTGGGAGGGCAGATGCCAGACACATTCCCCGATATAATAGATGCCTGGCTCCACGTAGAGCGTCCTGCCCTCGGGCATGGCCTCCAGCTGTTCGTTGATGCCGTCCCCCAGAAAGCCCGGCCGCTCCATGGAGCCGGGCACCACCAGCACATCGTCCCCGGTCTTGTCCGGCTGCTCCTCCAGGGCCCCGGCGAAGAGGTGCAGGTTGTGGAAGCGGTCTTTGTTCACTTCCACCGACAGGTTCGCCGGCCTGTCCAGCGTGAAGGTGATCCGCTTGGCCTCCGCCCGGGCCCGGATGCCCAGGGAAAGGGGGCGGATGTCCACCCGGTACACGGTGTAGAATTTCGGGAAGGTGACCTCCACCTCCACGCTGCCCTCAAAGTCGAAGCAGGCCATGGACGCGCAGCGCACGTCATGCATGTCCACCTTTACCCGATAGGTCTTCAGCTCCTGCCAGTCCTGGGTGCCGGCCGGCCTGACCCGCAGGCAGTAATCCTCCTGCAGCACTGCGCCTCTCGGTACAGGGTGAATCCGCAACTGATTTCTTTTCTGTGTCATTTTGCAGCCTTTCTTTTTCCCTTTTATTGTTTGTTTATAAACTGTTTACTGTTTCTCGGAACCTTTACACTTAAGGTTCGTACTGCTATAATAAAGATGGCACTGATACACAATCCACATCTTCAGAAAGCAGGTGATTCCATGCCCACAAATGCAGAGGTCATTGAGCGTCTGGCCCGCAAGCTGGAAAGAGCATGTATCCTAAACGATTTAAAAGAGTGCAGGACCCTTGAAGAATACCAGGAACTGACAAAGAAGTACGAAACCTTATGTAATGACGACAATGCCTGATTCCTCCCGGCGAGGAAAAGCCCAGGGCCAAACCCTTGCCTGAAGAGGCGGCCGCAAGCATTCTGCCCGCGGCCGCCCTTCTTCTACATCGCTTCTATATCTCTTCTATCTTTTTCCGCATTTCCTTTTCCCTGTACATGTAGAGGCGTCCTCTCTTAGTTCGCGTTCTTCGCGTCAAGGAACGCCTGAAGCTGGGAAATCAGCTCGGCACGGATTTCCTCCAGACCTACTGCCTCGGCATCCGTATGCCACTGCTGAATCTTCTCCGCGGCCTCGTCGGCGTCATACATGGAGATGGTCAGCTGCAGCTCATTGGACAGGGCGGACACGTTGGCGATCTGGGTCTCCACATTGGTGGTGTCGAACACGAATCCGGCCAGAGGGCTCAGCTTGTAGGTGGAAGGATCGTACATATAGTCGAAGCGGGACTTGATTTCCTCGTTCTCGCTGACGAACTCGCTGACCCTGATGTAGGTCGGGTTCTGGGTAAAGGAGTAGGTGGGCATGGAGTAAGCCAGGTTCTCGTCGATGTCCAGCTTCTTGTAGCCGTCTTCGCCTACCGCTTCCCAATCCTCTCCCTCGATGCCCAGCTCGAACAGGTCATGGGCCTCCTGGCTGCCGAACATCCAGTCAAGGAAATACATCACGGCATCGGTCTTCTCGGACCACTCGGGCACTACCAGCCAGTTGTTGGTGGCCATGTCGCAGACCACTGCGCCGGGCTCCATATTGCGCTGGGCGTCCTCGATGACATAGAAGCCGTACTCTTCGTCGGGGTTGGTCTCCAGGGCCGTCTTCACCTTGCTCTCGTACTCGCTCAGCGCGGAGTAGGCGATGGCCGCGGGCTTCTCCACGGTGTCGGTGCCGCCGCGGTTGGGGTTCAGGTAGGGGTTCCACTTGGTGCGGTCCTGAATGTATGCGGTGATGAAGTCATCCTGATAGCCTGCGGGCATCTTGGCGAATTCCTCCGGGGAATCGCCGGGAACCACCGCGTTCAGGACGGTCTTCTCATCCTCGCTCAGTCCCACCCAGATCCAGGTCTGGTCCCCGAGGACATTCACATTGTCCTGGGTATACACATGGTCATGCTTGGCGGAGTACCAGGGGGAGTCCAGGCGGAAGAAGTTCCAGAGGCTGACGCCGATCATGCCCTCCTCGTTCTCCTGCACGGTCTTCACGAACTCCAGCAGGCTCGCCTCATCCGTGATGGGCGCGCAGTCGTACTTCTTGCGCAGATCTTCGCGGTACATGAAGCCGCGGCTGTCTTCATAGAAGGTGGCCAGGTTGATGCCGTAGATGCCCTTCTGGTAGGAGCCGTCCTCCTGACGGATATAGGAGGTCATGGCCTGTACGAAATCCTCGGAGAAAGCGTTCTTCAGGCCCGGGAACGCGTCATTGCCAAAGTAGGAAGACAGATCCGCGAAGTTGCCGTCCTGGATGAAGGTGCTCAGCCCATGCCAGCCGCCGCAGAACATCAGGTCGAAATCCTCCTGTCCGATCATGGCCGTGGTCAGTTTGTCCTTGTAATCGCCGCCTGCCACCCATGCGAATTCGGGATGGATTTTGCTCATGACGGGGTCGTCCGCCGTCATCTCCTCGTATTTGGCCAGGACTTTGTCCAGGTTGCGGAATTCGTTCATGACGCGGATTTTGATGGTGGTGTCCTCAATCTGGGGCGCTTCCGCCTGGCCGCCCTCCTCGGGAGCCTCTTCGCCGGAAGCCTGGGAGTTCTCCTCAGCGGATTCCCCGGGGTCTTCCGCAGAGGATTCCTGCTGCTCGGACTGCTGGCTGTCGGCCTTGCTGTCGCTGCCTGCGTCATCCTTGCCGCAGGCCGCCATGGACAGCGTCATGGCTCCCGCCAGCGCCAGCGCTATGGTCTTCTTCAGAAATTGATTTTTCATTCTTATAAACCGCCTTTCTGCGAAAGGCACCGATGGGGTTATGAAACCCAGCCATTG
>CAJUFO010000089.1 GCA_910585615.1 uncultured Acetatifactor sp.
AACTCTCAGACTTTCAGGTATGGTGGTGCGGCTGGCTGCATGGGAGTTTAGAAAAGATTTCACAGAGGCTTCACATCGATTTCACATGGACTTCAACGCGCTTTTTTATTCTTGCCTCATCAAAAATATGGAGGTAACGACTATGCTTTTAGGTTTGGAATGGTACTGGTGGATTGTAATCGTGGCGGTACTCGTCGTTTCTATCCCCTTCAAGGTAAAATTTATGAAGTGGTGGAGCAAGCGCCAGCAGGAGCAGAGGAATCAGCGTGGAAAGTGGGGTGGTGACGAATGATTGAGGTCAAGGACCTGACGTTCTCCTACAGCAAAGACAAGCGGGCCCTCCACGGCCTGGACTTCACCGTGGAGGACGGGGAGATTTTCGGCTTCCTGGGGCCGAACGGCTCTGGAAAGTCTACAACACAGAAGATACTCACTGGGATTTTGAAGGGACACAGTGGGAAAGCCTGCCTGTTCGGACAGGACATCTCCGATGCCCATGGGCAGGAATTTTTCCAGAAGATTGGCGTCCTCTTTGAGTTCCCCTATCTGTACGCCAATTTGAGCGCCGTGGATAATCTGAACTATTTCGCCTCGTTCTATCCCAGGGAGCAGCGGCGGGATGTGGGGGAGCTGCTGGACACGCTGGAGTTCAAGCCGGACTATCTGAAAAAGCCGGTGTCCTCCTACTCCAAGGGGATGCGCCAGCGGGTGAGCATGGCGCGGGCGTTGGTGAGCAACCCCCGGCTGCTGTTCCTGGACGAACCCACCAGCGGCCTTGATCCCTCCGGCGCGGTGCTGTTCCGCAAAATCATCGAGCAGGAGCGCAAAAAGGGAACGACGGTCTTTGTCACTACCCACAATATGGTGGACGCTGACCTCCTGTGCGACCGGGTGGCATTCATCTCTAACGGGAACCTGGTGGCCCTGGATACGCCCAAGCGCCTGAAGGAGAAAAACAGCAATCACCGGGTAATCATCGACTATCTGTACCAGGGACAGCGGGAGTCGAAAACCATAGAGGCTCGGTCGCTGGAGGCGGGCATCCCCTTTGCCCATGATGAGATTATCAGCATCCACTCCCAGGAACCGACACTGGAGGATATGTTCATCCAATACACGGGAAGGGGGCTGTCCTGATGGGAAAAGACTTTTGCGCTCTGTTCAAAAAGGACTGCCGGATGCTGGCATCGGGAAAGTTCTTCCTGATGGCGATTGGTTTTCTGGCTCTCTATACGGCCTATGTGAACCTGGGCTATATCCGCTTCATGCAGATGGCGCCATACAATGTGTATCTGTATGACCCTGCGGAAACACAAGCATCAAAATCAGCCCTGGTACAGACCGTTCCGTCCATGGAGGCTATGGACACCGCCCTGCTGTCCGACGCCAACGGCGTGGGGCTGGACGCCAGTGCCGGGGATGTGCGGGTGGTGCTTTACCCGAGTGCGGAACACATCGACCACCACCGGGCGGATTACGCGCTGTCCCTGCTGCATCCCTCGGTGAGCCTATCCCCGGAAGTGCTTGGCACAAACACGCCGGAACAGAAAGCCAGGAAAGAGATTACCTGTGAATTGCTGTTTTTTGAGCTGGCCGCTGTGGGATTTTTGGAGATTGCCGCTGTACTGTTCAAGGAAAAGGGCATGGGCGTGATCCGTGTCCACGCTATCCTCCCGCTGCGGAAAGACCTGTTCCTGCTGTCCAAGCTGACGGTGTTCCTGCTCTCCGATCTGGTCTTTGCGGTACTGCTCACCCTGCTGAATACGGGTCTTGCAGATGGGACGGCGGTGTTGCCTGCCGTTCTGCTTCAGACAGCAATCCTGTCGCTGATGATGGCTCTGGTGGGATTGCTCTGTGCACTGCTGCTGAAGGACTTCCGGCAATTTACACTGGCTTATCTGGTAATTGCCATTTTTGCCGCAACACCTGTATTTTTATCTGCCAACACATCGGTCAAGTTTGACTGGATCAATTATCATCCGTTCTATCATGTCTACATGGGGCTGAAAAACGCCTATTTTGGAACGGCCATTTCGCCAGTTTATTATGTCGGTGCTATCGGTACGATCGTGCTGCTGTTCCTGGCGGTGCGGCTTGCGTTTCATCGGGAAATAGGAAAGGAGGGGTGAGGCATGAAAGGATTAAAATATCAGATGAAAAGCGTTCTGCGGGATAAATTCTGCCTGATGACCTTCCTGCTCCCCATTCTGGTGGCTGTGGCTTTGAATTTCATGGGTTCTATTGATATGTCCAGCTTGGGGGAACTGCACTTTGGGGTGCTGGAAAACGAGCTGTCCCCGCAGACGGTCACATGGCTGGAGCGGTATGGGCCGGTAACGGCTTATGGGACACAGGAAGAACTGACCACCGCCATCAACGAGCCGTCCACCAATGTAATCGGCGTGAGGGCAAACGATGACAGCCTCAAAACCGCAATCAGCGGAGACGAGCTGGATATCTTCCGGCAGGCGGCCGCGACGCTGTCCGTCCTCTATGAGCAGCGGGAAGCGGCGGGCCAGGCGGAAATCCAGACATTGGAGCGCCCGGATATCATGGAAAGCCTGCAGGGCATTTTTATCCCTGCTGTGCTGATTGTCGCTATGTTTATGGGCTGTACGTTCAACGCCATGAACATCATTTCTGAAAAAGAAGATGGTGTGGCCTTCGTCAACGAAATCCTGCCCATGACGCCCAGTCAGTACATTTTGCAGAAGGTGGTGGTGGGATTCCTCTTTGGAAGCCTGTCCTCCATCGTGACCGCGTGTATCTGTTTCCGATTGTCCTGGCAGAATTTCGGGCTGATGCTGGTATTGATTGTGCTGTCATCCTTTGTGGCAGCGTTGATTGGCCTGTTTATCGGAAAGTTTTCCGAGGGCCTGATGATTGGAGTGGTCTATATCAAGATTGTCATGCTGCTGTTCCTGGCCGTGCCTCTTGTATGCGCTCTGATCGGAGTAAGCGGGCCACTGGCGCTCATCTGCAATATCGTTCCATCCCAGCCGGCCTTTGAGGGCATCATGGCTCTGTCCGCCGGGAGCATGGGGACAGCGATGAAAGATACTGGCATTCTCGCGACCCACTGTATCGCATGGTTTGCGCTGTATGTGCTGCTCTCCACCCGGCACAATAAGCAAGCAGTTTAAACAGCCGAAAAAGTCATCCCAGCGGCGGCCCCGCTGCTCTGCAGCGGGGTATTTGATTCGTTTATACCATTGATAAAATCCAACCTCTCCATTATACTCTTAACCATAGACGCAGTTTATTTATAAGTTTATAATTGTCCGATTTTGCTGTCACAAATCCAGCTTGTGCCAGTCTAATCTCTTAAGGAGGTGTTTTTATGAGCACAAAAGTAAAGCAAGAGCTGTCTGAGTTGATTGTACAGGCTACCGCCGGAGATAAGGCCGCGCTGGAGACGGTGCTGGCGGGTGTGCAGGATTTGGTGTTCAACCTGTCCCTGCGGATGCTGGGCACATTCCATGACGCGGAGGATGCGTCCCAGGACATTCTTCTGAAGGTGATGACCCACCTCTCCTCCTTCAAAGGGGAGAGCGCCTTCACCACCTGGGTGTTCCGCATCGCGGTGAATCATCTCAAGGACTACAAGAAGCATATGTTCGCCCGGCTCCCTCTGAGCTTTGGGTTCTACGGAGATGATATCCGCAGCGGAAAGGTTCAGGATGTGCCTGACATGACCCAAAATGTAGAGAAGGCAATCCTGGCCGAAGAACTAAAGCTGTCCTGTACGAATGTCATGCTCCAGTGCCTGGATCCGGAGAGCCGCTGCATCTTCATATTGGGGACGATGTTCCGGCTGGACAGCCGGATTGCCGGGGAGATTCTGGGCGTCACCCCGGAAACCTATCGCCAGCGGCTTTCCAGGGTGCGGAAAAAGATGGCTGATTTTCTCTCCGAATACTGCGGTGAGTATGGAAAGGGAACCTGCCATTGTGCCAACCGTGTCAACTACGCCATCCAGAATCACCGGATCTCCCCCGACCGGCTGGACTTTACCGCTGCCAAGCCAAGCGATATTGCTGTGGAGGTGAAAGCGGCCATGGAGGAGATTGATGGATACGCCCAGCAGTTCTCGTTCTGCCGGACGTACCAGTCTACAGAGCGGTTAAAGCGGATGATTCGGGATTTTCTGAATGGCCCGGCCTTTTCCGCAGTTGCGGAAGCATAGGAGGTGGAACGATGAATACACAGATGATTTTGAACTATCTGAACGAGCTGAGCGCCAACAACAATCGGGAATGGTACCACGCCCATAAGGCTGAGTACCAGGCGGCCAACGCGCAGTTTGAGGAACTGATACAGGCCCTGATTCTCCAAATCGGGGAATTTGACGGCAGTATCCTCGGCCACGCCCCCAAGGAGCTGACCTTCAAGCTGGTTCGGGACACCAGATTCAGCCATGACAAGTCCCCCTACAACCCCGCGTTCCGGGCGCACATCTCCTCTATGGGAAAGCTGCCCATTCCGGTGGGCTATTATCTGATGCTCAAACCGGGCGGACAGTCCTTCTTGGGCGGCGGCCTGTTCGCGGATATGTTCAAAGATGCCACTCGGATGGTGCGGGATTATATCTCGGAGCACGGCGGCGAGTGGGAGGCAATCATTACCACCCCATCTTTTCTGGAATGCTTTACCGTGAACGGCACTGCCCTGAAAAATGTCCCGGCTGGATACGAAAAGGAACATCCCCAAGCGGAATATCTGAAATATAAGAGCTGGTATCTGGAATATCCGCTTCAGGACGAGGAGCTTGCGGACGGCGAGCTGTTCCTGTCTAAAGCCGTGGACATCTTCCATCGGATGAAACCGTACAATGATTATTTGAATAGGGCGCTTGTGGGGTTCAAGATGCCGGAGAGATAAAAAAGTGTCCCTCACTTCAATCCAGAACGCCCCGGACTGGCATGACGGCCCTGCCTTGGTGGGAGGGTGAGGGTGTTGGGCATTGACGGCTTTGGATATATGCCGCCTTCTGCTTTGCGGCTCCAGGTTCCAAAACAGGCGAGGAGGACACAAGGCAGAAGGCTCCTGTTGCCAGGATAAGCGCCGAGACCGCACGCCTGAAAGACACCCCGGTTCATGAAAACAGACATGAAGAATCCGGTGACCCGTCAGTCCGGCAGCGCCCCATATTCCGATAAACCGGAACTCCCCCGTTCGATTAGGGTAGGCTCTATGTAGTAGTTGTCATAGGCGCAGTTTGGATTCTTGATATTGAGGAACAGCTGCTTCAAAGCGATATCCGCCATGGTCTGAATCCGATAATGGACCGAGGTCAGCGGCGGGGAAAGGGCGGTGGCGATGGACAGGTCATCGAAGCCTACGATGCCTACATCATTGGGGATTTGTTTTCCTAATTTATAACAAATACGGTATAACTGTGCTGCAATCAGATCGTGATAACAAAATATGCCAACGGGTTCCTCCAGGCCTTTCAAGGTCTGAGAGATGGCCTTGAAATCCGCTTTGTCATTCTGCGTAAACTGAAATACGCATCCTTCATCCAAAAGAAACCCCTCCTGACCCAGCTCCATCTGAAAGGCCGTATACCGCACATCTTTGCTGACGGGCATGTTCCTGGTGCCGATATAAAAGAATTTCCGATAGCCCTGCTGGATCAAATGGCGTGCCACCTTCTGGGAGATGGAAAAGCTATTCACCTGTACGGAAGATTTCTTCAGCCCGTCTACAGAATGGGTCAGGAATACGCAGGGAAGGTCATGCTCCTGGTATAGCCTGGAATTTGCCTGGGAGGTGGTGAGGCAGCTGATGATGCCGCTGACGGACATCTGCCGTAGCAGTTCATAAGCCTTCTCTTCTTCCGGGGCGGAATAGAAGGTGGTCATCACCAGGACCCGATAGCCCTGTTGTCCCGCAAGCTGCACCACGGCCTCGGCGAGAGAGGCGTAGAACCCATTGTTCATGGAGGGGATGAGCAATCCTATGATTTGGGTGCGGTTTTGAAAATCCTTTGCCAATTCGGAGTAGGAGAGATAGTATTTCTTCCCCTGGAGCCTGATGAAGCCTCCCTTGCATAGCTCGGTCATGACATTATGGGCGGTCACGACAGAGATGCCGCGCTGCTCGGCCAAGGCGCGGGTCGTCATGAAAGGGCTGCCGGGAGGCCCGAATCTACCCTGCAGGATCTCTTCCTGCAGCAAATATTGTTCCTGGGCAAATCTTGAGAGATTCGAAAAAATTTCTTTATCCATGTAAAACCTCATCCGTTGCTGTTTTGAAGTGGAATAGCTGTGCTGTCTTTTTTTGATATTATATCACAATATAACAAAAATACAATAACAATATGCAAAGAAAAATAAGGGCTTAGCATTTCTGCAAATGCCGTGTTTTGATTTCTGCTATATTAAGAAATAAAATTATGTTATATTATTATATAATATTAGTGACATAAATGTTTTAATATGCTATTATAAAAACAAGATAGTAAAGAGTGTTTATAATGAATATGGAGACATCAGGAGGAAAGGCTTATGGCAATTAAACATACCGCAATCAGCTATTACGGATTCAACTATGTGGAGCATGCGGAAAAGGACTTTCAGGAAATGGTTGAGCATGGCTGCGATACGGTCATCCTGGCAATCACGGAGTTCGATATGGATTTCTGGTTCCCCAGCATCAATGGGATTGTGAAAAAAGCGCATGAGATGGGACTTAGGGTGCTGGCGGATACCTGGGGCATCGGCAAATATTTCGGCGGCGAGCAGGTGAGCCTGTTCCTGCAGAACAACATCCACCACAGACAGGTGTCCGCGTATACGGGAGAGGCGCTGAATGCCGCATGCTTTAACACGAATTCTTTCCGGGACTACTTCGAGGGGCTCTGCATGAGGCTGGCGCGGGAGACAGAGGTGGACGGCTTTTTCTGGGATGAACCGCATTACGCATATCCGAAGTCCTATGCTTCCATTACCGGCGGGGCGGGAGATGACTGGGCGTGCCGCTGTCCGGAATGCATGGAGAAGTTCCAGGCTTACTATGGATATGAGATGCCGAAATTCATGAACGACGACGTGAAGCAGTTCCGCTGGAGGGAAGCCCTGAAGACCCTGGCAGATACGTCCAAGGCGCTAAAGGAGTACAATCCGGCCCTGGAAATTACCTGCTGCGTACATGCCACCATGAACACCTATTATGTGACGGAGCAGAGAGGGTATGACAACTGGGAACTGGTGGCGGCCTGCCCGTATTTCGACGTATTCTCCACTACCATCATCAATTGGGCTTTGCCGGAGAGCTTTTTCAGGGATGTGACAGAGCGCACGGTAGCTATGGCGAAGAAATACGGCAAGGAGTCCGAGAGATGGCTCATGGGATACAATAAGTGCCCGGAAGATTACAGCCAGATTGCAAGGACGGTAGACTTATATGAGCGCCTGGGCGTAGACCGGCTGGGCACATGGACCTACAGGGGCGGTTATGGGACAACGGTAGCCGCGCCGGAACCTATGAAGCTCTGGGATGCCATCGGAGCCAGCTATAACAGAGTATTGAAGAGATGAACGGATACATAGAGCGCGCAAAACAGCGTTTGGATGAGATTGAGCATACGCAGAGAGCAAACATAGAAAAGGCAGGGCGTCTTCTGGCCTCCGCCATTGAACAGGACAGATTGATTTATGTATTCGGAGCAGGGGGGCACACTTCTCTGGTGGCAGGCGAAATGTTCTTCCGCATCGGAGGGCTGGCCAATATCTATCCAATCGTGGAATACGGGCTGACCGCTTTGAGCCAGGCCCGGAAATTCATTCAGCTGGAGCGCTGCCTGGGGCTGGGGAGCTCCCTGGTGGCAGCCAGCGGAATCGGCCGGGGGGACGTGCTGCTCCTGTTCCATACCATCGGCGTCAATGCCTCCTGCATCCAGGCGGCCAGAGAGGCGAAAAGGCTGGGAGCGACAGTGATTGGGATTGCCAGTGACCGGTGGCAGGATGAGACTCCTGCGGATGCCCTCATCCGTTCCCCGGGCAAAGAAAACTTGCGGGATTTGGCTGATATTTACGTGAATGACTGCAATACAGTGGACGACGCGGTAGTGGGGCTCGAAGGAATGGAAGCGAAAGCAGGGCCGCTGTCGGGCATAGGGACTTTCGCCATCGCCCATATGCTGGAGCTTGCGGCTATGGAAGAATGCCTGAAACGGGGAGTCTGCCCGCCCGTGTGGGAGAACGCCAATACACCGGAGGGGGAGAGGCGCAATGGGGCTCTTATGGACAGATATTCCGGACGGGTACCGATGCTTTGAAAGGATAGGAGAAACAATATGCTGTATCAGAAATATCTGGAAGAGGTATGGGGAGTGCTTTCCGGGGTGGCGGAAAGCCAGCGGGAGAGCATTGTGGAGGCCGCCCGGGTGATTGCGGATCGGATGGAGCGGGACGGCATGCTGTATGTGTTCGGCTGCGGGCATTCCCATCTCGTAGGAGAAGACCTTTTTTACAGGGCCGGCGGATCCGCGGCAGTGTGCGCCATGCTGGATTCCGATCTGATGCTCCATGGAGGCGCGGTCAAAAGCAGCTGTTATGAAAGGATGCCGGGGCTGGCAAAGCCGATATTTGAGAGATATGGACTGACCCAAAGGGATGTGCTGATGGTGTCTTCTACATCAGGCATAAACAGCGTTCCTGTGGAGATGGCCATCTGCGCCAGAGAGAAGGGGATTCCGGTCATCGCCATTGTTTCCATGGCCTATGCCAAGGATGAATCCAGGCATCCTGACGGCAGGAAGCTCCATGATGTGGCGGACATTGTCCTGGACAATGGGGTATGCCACGGGGACGCTGCGGTAGCCATAGAGGGCAGCGATATGCGGGTAGGGCCGGTCTCTACCATATCGAGCTGTATGATCGCCCAGAGCATCCTGGTGCAGGTAAATGAATTCTTGTGGGAGGACGGCGTGACGCCTCCGGTCTATGTAAGCGGAAACATTCCAGGAGGAGCCGATCGCAATCAGGCGCTGATTCATCGATACCTGCCTCGGAACAGGCACTTGTAGATTATGGCATGGAACCGAATTGAGGAGCAGAGGGGCACAATGAATGAAGCTGTCATAAAAAAGGGCAAGGTCGCCGTGATAGGCCTTACGGGACAGTCGGCGTTTCTTCAGACGGAATATCTGCCCGGGCCGGGAGAGACGATTCCCTGTAGCGGATTGTTCTTTGAACCCGGAGGAAAGGGGCACAATCAGGCCATTGCCTGCAGAAGGACAGGTGCCGGGACGCTGTTTATCGGCGCTGTGGGTTCGGATGCAAACGGGAAGGCCTGCAGGACGGCCCTGGGGCAGGAGGGGATTGAGCTCTGCCTCATGGAAAAAGAGTCCCCTACTGCCTTTGCCGTGATAACTACCGCCAGGGATGGGGAAAATATGGTAGAGGTCTATGGCGGAGCGGCATTAGGATTGGGAGCGGAGGATTTAAAAAGCGGAAAGGTGCGGGGCGCCATTCAGGAATGCGATTACCTGCTGCTTCAGAATGAACTCCAGGGGGAATGCCTGAGGACAGCCATCGACATAGCACAGGAGAGCGGCGTACCGGTGATTCTGAATCCTGCGCCCGCCCGAAATTTGGAGCCGTCCCTTTTGTCCAGATGCCGGATCGTCACACCGAATTACGGGGAGGCGAAAGAACTGGCGGGTTTTGGGCCTGAGGAGGAGCCGTCCCCAGAGGAGCTGGCCGGATTCTTTCGGAGAAGCCGGATTGAAAATACCATGATTACCATGGGCGGCAGGGGGGTTCTTCTCATAACGGATTCCCGGTGCGAGATGATACCGGCGTTTTCCGCAGGCCCTGTGGTGGATACCACAGGAGCGGGCGACACGTTCAATGGTGTCCTGGCAGGTATGCTGTCGGGCGGCGCGCCTCTGGAGCAGGCGATTCTGACAGCAGTTACGGCCGCGGGAATCAGCGTCACCAGACCCGGCGCGGCAGGGAGCATACCTGATATGGGGGAGATTCTGGAGAGGCAGTTGGACCAATGAAAACAAGGGCTGCCGGAAACAATCCGGTAGCCGTGATATGGGAGGAGGAGATTATTATGTATCTGCAGCATTTGTATCCGGTGCCGGAGAAGATTGCCACAGGAGACGGCTGTTTTGCATTCGGCGCGGAACTGGCCATGGAGACGGACGCCTGTCTGGAAATGGCAGAACAGGAGCGCATACGGACATTGTTCTATCAGTTCACCTGCACTGCCTCCACGCTGAAGCTTTCCACAAAAGACAGCGCGAAGGAGGAGATTCACGCGGTTCTCCACACGGGAAGGGGGGATTCCCTGGAGCAGGCAGGAAACCTGGACAGCAGCGGCGGCTATCGGATTCAGGTTCTGCCGGATATGATTACGATAGCGGCTAAGGACAGCAAGACCTTCGTAGACGCTTTTACCACACTGGTTCAGCTCATTGAGCCGGAAGACCTTTCGGAAGGCGGGGAGAGGTTTCTGGTGCGGAGCGTAGAGATTCAGGATAAGGCGGCCATGTCGTTTCGGTGCATCCACCTGTGCGTGTTTCCGGAGACCAGGCCCCTGGATCTGCAGAAGGCGATCCGCCTTGCCGGTTTCCTGAAATTTACCCATGTGATTCTGGAATTCTGGGGCATGTATCCTTACAAGAGCCTGCCGGAGCTGGCCTGGAAGGACAGGGCATACAGCCTGGATACAATCCGGGAGCTGGTGACAGAGATACGCTCCTTTGGGATGGAGCCGGTTCCCATGCTCAACCATCTGGGGCATGCCGCTCAATGCCGTGCGGGCAGGGGCCGTCACGTAGTGCTGGATCAGGCGCCCAGATATGCCATGCTCTTTGAGCCGGACGGCTGGACCTGGTGCACCTCTAACCCGGACACCTACAAGCTGCTGGGCAATCTGCGCAGTGAGCTTATGGAAACCTTTGGACAGGGGAGCTATTTCCATCTGGGCTTCGATGAGGCGTATTCCTTTGCCACCTGCCCGAAATGTGCCAGGGAGCAGGAGGAGGGAAGGTTCCTGGCAGAATTCATCAATCGGCTGGCAGCAGACCTGAGAAAGGAGGGCCGGCGCTCCATCATATGGCATGACGAATTCCTGGCCTCCAAGGACTGGCCGGAGAAGATTGTGGCCAATGGGGATCGCCTCCACAAAACGGCTGACGGTATCGCGCATCTGGATAAGGATGTCATTATCGCAGACTGGCAATATTATGACGGATTTCCAGGGGGAGAGCCCACGGCGGAATATTTCATGAAAAAAGGGTTCGACGTGCTGCTGTGTCCGTGGAACGAGGCCGAAAATGTGAGGAATCTCTGCAATACCACAAAACGTCTGGGCGCTATGGGGATGATTATGACGACCTGGCAGGCCCTGCCCGCATATCTGCGCATCATGCCGGATGTGGCAGTCATGATGTGGGACGCGGTGCTCAGGGAAGAGTCTCCCAGGCTTCCGGCTACGGAGACGGCGGCGCTTCTGCGGAAGCTCATAACCGGCACGAAGAATTTCGAGGATGTAGGCTGGATTCAACCGGAGGTCTATCCCTTTGAAGCTGGTGTTTAGGGTAATATGTATGTAAATACTTATTATAAACGGCAGGATCATGTTGTAAATTTACATTTAGTTAAGAAGGAGGAAGGTATTTATGAAGAAAAAATTGTTAAGCGTGTTGTTGTGTGTCAGTATGCTGACAGCCATGATTACAGGGTGCGGCAAAGACCAGCCCCCCGGCAATGAGGGCAGTTCTGAACAGTCGTCGGAGTCCTCTGCCGTCCAGGAAGAGAGCAAAGAGGAGGCCGAAGAATCGGAGGAAGGATTAAAGGTAGAGGCTGCGGTGGTAACCACATCGGGATATGAAATCAATACAGACCTGGATTTGGAGACGGAGGTCACGCTGGACATTGTAGGGCCAGCGCTGTTCCAGAATGAGAATGAGACCACGGATTTGGTCTCCGGACTGGTAAAGCCCGGATATAGCGTGATTGCCGATCGCTGGAACGAGCTTTATCCCAATGTGAAGCTGAATTTCAACATCTGTCCATGGTCAGACTGGCAGAGTTCCATTACCACAGCCTGTCTGGATGGCAATGCGGACGTAATCATGCACGGAGCCACCATGATTGACCTGACAGAGGATCTCGCGCCATATATTGAGGCGGATTCCGGATATCGGGATAAGATATACGTGCTGGCCACCAGGAGGACCACGGAAAAACCAAGTGAATGGAAGGTCAGCGGCATCTCCGGTTATACGGCACCGTGGGTGGTCTGGGTCGATGTGGAGAAATTCAAGGCCATGGGCGTAGAACTTCCGAGCGACGACTGGACCATTGAAGAATTCATGGACATTGCACAGCGGATGACAGGGAAGAATCCGGACACCGGAGAGGATATCTGGGGAATGCAGATGTACTCGTCGGGCGGCGGCAACCTGTTCTTTAACTACATGCTCTTCGCTTACATCCATGGCGCGCAGACCTTTGTATACGGCGACACTCTGGCTGACTGCCAGGTGAACTTCGACTCGCCTGAAGCGATTCAGGCCTTCCAGACCATCGCGGATCTGGCGCAGTGCGAGAGCCCGGAGGTGCGTGAGGGCGTGGCGGTATCCGGTACGCTGGATGGGACCAACAACTGGGCGATGATCATGAAGAACACACCCATTGCAGATTATCTGCAGATTAAGGAGCTGGGACTGACGGACAAGTACAAAATCTACAATGCCCCTGTCATTTCCACCGGAGAATATAAAGGCATCCCCAGCCCCTATTTCGGGGATGAAAACCTGGCCATGTATAAAGATTCCGACGCAAAAGAATGGGTATGGGAATTCATCAAATTCATGACCACTGATGAAGTGGCTACCCAATGGATAGTCGACAACCTGATATATCCCAATAATAAGGAAGCTATCGACGCGGTGATGGAGATTATCGATGAGAGGACGGCGGATGTCATGAACCGCGCCATGTCCACTATGCCGGAAAATTTCAACGGCTCCACCAACGATAACTTCAACAATGTAAGCTTTGGTTCCGTCACGGCGAATCTGACCACAGCTGTGGACGATGTAATCAATGGCAGACAGACGGCGGAAGAAGCGGCTGAGTTCATGCAGGGTACCGTGGAAGAATTCTTGAGCATCTCGCAGTAATCTGAATGATAAGTAAAATATTGTCACATTCAGGAAAGAGAAGGTGCTCTTTGGCCTTCTCCTTTCTTGACAAAAGAGGTTGCGACAGGGGGTAATATGAAAAGTAATGTAAAACGATGGAAGCGCTTCAAGAATGATATGACCTGGTATTCCTTCATTATTGTATCCCTGCTGGTTCTGCTCATATTTACTTATCTCCCTACCATGGCTACGGTTTATTTTTCTTTCACCAACATGGGTACTTATGGGACAGAGTATAAAATGGTAGGTCTCAAGAATTACACCGTTCTGCTGGAATCCAAGTCTTTTCTGAACGCTTTTAAAAATACAATCCTGCTGGCTGTCTACAGTCTGGTGAAGATTCCGCTGGGATTTCTGCTGGCTTATGCAATCAACAGCTTGGGGAGGACTCCCAGGCAGACCTTTTTCCGCATCATGTTCTACATTCCAAGCATCATAACAGGCGTGAGCGTCATCCTGGTGTTCCAGTATGTGCTCCGCGGAAATGGCGGCCTTTTGAACAACCTGCTGTCGAAGCTCCTGAGGCATGAGGTTACGACCGGCTGGCTTTCCGACCCGGCCATATCCCATCTGGGAGTGACCATTTTGAATGTATGGATGGAGATTGGCTATTTCATGCTCATGTGTCTGGCAAGCCTGCAGTCGATACCTACGGAAATCTACGACGCGGCGGTAGTGGACGGGGCGAATGGCCTGCAGAAAATGGTCTATATCACGATACCGCAGATGAAGTCCTGTTTTTCCTTCCTGCTGGTCACCTGTATGATTGGCGGGTTTGCCAGATTCACGGATCTGTACATCATTGGCGGAAGCACCACTGCGGGACGCCCTTCGGGTACGCTGCAGTCCCTGCTGATGTATATCTATCAGTACAGCTTTGAGTCGCCTCAGTATGGCTTGTCCTCGGCAGGTTCCGTGATTCTATCTATCATAACGCTGATTTTCACTTTGGTGAATGTGAAGCTGTCGGGATTCCTAAAGGAGGACAACGGATGAAGAAAAAGGGAAATATATCGAAAGTCCTCTATAAGCAGAGGCACCATATCATTACTACCATGATTCTGGCAGTGATTCTTGTGATACTTCTTCTGCCCTTTTACTGGTGCCTGATTTTATCCTTTGATAAAACCGCTATCACGGATCTGCCCGATTTCTCTCTGGTGCCGCATGAATTCTCCATCCAGAATTATCGGTATGCCAATGAAATGATCGACTTGGGCCGCTATTACATGAATAAAGTGATGATAGCGTTCGTGAACACGACAATTGCGGTATTTTTTGCCATGATGTGCGGCTATGCTTTCGCAAAGGGCAATTTCAGGGGAAAGAAGTTTTGCTTCTTCTTTATGCTGGCGGTCATGATGATTCCCTTCGAATCGCGAATGGTTCCGCTGTATCTGATTTACAGATCCATGGGCATGCTGAATACCTATGTCCCGCTGATGATGGGAAGCTTTGCCTATGTCTACGGCACGTTTTTCGCAAGGCAGAACATTGGGGCCATCCCGGACTCGCTGCGGGAATCCGCGAAAATCGACGGGGCGGGAGAGTGGAGAATTTTCCTGAGAATCATATTGCCTTTGTGCAAACCGGTGATTTCCGCTCTGGGAATCCTGCAGATTGTAGCTAACTGGAATGCATACCTGTGGCCCATGATAGTGATTCGTTCTAAGGAAAAGCAGCTGATTTCAGTAGGCATGGCCTTCTTCAATGCCAGCGAAAGCTCCATGTATTACGGCCCGCGGTTCGCGGTCGTGGTATTAAGCGCGTTCCCGCTGGTCATCATGTATCTGTTTCTGCAGAAATACATCGTACAGAGCGTCGCTCTTTCGGGGGTGAAGCAATAAGGGATTCACAGAAAAAAGAAGGGAGGAGCTGGCAATGGAGGAACTTGTACTGATATGCCCTGCAAGGGGACACAGGGCTTACCGCATCGCGGCAGAGGAGTTTGGCAGGCTTTCCGACCAGGTCGCCGGCCGGAGGGTAAGGATTCGGACGGACAGGGAAATCTCCCTGGAGGAAATGAAGGAGCTGCCGGAGGCGGTCTTATTAGGAAATGACGGGGTCAACCATTTGACCACCCAGATTTATATGGAGGGGAAGCTGGACGACATGGATATCCGCAGCGCCTCGGATGACTATGGCATCAAATCCCTGTGCTGCGGGGACTGCTCTGTCCTGGTGCTGACGGGGGGACGTCCGAGAGCGGCGTTGTACGCTGTCTACCGCTATTTCGAAGTCTTTTGCGGCTGCCGCTGGTTCTGGGACGGGGACAGAATCATCCAGGGAGCGCTTCCCATGACAGATATCCGCCTGGTGGAATCCCCGCGCTTCGAATACCGGGGAATCCGATACTTCGCCCACCGGAGCCTCCATCGCTTCCAGGCGGAGCATTGGTCCTTTGAGGAATGGAAGACGGAGATTCACTGGCTCTTGAAGAAGCGGCTGAACCTTTTCATGCTGCGCATCGGGCTTGACGATTTATTCCAAAAGGCCTTCCCTGAAATCGTGCCTTATCCGGACAGGGACAGCCCCCTTCCGGAAGCAGGACCTGGATTCGACGACAGGACGCTTTTCTGGTCTCTGGAATATCGGGGGGAGTTGCGCAGGAAGATTCTACAGTACGCCTTCGACTGCGATTTGATGCATCCGGAGGACTGCGGCACCATGACCCATTGGTACAGCCGCACCCCTCTGGCATATCTGGAGGCGAAAAAGCCTGCTCTGCTGACAGGGCAGACCACGGAGGGCTATTCCCAGCAGACAGGCCTTGTATGGGACATCCGTGAAGACGAGAACCTGGAGAACTATTTCAAGCTGACCCAGACCCATATCGAGGAATACGGCCGGCCGGAGCTGTTCCACACCATCGGTCTGGCGGAGCGGATGTTCTCTGAGGACAAGGACGAAAACCTGAGGCTCAAGCTCAATGTGTACCGCAGGATATCCGCATGGTTGGAGGAAAGGTATCCAAATGCTCCCCTGCTGCTCGCCAGCTGGGATTTGTGGATGTACTATACCCCGAAGGAGGTAAAGAAGCTCATTGCGCAGCTGAATCCTTCCCAGGTCATCCTGTTGGACTATACTTCTGATACCCAGAGCGAGAATAATTTTACCAATTGGGGCGTGGTAGGAAAATTTCCCTGGATTTTCGGCATATTTGAGGGCTATGAGCCAAACAATGAGCTGCGGGGCGACTATGAGCTGATGAACCAGCGGCTGCGGATTGCCAAGGATGACGCTATGTGCAAGGGATTCATCCTGTGGCCGGAATTGTCCCATGGGGACACCTTTTGCGGAGAGTTCTTGGCTTATCATGGATGGGAGGCTGATGTCCCCGCTATCTCCCAGATGGTGGACAAATACTGCGAGGACCGCTATCGGGAGGCCGATGCCCCGCTTATGAAGGAGCTGTGGAATAAGCTGATGCCCATCGTGGAGCTGAGCTCCTGGAGCAAAGAGCCGCCCGTTTCCGAGGGCGTTACGGATTTGTTTGAAAATATTGTCAGGATGGCGAAATTCTCCGGTGAGATTTCCGAGGCCGGCACAAGGCTAATCACGGCCGCCGGCTCAACCACCAGCTCTGCTGGTGGTCTGGATTGCCCCCCT
>CAJUFO010000090.1 GCA_910585615.1 uncultured Acetatifactor sp.
TTTTCCCATAAAATGGGAGGTTTTTTTACGAAATATTTTTTAAGCGTCAGAGCTGTGACACAACCCTTATATCATTCTGATTATATAGTTCCTCTTCTGCATAATAGTCTATGCTGCAGTTGTATGCTGTTTCCCAGATTCCACTTTTTATAGATTTTTGGTAATTACTGTCTTCATAGTCGTAAGAATCGGCGGCAGATGTATTTACCTGTCCCATTCCCGTATAGAAATCCTCATAGTCATCATCCTGTACAGAGAACCCTATCTGAATATTGGCAACTTCTGTAATTCCATATAACGCCAGCGCATCCTTGCTAAAGCTAATCGATTCATGCGACTTTTTACCAGCAGAAACATCCGCATTGAGATATCCGTCACCAACCATATAACCATTGACAGCATTGCGGTCACATCCCAAAGTACCGCTGGTAAATGACAGGTTTACACTACTGTTGTTTTCAATCAGCAATCCTAATTCAACGGAATAATCTGTATAATTCAATTCCGTAGCCGTTATCTTTATGTCATTTTCGTCCACAAGCACCGTCTCTTCTATATTGGCAGCGGACTTAAAGCTTTTTGTCCGAATATCTGTAGATTCTGTTTCCACTTCATCAATCTCTTCTGTACCCGGATTCTCGTCTGCATCTTTGCCGGCTTCATCCTCCTCGCTTATCTGTCCGCCACTCTCTTCCATATGTATTTCTGCGTTTTGGGGTGACAATTCTTGTGCGGCCGGAACCTCCCCACATGATGTCAAAACCAATATCGCCATCACTACCCCAAAACCAGCAACCCTATTTTTCCGTATCATAGCCTTTTCCTCCTTATCAGCGGGCATCTCCGCTTTTTCATATAAATAAGTATACAACGGCAGTTTTTGTTTTGGATTTGTGGATGTAGGCCTAAAAAAGAAGCAGCTTTTAGAAATCATCTAAATTCTGCTTCTTCTATCTCCGTTCGTTATATTGACGCCCTATCTATTTTGCTTATTCCTCAATCACCTCAAACGTGATATCATATTCCAATTCTTTCACTATGTCGTTATCTATCAGCTTGCGGATAATCGCCTTTGCGTTTTCCAAGGCCTTATCTAAAAGCCCGTTTTCAATGGCCCGCTTCTCCATAGCGTCCTTACTGTTGGCATCAAACGCTCTGATATCATCAATCTTAAGTTTATTGAACAGGCCATCCTTCTCGTCAAGGGTTTCGATGCTCTCGTCGTCTACCACATGAGAGAGGATTTCTGCTTTTGGAATATGTACTACTATCTTCTTTTCTGACTCATTCACTTCTGCCGTGACCTTGCTGATGTCCACCCCTGCCTTGATAGAGCCATCCCATTTCGCAATAAAAGACTTTGTGGTAAATGAAAACGGGATTTCCTTTCCGAACAGCTCCGCGGGATCCTCAAATTTTCCGGCATCCGTGTATAGATATTCTATTGTGGCAAGTTCGCCGATATCACGGATTTCCGCGTTTATCACAGCGATGTCTATCTCCTTGGCAGCCTCCTCATAAACGGCCACTGGTTCTGAAAGCCTATCGACCTCCTCTTCAAGTTGTTTGATAGTCGCTTCATATTTCTCTTTGGCGCTTGAATAGCCTTTATAAAATATTCCCAGAACTATTACCAAAATTGCGACAACAACGATTAATGCAACATATTTTCTGCTTTTCTTTTTCATGATTGAACCCGCCTTAGATTTCTCCTTCTTATCTTCTATGTTATTATAGCCACCCATTTATATTCCCTTCCGCTTCTCTTCCCGAACCTTCACTTCTGCTTCCATCATCCCACACCCGAATACTCCTTTGCCGTTCATCCTCCATCAGCTATTTCCACCCCCTCTCTCCTCCCTTCCTTCTCCTCTTCAATCGATTTCTCCACCTCCCTGCACTTCTCCAAATCCCTGATTTTCTGATAAGCCTCCAGCAGATGTCTATATAAATCCCGTTTCTTCCGGATATATGGGATAATTTCCCTATGTTCCTCTTCCTCGCATATTCCTATTCCTATCCGCAGCATCTTATCCATGTCCTCATATTTTCCCCATTCAAAAAACATATTTGCCCATGGAATTATGATGCCATCAATGATATCCAAATCCGTACCACATATAGCTATTGCAATTTTGCATGCCTCCCCCATAAGCCTCATCATCCCTGCATAATCAAAATCCACCCGTGTATGATACCAGGCTTCCACCGACTTATAATTATAACGCAATCTTGAATGCTCTTGTGTATATTTCTCCACCAGCCTCTTTGACTTGCTCAACAGTTTCTCAATATCATTTCTCTTTTGAGGAAAGCATTGAATAAGAACGTTTGCCTTAAAGAGAAGATACTTCGCGTGCATGGCCCTGCTGTCAGCACACTTTCCTCTATCCCTTTTCATATATCGGATTGCCTTGTTGATTGCATTCAGCATTTTATCGATTTCTTCTGCCCTGTCCTCATAATAAAAGCCCCAATTAGCTACAGAGCCATAATACTTCGCGAGAATATAGTAGAACATTCCTTTCACATACTCGCGACCTCTTTTCAGTCTCCTGCCCGTCTTCGTAAATATGCTGGATTTCCTAAGTACAATTTTAAGGGACTTCCTGGCCTTCTCCACTTCAGTATAGGCCTGCGCAAATGCTCCCCGTTCTTCATAAATGGATATCACCCTTTCACAAATCATCAAATAGGCAATGCCATCTGTCCTACGGAAACCGTCCAGCAATTCATCGGCATGCTCCAGAATGTACTCCTCCCTATCACGAGCCATATAAATTATCGTACAATATAGAACATTCCGATAATTATCGTCCCTCCAAAGAATTTCCTCTTTTCTGCACGAATCCAATACATTTTCTGCCATACGGAGCCAAAGTTGCTGCTTTCTATGATCCGTTACCTGCCTCTTATCGCTATCAGCAACCCGCTTCAGTATGATAGCTCCTATCACCCCTTTCTTTGCGTTATGTTTTTCTATTTTCCTTCGGAGAATCTCGTATTTCTCCATATACTCCTTCTCCCGCTGAAACATACGGAGCAGTTCCATTGGATACTCTTCCTTTCCGCTCTCTATCTTAATATGGGCATAAAGACTTTCCATCACGGCCTCAAATACCCCGCGGCACAACTCCGTCCACTCCCATCGCCTGATGACCTCCTGCACCACCGGGTGAAGCGACAATTTCGTCCCTCCCAGCTGCAGCCAGCACTCCCTTGCCAGTTCTTTGATTGCGTCCTTGGAATTCAGCCCAATCATATTCGAAAAGATATTAATGTCCACGCCCTCTGACGAAAACAACGAAAGTACTTTCAGAATCATCTTTTTTTGCTCTTCCATCTCCCCCGCCTGAAAAATCACCCCAATGATATCCGCCACCGTGTCCTGATAGAGCCGCCAGTCCTTCACATAGTCCACCTTCTCAGGAGCGATGTCCGAAAACCCCTTTTCCCGCAGGAGCGCCGTCGCCTGGGCCACGGAGATATGGCTGCAGGCCACCTGCCTGGCAATGAGCTGCAGGGCCAACGTATGCCCGAACACCCTGCGGATCATCTCGTCCACGCAGGACAGCTCCTCATCGTCCAAGCCCCTCCCGACATAGCACTCGAACAAATCATATAAATCAGCCCTGTCCGAAATCGCTTTTAAGGCCAAAGTGGCATATCCGGTCTTCGGAATCTCCAGGCGGCTCACCACGATGACCTTCCAGCCGATGTCCAAAATGGCAGAGAAGTCCTCGTCCGGCTCCCCGTCGAAATTGTCCACCACAAGGAGGATCCTCCTCCCTGCCGCCAAATCCCGGAGCACCCTTAATTTCCTATGGAAATAGTCCGATGTGCTCTCCTCCATCGTCTTTTCCACGATATTGACGCGCAGCTGGCTGTCGTCTGTAATCATCTTCTGTATGCTGTCGTTGTAGTACAGATACAGGACCGCGTCGAAACGGCTGCGGTGATCCGCGATATACCCCCGCACCAAGGTGCTCTTCCCCATGCCGCCCATGCCGGTGAGGAACAGGCAATTGGTCTTATCCGCGTCCAGCCACTGCTCCAGTGCCTTCAGCTCCCTTTCCCGCCCGAACAGCGCAGGCGGGCGGTTGACCTGGCTGGATATGATGAAGGGCACTACGGTTTCCGCGTACCGCTCTATCTCCTCCAGCTTGCGGATGACCTGGTCCATGTCCTGATAGCGGTCGGGGCAAAAGTCGGTGAGCGTATGGCGGAAGAAATCCGGCAGCACCTGGAACAGCCTGTCCTGGTAATTCCTGTCCGCGAACCGGCAGTGGGCGAACTTGTACTCCGCCCCTGTCTCGCAGTCCGGCGCTTCCGGCACCCGCCCGAACAGCAGCCAGAACAGCAGCGCCCCTACGCCGTAGACATCCGTATGTCTGCCCAGGCTGTTGAGCTGCCCCTTCTTCTGTTCATACGCCGCGAAGCCCTTGGTACAGGCGAGCCTGTTTATCCTGCCGGATCCTCCTTCTTCCCTGTTCCTCGATTTCCTGATGTCACTCAGGCGTATGGGCGTGTCAAAATCGAAGAGCTGGACCGCCTGGGGGCTGCCCTCCAGCACGAGGATGTTCTCCGGCTTCACGTCCAGGTACAGATAGCCCCTCTCATGCATCCTGCCCAGGAAGGCAGCGACCCTTTTCACGATAGTCACGCATTCCTTGATGGAGTCTATCTTCTTGCGGGAGAGCACCTCTCCCTCCTGATACGTCAATACGGTATAAATCGTATTGTTTTCCGTATAATTATCGATGGTATTGGAAATGTAATTGGTCAGGCCGTCCGTATGGAACAGCTCGTTGTGCAGGCCATAGGAGGCTTCCATTTCCCGCTTGCACTCCCGGAAGATTCTTTCGTCCAGCTCGCTCCCAGGCACCAGCCTATTTCCATCCCGGTAGATGTCCGCCTCAAAGGGATAGCATTCCTTGATCAGGACAGCGTGCCGGTAGCCCCTGTTGTCCTGGTAGGACGCGTCGTATACGATGCCCGACATGCCCCTGCCCTTTACTTTCCCTATGGTATAGGTAACCGCGCCTTTTTCACGATTGGAAACGCTCAGCAATGTGCCTTCCTTCAGGGCGATTCTTGTGTCCTCCATATCATCCCGTCCTTTGTCCCCGCCGTTTTTACTCCATTATACACCGCCCGAGGGCATTTCTGGATTTGCCGGTGCGTCAGCTCCATTCCGCCGCATATCTGGCGTCGATGTCGCGCTCCTTGACATAGAACAGTTCCTGCATGAAATCCCGGAACACCAGAAGCGGGAATTCGTTCTCCACGGCGTGCAGTATGATCCAGTCAAAGGGATCCCCGGGGTAGAGCTGCGGATAGCCCGTATCCAGCAGATAGCGGTTGATTTCGCAGATGCACCTTCCCGTGTCTCCGCCGCAGGCCTGGTAGTCGTTCCTTTTCAGCGCCGTTTTCACCCAGAACCTGTAGAATACCAGCAAAATGATGGTCTTATGCACCAGCTGTTCCGATGCATGCTCCCCGTTCAGAATCTTCTCCAGGCCGCCCCTGCTGGGGAAGGAGTCCTCCGCCCAAGCGTGGAGCAATTCATTGTCCCGCAGGATGGGCTTCAGAGACCTGTCCGTATTCAGCTTTGCGATTCGATTCCCGGACAGCCCCAGAATCTGCAGAAATATCTCCCAGAGGGAGTCCCCGCTCCCTGGGGCCCTTGTGCTCCTGGCCCGCCTGTGCGCCTCCGGCTCTCCCGCCCGTTCCTCTTTGATTTCCCGATCCATGTCATCGAAGGCACGGTACAGTTTTTTCTTCTCTTTCGACGCCAGGCCTTCTTCCCCGGAAATCTCCTCCCACATCCTGCGGATATATCTGTAGGCTGTGGCATTGTTGTAGCCGAACTGCTCGATATTGCCGCTGATATAGCGGATCAGCTCCTCCGGACTCCGGAAGCGCCTGACCGCCGCGATGATGGAAGCAGTGTAGAGGACTTCCTCTCCGAAGTCCAGCCGCTCCGGGTTGGGCCTTGGCGCCTTTTTCAGAAGCTTCTGTGTCTCCGCGTAGTCCAGTCCGTTGCTGATGGCATAGAAATGAATGACCTCCTCCACCTTGTGGCAGTCGAAGCCCCGCAGCAGGCATATCCGCCGCATGAAGTCCTCGGACTCCTCCACGGACAGGCCGAAGGCGAAGCAGATGCAGATTGCCGTCTCCTTTTTGATCCTTTTGTGCTCTGTGTACCATTTTCGGATATTTCTGGGCTGGGGAATCTGCTTTTGCTCGAACCTGGATTTGATAAATGCCGTTTTTCCGTCAACGTCCTGTCTACTCCCCGTATATCCGTGCCTTACGAGGAAGGTGTCCAGGGCCTCGTCGAAATTCCGGAACATGCCCACCACTTCTACCAGCGCCGCGCTGTAGTCGATGTCGTCCTCCGGGTTGATGTCCCGGGCTCTGTTTTCAAGGGATTCCGTGTATGTATCCATGGAGGTCTCGCTTTCTATGTGTGCTCTTATCAGGATTCTGTCATCAGATTTCCATTATACTTCCTGGTGCGGGAATGCACAAGATTTTGGCGCAAAATTAGTCGGAAATAAAATCATCCGTTTGCCGCAAGCCGGAACCGGATGATTTTTCGTATAATCCTATTCAATTTGGAAGATTGACCATCTGGCCAATTTGAATCCGGTCTGCGTCCTGAATCTGGGGATTGAGCGCCAGCAGGTTCTGGAGGCTGATGTGGTTCCTCACAGCTACATGGGAAAGGGTGTCCCCCTCGGCCACTGCATAGCCTCTGTATACCGCCACCAGATATTCGTCCCCGCGCCTTAGGCCGAACATGGCATTGCCCTGCCCGTTGATCCTGAAGATGCCCTCCTGCCTCATGCGGCCTCCCGCCTCGTCGTAGGAATACAGGACGGCATGCTTACCTGCATATTCCTCCCCCAGGGCCAGATGCACGTTCAGGATGCAGGGATAGGCATCCTTCTGCACCATGGAGAACTGCCTGAGGGTATTGTTGCCCGGGAGCTGCTGCTTCACCTCATCGGGAATGACCGACTCGAAGGACACATCCACTGTAAAGGGAGCGTCGGCAGCGTAAACCTCCCCGCCGCTGATGCTGAACGTGACGCCGTTGCTGGTGTGCAGGGCCAGCGTGGCGTTTTTTCCCGCCAGCCTGCCCAGTATATCCGTGGGGATTTCAAAATGGTTCCCCACAAGGAAGCCCACATTCTGGCCTGTGCCGTTCCGGATGGCCTCGTCAAGCCGTTGCGTCATCACGTTCCAGTCATCAGTGGCGTTTTCAATGGAACCGCTGACCACCGCAGCCGTCCCATCCCCCGCCGCCTTCACCGGCTGGCCGGGCCTGATCACGGGCACCAGCACAAATATCAGGGCCGTCAGCAGCATTATCTGATTCTTTCCGATTATTTTTCTTTTCATTTCGACACCTCTCTTTTGCATCTTTCTGCAATCTGTAAGTTTATTTCCTCACCCTCAGTATGCCCAATAGTCAAAAAATAATCATCTTTCAATGCAGATTTTCATACCATACCGCCGAAACGCTTTATAGTTCCAGTGCCTTTTGCTATAATAATGAAGAAGAGCATTCATATGGAACAAGAGAATTCCAAACATGTCGCATAAACAGTGAGCTACATCAGAAAACAGGTGATCATATGCCCGATAATGCCGAGATTATCAAAACGGCCATCGATGATTTTCGGGAAATCCAAAGATATATGTTCTTGGCAAAGGAAGAAAATGCCTCCAAGACATATGCCGAGTTAAAGGAAAAGTATATATCCCTCAAAGCATTGCTCAATGTCCTGGGTGTTGACCTCACGGATATTGACAAGATAAAAGAGCGATAACAGGGCTATCGAAAAACGATAGCCCTGTTTCATTGATTCCGATATCTGTTGACGACTGCATGTAGCCTATCTATCCAAGCTGGCCCTCCAGCACCTTCGCAGCCTCCGCGATGCAGTCGGGGATGCCCGCCGGATTCTTGCCGCCTGCCTGGGCCATGCCCGGCTTGCCGCCGCCACCGCCGCCTACCTTTCCGGCGATGCCCTTGATCAGGTTCCCCGCGTGGGCCCCTTTGGAAAGGGCTTCCTCCGTGGCCATGGCAATCATGTTCACCTTGCCGCCCGCATTGGACAGAAGCACGATGACACCCTGGCCCAGCCTGGCTTTAAGCTGGTCGCCCAGGTCGCGCAGGCCATTCATGTCCACATTGTCCACGCTGGCCGCCAGGAGCTTCACGCCCTTCACCTCCACCACATTGTCCATCACGTCTCCCAGGGCTTCCTTGGCCGCTTTGGCCTTCAGGGACTCCAGCTCGGAGGACAGGGCCTTCACCTCTGCCATCACATGCTCAATCTTCTCCACCAGCGTGGCAGGGGTGGCGCGAAGCGCCCTTGCCGCCTCCTCCACGGTCTGCTCCAGCCCTTTATAATAGGTAAACACGCCGTTCCCCGTCAGGGCCTCGATCCTGCGGACGCCTGCGGCGATGCCGTTCTCGGACAGGATTTTGAAGGCCGCGATGGCCCCGGTATTGACCACATGGGTGCCCCCGCAGAGCTCCACGGAAAAGTCTCCCATCTTCACCACCCGGACTTCCTCGCCGTACTTCTCGCCGAAGAGGGCCATGGCCCCGGTCTTCCTGGCATCCTCGATGCCCATGACTTCCGTCACCACAGGCAGGTTCGCCGCGATCTGCTCATTGACGATTTTTTCCACCCTGTCCAGCTCTTCCTTGGTCATGGCCGCGAAATGGCTGAAATCGAAGCGCAGCCTCTCCCCGTCCACGTAGGAGCCGGACTGCTCCACATGGCTGCCCAGCACCTCCCGGAGGGCCTTGTGCAGCAGATGGGTGGCGCTGTGGTTCTTGCAGGTGTCGCCCCTCTTTGCGGCATCCACCGTGAGCGTGGCGGTGTCCCCCACCTTGAGCATGCCCTTGGTGACAATGCCGATGTGGCCTACCTTGCCGCCCAGGAGCTTTATGGTATCCCTCACCTGGAAGCTGCCGTCCGCCGTGGTGATGACGCCTGTGTCTGCATTCTGGCCGCCCATGGTGGCGTAGAAAGGCGTCTCCTCTACGATGACCGTGCCCACCTGGCCGTCCGTCAGGGCCTCCACCAGCTCGCTCTCCGTGGTCAGCACGGTAATCCTCGAATTGTGCTGGAGCCTGTCATAGCCTACGAACTGAGTGGTTACGGACGCGTCGATGGACTCGTACACCGTCACGTCGGCGCCCATGTAATTGGTGGTCTTGCGGGCCTTTCTGGCCGTCTCCCTCTGATGCTGCATGCACACGCCAAAGCCCGCCTCATCCATGGTGAAGCCCTTCTCCTCCAGAATCTCCTGGGTCAGATCCGTAGGGAACCCGAAAGTGTCATACAGCTTGAAGGCATTCTCCCCGGAAAGCTCCGTGGTTCCCGCCGCTTTCATCTCCTCTTCCATCTGGGCCAGGATGCTCAGGCCCTGGTCGATGGTCTTGTCGAACTTGTCCTCCTCCTGGGTGAGGACGTTCAGGATAAAGGCCCTTTTCTCCTCCAGTTCCGGATACCCGTCCTTGCTCTCCTCGATTACAGTCTCGCTTAAATGTGCCATGAACTTGTCCTGAATGCCCAGGAGCCTGCCGTGCCTGGCCGCCCGGCGAATCAGGCGGCGGAGCACATAGCCGCGCCCCTCGTTGGAGGGCAGGATGCCGTCGCTGATCATGAAGGTGGTGGAACGGATATGATCCGTAATCAGGCGGATGGACACGTCCTTCTTCGGGTCGACCTCATATTCCGTCCCGGCTATCTGACAGATTCTGTCCCGGATGGCCTTCATGGTGTCGATGTCGAAGACGGTGTCCACATCCTGTACCACCACAGCCAGGCGCTCCAGGCCCATGCCGGTGTCGATGTTCTTCTGGGCCAGCTCGGTGTAGTTGCCCTTTCCGTCATTGTCGAACTGGGTGAACACATTGTTCCATACTTCCATGAAACGGTCGCAGTCGCAGCCCACCTTGCAGTCGGGCCTGCCGCAGCCGTATTTGATTCCTCTGTCGTAGTAGATCTCGGAACAGGGGCCGCAGGGGCCTGCACCGTGCTCCCAGAAATTGTCGCATTTTCCGTTCTCGTCCCGGTAGAAGCGGGTGATTTTCGACTCGGGCACGCCGATTTCCTTGGTCCAGATGTCGAAAGCTTCGTCATCCTCGCAGTAGATGGACGGATAGAGGCGCTCCGGATCCATGCCCACCACTTCTGTCAAAAACTCCCAGCTCCAGCGGATGGCTTCATGCTTGAAGTAGTCCCCGAAAGAAAAGTTGCCCAGCATCTCGAAGAAGGTCAGGTGCCTGGCAGTCTTTCCCACGTTCTCGATGTCGCCTGTGCGGACGCACTTCTGACAGGTGGTGACCCTGCGCCTGGGCGGAATCTCCTGGCCCGTGAAGTAGGGCTTTAGGGGCGCCATGCCGGAATTGATGATCAGCAGGCTGTTGTCGTTGTGGGGCACCAGGGAAAAGCTCTTCATTTTCAGATGCTCTTTGCTCTCGAAGAAGTCTAGGAACATTCTTCTCAGTTCGTTTACACCATATGGCTTCATGTGTTCTTCCTCCCGATTCATCGAAAGCCCCTTTGGGATGCTTGGGCTTTGGATGCTTGTTTTTTCCTAGCGTCTATTATACATGATAATAGAATCCTGTCATTGGATTCTATTATATCACGTATTTTTATTTTGTATAGTAGATTTTCTGCTATCCCTCACTGTTCCCCGTCCGCTATCTTCCTCGCCACCACCACGAACCGTCCGTCCGTTTCCTGGTAATCGCAGGTGGAGAGGGTCAGGAGCTGGTCGCCGTACTGCGCCGTCACGCCTGTATCATAGAGGGACAGCGCCGCCATCTCCTCCATGGCAGAATCGAACTCTTGTTCTCCATTGGCATCTATGAACTGGTAGTACTTGAAGACGATTTCCGTCTCCTTGTACACTTTCGACCGGAACACATACATAATCTCATAGGTGCCCTTCTCGTAGATGGTGTCGAATTCTATAATGGGATGCTTCTCGTAAAAAGACTTGTCCTTGTACTGATCCAGCTGTCCGAACATCCTGCCGTTCCTCATGTGGTGCCCGTACAGGATATAGTTGGTACTGGGCTCCAGCACATTGCAGTCCTTGTCCATGAAAATCGTGCCGTTCTTATCGTATTCCTGGTTCATGTTGTGATCCAGGTAATACTCATTGTCCGTAGTCTGCATCACCGGATAATCGATATAGGTATCGTCGATTTTCACCCAGCCAATCAGCTTCCGGTTCTTCAGCAGCAGGTTCTGGTACTCCTCCAGCACCTCCCGGGGCTCGGCCTCCCCGTCCAGCGTGTAGAGCAGGCCGGGGGCGGGCGTGACTGCAGGCGCGATGGCAGGTTTCTCCTTCAGCTCGCTGAGGGCATCATAGGTGCTCCGGGTCCGGTAATCATAATAGGAATACACTGCGAAATATCCCAGGCAGCACACCGCCACGGCGCTGCACGCCAGCAGGATAAGCTTCCTGCGCCTCTCCCGTTTCCTGAGCTCCTGGGCCACGATTCCCTCCAGGGCCGCGCTGTCCTCCTGCACCCGGCCGGCACCGCTCTCCCCCGCATCCTTTCCCGCCCGCCCGGCCCCGGCCTTCCCTTGGCCGGACGTCCGCAGCCCTCGCTTTCTTTGCGCCGTCTTCTGACTTGTGCCCTGGGCCGGGGTCTTTTTCAAAAGCTCCTCCACCTCGTCCCGGAAGTCCTGCCCTAGGAGCGTCAAGAATTTATATCTGCCTGCCCGCAAATCCTCGGTCAGCTTCCCCAACGCCTCTCTGTCGCCGAAGTCGGTCTCTGCCCGCAGCTTATCTATGATTTCCTTATCACGTCTGGCACAGGCATAGTCGCTCTCCGTGCGGAACTGCCTGCCATCCACCACAAAAATCTTCTGTGTCATACTCTCTTCCTATCCGAATCCTCCGTCCTTTCCTATTATTTTACTATATCCGGTCAGATTTGCAAGCCCCTTTGCCGGATCTCATAATCTTTCCATGGATGCCTTTCCATAAATGTCCATTCATGGATGCCTTCCACGGGCCGATGCAAAAATCCCTCCCCCCTAGGAAACATTGACAGGCCACCCCGCATACAATAAACCATAAATAAACCCTAGGAGGGAAAAACCATGAGTGACTTAACTGCTACAAACTGTGGCTGCAATGATTCCTGCGGATGCACCAGCCCCCAGAACAACGGCGGCGGATGCGGCAACTGGATTTGGATCATCCTGCTTCTGTGCTGCTGCAACGGCGGCAACAGCGGATGCGGATGCGGCAACAGCTGCGGAAACGGATGCGGCGGAGGCCTGTTTGGCGGCAGCGGCAACAACGGATGCGAGTGGCTGATCTGGATCCTTCTGCTCTCCTGCCTGTGCGGCGGCGGCAATGGCCTGTTCGGCGGCAATGGCTGCGGATGCGGCAACAACAATTGTGGCTGCGGCTGTGGCTGCAACTAAGCATTGACCCGGATGGTAGCCCCATCCACACAGGCTCCGGTGGGAGGAGACTCCCATCGGGGCCTGTTCCCAATGAAGAAGTTTTCCTATGCGCACATACCTCTCTGCCTGTTTACATATGCTCTCCATCGGTGAAATCCGCCATCGGTTCAGGATGCTTTCCGCTGGCGGGGCGGGTAACTTGGCAACCTTTTGCGACCGCGGGCATAGAATATTGACAGAAGGCAAAAATGCCCGGAAAGGAGTGCGCCATGGAGGAACAAAATTCAAAGACAATCACCGCGTTCGATTCCCTTTTTACCACAAACCGAATCCAGATGCTGAAAATACTTCTGCCCCGCCTGGCCCCAGAACAGCAGAGCGGCTTCGCAGTGTACATAAAGCTGCTGGAGCTTCAATACACCCTCTCCTTCCTGCGCCGCCATCCGGGTATGCGGCTGATGGGAGGCGGAAAGCAGTTGTCCGCCGACTTCTTCCAGGGGGACAATTCCGACACCTTCGAACTCCTGGACGAGATGCTGCCCTTCAGCGGGCCCCAGGAGCGCGCCAGGATAGAGAATATCAAGAACATAATCGCGAACCTGAAAAAGATGCAGGAGATGATGGAGATGATACAGATGTTTCAGGAGCTCTTCCCAGAAGGGATGGGCGGGGACAATCCCATGGACATGTTCGCCGGGATGTCCGATTCCGGGCTGTCCTCCATCTTCCAGATGTTCGGGGGAGACAAGACAGAGTAAGAGCCATTGCAGGCCGTCCGGCCAGGTACCGGGCTGCCGGACAAAAAAGGAGGAGAATTCGTATGGAAAACCAGGAAAGACCGGTCTGGATGACAGACCCCCTTGTAAAGGACATTCCGGAGAAGAAGCTGAAGTTCGTGGAGGAGCTCTTCGCCAAGGGCCACGGGAAGAGCCAGAAGGAGATGATGGCCTATCTCATGCCCATGATGAAGAAGGCGAAGGCGGAGAACCTGACCTTCACCCCCCAGGAAATGAACGCCGCCATCGCCGCCATCCGCAAACACAGCACCAAGGACGAGCTGACGCAGATCGACAAGATTCTGGAAAAAAGCTGGAGCGGCCAGGCGAAGCCATAGAAGCCCGGACCGCGATATGGGAAAGGGGCCGTCATTTGAGGCGGCCCCTCCTTCCCTGCTATTTGGTTGCCTGACTCACTCCCGCTCTTTGGAATCGTGGGTCTCGATATACTCGATAATCGCAAGTATCTCATCACTGTTCATTCCCTTTTCTTTCAGCTTACCGGTAAGATTAACGACTTCCTTACCTGTCATGCAACCACCTGCTGTCCTTAAGTGCCAACTATGTTTACTTGGTACTTGCATTGGAATGTCAATGCCCGAAGCGCAAAGCCTTTCTTTAATTTCTCCTCACGGTTTCACCACGATGTTCACGATCCTGCCCGGCACATAGATTTCCTTGACGATATTCCCGGTCAGCTTATCCCCCAAAGCCTCCTTGGCCGCCGCGATTACGTTTTCCTTTGCCTCGTCCTTGGGCACGGAGATGGTGGCGCGTATCTTGCCGTTGACCTGGACGCCTACCTCCACGGTGCTCTCCACGGTCTTGGCCTCGTCGTAAGGCGGCCACGTGGTCTGGTATACCCGGCCGGGGAAGCCCGCCGCCTGCCACAGCTCCTCGGTGATATGGGGAGCCACCGGGTTCAGCAGCGTGATCAATGTCTTGTACTCCCCCCTGGTGACGGAATTCTTCTTATAAAATTCATTAATCAGGGCCATCATGGCCGCGATGGCGGTGTTGTACTTCAGGCTCTCGAAGTCGCCGGACACCTTCTTGATGGTCTGGTGCATCTTGGTCTCCAAATCCGCGCTGTAGCCATCCTCTTCCGTCACCATGTCCTGGAGCTTCCAGACCCTCTCTAAGAACCTCCGGCAGCCCTTCACGCCGTCCTCGCTCCAGGCTGCGCTCATGTCAAAGGCCCCGATGAACATCTCATAGGTGCGCAGGGTGTCCGCGCCGTACTCCCTGACGATGTCGTCCGGGTTCACCACGTTCCCCCTGGACTTGGACATCTTCTCCCCGTTGGAGCCAAGGATCATGCCGTGGCTGGTGCGCTTCTGGTAAGGCTCCGGGCAGGGCACATGCCCCTGATCGTAGAGGAACCTGTGCCAGAACCTGGAGTAGAGTAGGTGCAGGGTGGTATGCTCCATGCCGCCATTGTACCAGTCCACGGGCATCCAGTAGTCCAGGGCCTCCTTGCTGGCCAGGGCATTTTCGTTCTTCGGATCCGTGTAGCGCAGGAAGTACCAGGAGGAGCCTGCCCACTGGGGCATGGTGTCCGTCTCCCGCTTGGCCGGGCCACCGCAACAGGGACAGGTGGTGTTCACCCAGTCCTCCATGGCCGCCAGCGGGGATTCGCCGTTGTCCGTTGGCTCGTAGGACTCCACCTCGGGCAGCATCAGGGGCAGTTCGCTTTCGTCCAAAGGCACGAAGCCGCATTTCTCGCATTTCACGATGGGAATGGGCTCGCCCCAGTAGCGCTGCCTGGAGAACACCCAGTCGCGGAGCTTGAAGTTGGTCTTGCTCTGGCCCAGGCCCTTCTCCTCCAGCCACTCTGTAATCTTTTTCTTGGCATCCGCCACGGACAGGCCGTCCAGGAAATCGGAATTCACCAGGACTCCGCTCTCCACATCCGTATACACCGCCTCCTGGACGCTGACGGGGCTTCCTGCCACCACCTCGATGATGGGCAGGTCGAACTTCTTGGCGAAGTCCCAGTCCCTCTCGTCATGGGCGGGCACAGCCATGATGGCGCCTGTACCATAGGTCATCAATACATAGTCGGAAATCCAGATAGGTATCTCCTTGCCGTTCACGGGATTGGTGGCGGTGAGGCCGTCGATCTCCACGCCGGTCTTGTCCTTGGCCAGCTCCGTGCGCTCGAAGTCGGACTTCTTGGCCGCCTGCTCCCGGTAGGACACCAAATCGTCGTAATTCCTAATCTCATCTTTATACTTTTCAATCAGCGGATGCTCCGGGGACACCACCATATAGGTAGCGCCGAAGAGGGTGTCCGGCCTGGTGGTGTAGATGCGCAGCTTCTCCTCCTTTCCGGTGAGGGAGAAGTCCACCTCCGCGCCCTGAGACTTGCCTATCCAGTTCTTCTGGGACACCTTGACCCGCTCGATGTAGTCCACCGTGTCCAGACCCTGGATGAGCTTGTCGGCGTACTCCGTAATCTTCAGCATCCACTGGCTCTTCACCTTGCGCACCACCTCCGCGCCGCAGCGCTCGCAGACGCCGTTCACCACCTCTTCGTTGGCCAGTCCCACCTTACAGGAGGTGCACCAGTTGATGGGCATCTCGCTCTTGTAGGCCAGTCCTGCCTTGAAGAGCTTTAAGAAAATCCACTGGGTCCATTTGTAGTAGTTCGGGTCGGTGGTGTTCACCTCCCGCTCCCAGTCGAAGGAATAGCCAAGGGCATGGAGCTGGCCCTTGAAGCGCTCCACATTGTTCTTGGTCACGATCCTGGGGTGGATGTGGTTCTTAATCGCGTAGTTCTCCGTGGGCAGGCCGAAAGCATCCCACCCCATGGGGTAGAGCACGTTGTAGCCCTGCATCCTGCGCTTCCTGGCCACGATGTCCAGGGCGGTGTAGGGCCTGGGATGGCCTACGTGAAGGCCCTGTCCCGAGGGATAGGGGAACTCCACCAGCGCGTAGTATTTGGGTTTCGAATAATCGTCTGAGGTCTGGAAGGCCTTCTCCTGGTCCCAGACCTCCTGCCATTTCTGTTCCACCTCATGGTGATTGTAAGGGATTGCCATAGTCTTCTCTCCTTATTCCAGTTCCGCATCTGTACCTACAGTGCCTGTTCCGGCATAGAATTTCCGGCCCCTAGTTCATGCGTCCGTAAATCCTATGGGCACTGTATCTACAAATGCTGTTTCCAGTTCCGCATCTGTACCTACAGTGCCTGTTCCGGCATAGAATTTCCGGCCCCTAGTTCATGCGTCCGTAAATCCTATGGGCACTGTGTGTACAGATGCTGTTTCCAGTTCCGCATCTGTACAAAAAAGCCCCTCCGTCAGCTAGAGACGAAAGGGCTTATTTTCCGTGGTACCACTCTAATTCACAGCCCGGACGGGAACCGTCCGAATCCTGTGCACTCGACAATCGATAACGGAATCACCCGCTCCACCCTACCCACGCCGTGGCGCTTCAGGTGAGGACTCCGAGGCCAGTTGGGGAACTCTCGCTGCCGCCTCGCACCGCCCGGCGGCTCTCTGCAAGTCCGAA
>CAJUFO010000091.1 GCA_910585615.1 uncultured Acetatifactor sp.
CGACAGAAGCCATGCCATCCACCACGGCTACCTGTGCGTCACGGACGCGCCGAAGGATTCCATCGTGCTGCAGGAGGGCGAGACCATTGGCTATCGCTGGATAGGCAGGGAAGAGCTAATTGCCTTTTTCGACTCGGACGCATGCATTTTGGCTCAGAGGGAGAGACTGAAGGAGTATATGGATTCCATCCGGTCCAGCGCCGGTTCAATGGTGGCGGTGCCACCGAAAGAGACATGACGGGAAGCGGGAAGGCTTTCCGGCGGATTTGATGCAGGGACAGGCCGGGCGCGCGGCCGGAGGACAGGAGACAGATATGTATATTATTGTAGGGCTGGGGAACCCCGGCAGGGAATACGAGGGCACGCGGCACAACGTGGGCTTTCTGGTGCTGGATAAGCTGGCGGCGAAGGAGAACATCTCCATTCTGGAGAAGAAGCACAAGGCCATCATCGGCAAGGGCATGGCAGCGGGGCAGAAGTGCGTCCTGGCCAAGCCCCAGACTTATATGAACCTAAGCGGCGAGTGCGTCAGGCAGCTGATTGACTTCTACAAGGTGGACGAGACCGCGGAGCTGATTGTCATCTCCGACGACGTGAGCCTGGAGGTGGGGCAGATTCGCATCCGCAAGAAGGGCAGCGCAGGCGGCCACAACGGCCTGAAGAACATCATCGCCCATCTGGGCCACGATTCCTTTATCAGGGTGAAGATGGGCGTGGGAGAGAAGCCAGCTGGCTGGGATCTGGTGGACTATGTGCTGGGGCGCTTCTCGCCGAAGGACAGGGAGGCCATGGACGAGGCGGCAGCCCGGGCGGCGGATGCCATCCGGTCGATTATCGCGGAGGGGCCGGATGCTGCCATGAACCAGTTCAACACCGTGAAGAAGCCGGCGAAGGATCCGAAAAAGCCGAAGGATCTGAAAAAGCAGGGGGAGCCTGAGCTGGAAGCCCGGAAGCCGGAGGAATCCGCGCCCTCCGGTGAGCCTGCGGCGGGAGCAAGGTGCCGGGATATGGGGGATTAGTCCATATGTTTGATAAATATTCATTGGTGCAAAGGCTTCAGGAGCTTCCTTTTTCGAAAGAGGAATACTGGGTAGTTGCCGGAGGCGCTATGGTTCTGCATGGGTTTCGCTTACAAACACAGGATATTGATTTGGGATGTAGTACATCTCTGGCAGACAGACTGGAGCAGCAGGGGCACGCGGTCACGTACTGTGAAGATGGAACTAGAAAAATCCTATATAAACGGCATTTAATTCTTGCCAGTCGCATAGCGCAGCCAGTCATGCCGTTTATCCGGTTTTTGGGCAAGATTTAATCGCTGCATATATATTCTGAGGATGTGGAGATTTTTGAAAACTGGATTGAGGGGACAGTGGAAATAATGAACGGTGTTCCTGTTGTATGCGTAGAAGGACTGATACGGATGAAAAAGAAGCTGGGCAGAGAGAAAGATTTAGCAGATATTGTATTAATAGAAAAGGCGAAAAAGGCAGCAAAGATTTAGGAGGACGCAATGCAGGCATTACTGGCGCCGCTGCAGGAGCTGGCGGAATACGGCAATATCAGGGAGGCCATCCGGAAAGGAGCGGGCATCACCGCCCTCACCGGCTGCGTGGACTCCCAGAAGCTGCATATGATCTACGGGCTGGGGGATGGCTTCCGCATCAAGGTCATCGTCACTTACAGCGACCTGAAGGCAAAGGAGCTCTTCGAGGAGTACAGATTTTATGACAGGAATGTCATGTTATACCCCGCCAAAGACCTGATCTTCTTCCAGGCGGACATCCACGGCAACCAGCTGGTGAAGGAAAGGGTCAAGGTGCTGCGCAGGCTCATGGAGAAGAAGCCCGTGACCATCGTCACCACCTACGCGGCCCTCATGTCCCCCCAGGTCATGTGGGACGCGGACAGGGACGTCATCGACGTGTACAAGGGCAGCACCCTGGAGGAGAGCGCCCTGAGCAGGCGGCTGGTGGACATGGGGTACGAGAAGAGCTACCAGGTGGAGAGCCCGGGCCAGTTCTCCGTCCGGGGCGGCATCATCGACATCTTCGACCTCACCGAGGAGAACCCCTACCGCATCGAGCTGTGGGGGGACGAGGTGGAGTCCATCCGCAGCTTCGACATCTTAAGCCAGCGTTCCATCGAGAACCTGGAGGGAGTCTCCGTCTTCCCCGCCACGGAGTTCGTGCTGGAGGAGGAGCGGATTCGTGCGGGGGTCAAAAAGCTGGAGGCCGAGAGCGCCAAGCAGCAGAAAATCTTCCGGGACGCTTTCCAGACCGAGGAAGCCCACCGCATCGCCACCCAGGTAAAGGAGCTGAAGGAACAGCTCCTGGAATTCAAGGCTAAGGTGAACCTGGAGGGATACATCCGGTATTTCTACGAGGATACCATGACCCTGCCGGAGCTCCTGGTGCGGATTGCCCGGGGCGGCTCTGTCCCGGGAGAGGGCTCCGGGCAGGCGGTAGGCGGTGCTACAGGCGCGGCAGGCGGGAAGCAGACGGTCGGCGGTGCTCCGGGCGCGGCAGGCGGTAGGCTGAACAGAGGCGGCAGAGCGGCTGCGGGGAATGCCGGGCCGGTGTATTTCATAGACGAACCTAACCGTGTGAAGGAGCAGGCGGATGCCATAGAGCTGGAGTTCTCCGAGAGCATGCGCCAGCGGGCCCAGAAGGGCTACATCCTGCCCGGCCAGATGAACGTCCTCTACAGCGGGGAGCAGGTGGCGGCCAATCTCTTAAAGGGCAGCGTGGTCACCCTGTCCACCATGGAGGCAAAGGGGTATTTCAAGCCCGACCGGAAGATGGACGTGGCCGCCAGGAACGTGGCTCCCTACAACAACAGCTTCGAGGCTTTGGTGCGGGATCTGAAGATGTTCCGCAGGAACGGCTACCGTGTCCTGCTGCTGTCCGGCTCCCGTACCAGGGCAAAGCGCCTGGCGGAGGACCTGCGGGATCAGGAGCTCACCGCCATCTACACAGAAGATCCCCTGCGGGAGGTCCAGGCCGGGGAGGTGGTGACCTATTACGGCCATGTAGACAAGGGCTTCGAGTACCCTCTGCTGAAATTCGTGGTGCTCTCCGAGACGGACATCTTCGGCGCGGAGAAAAAGAAGAAGCGCGCCAAGCGGCTCTACGAGGGCCAGAAGATCAAGGACTTCAATGAGCTGAAGGTGGGGGACTACGTGGTCCACGAAAGCCACGGCTTAGGTGTCTATCAGGGCATCGAGAAGGTGGAGATGGAGGGCGTGGTCAAGGACTACATCAAGATAGAGTACCGGGACGGCGGCAACCTCTACGTGCTGGCCACGGGCCTGGACGTGATTCAGAAATACGCCTCCGCCGATGCCAAGAAGCCGAAGCTCAACAAGCTGGGCTCCAAGGAATGGGAGCGCACCAAGACCAAGGTCCGCAGCGCGGTGAGCGAGGTGGCCACGGATCTGGTGCAGCTCTACGCCCTGCGCCAGCAGAGCCAGGGCCATGCCTATGAAAAGGATACCGTCTGGCAGCGGGAGTTCGAGGAGATGTTCCCGTTTGAGGAGACGGAGGACCAGCTGGCGGCCATCGCGGACACAAAGTCCGACATGGAGAGCGGCAGGATCATGGACCGCCTCATCTGCGGGGACGTGGGCTACGGCAAGACGGAAATCGCCATCCGGGCGGCCTTCAAGGCCGTCCAGGAGGGCAAGCAGGTGGTGTACCTTGTCCCTACCACCATCCTGGCCCAACAGCACCACACTACCTTTGTCCAGCGCATGAAGGACTATCCCATCCGCATAGAGCTCATGAGCCGCTTCCGCACCCCGGGGGAGATCAAGAAGACCGTCACGGATCTCCAGAAGGGCCTGGTGGACATCGTGATCGGCACCCACAGGGTACTGTCCAGCGACGTGAAGTTCAAGGACTTAGGGCTCCTGATCATAGACGAGGAGCAGCGCTTCGGCGTGACCCACAAGGAGAAGATCAAGAAGCTCAAGGAGGACGTGGACGTGCTGACCCTCACCGCCACCCCCATCCCCAGGACGCTGCACATGAGCCTGATTGGCATACGGGACATGAGCGTGCTGGAGGAGCCTCCGGGGGACCGCCAGCCCATCCAGACCTTCGTGTGCGAATACAACGAGGAGCTGGTGCGGGAGGCCGTCTCCAGGGAGCTGGCCAGGGGCGGGCAGGTGTACTATGTGTACAACCGGGTGAACAACATCGCGGACGTCACCGCCCAGTTGGCGGCGCTGCTGCCCGAGGCCAACGTGTCCTACGCCCACGGCCAGATGAAGGAGAGCGAGCTGGAGCGGATCATGTTCGACTTTATCGGCGGGGAGATCGACGTGCTGGTGTCCACCACCATCATCGAGACCGGGCTGGACATCTCCAACGTGAACACCATGATCATCCACGATTCCGATAACTTAGGCCTGTCCCAGCTCTACCAGCTCAGGGGCCGGGTGGGCCGCTCCAACCGCACCGCCTACGCTTTTCTGATGTACAGGCGGGACAAGATGCTGAAGGAGGTGGCGGAGAAGCGCCTTTCCGCCATCCGGGAGTTCACCGACTTAGGCAGCGGCTTCAAAATCGCCATGCGGGACCTGGAAATCCGGGGGGCGGGGAATCTCCTGGGGGTGCGCCAGCACGGGCATATGGAGGCGGTGGGATACGACCTGTACTGCAAGATGCTCAACGAGGCCGTGCAGGGCCTAAAGGGAGGAAAGGTGGCCCAGGACTTCGCCACGGTGATCGACCTGGACGTGGACGCTTTCATCCCGCCCACCTATATCGTCAACGAGGTGCAGAAGCTGGACATCTACAAGCGGATTGCCGGCATCGAGAACGAGAAGGAGCGGGACGACATGCGGGACGAGCTGCTGGACCGCTTCGGGGAGATTCCCAAATCCGTGGACAACCTGCTGCGCATCGCTCTGATCCGGGTGGCCGCCCACAGGCTCTACATGACGGACATCAAGGGGAAGAACGAGAGGATTACTTTCCTCTTCCGCCCGGACGCGGAGGTCAACCCGGCGAAGATACCGGAAGTCCTGCGCAAGTTCGGCCCGAGCCTATCCTTTACAGCCTACGGGAAGCCCTCTTTTACCTATAAATATAAAAAGACAGGGCTGATGGAAAAGGACGCGGAGCTTTTGATGGCGTGGACGGAGGGGTTCCTGAAGGAGGCGGAAGTGTTCCTGGAGGACGTACCGGAGGCTGTGCCATAGCATGGCTGAAGCGGATACAGGGGCGCGGATCCGACGGGGCTTTGCCTGAATACCGGGACTGAGCGATGAAAATCCGATAGAAATCGAAGCCCTGGCGTTTTGAGGGAGTTTTATGACCCTCAAAAAATGTTACCTTTTATCCAGAACAGCGGACGAGAGCTGATTTTGGACAGGAGGTAATCTTATGAAAGGATATAATACTTCGGAGGGATACATGGGACTGGTGGATGGAAGGTATGTCCTCTTTGCCTGCGAGGCGGATTACAGGGAGTATCTGGAGGATTGAAGAAAGCGCAGATAAAAAATTGGGGCGTGTCTGAGTATTTGGACGCGCCCCAGCCTTTTGCATCGAACCTGCAGGCCATGGCTGTCGCGTCAGATGCTTCGGCGGAAGATAATGGATGATTTTTTGCAGGATATGCCCTATAATGGGAGAAGAATCATGCAGTAGGAGTAGATGGAAGGATGAGGATAGCAATCTGTGACGATGAGGCGGTTTTTCGGACATATCTCAGGGACATTCTGGTAAAGGACAGCTTCGCTAGGGGGACGGACATCCAGGTGGCGGAGTATGCCGACGGGGAGGCGCTTTTAGCGGCCCTGGAAGCGCCGGATGACTATGCGGATGTAGTATTCCTTGACATCCGCATGCCCGGGATGGACGGGCTGGAGACGGCCAGGGCCCTGCGGCAGAGAGGGGAGAAGTGCATAATCGTCTTCCTGACCAGCCTTTCGGAATATGCCAGGAAGGGGTATGAGGTCAGGGCGTTCCGGTATCTGCTGAAGGAGGAGGCGGAGCGGGAGCTTTCCCGGGTGATGGAGGACTGCGGCAGGGAGCTGGGGGAGGCATGTTGGTTTTCCTTTGCGCAGGGGCATCAGACCTGCAGGGTCCCCAGGGAGGATATCCTCTATTTCGAGAGCAGGAAGCGGGTGGTAGTGCTGCACACCGGCAGGGAGAGCCATGCTTTTTACCGGAAGCTGGACGAGCTGGAGCGGGAGCTGGAGGGCGGCGGGTTCCTGCGGTGCCACAAAAGCTACCTGGTGCAGGAGCGGTATGTGCGCGGCTGGAAGGGGAGGAGCCTGTGGCTGGAGGACGGGACGGAGGTTCCCATAAGCCGGGGGTATGAGAAGGAAGTGAACCGCAGGCTGATGCTGCGGAAAGGGTAGCGAGGGACTGGCAGAGGAGAAGGGGGTGGTGCGGATGGCGGAATTCGATATGGTGAACGGGATATTGCTGACAGGGAACCTGGTGATTTGGGTCGCCCTGTGTCTGCGCCGAGGGGAAAGCGCTGTATGGGGCAGGATGGGGGCTTTGAGAACGAAGGCGGCAGGGGCAAAAGGGGCGGCAGGGACATTGCCGCACGGAGGAGGCAACGGGGCGCAGGGAGACAGGGGAATCGGCAGGGGTGCCGGAAATGGGAGACTGGCAGCGCCGGAGGCACGTTTTGCGGAATCCCTTGTGGGATTCCTGGAATTTGCCGTCTATGGGGCAGGGATGATACGGATGGCGGATTTGATTCTGCAGGGAATCGCGGGGCCGGGAGGGGAGAGCGGGGCGCTGTTTGCGGTCAGGGTGCTGCTGGCGGAGAGCATGCTGCTCTTGTTCCCGCTTTGGAGGATGCTGCATCGGTGGAAGGCGGAGGAGGACGGCGCAGGGATGCGCGGAGCGTGGGACGGCTGTGGGGGGAACGGAGGGATTCCCTCCGCGGGGAAGCCGTGGGGCGAAAAGCGGCCTGATTGGAATCGGCCCGGCACTATGGGGGCCGCGGCCGGATTCTGGCAGGGCTGGAGGGACGCCCTGTTGGAAGAGGGGCAGGGCATCCTTGGGATGCTGCTGCTCTTGGGGCTGACGCTGCGGGGGTGGCGGGAGCAGGATTTGGTCAGGGCGTTCGGCGCGCAGGCATGGATGCTCCTTTTGTTTTTCTGCTATGGGTATCTGGGGAGACGGCGGGGGATGCGGGATCTGGCGGGGCTATGTGGAGAGGCTGGTGCAGGCGCAATGGAGTCCTGGGCGCAGGGATGGGGCGGAAGCGTCATGGGGCCGCCGGAGGGCTATGGCGGAAGCGCCACAGGAATTCCGGCAGGAGGTTATGGCAGGAATGCCATGGAGTCACCAATGCAGGGCCGGGGCGGGAAAGGCGATAGAGGGATGCCCGGGGATTCTGCCGGGAATGCCGACCGGGCCCGGCAGATGGAATATCTGAGGAACGTGGAGGAGCAGTACCAGCGCACCAGGGAGCTGTGGCATGATTTGAAGAACCATATCAAGGTGCTGGAAATCCTGGCCCAGGAGGAGCGTTTCGGGGAGCTTGCGGACTACCTGGACAGCTTCCGGCGGGATGTGGAGCGGCGGATGATTCCTGCCAGGACGGGCTGCGCCCCGGTGGACGCTTTGCTGGGAGATAAGCTCTATCTCGCGGGGAGGCAGGGCACGGAGCTGTCCCTGCAGCTGTGCCAGCTGTCGCAGACAGGGATAGAGGCGGTGGACTTCTGTGTGATTCTGGGGAACCTCCTGGACAATGCCCTGGAGGCCTGCGCCCGGTTGGACGGGCAGGGGCGGATTGGGCTGCGCATGCGGCGGGAGGAGGAATTCTACTATATTACGGTAGTGAACACCTCCGTGGAACCCCGTCGGGAAGGGATAAGCTACGTCTCCGGGAAGCGAGGCCGGGACAACGGCGTAGGGCACGGCCTGGGACTGCGCAGCGCGGAGCGCCTGGCCCACAGATACGGCGGGCTGCTGGCGACGGACTACAGCGAGGGGGAGTTCCGGGTGGTGGTGCGGCTGCAGGACGTCGGCAGATGATGTGTTTTTGTTGGAAGTCTGTCAATTGATACATGAAAAAACGTGTAAAGAAATACGGAAAAGAACGCAAATTAATATTTGACAATTCCTCTCTTCTGTATTATGATAACTGTGTCAACATTTTTCTGTGAAGAGTGCGAATCGCACGTTCAGGCAGTTTCTGCCGGATTTATTCACATGCACTGGCAGGGACAGCCTATGGGGCACGTATGTCCTCTGCCGTATCATTTTCAGAAAGAGAGGATACCACATGAAACCCAGGATGGAATTCGTACCACGAAAGAAACGGCGCTTCCGGCTGCCGCTACGGCGGTTCATTGCTAACCGCAACGTAAAAGACAGGCTCTTCTGCTACATCTTCGAGCGGGACAGGGAAGCCCTGCTGCAGCTGTACAACGCGCTGAACCACACGGACTACCGCGATGCCCATGCGTTGCAGATCGTCACCCTGGACAATGTGGTCTACATGTCCATGAAGAACGACATGGCCTTTCTCCTGGCCGGAGCCCTGAACCTGTATGAGCATCAGAGCACATTCTCCCCGAATCTTCCGCTGCGGTTCCTGCTCTATATCGCCGCGGAATATGAGAGCCTGGTGGCAAGGGCGAAAGCCAATATTTACGGGCAGACGTTGATTCCGCTTCCCTCGCCCCAGTGCGTGGTGTTCTATAACGGGGACGATGCCATGCCAGATGAGCAGTACCTGCGGCTGACAGATGCCTTTCCGGACATGCGGGAAGCCGGACTCCCACCCTGCCTGGAGCTGAAGGTCCGGATGCTGAACATCAACTATGGCCATAACAGCGGGCTGACCGCGGGCTGCAGGCGGCTGGAGGAGTATTCCCGTTTTGTGGCCTGCATCAAGGCATACCGTCAGGGTGGCAGCTCTGTGAGCCAGGCCATCGAAGATGCGGTAACATATTGTATTGACCATGGCATCATGGAAGATATTTTATTGCCCTTTCGGGCGGAGGTGACTAAAATGCTGCTAACCGAATATAATGAGAAGAAATATATGCGCTTGTTCCGGAAAGAGGCCCGGGAGGAGGGGCTGCGGGAAGGCAGGGAAGAAGGCCGGGATCACCTGATTAATACCATGCTTCAAAATGGAGCGTCTCCTGAGCTTCTCTCAGAATTAACAGGTCTGTCGCTTTCGGAGATTAGCGACATATCACAGAATAAAAAGGGCCAGTTCGGTTTCCCCCAGGAGGCGAAGGGCACAGAGAAGAGACATTAGGCTGAATATAGATAAGGATTGAGGCGTATGCTTGCGGACTGCGCTGCGGCGGGGCGGATAAATTCCGGCCTCGCTATTTTGGTGCCTATTTTCCTGTCAATATCTGCCAGTGTGCAGAAAGTGACGGGAAGCCTGCAAAAAGTGACAGGAATGCCCCGGAGGCCCCGCAAGATGCTATAATGTTCTTGACTGAAATTCCTAGGAGGGAACATCATGAAGATAATAAAGAACTGCGCCCTGGCCCTGGGGCTGACGGTAAGATACGCGCCATGGAACGCTTTTCCGTACATTCTGGTATGCCTGATACCGGGGTTCTTCGGCGGGCTCCGGGTGGTGCTGGTGCAGAGGCTGGTGGACGGCGGCGTGCATTTCGGGGCCACGGGACAGGGGGTGGAGAGGCTCATGGCCACAGGCAGCGCTTTGGTGGCCACATTGCTTATGTGGTTCGTCATGGAGCGGCTCCAGGGATATGAGGACAAGGCCCTGGAGATCCGGCTGATTGGGAAGATGGGGCCGGACATCATGGAGAAGCTGGACGGGCTGGAGTACGCCGCTTTCGAGTCGCAGGAGGTGCAGGGCATCCTCCAGCGGATCGGCGGGGAGCCCTGGGAGAACGTGAAGAGCTGCTTTGGCGGAATCCAGGCCTGCTCGGGGGGGCGTATATCATGACGGCAGGGACATAGCGCGGATACGGAAAAATGAGCTTTACCGGGACGTCTCTCTGGTGCCCCAGAACTTTGTGCACTATAATTTCTCCCTGCGGGAGAACATCTGTATCAGCGACTTCACCTGCAGGGAGGATGAGGAGCGCATCCGCGGGGTGGTGCAGGCTGTGGGGATCCAGGAGCTGGTGCAGGGACTGGGAGGCCTGGACGCACAGCTGGGCCGGGAGTTCGGCGGCAGCGAGCTTTCCGGCGGGGAGTGGCAGAAGGTGGCCATCGCCAGGGGGCTGTTCCGGGACAGCGGATTGATTCTGCTGGACGAGCCCACCAGCGCCCTGGATCCTCTGGTGGAGTATGAGATCCTCACGGGGTTCCTGAAGCTGATCCGGGGGAAGACCTCCGTCATCATTTCCCACAGGGTGGGAATCTGCAGGCATGCGGACAAGGTCGTGGTGATGAAGGCGGGAAAGGTGGTGGAATGCGGCGGCCATGAGGAGCTTGTCAGGGCCGGCGGGGAGTATGCACGGATTTGGGGGGAGCAGGCGAAATGGTATTAGGGGAGCTTGCGTTCCAGCTGTCCCGCAATAAACGCCACGTTTTCCCGCACAGGCCTCGTCCCGTCCACCCGCAGCACGGGGCAGCTCAGCGCCCTTATCCATTCATCCACGGAATCCTCCGCCTTGGCGGCCACGGCTTCCAGGAAGCGCTCCTCCTGCTCATATAAATCGCCGCCGGGCAGCATCCGGCTGCCGAACTTTTGGAGGGAACGGTTCCTGACCCGTTCCAGCCGGATGTCCCCGGGCACATGGATTAGCACGGCCCAGCGGAAGAAGGGATAGAAGCTTTCCCCATGCTCCATTTTCACAGTGGAGAGGACGAAATCCGGATGGGCCTGGATTTCGCCGCGCAGCACGGCTTCCGCCTCCTCCCGGGGGCGCGGGGAGGCATAAGCCTCCGCCCTGGGGAAATAGATGTCCTCGCTGTCGATGAAATGGTGCCCCAGCGCTTCCGCAAGGGCTTTGCCCAGTGTGCTCTTTCCTGTGCCGTTCAGGCCGCAGACAATGATTCCGGTTCCCATAGATTCTTCTCCTCCAAAGCGTTCTGCAATTGACATCCAGTATAGCATGGCGTTGCGGATTTGGCTATCCGCCAAACGTCCAAAATTTTAGTAAAGATTTTTTATTTTGTATCTGTTATATTCCCCGCATTTCTGCTATGATGGGTAATAGGGCGTGACGGACAGCCAGGGCATTCAGGAGGAACCGGCTGGGAGAGAGCGCGAGATGCGAGGAGGGGATCAGGATGGCCGACAGGCAGGAAATCATGGAAATGATGCGGGCCAGGGGAGCGCAGGAGCAGCAGGACAGGCTGCAGCGCTACCGGGTGCTGAACTAAAAGGTGAGGAAGGGGGAGATCCTCTTCACAGGCTCCTCCCTGATGGAGCAGTTCCCCATAGACGAGCTGCGGATGACCGAGGGGATCGATGCGGTGATCTACAACCGGGGCGTGGGAGGCTTCACCACGGAGGACATGCTGCAGCACATGGAAGAGATGGTGTTCGCCACGGAGCCGAGGAAGATATTCATCAATATCGGCACCAACGACATCAGCAGAACAGATTATCGTGTGGAGAAGCTGACGGAGAACTACGGGAAGATTGTCTCCATGATACAGCAACGGCTCCCCGGGGCGGAGATCTACATGATGGCCTATTACCCGGTGAACGAGGTGGACAAGCTGCCGGACACCGAGTGGGCGAAAGGCATGTTCGCCACCCGCACCAATGAGAACATCCGCATGGCCAATGAGGCGGTGGAAAAGCTGGCAGGGGAGACGGGCTGCCATTACATCGACGTGAATGACGGGCTGACGGACGGAAACGGCAGGCTGAAAAAGGAGTACACCATCGAGGGCATCCATATGTACGCCAACGGCTATCGGGTGGTGCTGGAGAATCTCCGGAAATATCTGTAAGAAAGGTAGGGCCAATCAGCGTCTGCCCGGCCGGTGCCAGGTACTGGAGGGGCAGATGCGGAACTTAAATCAGCGTCTGCCCCGACAGTGCCCAGAAAACTTACGGACGCATCTTTTGGCGGGCGGAAGTTTTCTGCCTATATCTGGTACTGGAGGGGCAGATGCGGAACTTAAATTAAGGAGGAAAACAAATGAGGATTACGAACTGCAAGGTCAACCATCTCACCGCCCCCCTGGGGTACTGGATGGAGAAGCCAGTCTTCTCCTGGCAGGTGGAGGAGGCAGAGGGAAAGGCCCAGACGAAAGCCCGCCTGGTGGTGCGCCGGGACGGAGAGACGGTGGCGGACACAGGCTTTGCGCAGCTTGACAGCCTGGCGGCGCCCGTTGAGATGGAGCTGGCGCCCCGCACCCGCTACACCTGGACAGTGACCGTGTGCACGGATGCCGGGGAGGAGGCGGCAAGCGACGAGAACTGGTTCGAGACCGGAAAGGAAAACGAAGGCTGGAACGCCAAATGGATCGGGGACAGCCAGGCGCGCCACCCCATGTACTCGAAGCACATCGCCCCCGCGAAGCCTGTGAAGAGCGCCAGGCTCTACATCTGCGGCCTGGGCCTGTACGAGGCATACTATGTCCCGGGAAAGGACGCCGTAGCTGCAGGCTCCATAGAGACCCTGCGGGCGGAGGCGAAGATCGGGGAGGAGCTGCTGGCCCCGTACTGCAACAACTACAATGAATGGGTGCAGTACCAGACCTATGACGTGACAGAGAAGCTGAAGGAAGAGGGAAATCTGTGTGTGCTGCTGGGCAACGGCTGGTACTTCGGGCGCTTTGGCTTCAACGACCCCGACGGCAGGCCTTATTACGGAAAGGGCAGGAAGCTCCTGGCCGAGCTGCGCCTGACATACGAGGACGGCACCGAGGAGGCCATCGGCACGGACGAGAGCTGGCAGGTGGACTATAGCAATATCTTCTTTTCCAATATCTATGACGGCGAGCAGATGGACGATACCCTGGAGCCCGTAGCGGCGGCAGCGGCCCAGGTGGTGGAGCCTCCCAAGGGGGCGCTGACGGCCAGGCTGAGCCTGCCGGTGAAGGCGCTGCAGGAGCTGCCTGTGGCGGAGCTGATCCATACTCCCGCGGGAGAGACTGTGGTGGATTTAGGCCAGAACATCGCAGGGTCTTTCCGCCTGCGGGTCCATGAGCCCAAGGGCACGAAGATCCACGTCCAGGTGGGCGAGGTGCTGCAGCAGGGCAATTTCTATCGGGACAACCTGCGCTCGGCCAAAGCGGAGTACATCTACATATCGGACGGCCAGGAGCATGTCCTGCAGCCGTACTTTACGTTCTACGGCTACCGCTACGCCAAGGTGGAGGGCGTGGCCGACCTGAAGCCGGAGGACTTCACGGGCCTGGCCATGTACTCCGACCTGCCCAGGAACGGCTGGCTGGAGACCGGAAACGAGCTGGTGAACCGCCTGGTCCTGAACACGGAGTGGGGCCAGAAGGGCAACTTCGTGGACGTGCCCACGGACTGCCCCCAGCGCGACGAGCGCATGGGCTGGACCGGGGACGCGGAGGTGTTCTCCCCCACGGCGTGCTACCAGATGGACAGCTACGCTTTCTTTGCCAAGTACCTCTACGACATGGCCACGGAGCAGAAGACCCGGGACGGCGCCGTGCCGGACGTGATCCCCTCCTTTGGGCATAAGGGCATCGCCTGTGCCTGGGGGGACGCGGCCTGCGTGATTCCGTGGGTGGTATATCGGTTCTACGGAGACAAGTCCATCTTGGAGGGTCAGTTCGACAGCATGAAGGGGTGGGTGGACCATATCTACGGGCTGGAGCAGAACGACCAGGGCTGGCGGAAGCATTTCCACTATGGGGACTGGCTGGCCCTGGACGGCCCTGGGGGCATCGACGGCGTCATGGGTGCTACGGAGAACGCTTTCATCGCTTTGGTGTACCTGCGCTACAGCGCCCAGCTGACGGCCAAGGCGGCTGCGGTGCTGGGAAAGGCAGAGGAGGAGAGATACTACAGTGAGCTGGCGGATAAGATGCTGAAGGAAATCCGGCACGAGTACTTCGCGCCCTCCGGGCGCTGCTGCCTGGACACCCAGACGGCGCTGCTGCTTAGCCTGCGGCACGGCCTCACCGTGGACAGGGAGCAGACCGCGAAGCGCCTGCAGAGGAAGTTCGACGACAACAACGGAAAGCTCCAGACAGGCTTCGTGGGCACCCCTATCCTGGGCGAGGAGCTGACCAGGGCGGGCTTGAACGAGCTGGCCTACGGGCTGCTGTTCAATGAGGAGTATCCCGGCTGGCTCTATGAGGTGAAGCTGGGGGCCACCACCATCTGGGAGCGCTGGAACAGCATGCTGGAGGACGGCAGCGTGTCCTCCACGGGCATGAACAGCTTCAACCACTATTCCTACGGCTCCATCGTGGAGTGGATGTACGCCTATGTGGCGGGCATCCGGCAGGCGGAGGACAGCATAGGCTTCCGGCATGTGTGCATCAGCCCGGTGGTGGATGCTAGGCTGGGGCATGTGGACGCGAAATATCAGTCGGCCATGGGACTGTGGAAGACCTCCTGGAAGGCCCTGGACGATTTCCATCTGCAGTTCCGGGTGACGGTGCCTTTCGGCTGCCAGGCGGAGGTGGCCCTGCCCTGTGCGCCGGAGAGCCTGTACGGGGATAAGGAGAACGCCATGTTCGCCCATGTGGAGGGCGGGGTCTGCCGTCTGGAGGCCGGAAGCTACAGCGTCACCTATGAGACCACAGCGCCCCTGCGCAAAATCTACAGCACGGCCACGCCGTTAAAGGAGCTTCTGGGCGTCCCTGCCATCCGCAGCTTCCTGACGGAGAAGATACCCCAGATCGGACAGGTGCCGGATCACATGCGCTCGAGCAGCCTCCGGGATCTGGCGGCGCATTTCCCTGGGAATGTGGAGGCCGGAACATTGGAGGCGCTGGACGAGGCGCTGGCGAAGCTAGGATAGGAGGAGACGGGCAAAGGGATATCGGAATGCCATATAGAGATTGACTATGAAACGGCAGCCATGGGGATCGGTCCTGTGAGCTGCCGTTTTGATGTAAAGAACTGCAGCCCCCCTTGCCCCATTGCAAAAAACTTTTGCCATCACAGCCGCAAATACGCTATAATATAGACATAGAAAGACATTGGACGACAGCCTCCCCCCATGGCTCCGGGCTTTTCTGGCCCCAAAATCGGGCGAGGCAGGACGATGCTCCCCTCTGTAGGACAGAGAGACACACTATTTTAGGGATACCATTCATTCAAAACAGCGCAAAATTCTGCAAAATGTGCAATTCAGCACAGGGAAACGTATCATTCCATCTATTAAAATCACCATATCTAACTAAATATCTGTCATCTTGTAAATACTGAAACAGGAAAAGGGCATGTGGAAATCCGGCCGGCCGCAAAAAATCGATCGTCCCAGAATAACAGATTGCGCAGATTAAGCCCATCTGCGAAACAGAGAAAAGAGATTACCCCTGTATTCTGCC
>CAJUFO010000092.1 GCA_910585615.1 uncultured Acetatifactor sp.
CGCAGAGCACGATCATCTGCGCTTTTTCGATTGGAGATTGGCCGGTAAGCGGGAAAGAGGGGATGCATTTGGATGCGATTCAGACAGGATACAAAATCGGCATGCTGACCGTGGAGGGCCCCACCAAGCAGCGCAAGGGAGGCTACATGGTCTGGAAATGCCGCTGCGGCTGCGGAAAGGAGGTCTTTCTGGACACCCGCTGCCTGAAACGGGGCGCCGTGCGGGACTGCGGATGCATGGCAAAAGTCCGCCCGGGCCAGAGAAATCTCTCAGGGAGGCGATTCGGGAAACTGACCGCCATCCGCCCCACGGAAGAGCGCAGCTCCCGGGGCAGCGTCCTGTGGCTGTGCCGCTGTGACTGCGGAAAGGAAGTACATGCAGATGTGGGACAGCTGATCTCCGGGAACAAGAAGAGCTGCGGCTGCCTTGGCCGCCCGCCGTTAAAGGATTTTGCGGGAAAGCGTTTCGGAAAGCTGACCGTGCTGGAGTATGCCGGGAAAGAGGCGGGCATGCACAGATGGAAATGCCGCTGCGACTGCGGGAGGGAGACTGTGGTGGGCCAGAGCCTCCTCCAGTCCGGCAAGACGAAGAGCTGCGGCTGCCTCCAGGCCGCCACGTACAGGGGCAACCGGAAGCTCATGGACGGAACCTCTGTGTCAGCGCTTCTGGCGGCAAAGGAGGGCCGGCTGATCAAGTCCAACAAGAGCGGCCACAATGGCGTCTATCTGGACAAGAGGCGGGGGCTCTGGGTGGCACAGATCACGTTCCAGGGCAAGACGAAATACCTTGGGGCCTACGGAGAGCTGGAACAGGCCGTCAGGGCCAGGCAGATGGGCGAGGAGATTTATGACCGGTTCCTGGAGCGGGTGGAGATGGCAGAGAGCGCCGGGGCGGAGGAGGATACTTCGGGGAAAGGAGGAGACCGGAAGCAGGGCCTGGGCGGAATCTGCCCGCGGCCTGATGTCTGTGACAGATGAATATGGAAAAAAAGAACGTCTACCACTTTGGCCTGCTGGGAATGTTCATCTGCGGCAGCACGGAGGAAGAGCGGGCCAGGAACGGGCAGATGCTTGGAAAGCTGGGCAGGAAAGCCCTGTCTTTCCTGCAGTACCTGGTGGTGAACCATGGACGCAGCGTCTCCTCGGAGGAGTTGATCGAACAGTTCTGGGGGGACAATAGCAGCAATCCGTCCAATGCCCTGCGGAACATGCTGTTCAAAGTGCGGGGCCTCTTAAAAGCCCTGTTCCCCGAACAGGAGGGCATGCTGCTGACCCTGCCGGACTGCTATGCCTGGAGCCCGCAGGTCATCCTGGAGCTGGACACGGAACAGCTGGAGGCCCTGTGCCTGAAAGCGAAGCGGGCCGACGGGGAGGAGCGCTGCCGGCTGCTGGGCCAGGCGGTGTCCCTCTATAAAGGGGACTTCCTCTCCGGAAACGATGCCGACTGGGCCAGAGAGCAGCGGCAGTACTACCAGACGCTCTACCTGGACGCATGCAGGGCCCTGCTCCCCCTTTATGACAAAAAAGAGCAATGGATGGAGCTGATAGCGGTCTGCAGCCAGGCCTACACGGTGGATTTTTCCATAGAGGACTTCACGGCCTACCAGATGCAGGCCCTCATCGCCCTGGGCCAGGCGGAACAGGCCGAGGAGAAATATGAGGCTTTCCGGGACAGGATGCGCCAGGTATACGGCATACTGCCTACGGAGCGCATAGAGCAGCTACACGCCCTGGCGGCAGGGCTGCGCAAGACAGGCGTGGAAGACGAGGACATCTTCCGGCTGGTGTGCGGGGAGGAGGATGATTCCCATGCGTTCTTCTGCACTTTCGCTACTTTCCAGAGCATCGTGGCCCTGGAGCGGCGGCACATGGCCCGTTCCGGCCAGGCATCTTCCCTGGTCATCATCAGCCTGGGCCAGAACGCGGTGCCCACCACGGACGGCAGGAGGCTGGAGCGGATACTACTGGAGAAGCTCCGGACGGGGGACCCCATCGCCAGGCTGGAGGCCGGGACCTACATACTGATGCTCACCGGAGCCGACGAGGAGAGCGCCAGGCTGGTGGTCAGCCGCATCGACTGCGCGTTCCACAGGACGTACCGGCATTCTGCGGCGAAGCTCACCTACCAAGTGGCAGGGCTGGGGGCGAAGAAAAAGACGGAAATGTAAATACGGTAAAAATCATAAAAGGGATACCGTGGCGCTAAAAGCCTATGGCATCCCTTTTTGGCATCTATTGCTTTGTATAAATATCCAGAAGCTTATCGATATTCCGCCCTCTATATGCTATACGGATAACAGTTACTATCTGTGTTTTTAGGTCAGGAATATATAAGATAACATAATTGTCTACAGGAACGATGCGAAGTCCCCGGCTCCGCCATGGCGCTCTCTCATATCTGCGGAAACGTTCTGGCATATTTTCAAGGCTTAAAATCATGTCCTGCAGACGGTCAAGCTGCCTTTCTGCATTTTCTGGCGATTGCAGATCGTATGAGATATATTCATATATTGACCGTAAATCATTGTCTGCCTGTGCTGTCAATTCCACTGAAAAAGTCATAGATTATAATCCCTGCGGATATCGGCAAAGGCCTGTCTGGCGTCTTTGGTCCGCCCTGCGCTCATATCCGCATATCCTTTCTCCAGTTCTGCGTCAATCTGCTCTTCGGACAAGGCGCTTATATCCACAGGACTTGCCGTTGGGATCTTCACATCGAAGGGAAGCCCGCGGCGCATGATGATTTGCTTATAAAACATATTGATGGCATTTGATGCCGGAATGCCGAGTGCCGATAGGATGCGCTCTGCCTGCTCCTTTACATCTGGTTCTATCCTTGCGTACAAATTTGCGGATTTTGCCATAATCATGAACTCCTTTCGTAGCGATATGGATTTGTACGGCTTCATTATATTACATTGTGCGTACAAAAGCAATGCTTTTGCTGAAATTTTTGCTTTGCTATGGTTCTGCAAGGCTGATTCGCTGCCACTAACTGTGTTTTTACCGGAAAATGAAATTTGTGCCGCTTTTCTGACGGAAACTAACAGCCAGCTAACGCAGGCCTGATAAAGTAGAAGCAATAATCAACAGGAAAAGGTGGGCGAGGGCATGAAGCTTCGAGGGAAAATGATACCCTGCCAGAGCCGGGAGGCGCTGGTCACGGTGATGTCCTACCGAGGCGGTATCATAGATGGCTGTCTGCAGCATCCGCGGTTGGACCAAAAAGTGAATATCACAAGCCTGTCGCAGCTGATTCTCACACTGAACAGCCTGTTGGACCTGGAGGATTGCCCCAGATGCCCGATGCCGCTTGTCAAGGGGGAGGAGCGGGACGGAAAGCACATGGCAGTGTTCCGAATCCAGATACTCTTTCGGGAGCACTATACATGGCAGGGCAGGCTGATATGGCAGGATGAAGAGACAGAAACAGTATTCCACAGCTGCCTAGAGCTGATGCAGCTGATTGACGAGATTCTGGCGGAATGAAAGGGAGGGCGAAATATATGAAACTCCGTAGGCACCTGAAAATACATAAGAGAGTCAGGCAGTGCTTCAGCGTACTGTTGGTTCTGTGCATCGTGATGGGCACCGGCTCTCCGGGCATTGCTATTGCTACAGGCCTGGGACATCAGCATGACGACAGTTGTTATGTGGAGAGAAATGTCTGCGAATTGGAAGAGCATGATGAAAGCTGCTATGAGGAATGCCAGGAGCTGATTTGCACGATTCGCGAAGACGAGGGGCATACACATGACGATAACTGCTATGATGTGGTTCGCCATTTGGTCTGCGGAATGGAGGAGCATGAAACATACAGGCGCGTGAAAGTGCTGGAATGCGGATATGGAGCAGAGGATATGCTTCAGGTGGCATCTACGGAGGACATGGGAACGGAACCTGAGCAGACAGAAGAGGCTTTTGCCGGGGAGCCCCAGGATCAGACGGCAGAGGAGGGCCCGGCAGCAGACACGGAGGCCACGGAGGAGAATGCGGAAGCCGGGACAGAAAGCCAGGTGCCGGAAGGAGACCCTGAAACAGGAGGGGACGCCCAGGCCCCGGAGGAGGATGCGGAAGCCGGGACAGAAAGCCAGGTGCCGGAAGGAGACCCTGAAACGGGAGGGGACGCCCAGGCCTCGGAGGAGGATGCAGGAGCGGAGACAGAAGACCAGAGGCCGGAAGGAGACCCTGAAACAGAAGAGGACGCCCAGACCCCGGAGGAGGAAACGGGAGAGGACACAGAGTCCCAGGCACCCGAGAAGGATTCTACAGCAGGAACGGACAATCAGGATTCGGAGGGAGATTCTGACGGGCAGCCGGGAGAGGAATTCGATGCTCAGCCCGGCGAGGATTCGGAGGATGCCGAGGAGATCCCGGACGGGGAAGCGCCCGGGACAGAGCAGAATCCGGACGCTACAGAGACAGACGAAGAACTGGAGAAGCAGATAGAAGAGCTCAACGACATGATTGAGGAACTCCCGTCCCAGGAGGAGATAGCGACCAGCCTGACCTTGCTGGAAGAGGACAGGGATGCCTGGTACGCCTATCATCGGGAGCTAAGGGAGCAGATGATGGAGGCCTGCAGCGCATACCTGGAGCTGGAAGAGGAGCAGCGCGGACAGGTAGAGGGAGTCGAAGAGCTGTTCCGGCGGATGGCGCTCCGCAAGGAGATAGAGGATAGCTTCCTGGAGAAGCCGGTCTACTGTGAGGAAGAGCTCCATGTCCACGCGAACCTGGAAGGATGCTATGACGAGGAGGACGAACCCGTCTGCGGCATGGAGACCCACGCACATTGGGAGGCCATGGAGTGCTATGACCAGGAAGGTGTTTTGGTCTGCGAACTGGAGGAACATATCCATGATGGAGAGTGTTTCCGAATCCCAGGCATCACCGAAGAACAGCAGCAGGCCATCGAACAGGTCTCCAGATGGATAGCAGATTTTCCGGAGGAGGACGAAATTCTTGAAAATCTGGCCGGGCTGGAGGAAGCGGATGAAGAAGAGTATGAGGCGTATGTGACGGCGCTGACGGAGCGGACGCAGGAAGCGTATGACGCTTATATGGTTCTGCCGGAGGAGCTGAGGCAATATGTACAGGGGGAGGAATACCTGCTGGCGCTGCAGGGGATAGTGACGGAAATCAGCTTGGATGGTTCCGAGGTGCCAGACAATCTTCCTGAGTGGGTGGCATTCATTCCCGTAGAAGGCAGCAAACAAGGAAAGATGGTGCTGGAGCTGCGTTACGGCCAGGAGAAAAAGCATCATAACGAACTGGAGGCGCAAGTACAGAGTCCGCATTGGGGGATGACCGGCTATTTTGATCTGTATGCAAAGGATGTAGAAGGAGATTTGTGCCTAAAGGATTTGAAGGTGACGCTTCATATCCCCAAAGCCTATATAAAGAAGGAATCTGTCAAATTTGAAAAAATTCCTACGTCAATCAACCACCAGATTTCTGATGTGACAGAAAAGGATGACTATTATGAAATCACGGTGACGTTTCCGGAGTACAGGCAGACCGGACAGATGCAGTATCAGTTCGATATGAGCTTTGTAGGCGGAATTGTGCCAGTGGATTATGGCCTGAAGATTTTCGCGACGATTTCTAGCGGCGATAAGTCAGATGATACAGCGGAAAACATCTATCGTCCGGAATATAAGAAACCGAGGATTGTAAAATATGTCAATACCAATCAGTATGACAGCATGTCCCAGGATTATACCAGAGTTGCCGCCATTGTAAATGATGACGGCGTGATAGCGGACAGCGGATATGTGAGTTTCTGGTATAAGCTGGGGGAAGATTCCTGGTTCCTGAGAGAGTACGACCAGATTACCCTGACCGATATACTGCCAGTCTATCAGAAATATGTCAGAGATGAAAATGGAATTTTTAAGACGGACGAGAATGGCAATAAAGTTACTGAGGAGGCAGTAGCCGTATTTGACGAGAGTGCGAATCCAGGGTGGACTCTCGGAGAGGATAGAAAAACCGTATCTTGCGTTATCGAGACGAGTAAATCCTGTATCAATCCTACAGACCAGGACGGGGACGACAAGCACTGGAGAGCTGCTACAGATTTGAAAAATAAGATTCAGAATGCGGAATTGAAGCTCCGGTTTCCTGACTGTGTCATCGATGAGAAGGCCAATGACGGATTTTTAAAGAAAGACTTGAAGAATCAAGTGGAAGCGGACTGCCATCCCCACAATCCTTCGGAAGGAGAAAAAAATGACATTGTAAAGGATGACCTGATGTTTACTCTGACGAACCAGCCTGTAGGCGCAGGATTTGCCAAATACAATTCCAGCAATGTGATTATGGATACCAAGAGCGTAAGGGAGGGGCTTTATCAATGGGGGATACGGTTTGAAAACACTGAGAGCGTTATTCCGTTAGAGAATATAACTCTTACCGATTATGAACTGGATAAAAGGCTGAAAATTCGCACACTGCGGCTGGATACAGAGAATAAAAACGAATACCAGGCTGCAAATCGTATTGGTCGGATAGTGGCCGAAACATATGATGGGGAAATGGATACTTACACTGCGGATCAGTTTAAGGAGCAGATTTATGAATTGGGATGGGGACATTATCAGGAACTGGTGCTGAATCCGGAAAAGGAATACAAAGGTTTTACCGTTTACATGAAGGACGGGTATACGCTGAAGCTGGGAGAGAAGATTCACATAGGCGTATATACCACATTCCGTGAGCCTGATAAAAAGCAATACATTGAGGGGGAGAAGGATGACCCGAGAAACCTCTACCATAATGGCGCAAAAGTGAATTATAACTTACAGAATACATTTTATGAGATAGTAAGTGGTAACAACTTCAGCATGATTGCCACGAAAGAGAACATAAGCATCCATAAGGAAATCATGTATGGCAATCAAGTAGAGCTGGGGACAAAGGATAAGTTCTGGCAGCTTGAAATCAGGGGCTCTTTGCAGGACGGAAGAGACTATAAGGATATGAAAATCATTGATTTACTGCCAGAACCCGTTAAGCTGCCGACTAATCAAAACGGTGAAAGGAACATCGTTTTTGGCATAGGGGGCGAATATGTAGAAGAAAGTCTTATTGTAGATAATTATAAGAATACGGGCCGGACAGCCGTCATTTTATATCTTGACGTGGATGAAGTGAGGGCAAAGCTGGATACATCGGATCAGGCCAATCCTCAAGACAGCAAGATTCTGATAACGCTTAAGACGGAAGTCCCGCTGGATGCGAGGGTAGGGCTGTTTACGAACGAAGTTTGGCTATTGTCGGATGATTTTGAACCAGTGACCAATCAGAACTCAAAAGAGGATGTCTATGATTTGGACAATGATGGCGACTGTGCAGAGCGGATTCGGATGTCAGAGGCCAGCTGTACCATTAAGGCTCCATCGGGAATCTATGCGGAGAAAGCCATTGCGCCATATGGCAGCAACTTGTGGCGTACAAGCGACTTGTTCCTAGGGGTGGGAGACCGCTTCCAATATAGACTGTCTGTCATCAATGCTGCAGACAGCAACCATAAGGGACTGGTTGTCTATGATGTCCTACCGACGATTGGAGATAGAAATATATCCAATAGCGCAGAACGTGGTTCGGAATACAGGGTAGAGCTGTCGGAGGCGATTACGCCACCAGAAGGATATAAAGTATACTATACCAGTTCGAAAGAAGTATACAGCCAGCCTATGGAAAATATTCTTGGAAACAGTAACACAACCCCAAATTCTGACGTTGTGTGGACGGATACTGTATCAGAAGAAGACTTGGGTTCGATTACCGCCTTTCAATTTGTTGCGGAGGAAGGAACAGTGATTCAGGCAAAGGGGCGGGCGGAATTCGTGATACCAGTGAAAGTGATAGACACATTGGCCAAGGATTCCTATGACATGCTTGAGAAAAAGCAGAGTGCGGACAGAGACAGCGGGACGGCCACCTACCTGGTATCCACCAACAGCTTCGGCTACCGGGTACGGACTTTCTCGGGGAGCAATCTGGAGTCCAATTATGTGAGGGCGCAGATTCCCTTTGCTGGATTCGTCATAAAGAAGGTGGATGCAGAAAATCCGGAAACCGCATTAAGCGGTGCGGAGTTCAAGCTGGAGAAGCAAAATTCAGCTGCCAACCTTGCTGCAGAGGGAGGAGCATTCTCAGACACCGGAGGCGCTACGGAGCTTGGTTCTGCGGGGGAGACCTGGGAAACGATAGCTGAAAACCTGGTTTCCGGAGCAGACGGCATCCTGTCCTTCAGGAATCTGACAGAAGGGACCTATCGTCTGACGGAGACAAAGGCACCCCAGGGCTATATGGCCCTGAATGAGCCTATCACAGTTACTATTACTTTGGACAGAGTATCCATGGAATACAGCGTTTCCATAGCGGGCAATGAACATGCCGGAAACGGCAAAGACCCGTTCTTGATTGAGAACAGGAAAGAAGTCTTCTATGAGCTGCCTTCCACCGGCGGCCCGGGAACCGGAGCCTTCGCTGCGATGGGGATTCTGCTGATGTCGGGTTCCGGCCTGTGCGGCTTTTACGGCAGGAAGAAGAGAACCTGAACCAAAACGTAATTCGGCTGTCTCCTGCCGCAAAAGGCAGGAGGGCCGGTTGATATAAAAAAGATGAGGAGGTACGCAAAAGGATAGCGAAAACGAAAAAATAAGGAGGCATTGACAGCAACTGTAAATCGCAGGCATTGCTCATAAAAAGAAAGGAAGAGAATATGAAGAATATGAAAAAGATTTTGGCCATGGTTTTGGCGATGGCGATGGTTCTTGGGATGTCGATAACGGCGTTTGCTTACGATGAGATAACCATCTCGATAGAGGGTGCGGGAGAGGACGCGGTATTCGCTTCACTCCAGCTGATTAAAGCGGATAGTGAGAAGGAAACAGGTTGGGATTTTGTAGATGAAGAAATTGCAAAGTGCTATACAACTGCTTTTAAAGAAGAAGATACACAGAAGGCTATTTGGAAGCTGATTGGGAATCGTACACCCGATGCAAAACTTCCGGAAGGTGTCACAGCCGCCCTGGACAGCCAGATTGCGGGCGCTTTGGCTAGCGTGAAGGCTGTAAAAGAAACGGAATTGGCAAAAAGTAATGCAAAAGGACAGGCAGAACTCAAGGTAGCTGCACCTGGCGTATACTATATCGCAGGATATGAAGAGGGGTATGTATACAGCCCGATGGCGGCATATGTAAGCTTTCGATATGCGACAGAGGGCACTCCAGAAAGTCTGTTTTGCGGAGGTGTTACAGCGAAGCGGGCTCCGAACACAATAACGAAGGATTCCAGTGCTCTCAATGATGTGACAGAGATTGACAGAGTGGAGACATTTACCTTGGAATCTACCGTTCCGTTCTTACCTACGACTGACACTAATAGGATATATCAAATTATAGATGAAATGACAGGAGCCGTGTATGTAACAGCGCCTGACGGCGATAATGCTGGCAAGGTAAAGGTTCATGTCAAGGCTGGAGAAGGCCAGAATGCTTTGGAAAAGGACTATTATGTAGATGCTAAACCGTTTACGGATTTGGAAGCTAGAGAAGGGAAGACCTTTACCTTAGATTTAAGTAAAGACCTTTTCGAGAAGACTAACGGTGAAAAGCACAATGATTATGCCAATCAGAAGTTGGTAATCACATACCAGGTAGAAATTACGGATGTGAAAGTTGGGAACACTGTACATGCCGGAGACGGAACCAATGAGGGGAAGGACAAATTCGGTTCCGACAATGAAAAGATGTACACTGGCCAAGTTACCATAACAAAGTATGCGGAAGATGACAATAATGAGAATCTTGTGGACAATCCGAAATTGGGTGGAGCGAAGTTCATTGTTTACAGAGATAAGTATACTTACGATGGAAATGGCAACAAGGTTCAGGTAACCGACGCAAAGCAGTATGCAACGTTTGATTCCCAAAATTACTTGACAGGCTGGGTCGATATGAAAGAGGAGGCTACGAAAATCGAGACTAGCAGCGAAGATGATACATTAGGAAAAGTGACAGTACATGGCCTTGATGCCGGAATTTATTACTTCGAAGAGATAGAGGCGCCGGAAGGATACAGTGTGAATACGACTCCGATTACAGTGGAACTTGCTGTTGGAGAGGTGGAAGGTACAGATGTGGATGCAGAAGGCAATGCTATAAAGATTTTCATCTCAGATGATAAGTATATGTTGGACACCAAAATGGCAGAACTTCCCTCCACCGGCGGCATTGGCACCACAATCTTCACCATCGGCGGATGTGCCATTATGATTATTGCAGCAGGTCTCTTCTTCGCTACACGCAGAAAGGCTGAGAAATAATAGGCAAACTGCTATATACGAAAGATAAACACCGGCTCGGGGAAGCGTCTGTAAGCCGCGCTTGACCAAAGTACCAAAGATGAAATCAGGTTCTGTCCAGGCAGCCCCGGCTGCCTGGACGGTTCTTGAAAGTGAGATATGCAATTCATACAACAACAAGGAGAGCCCAGATGAAAAACAAGCTCACAAAATTCATATTTCCTCTGCTCTTTCTGGCTGGTCTGTCCCTGCTGCTGTATCCCCTTGTCTCCAACGAGTGGAACTCCTACCGCCAGACCAAGCTCATATCTTCCTACGAGGATGTGGTCACCCAGTAGACCACCGCTGGCCTGATTGACTATGGTGAGGAGCGGACGGAAGCAGTGGAGTACAATGAGGCCATGAAGCCTTACATCCTGCCGGATTCCTTCGCCATGGCCGCAAGCCTGGAGGCGCCGGACGAGGAGTACATGGCCTGCCTGAACCTGACAGGGGACGGCATGATGGGCTATGTGGAGATTCCGAAGATTAATGTGAAGATTCCAGTTTTCCATACCACCAGCGAGGACGTGCTGCAAAAAGCGGCCGGGCACTTGGAGGGGAGCTCCCTTCCGGTAGGCGGAGAGGGAACCCATGCGGTCATATCCGCCCACAGGGGCCTGCCCAGCGCGGCACTGTTCACAGATTTGGATCAACTGGAGGAGGGGGATTACTTCTTCCTCTCCATTCTGGACGACAGGCTTTGCTACCAGGTGGATCAGATAAACGTGGTAGAGCCGTCGGACACCAGCGACCTGGAAGCTCAGGACGGCATGGACCTGGTGACATTGATGACCTGCACGCCTTACGGCGTGAACAGCCACAGGCTCCTGGTTCGGGGGAGCCGCGTGGCCATGGAAGACATAGAGGACATGGAGGTAGCCACTTCCGGCTATTCTGGCCCCAGCATCCATACTAATTACCTGCTGTGGGCGACGGTAGGGCTGGCGGTGACAGGCGCTTTCATCCTTGCGCTCTATCTCTATGACCGGAGGCAGAAAAGCCTGAGCGCAGCGGCTGCGATTCGGGTGGCCGCACCGCCAATGGACGTCGGGGTACCTGAGAAGCCTGCCGAATCCCAGGCGCCTGCAAAGGAATCGGACTCCAGGGAATGGCAGGACGACTGGTCGGAGGGAGAGAATGAAAAGGAAACTGATTAACCTGCTGTTCGCGTTGCTGTTCCTGATTGGGCTGGGGATATTCGCCTATCCGGCTGTATCCGACCAGTGGAATGCCTACAGACAGAACAGGCTCATATCCACCTATGAAGAGGTGGTGTCGAAGCTGGAGCCTGAGGACTACAGCAGGGAGTGGGACGCAGCCCATGCCTTCAACGATGCCAGGCTCCAGAACGACTTCATCGTCGATGCCTTTGACGGCAGGGAAGAAGATATGAAGGAGACGGAATATTGGAAAGTCCTCAACGCTGCGGGAAACGGGGTCATGGGGTATCTCACCATCCCGAAGATTGATGTCAGGCTGTCCATCTACCACGGCACGGCGGACGACATCCTTCAGACAGGCATCGGGCATGTGAGCGGTACCAAGCTTCCCATAGGAGGCGGGGGGACCCACTGCGTGCTGGCGGCCCACAGGGGACTGCCCAGTGCCAGGCTGTTCACGGACTTGGATCAGATGGAGCCAGGAGACCAGTTTTATATCCATATCCTGGATGAAGTGCTGGCCTATCAGGTGGACGATATCCTGCCCATGATAGATAAGGACGATTTGGATGCCCTCACCGGCGCCATGCAGATTGTCCCGGGTGAGGACTATGTGACATTGCTGACCTGTACGCCCTATGGCGTGAACTCCCACAGGCTGCTGGTTCGGGGGAGCCGCACGGCATACAACGGCGAGGATGAAGCGGAAGAGAAGACCCCGGTAGGGAATATGGTGGAGTCCATCCAGAGCTACTATATGCTCTATCTGGTATTGATATTGGCCATGATTGTGCTGATGGGCATGATAATCATGGCGGGAAAAGGCACAAGGCGTAAAAAAGACTCGAAACGAGGGAGGGATGAACATGCGCACAATAAAGAAGAGCATTCCATGGAAGAATAGGATTCTGGCAGCCATGAGCCTGCTGCTCCTGGCAGCCGTCCTATGCAATGTATCCCGGGCCCAAGCTGCCGAGAAAGTGGATATGGAACAAAAGGGGACCTTGGCCCTGTATCTGCCGGAGGATGACATGGTCATGGACATGGCTCTGATTAAGGGAGCAGATGCTGCCGGAGAACTGAAGGTACATGCATGGAAACTGGCGGATATGCTGGAGACAGGAAAGTATGAGCTCTCAGAGGAGTTTCGGGGACTGGGCCTTGGGGAGGATGCGTGGGGAGAGGTGTCCGCGTCCGAGGATGGCTGGAGAGAGCTGTCCCGGGCAGCCATGGATATGATCTACGAGCTGGACGAGGACGGAAACCCTGTAGACGGGCCCATGATGCCGGCCACATATGACAATACGATTCATGTGGCGGCGGATGGGACCATCGCGGAGGCAGAGACGTTTTCCGGGATGGATTTGGGGCTGTACCTGGTGGTGGTGGACGAGGCGCAAAGCCCTGGCTATGCCTATTCCTTTACGCCCATGATAGTGTCCCTGCCCTGGTCGGAATACCAGTATGAGGGCACAGCTGATGACACATGGCAGTATGCGCGGGAGGCATTCTTGAAGCCGGCGCAGCAGCTTCGGTACGGCAGCATAAGGATTACCAAGGAGCTGACGGATTACAATGTCTCCCAGGGAGACGTGACATTCGTCTTCGATGTGGTGGCCAGAGAGAGCGAGGATCCGGATTCCAAAATCGTCTACAGCAATGTAGTCTCCCTGACGTTCTCGGCGGCTGGTATCCAGGAGGCTGTCCTGGAGCACATCCCGGCAGGGGCAGTGGTGACCGTCACGGAAGTGTACAGCGGCGCCAACTGCGAGCTGACGGACTCCCCGACAGGGAGCAGGGTCGTGACCGCGGACGGGGAGGAGGGCAGCCCCATCACATTTTCCTTTGAGAACAGATACGATGAGGAAGCAAAGAGCGGCTACGGCGTGGAGAACCGGTTTCGCTATGACACGGAGCGGAACACGTATCAATGGACCACGGACCGCCCGGACATCGGAGACGGGGCAGTGGGCGGAAATGAGACAGAGGCTGGTGAGTAGGAGGTGGCTGGAATGAAAGGGACGAAGAAGACAGTATGTGCGGCTGCCATTGCGCTGGCCCTTGTGGCGGGGGCTTCCGCGGGCAGCGCCAGGGCCTATTTCACCACATTCGCAACGGCCCGCGGCGGCCATCAGATTACGGTAGGCACGAAATCCCAGATCACGGAGCAGTTCTCCGACTGGACCAAGCGGATTCAGCTGAGCAACACGGGGACAGCGGAGTGCTATGTCCGGGCCAGGGTCTTCGCGGGAAGCACCTATGGGCTGGAGTACAGCGGCAGCACAGGGTGGCGTGACGGCGGCGACGGGTATTGGTATTATGATGAGATTCTTCCGGCGGGAGGGACCACGGGGGAGCTGCAGGTAAAGATTACGCTGCCTGCGGTCACGGTGGAGGATCCGGCGTTGGAGACACCGCCCCCTTATACGGAGGACTTCAATGTGGTGGTGATTCAGGAGTGCACGGCAGTACTGTATGAGGAGGACGGCATCCCTTACGCGGACTGGGATGCGGTGCTGGACAGCGGCAGGGACAGCTATGGATGGGAAGGAGGCGAGGCGGATGAGTGACGGGAAACGGAAGAAGGGCATTCGGGGGAAAAACGGCATCCTCCCCGGGACGGTGGTCCTGTTCGCGCTGGCCATAGCGCTGCTGTCCTTCAGCGCCATAGGCAGCACCCGGGCGGCGCTGACCTATTATTCGGAGACCTACACGGCCCAGATCGACGTCCAGAGCATCGGCGTGACCCTGCTGGAGAACGGCGAGGTGGCAGGGTATCGCGACTACACCCATGCGGACAATGAATGGAACGAGGCCTCCGGGGAGCTGCTGGCCCTGCCCGAGGGGGAGGAGTGGCAGATAGGGAGGACCTACCCGGAAGCTTTGAGCGTGCGCAACAGCGGCTCCATCGACGAGTATGTCCGGGTGAAGATATACAAGTACTGGGTGGACGAGGCGGGGAACAAGCTCCCCCATCTGTCCCCGTCTATGATAGACCTGCACCTGACGGGAGGCCGTTGGCTTGTGGACGACAGGGCGACCACGGCGAACATGGGCCAGGGCGACCCCAGGGACGGTGAGATGATAGTGCTGTACTATGACAGCCCGCTGCCCGCGGCAGGGGAGGGCATGTACTATGAGACGGAGCCTTTCGCGGATTCGGTGGCCATAAAGAGCGACGTGGCCACGAAAGTGACGGAGGAGCGGATTACGGATGCCAACGGCTGGACCACGGTGCGGACGGCCTACGACTATGACGGGGCCACTTTCGTGGTGGAGGCCGAGGTGGACGCGGTGCAGACCCACAACGCCCAGAGCGCCATCAAGAGCGC
>CAJUFO010000093.1 GCA_910585615.1 uncultured Acetatifactor sp.
CCATCCATAGCTGTCCCTGCCGCTGTCCAGCACCGCATCCCAGTCCGCGTAAGGGGTGCCGTCCTCCGTATACAGTACAGCAGTACATTCCTGTATGACTACAACATTGAAGTCCTCCGTGTATGGCGGCGGGGTCTCCAGCGCCGGGTCCTCCACCGTGGCCGCAGGCAGCGTGATCTTTATGTCCAGCACTCCCGTGGTCCCGCCCACCGGGAGAATCTCGTCATAGTACCAGTACCCGTCGCCGCCGTCCCGCCATCCAGGGCTGCCGCTGTACTCCAGCCCATAGATACTGCCCGCGAAAGCCTTTGCCCGGACATAGCACTCCGCCGTCCCCGTATTGCCCAGCTGGACATGCTTGGTCCAGTCGGAGAACTGCTCCGTAATCTGGGACCTGGTCCCCACCGCAATCCGATGGCCTCCCTTCGCCGTGGCGAATGTGGTGAAATAGGCCCTGGCGCTGCCCACGGAGGCTCCCGCCACAAGGGCCAGCGCAATGGCAGCCGCACACACTGTCTTCTTCGTCCGCTTCATTCCTGCCACCTCCTACTCTCCGGCCTGGGCTTCGTCCGCGCCCGCGCCTGCCATGTCCTGGCGGTCCGTGGTCCACTGGTAAGTGTTCCGCTCCGTGTCGTAGCGGAACCGGTTCTCTACGCCGTAGCCGTTCTTTGCTTCCTCATCGTAGGCATTCTCAAAGGCGAAAGCGATGGGATCCCCCTCCGCCGTCACAGTCTTGCTCCCGTCATCGGAAAGGGTCACCTCGCAGTTGGCGCCGCTGTACACTTCCGTGACGGTCACCACCGCACCCGCCGGGATGTGCTCTAAGACGGCTTCCTTTGTGCCCGTTCCTGAAAAGGTAAGGGATACCACATTGCTGTAGACGATTTTGGCATCCGGCTCCGCGCTCTCCCTGGCCACCACGTCAAAGACGAATGTCACGTCCCCCTGGGAGACATTGTGCTCCGTCAACGTCTTCACGATCCGGATGCTGCCATAGCGAGGCGCCTGGGCAGGCTTCAGGAATGCCTCCCTGCGGTACTGCCAGGCGTCATCCTGCGAGGTCTCATCGTACTGGTGTACAGACCAGGGCAGGGACACGATCACAGGCGAGAACGTATAGGTATACTTAGGGCTGTCTGCCCTATCCACCATGATCAGGTACAGCCCCAGATCCATACCGGTAAAGGTCTCCGGCTCCGCCAGCTTTCCGTCCTCCCCTACATGGATGGCCCTCTCATATGTGGCCGGTATCCTGGGCTCTCCCACGGGATTGCCCTCCTGGTCCAGCTCGTAGACCAGCGCCACGGCCGCCTCGGACAGGTTCTTCCAGCCATCCTCCGATAGGCCCATCTCCCGCCATGCGCCGCTTTCCGCGCCTAAGCCGCCAAACGCTTCGGAGAGCTCATACTTTCCTGTATCCTGCATATCCGCCACTTTCCATGCATGGACGTTCAGCTCCCCGTTCGCGGTGCCGTCCGCCCCCGTAATCCGGGCCATGTCCGTGGCCATGGAGCTTTCGTCCTCTGGCAGCCGCAGAGCCAATGTGCCCTTTTCCTGCATATCCACTTTCAGGGCAGCCTGGACCCGGGGCACATTGCACAGGACAACTGTCAGCACCAGGGCCACCAGGCCCAGGGCCGCCGGAATCTTACTCATCAGAATGCTTTTCTTGCGCATGTTCATCCCTCCCTCGTTTCGAGTCTTTTTTTCTTCTAACGCCTTTGCCCGTCATAATGAAGATGCCCATCAGTATGATCATGGCCAGTATCAGTACCAGGTAGAGCATATAGTAGCTCTGGATGGATTCCACCATATTCCCCACCGGGGTCTTCTCCTCCGGTTCCTCCTCGCCGCTGTAGGCCGTCCGGCTCCCCCGGACCAGCAGGCGGTGGGAGTTCACGCCATAGGGCGTGCAGGTCAGCAAGGTCACATAATCCTCCCCCGGCACCACCTGCATGGCGCCGGTGAGGGCTTCTAAGTCGTCCTTGTCTATCATGGGCAGGATGCTGTCCACCTCATAGGCAAACACTTCATCTAAGATATGGATATAGAAACGGTCCCCCGGCTCCATCTGGTCCAGGTCCGTGAACAGCTTTGCGCTGGGAAGCCCTCTGTGGGCCGCCAGCACGCAGTGGGTGCCATCGCCCCCTATGGGGAGCTTGGTGCCGCTCACATGCCCGATTCCCGTCTGGAGGATGTCGTCCGCCGTGCCGTGGTAGATGGACAGCCGGACATCTATCTTCGGGATGGTGAGATACCCCATAACCCCGTTCCCTGCGGCATTCAGGACTTTCCAGTACTCCGTGTCCTCCAGGCTCGCGTCGCCGCTCCCCCCGCCGCCAAAGGCATCGCCGGTGAAGTCGTTCTGGGCAAAAGTGTCATTGAAGGCATGGGCCGCTCCCCATTCCCTGCTGTAATCCTCCGGCTCCAGCTCCGCCACCACCTCCTCGTAGGTGGAAATCAGCTTGCTCTGGCGGTAGGCATTCCACTGGTCGGACACGGCGGGGTAGGCGAAGATGCCCAGCCCTATGAGGAATATCAGGGCGAACAGCAGATTAATCAGTTTTCTTTTCATCTTGCTCCTCCGGCCAGTCGTTCTTCCAGCCCTCCGGCCAGTCGTCCCGCCAGCCTGCATGGCTCTCCGCCGCCGCGGGAGCCTCCGGGCGGCTCCCGGCCTCCCCGCAGTCATCCGTCCCGGATTTCCTCCCGGCTCCTGCTGCCAGGTTCCTCCGCCTCCTGTCATAGAGATAGAGGAAAAGGATGAACGCTCCGGTAACCGACAGCCCCACCATGACCCACAGCAGATAGTTGGTGTGGATGCTGGGGCCGGAGTATGCCGCCATGGCCACCTCCATGTCCTCTATGTCCTCGAAGTCCACCCGGCTCCCCCGTACCAGCAGGCGGTGGCTGTTCACGCCATAGGGCGTACAGGTCATCAAGGTCACCAGGTCCTTGCCCTCCTCCGCGGCCAGGCTGCTGGTATCCGAGGGTTCTACTATGGATATGTGGTCAACCATGTAGCAGAGGCTGTCGTCCAACACGGAGAGGAAGAAATAGTCTCCCTCTGCCAATTGGTCCAAATCCGTGAACAGAGCCGCGCTGGGCAGGCCTCTGTGGGCCGATATCACCGCATGGGTGCCCTCGCCGCCTACCGGCAGGGAGCTCCCCTCCAGATGCCCCGCCGCCCTCTCCAGCACGTCTTCGTCCGTGGTGTGGTAGACGGGAATCTTCACGCCTATCTTCGGGATCTCCACATAGCCCATCATGCCGTCCCCGGTGAGGTTCAGGCTGGACATGTATTCTTCACTGGGCTCCTCCCGGCTGGCCGCCTCGGCAAAGGAATCCGGGAGCACATAGGGCAGTAAGTTTTCATTGTAGGCCAGCGCAGCCGCCTTCTCCCCTGCGTAATCGATTTTCCCCTCAGAGGACCGCACCGCCACCGCCTCATCGTAGGTAGAAATCAGCTTGCTCTGACGATAATCGTTCCATTCGTTGGAGATGAGGGGATACAGCAGCAGGGACAGACCGGCCAGGAACAGCAGGGCAAATATGAGTTTCGTCAGTTTGTTCTTCATTCCGGGCTCTCCTTGTTGTTGTATTATGGTTCTGTCTTTTTCAGGGGCCGCCCAGACAGGCTTTGCTGTCTGGACGAATCCTGATTTGTTCTTTGGTGCTTCTGCGGGTCGTGCCTTGGCGGCGCTTCCCGGTTTGTTGCTTATCTTATGTACGCAATGGGGCGCGGCTTACTTCTCGGCCTTTCTGCGGGTGGCGAAGAACAGGCCTGCCGCGACAATCATGATGGCACAGCCGCCGATTGTGAAGATGGTGGTGCCGACGCCGCCGGTGGAAGGAAGAGATGCGAGCTTGGTGTTCTTGATTTCATGAGTGTCGGAGACGTTGGACCAGTCGTTCTCATGTTCAGGTGTGCAGTTGATATTGGTTACTTTTCCTTTTTCATTAGCGTCATAAGTCGCTGTGTAAGTGGATGTATTCTCATTGTTCACCTTAATCGCATAGCTCTTTAATGTCCCGTCTCCATTATACACTGCTGTAATCTCTACCGGAATCTTCGCGTCATTCAGGGAATAACCTTCCGGAGCCTTGGTCTCCTGCAAAGTGTAAGTTCCTGCATCCAGGCCGGTAAAGGACAGATAACCATTTTCGTCAGAAACAGCAGCATAAGTTTTTCCGTCTGTTCTTGTCAAAGTGAACTCTGCTCCGGGAAGAGTCGTTGTCTCTATTTCCTCACCGCTATCCAGAATAATCTTTCTCACTTCACCGGTCTTAAGCAGTTCTTCCGTGAACTTGTTCCACGCGCTGCCATCGCTTCCAAACAGATTTGCATCAATGCCAAAGGTATAGGTATAGGTCTTGTCTTCAATCTCATTCGTCGCACCGCTGGGGTCATTGGTGTAGATTAATTTCGCCGTATTGGTGTTGGGATCAAAGTTGACTCCTGCGTCAGTTCCTAATACTGCATCATAGGTTACGACAACTGCTTCGCCGCTGTGCGCCAGTGCGTAAGCGGATGCGAAAGAGATTTCAAAGCTCTTCTTATCTTCAGCCGGAGTATAGGTATACGTATCCTTGGCCGCTGCAACTTCCTGATTGTCAACCTTTACTACAAGGTTAGTCGGATCTGCCAGTGTCAGTCCTTTTCCCATTGTATCTGTAATCTTTACACTTACCTCAGTATAGCTTTTGCTGTAAGACGGAATCTTCGTACCAATCTCAAAATTTACGGTATCGCCGACTGCGACATCGTTTCCGCTCTCATTGCCATCGCTTGTGTCTTTACCGGTGCTTCCGGTAATCTTCTTGTCGATGGTGGGCTGCTCGGATTTTGCGTAGGCAGGGGTGGAGTTAAGGCTCCAGTTACTGTTTGCGTCTACGGTGCCATTTACCAGCGTATTGTCATCACCGCTGCCCTCTACACTATAGTAGATACCAACCAACATAGGGTTATAGACTTCCTGAATTGCGGAACCCTCTACAATCACTACCCAATAGCCTGCGCCAAGCGATTCTGAAAATGTCGTCAGACCTGTAGCTCCCTCCGATGCCTTAAGCGTCTCCTTTGTCAAATCAGCCAACAAGGTTTTATTCGCAGCAATCCCTGTCACTTCATTGGAAGTCGGCTCCAACATATTTGCCAGGGTAACACCCTCAGCTACCTTATAGCCTGTGAATCCCTTGTCATTGTAGGTAGGCTCTACAATCCTGTAAGCTGTAACAGTAGCCCCTGCCTCTACGTTCTCCACAGTTGCTGTGGCTTTGTCCTCTGCTGTCGGCTTAATAGCTGTGGAGGCTTCGCCATTCCCCTCAGTTGCCAACACGGTCACGCTCATCCCCATGGCCATCACCACTGCCAAAAGCATGGCTAAAATCTTCCTCATCTTCTTCATACTCTTCTTCCTTTCTTTTTATGGGCACTGCCCATGATTTACAGTTACATTTGTGCGTAAACTTTTCTCCTATCCTTCTTCGCACCTCCCTCATGTTTTTATATAGACCAGCTCTCCCGCCCCAGGGGCGGAAGAAGCCGATCATATTAGATTTATACGACTTTCTTCTTCCTGCCGCAAAAGGCATACGGCAGAGAGCACAGCATCAGCAGCGTACCTGCAGCCGCATAAGTCCCGGTGCCGGAGCCCCCTGTGGAGGGCAACGTATAAATCTCGCTGTTGCGGACTGTCAGTACGGGTAAATCGCCATTGTCTTTTGCTATTGTTGCTTTGCCATCCCCTCCGGATATAGTCAATGTGCCATCTTTAGCTATGCTGATTCCTACCGGTTCTCCAAGCAGGGCATATCCCTCAGGGGCCTTCTCTTCCGTAAGCGTATAATCTCCTACCAACAGATTCCCGATATGCAGCCCCCCGCTCTCCACCGATAAGATATCCACAGCTTCAGCCGGTTTGTTCGGAACCAATGCTTTAATCCAGACGGAATATCCGCTTTCTGCATTTCCGGTAAAGGAAAGCGTCTCCCCGGAGCTCTCCATCCTGAATTCCGCTCCTGACAGGTCCCTGTCTCCTTCTGCATCCGTTTTCCGGAGAAGAATCCCGTATTTTGCGTAGAAGCCGCTGTCATTGTTCCTGGAATCATAGACCAATTGCCTGGACTGCTTCATCTCGTCTATCGTCGGCAGTACAATGCCTGGGATGTAGGTATACTCTACTCTCTGGTCTATGGATTCCGGTACTGCCAAACCATCGGAATCCACCCCATCGTCCGCACCCTGATTCGGAATCGGCGCGTACCATTTCTTTATATTAGTATCACCACTGCTGAAGCGGACTGCATAGGTTCCCGCCGGTAAATCCAAAAATTTATATTTCCCAGGCTCATAACCGCTGACGGCACTCTGTCCGTTTTCCGGATTTCCTTTCCGATAGCTGACCTGCTGTCCTGTGGATATGGAGACTGGAATCTTTGTACCCGGATAACAGACAGACTCATATGACTCTACCTTGTCTTTTAGGCCCTCGCAGCCGTCCCTCAGCTTCAGCAGTTCCACTTTCACGCCGAACACATAATCAATCGCGCCATCATTCCGGATGCCGTCTGCGTTGTAGTCCATCCAGACAAGGCCCTCCAGGTTGCGGGTGACAATCTGGCTGCGGTCTCCGGAAGACAGGCTGTCGAGCATCAGACGTCCATGAACCACATCTCCCGGCTCACCATCCGGCAGCCTTAACGTGATGTGCATCTGTATCGTGCTTTTGCCGGGAATCGTACATTTATAGGCAATCGCCGTAATCTGTTTTGTCTGCTCATCAGGTTTCCACGCATTATCCGTTAATGAAAATGCTGTCCATACAGAGCTATCTCCAAAGTCCGTCCCTGTGACATCTGTGGCATCCCTATATCTCTCATCTGTCGTATAGTAGAACGTCACATCCTCTGGCTTCACCCCGCCCCAGTCCGTCATACGGAACTCCTCAATCTGCGCTATCCCATGGTAACTGCTCTGGCCGATTCCATTCGCCGGCATAATATCCGCAATAACGCTGGGGGCTGCGTTCTCAGTGGCATTGTGCACTTTCATTGTAAATCCCAGCGAATCCCCCAAGTCCATAACCGTCTGGTCAGCCGTCTTGATGATAGTCAGGGCTTTCTGTTTGGAGATGGTGATGCTTGTGTTCGCCTCGTTCCCATATTTCGTGCCATGTATTGTCTCACCTTCGAGCTTGCTGTAAATGTCCGCGGAAATTTTGAGAATCTCATTATTCTTCACATCATTTTCCGGATCATCCAAATCTCCCACTGTACAGGAAAAATAAATGGGCGGGATATCTACTTTGGAACCATTCAGTTCATAGTCCTTTAATGTCCATGTCAGTGTGGTAACCCCAGTTTCCGGATTTACCTCTGCTACCGGTTCTATCTGTGTTCCCTTTATGGTACCGGATGTCTGGGCGCTCTTGTCCGGGATATACTCGCTGACTTTCCAATACGCGGAACCCTCTTTATATGTCAGGCCTTTCGGCAATGTCGCTTTCACGGTTATATCCGTCTTTACCGCCTCGGTCTCGCCGCTTCCTCCGGTATCGGTGGCGGAACGCACCGCGCTGGGCGTAATTACAAAATCTGCCGCCCGCTGTCCTGCATCCATGGAATACTGGTTCCGCGTGTTTCCGTTCTCCAGCGTCTGCGCCACCTTGATTCCTACCTGGGTCTGATAGCTGACTACATATACACAGTCGATGAAGTAAAATCCTCCATTGCCTTCCTGGAAAGTACCATCTTCATTAATTTGTGACTTCCTGGAGGTACCATATCCGTTTGCGCCATTCAGCCCCTGGCTATAGCCGCCTGTGCTGCGTCTCCAGTTGTTCTCACATTTCGGTTGCGGGAAAGTCTGCCACTGTTCACTCATCTTGTTGGTAGCGTTGGGCGACCAGGACGGGAAATCATAGTGGGTGTAACGCAGATAGTCCCAAACTGTCAATTTGCTTACATCGCCATCTGTATACTTCTCAGCTGCCAGCTTCTGTACATCCCCTCTCGTCCATCCCTTGCTGTAGCTGCTGATAGCATATACATAGCCTGGTTCTACATCATCCTTAATCTTTCCGTGGACGAACATATGCAGATGGTTCATCTGGGAGCGGTCGCTGCCCAGGGTACCGTCGTTGGATACATTCCTCACTTCCATCATGACTGCCACGCATTGCGCTCCGTCTTCCTTCAACTCCTCCATGCTGTCATACCAGATTAAGTCGTCCGCGTCCGCCCGCATCATCTCCTCATCATAGCCGTCTTCATTGGGTTTCAGTGCTTTGCCGTCCTTTGTATGATTCCAGCCTTTTTTGTCTTTGGTGGTGCCATAAAGCATTTTGGGCCCCTGTGGCCTGTGCTCGCTATTATTGACATCATATCCATCCACAATGTCATACATAGGCCAGGTAGTCTGGGCATGGCCGACATACTCGAACTCCCGCCAGTTATAGGATGCCACACCTTCCGCCCCCTGTGGAGCTATCTCCCGCCAAGTGACCGGTTCGAAACAGGCATTGTCGAACTTCGTCATAATATTATAGGCAATGCCTGCATTATCTCCCTCCGCATTGTCATTGCACACCCATGTCTCTAAGTCCACATAGGTTCCCGGAGTGGCATAATCTTTCAATGAATCGGCATCCTTAAAGCATCCATCCGTCAGCGGAGTGTCATAATTCCTCAGGGGCTTCAGGATAGAGCAGAACGTATCATATTCACCCGGATTCTGAAGGGTTATGGTGGAAAGATTCTTTTCAAGCCATCCGTTTCTCTCATATACGATACCGCCAGTCTCATTTTTCACCTTGATGTCATATGTATGGATGTCATTGTACAAAGTAAGGCTGTCCGCCTCCATCACCCTTGTGATATAATCGGCCTCTGTTTTGCCTTGCGTTTTGTAAAAAGGCGTGACGATCCATATCTCACCGGTAGAGAATATGGCATTCTGAATCCGCCAATACTCATCCCCTACCTCTGCCGGATTGTAGTAATTCGTAGAGTCCGCGTATCCTCTCTCATGTGTATACGGCAACTGGGTAGGATCAAATGTATAGTCTGTCAGCGTCACATGGATTATGCGGTGTTCTTCCTGATATGGTTTATCGCCGCCGAGCCAGCTCCACTGGAATTCTTCATCGGCCACCTTAAAGCTCCACTTTCCTCCATCTCTACAGCTCATCCTTTTCAGGTCTGGATTCGACGATATGAGATAATTGTATGGTGCCGCATAAGACGGCTTTGTAGTGCCCGTCAGATTCCTTCCATCCTGCTGATAATCAGGAGTCCCCATATCTCCCATAAATTCGTCCGCGCTCCAAATCATGGGTTTGAACTCCCGCGTCACATCTTGCCATTGACCCGAAGTATCATTATGGAAAGCGGTCTTCAAATGGAGGTCGAATTCAAAGGTGTCGCCTTCTTTCGGGAACGCGCAGCCTTTCAAGCCATGATCCTTATCGATTCCCTGAACCATGACCCGTATGCCATAAGAGCTCATACGGCCATTCCAGGGAGCCGACCCTGATGAGGTTTTATCCAGAGCCAATTCATTTCCAATGGAAAAATCAAAATCTCCTATATAGCTGGTCGTCGCTATCTCACCGCGCTCCAGGCTGACCATATAGCGCGGCTCACAGGTGACCGTCACTTCCTCTGGAACCACGGTCTGATATTCCTGCTTCTCATGTTCCTTACATATATAATTATGTCCATATACAAGTGACAGTGGTACGTTATCTGCATATTCGACCCCCACCTCGTTAGGCTCAAGCCATGCGCTGAAAATAGGCCGGATTTTGGAGCCGTTATCCATGCTCAGCACACGGATAGTCACATCAAGGCTCTTGGCTGCCGAGCTGATGCTGCTGGCTCCACGGTCATCCAAAAAGCTTCCATGGAGCACCTGATACTTTTCGTGATCTACCTCTACCAGTTCCTCTTCGTACACATAGGAAACCTCCAACTCATCATTCTTCAGCCAGGGCATCTCCCCCTCGCTGAAATAGGCTTCCTCCCTGGACACTGGCAGCAGAAATTCAAAGTATACCCTGGCCGAATTATAGTGGTCGATGTTCTGCATATTCTGTTGGGCAGTCCTGTAATAAAAATCATATTTGACGGAATCAAAGGTACGGACTCTCTTATTGTTCGGGCTGCTGTCATATCCATTGTTATCATTGCCCTCATCAAATGGAATCGTGCCGTCCGTAATCCCATTTGTTGCGTCATTGGCATCCGTTCCCATCCTAAGTTCCGCAATATAAGCTGCATCCTTGTCCAGCTGGCCTTTCGGCGTGTTATCGTCAATCATATCCAGGTCTTCTACGCCCCACAGCCACTCCAGCTGCAGCAGTTTCTCCGCATCCACTACCAATTGTCTCTGGGCATCGGTCAGGGATTCGTAGAGCGTGTAGGCATCCCTGGCCTGGAGATAGATTTCCAGAAAATATGCATGATATCCATCCTCATCTCCTGCCTCTTCCAGAGCCCCCAGTTTCTCCGCGATTTCCTCCTGGCTCGGCAGCGCCGCAATCAGCTCATTCAGCTCCCTTATCTTCTGCTGATTCTCTAAAGCCAACAGGCATACAGCACTATGTTCATGTTCCTCCAGCCCGCAGACCAGGTTCTGCTCTTCATCGTAGCATTCCTCAGTATGTTCATGCCCTTTCAGTCCGCATAGCAGGCGCTGATAGCAATCCTCAACATGCTCATGGTCCTCGCCGCAGACCAGCTCCCATTCATCCTCGTCGAACGCGCCGGGCTGTTCTTCCGGATCCTCTGTAGAGGGCTCCGAAGCTTCCCCGCTTCCATCCGGTGTTCCAGGCTCCGGGGAAGCGGAGGGCTCCTCCGTGGCCTCCGGCGCTTCTGTATGCTCAGGCGGCATGGTCTCTTCCGGCCCGGCAGTCCCGGTATCTTCCGGTTTCTGTGTGGTCTCCGGTTCCTCGCCCTGCCCAGGCTCCTGCGTGGTCTCCGGTTCGCCGCCCTGTCCAGGCTCCTCAGTCTTTTCCGGCTCCTGTGTGGTCTCCGGTTCCCCGCCCTGTCCAGGCTCCTCAGTCTCTTCCGGTTCCTCCGTAGTCTTCGGCCCGCCGCTCTCCACGCCCTCCGCCGTATCATCATCGTCAGACGCTATGTCCTCTTCCGATCCCCCGGGCTCCCCGGCGCCGGCATCCTCGGACGGCATGCCCTCTTCCGGCCCGGCGCTGTCTCCGGACACAGCCTCATCCCCTGCCTGGGCAGGCTCCTGCCCCTCTGTACCCTGGGATGTGCCCTCTATGGCCATGCTGTCCGGACCGTTCTCCTCCTGTGCATCCCCCGCCTCGGTGAACGCAGCTATGCCATATGCCCCATCCTCATATCCGCAGGCCAGCACCTTTTTGTAGCAGCCCTCATTATGCTCCTCCAGCCTGCAGCCAGCCATGGAGACCTCTTCATAACAATTTCCGTCATGTATATGTCCCTCGACTCCATCATCACCGCAGACCAGCCTCTCCTGATAGCAGTCGTCCCCATGCTCCTCCAGCCCGCAGGCGGCCGACTTCCCATAGCACCCATCGTCATGCTGATGTCCGTCCGTTCCGCCTGCGCTGGCCGCCACATACGTAGACCCGTTGGAGAGCACCATGCATGCCACCAGCAGGATGCTCAGATGCTTCCGGATGGCCCCTCTTTTCTTCCTGTCTACATGGAGTTTCATATGCTTCATCCTCCTTTTCATTCTCCCAGAATCTCATCAATCAGCTGCAGCAGCTCGATGCAGCTGTGGAATACGGTCTCTTTCTCCTCATCCTGCCAGACCAGCCTCCCCTGCCAGGTGTAATGCTCCCTGAAGAGGATCTGTATCCGGAAGACTGCGATGCTCTCCAAGCCATTGCAGTCCTGATGCACCAAGGGCAATGGGCTGCCCATGCTGTCCTCCAGGTCAAGGAGGCTGTTCAGGAGCAGCACGATCTGGGACAGGCTGTATACCTTTTCTCTCTTTTCCAGTCTCGGATGCTGCAGATAACCCTCTATGATGCCGTTGTGGTAGGACAGGACTGTCACCACCGCTTCCCGGCTCTGACAGGGAAGCATTTTCCTGCAAAGCCTCATATCGCAGCCACCTCTCCCTCTTTTACTACTGCCACTATAAAAGCCGTAGGTTATCTGCCGGTTATTTCTTCCGGATCCCCGACAGCGATTTGCGCAGGGCTTTCCTTTTCCAGGCCCTCCTCCATGCCCTCCCATTCCGCAGACACGTCCTGCGGCCGGAGGGCGAATATCCTGTAGGTGATGCTGGCCTTGGAATGGGTGTAGGTCTTGTGGAACATCCGGTCCACCCGGCCCACGGCGGCCTGGGCGTTCTCCACGCTGGCCCCGGTCAGCAGGAGGATGTAGGACGCCGCGTCCAGCCTGGCCACCGGATCCGCGGTGCGCAGCCCCTCTAAGAGGATGCGCTCCAGGCGCCTGGCGTCCGTGGTGGGCACCGCGCCGCTGTCCAGGCGGACCAGCACGATGGACGAGGCGCGCCGGGATCTGGCCAGATGCCGCCTCTCCAGGGCCACGATGCTGCGGAACACGGAGAATGTGCAGAGGAACGCGCAGCCGTCGGCCTCCCCGCTCTCCGCGAGCACCCTTAGGACGTCCCGGTCGCGCATGCGGCCCTGGCACATGCCCTTGGCCAGCAGATAGGCCTTTTCCACCTCCCCTGAGGGCTCCACCTCGAACTCCTCCCACAGGGTCCTGCGGAAATCCTCATAAAGCTCCAGCGCCCTCTCCGGATGTCCCATGGAAATCAGCGCCTGCATCTGATAGATTGCAAATATGTCTTCTCCCGACTCCACTGCGGCGGCCTGTTCGCAGATGCCAATCAGCTCCGGCAGGCGCCCCTTTTCCTGGAGGAACGGCAGTACCAGCTTGCAGGCGTCCAGATACAGTATCTGGTAATAGCGCCGCAGGGGAACTGTCCAGTCATCGTCGTTGCCGGACAGGAAATCCCCCCTGTACAGAGCCATGGCCTCCAGGAGGGTATCCATATGCCCCTCCCCCGGCCGCGTCCTGGCCCCCTGGCACAGCGCGGCGAACTCCTCCGCGTCCAGCCTCAGGTCGGCCTTAGGGTTCCAGGCATAGCCCCCCTGTCTGGTCTCGAACAGGTTCCCATGGTCCGGGCATATCTCCTTAAGCAGGCTCCTGGCCTTGAATATCATGTTCTTCAGGGAATTGGCCGGGTTGCTGCTGCCGCTTCGCGCCCAGAACTGCCGGATGAGCTCGTCTGCGGAAATATGCCTGGCATGGTTCACGATGAGATACTGCAGAAAGGACAGCACCTTTCTGCCGGCCCTGCCGATGACCTCGCTGTTCCTGACCCGTGCCTCCTCCGTATTGCCGCAGGAAAACGTTCCCAGCAGCTCGAACCGTATCACATTCCTGTCTTCCGTCTCCGCGGGCGAAAGGCTCTTTCCATCACTCATTCCGGTCCTCCTCTTTCCTCAGAGGGGCGATCGCCCAGATCCGTTTTCATCTCCAGCTGCTCCAGGAACCTGTCATATATCCTCTCGCCCTGGCGCCTGGCTGCCACGGCGTCCTCCAGGCGCGAAAAGGAGCCCAGATATTTCGTCTTGTTCTGAAACGTGATCTGGGCCACCCACAGGTCTTTCTTCTTGTTGTAGTACACGCCATTGTGTCCGCTGGTGTTGGACTTGATCAGGCGCCCCTGCTTCGATGCTTTCAGCCTGGTGACGGAGGTCCCGTCCGTCAGCTGCAGGTTCTCGCGGTAGGTGGCGGCCTGCAGGCAGCCGCAGCTTTTGGTCTTACCGGTCTGGAGCAGGGTCTGTCCCACCACGGTCTCCCTCCCGCAGTCGCAGAGGCACCTCCATCTGTGCATCCCGGCTTTCTTGCCGGCATATTCCACCACAGTCAGCTTCCCGAAGCGCCTGCCCACGAAATCCTTCAGGGCCGGGCGGCCCAGGCAGCCGCAGCTCTTCCGGCTTCCCGAGATAAGCTGGGAAAGCTCCACCAAGGCTTCCTTGCCGCAGTCACAGCGGCACAGCCAGAGCACGCCGCCTCTGGCGCTCCGCTCCCCGGAGGGCTCCAGCGCAGTCAGCTTTCCGAACCGCTCCCCCGATATGTCCCGCTGTCCCGGACGGGTTCCGGAGACGCAGCCGCAGTCTTGGACCGCCCCCCGCTTCAGGCAGCGGGTGTCCAGGAGGACTTCCCCTCCGCAGCTGCAACGGCACCTCCAGACTATATAGCCGCCCCTGCGCTGTCCCGTGGGCGCTTCCACGGTCAGCCTGCCGACTTTGCACCCTATCTGAATCGCACCCAAAAACATCCCCTCTTTTCATTGTCCTCAATCCCTGGCCGCGGCTGGCCCCGGCCTCTTCCGGAAAAAGCCCCTCCGGATGACGCAGAGGGCCGCCCTCTGCGACATTGAGGGAATGCGGAACGGACAGGATTTGCA
>CAJUFO010000094.1 GCA_910585615.1 uncultured Acetatifactor sp.
AGTAACTTCCACAGTATCTGTATTGAGGGGTGGATTTTATTTTGGCAAATAAGAACATAAAATTTTTTTGCTATTTCTGAAAAAAACTATTGGCAAAATGGTATCGGATGTGTTATAATATCTTTGTTCGAAAGATTCGTTTATGGTAATTTAATAAGCAGGATTAGTACATTGGTAGTATATCAGCTTCCCAAGCTGAGGAGGCGGGTTCGATTCCCGTATCCTGCTCTTAAGAGCTGTAAGACATTGTTGTCTTATGGCTTTTTTATTTTCCGGTTAATGAGATATATGACTGCAGGCCATATGGGGAATGGCAATTCGGACATGGCTGTGGTATGATAAAGATATCAGAAACTTGGAAACCGGTCAATTTTTGCCGAGGAAATCAAGAATGTCATATTGCTGGCGCAGGGGCTTGGCTTTATGCTGGAACAGAACGCCTGTCAAGCTGCCGGAAGATATGGAGGCATTGCAGTGGCGGTGAGGCGGAAGCAACCACAGGAAAGAAATTGTACACTGGGCCATGCAGATTCGACATGGCTGGAGCAGTGCGGCGTCCGTTGGACAGACGGGAACCTGCAGCGGAAAGAAGAATTCCGTTGCTGCGAGCAGAAGGAGGAGCAAGGCATGTGCGGGAGGGCGAGAAGGTGGACAGGGTGAAGAACGGGTTCGAGATGCAGTTCGGCATTCTGAAGACATTCATGATGGAGGAGCGCCCGACTCCGCTGCTATACGAGTGCCCGGATACCCTGGAGAAGGAGCTGGGCGAGGCCGTGATGGGGGACAGCGACTATGTGACGGTGGAGCCGGGGCAGCGCTGCAGACTGCTGTTCGACGCCGGGACGGTGACCAATGCCTATATGCGCTATGAGACGGAGGGCGGCAGGGACGCGGAGCTTACCTTCACCTATTTCGAGAAATTCACCAAAGGAATCTACGAGGTGAAGCGGGACGACTATCTCCATGGAGAGATCGGGAAGAACGGATAGGTAGACGACATTGCCTTAAATGGAGAGAAACTTTTATATGAGCCGTTCTGGTATCGGACCATGCGCTTTTTGCAGATAGAGATCAGAGCGGCCAAAGAGCCGGTGCGTTTCCACAGGCCCCGGCTTCGAAAGACCGGCTATCCCCTGAACCCGGGCTCCTATGTGAAATCCAATGCAGTTCATGAACTATATCATCCGGGAACAAGGAGGTGAACCAGAATGTGCCGCTTCGAGTACTTCTCCGAGGATCCGTTGGTGGCCGGACATATGGCGGCAGCCATCACCCGAGGGGGCCAGAGCAGGAACGGCGTGGGCACCACCATCAAGCACTTCGCCTGCAACAACCAGGAGGACAACCGCATGGGCAGCGACAGCATCGTGCCCGAGAGGGCGCTGCGTGAAATCTATCTGCGGGGCTTCGAGATAGCGGTGAAGACCGCCCAGCCCATGGCCATCATGACGTCCTACAACCTGATCAACGGCATCCGCGCGGCCAACAGCAATGACCTGTGCACCGTGGCGGCCAGGGAGGAGTGGAACTTTCAGGGGATTATCATGACCGACTGGACGACTACGATGCCCAGAGGCGGCAGCAGCTCCTGGGGCTGCATAGCGGCGGGCAACGACCTGATCATGCCGGGAGACATCGGGGACATAGAGGACATCAAGGCGGCACTGGCAGATGGGAGGCTGGGTAAGCAGGAGCTGAGAGCCTGCGTGGAGCGGATGCTGGTAGGGTGTTTCGGACTGGGGGCGGCGGGAGCTGCCTGGGCTACGATAGCGGCCCAGGGTGTCTCCTTTGTCTGCGGTCTGGTACATATGGGGAAAAGGGGCCTGGGCTTTCCTTTCGCCCCCCATAATCTCCGGCCCAAATCCGGGGACATGGCCTGGATTCTGAAAGTGGGCCTGCCCCTGGCCATGCAGGACGTACTGGTGCATTTCTCTTTCCTGGCCATCGCGGCCATCATCAATACCCTGGGCCTGGTGGCATCCGCAGCGGTGGGCGTGGCGGAGAAGTTCATGGGATTTGCGTTCATCCCCTCATCGGCATTCTCCTCCGCCGTGGCCACCATGACGGCCCAGAACGTGGGAGCCGGACAGCGAAAGCGCGCCGTGGACTCCATGAAATACGGCATCGGATTTTCACTGGTCTGCGGCATCCTGATTTGCCTGACATGCCAGCTGGTGCCGGAGGCGCTGATCGGCATCTTCTCCAAGGACGGGGCGGTGATAACGGCGGGAGCCCAATATATCCGCACCTATTCCATGGACTGCGTCCTGGTGAGCTTCGTGTTCTGCATGAACGCCTATTTCAATGGAAACGGCCAGTCGTTCATCTGCTTTGCCCACAGCATTGCCGCCACGTTCCTGATTCGCATCCCAGTGACCTGGCTCATGAGCAAGGTCAGCACAGGCTCCCGGCTCCCCATGGGCCTTGCGGCACCGGCGGCTTCCCTGTTCTCCGTGGCCGTCTGCCTGATTTACTTCTGGCGGCGGGAGAAGTGCGTAAAGATTTTCTAAGCGGTTAAGGGGGAAAGCCCACCATTTACCAGAAGGGAGATGCGATATCATTTTGAAAGTCGTAGTGTTTGATTTAGGCGGAACATTAATGCAGTATATTGGAATGCCTCGCTCATGGGAGGATTTTTATTATAAGGGATTTGAAAAAATCATTCGAAAATTCAAGTATCCTATTACGCAGGAGGTTGTCGAAGAATCCGTTCAGATGTTAAAGGAATTTAATCCAAGGATTCATTATAGGGAGCTTGAGTATTCGGCAGAATATATTTTTACAAAAATATTAGAACCTTGGCATATGGATATTCCTGTTCAATGCTGTATACAAACCTTTTGGAGTGGATTACAGTTAAAAGCAGAAATATACCCCGAGACAATTCATGTATTACAGGAACTGAAGGAAAAAGGTTATACAATAGCGACATTGACAGACTTACCCAGTGCAATGCCTGATGATATTTTTAGGCGAGACATCTCTGAACTGCTGGATTATATTGATTATTATGTTTCGTCTTCTGTTGCAGGATATAGGAAGCCGAACTGCAAAGGGCTGCAAATGATTTCCGAAAAATTTTCCATTCCTATCACAAAGCTGATTTTTGTTGGGGATGAAGAAAAAGACAGAAGAACGGCAATGAATGCTAATTGCAAATTTATTTGGGTACGACGTACAGAGAAGAATAAAGAAAGTATCGATAATTTATATCAATTATGGAAGGTGTTGGAATGAAAAAAGAATCCATAATTCCCTATGGGGATTCTTTCCTTAAAAGTTATCAAATCACAATGGGCATTTGGATGAATCAAGATTTATATGGAGTGATGTGATATGGAGCTGGAGATACGGGCCTTTACAAAAGACAGAATACCGGACGTTTTAGATTTTGAGAGTAGACTGCGCAAGGAGGAAGACTTCTGGGGATGGGAAATCAATCAGGCTTATGTCAGCGCTGTGGAAAGGAGCTTTGATGACAGGAGCTTCAGAGATTGCGTTTCTCTCTTGGCATATGACGGCGGAACAGTAGTAGGAAGGATTGACGCTTCCCTCATTGCAAGCCACTTTGACGGGTCAAAGAAGGCATATCTTGACTGGATCTGCGTCATAAAGAGCAGCAGGCATCAGGGCGTGGCGCAGCGGCTGCTGGAGTCTTTGAGGCAGATATTAAAGGAGAGGCAGATCGACACGCTGATTGCCCTGACCGCCGCCAATGAGGAGGCGCAGCGTTTCTATAAAAGCGTTCCCGATTCCGTGATGAAGGATATCGGTATTTGGATTGATATTAAGTGACATAAGAAAAACCAGGAACGCTGAAACCCAAAAGTAAACAAGGATAGAAGAAACGAGAAAAGAACCAAAAAGCAGAAGAAAGCCAGATAAGAGGGGAAAAGGAACCATGGAAAGAAAATATAAGAATCTGTGCAGCCCTATCAAAATAGGAAACGCCACATTCCGCAACCGCATGTTCTCCGCCCCATGGGAGGCACGGACATCACCAATGACGGCTGCATCGGCCCCATGTCAAAGGCTTTCTACGAGCTGTGTGCAAAGGGCGGCGCTGGGGCGGTGACGGTCAGCGAGTGCATGGTGCATCCAGAGACGGACGGCTCCATGCCTATCACCTGGACACGTCAATCCTGAACTCCCTGGCCTCGGCTACCTACACCGCGGCCAGGCGGGGACACAGGGTCATCCTCTGCGAGAAGGAGCCGGAGACAGGCGGAATCCTGCGCAGCGAACAGACCCTACGCCGTCTACTGGGGACACCATGCGGCGCTGGACATCTGAGGCACGAAACCGATACGCCATTTTCGGAGTTGAAAGTTGTGAAAGAGAATGAAAGTGAATATTGAATATTGGAATTAAAAGGATTGGTGTGTTGGGCAGCGGAGAGGAAGACACATTCAGGCAGTTCGGAAGAAAAGAGAAAAACATGGAAAAACTGATCATGACATTCCAGATTTTTGCGGACAATTCCCAGGTCTCCAACATGTCAGGCCCCTACGGAGCCGTGACCATCATCCCCTTTACAGGAAAGGTGGAGTCAGAGCTGTTTACGGGAGAAATCCTGCCGGGGGCGGCGGACGTACAGGTGGAGAACGTGGCGGGGAGCCGGAACATGTGCGCCAAGTACATGTTCCGGGGAAAGGACAGCGCCGGGACGGATTGCTATCTGTTCGTGGAAAACAATGGATATTTTACCGTCGCCAACAAGGACGACTCGTACTTCCACGCCTGCCCCCGCTTCATCACCGACAGCCCTCTGCTGGGAGAATACCTGTGCCAGGGGCGCTTCCGCTCGGAAGTCCAGGGGCGCGACTGGGGCGTGGAGATTCGAATCATAGACGTGCTGGGACAGGCGTGAAGCGTTTCAACCGACCGTTTTGTTGATAAAATCCGTCCTGTATTTCGAATATACGATTTTTTGGCTGTGATAGAGGCCGTGATAGCCTGACAGCATATAGCTGAAGGCCACAGTCAGCAGGAAATAGGGCATGCCCTCATAGCCAAACAGCTCGAAGCTGATGAGCAGGGAGCTGACGGGGCAGTTGGTCACCCCGCAGAAGAGGGCGGTCATGCCCACCGCCGTGCACAGGGAGGGAGCGAACCCGGTAAGGCTGCCGAAAAGGCAGCCGAAAGCGGCCCCGATGCAGAAGGTAGGGACGATTTCCCCGCCTTTGTAGCCTGCTCCCAAAGTTGTGGCAGTGAAGAGCATCTTCAGGGCGAACATCTCCGGCGTGGCTGCGCCTCCCTCCATGCAGTGGACGATCAGCTCGATGCCTGAGCCATTATACCTCTGGCTGCCGGTCAGGAGCGTCAGCAGGATGACGATACAGCCGCCTGCGAAGATGCGCAGATAAGGATTCGGAAAATACTTATGGTACAGCCGCTCCGACTGGTGCAGCAGGACGCAGAACAAAATGCTCAGCAGTGCACAGAGAGACGCCAAAACGATGACTCTGGCTCCGTTGCCCACCGTCAGCGGCGGAATGGTATCCAATGGGAAGGCCTCCGCGGGAACGCCGAGGCGGGAGGCGACGGCACAGGCAATCAGGGAGGCAATCACGCAGGGCACCAGGGCGGAATAGTGCATGATGCCCACGCTTACCACCTCCATGGAGAAGATGGCCGCCGCCATGGGCGTCCCGAACAGGGCGGAAAAGGCGGCGCTCATGCTGCACATGGTCATGATGTTCCTGTCTTTCTCATCGAAGCCGAACCGCCTGCCGATGGCGCTCCCGATGCTGCCGCCCATCTGCAGCGCGGCGCCCTCCCGGCCGGCGGAGCCGCCCAGCAGATGGGTGATCAGGGTGGAAAGGAAGACCAGCGGCGCCATGCGCAGGGGCAGCCGGTCGCCGGAATGGATGGAGGAGAGCACCAGGTTCGTCCCGCTGTCCTTTTCATGCTGGAGCAGACGGTAAGCGCCGATGATAAGGAGGCCGCCGAAGGGCAGCAGCCAGATGAGCCAGGGGCGCTCCGCCCGCGAATGGGTGACGCCGGCCAGGCAGAAGTGGAAGAGGGTGCCTATAAGGCCTACCGCGGTTCCCGAAATGGCGGCGAAGACAATCCATTTCAGGGAGATTTTCAGCTGCTGCAGGTTTTCCAGGAGCCAGGTTGCTTTTTTCATGGGCGGAGTGGTTCCTTTCTTGTATGATTATGGCATCCATCATATCATTTTCTCCGTTTTTTGACAAGCTTCGATTCCTTGCAAAGAAATAAGTGACAGATTGGCCGGGCCAGTGTATAATGGACATAAAATTGAGTTGAGGTGAAGAGGATGGAAATGTTGAAGAAGTTTTTTGCGCCGGTGGACATGACGGAGGGCTCTCCCTGGAAGAAGATTGTGTTCTTCACGCTGCCTATGTTGTTGGGGAACATCGCCCAGCAGCTCTACAACACGGTGGACAGCGTAGTGGTGGGCAATTATGTGGGGGACAATGCCCTGGCGGCCGTGGGGAGCGCGGGGCCGATTCTGAACCTGCTGCTGGTGCTGTTCGTAGGGATCAGCGTGGGCGCGGGCATTATCGTGTCCCAGTATTTCGGGGCGAAGGAGCGGGAGAAGCTGTCGGTTACCATTGGGAACTGCATCACCCTGACGGCAGCGGCCACGGTGTTCGTGATGGTGGTGGCCTCGCTGGTGTCAAGGCCCCTGCTGGAGCTTCTGGACACGCCGGAATCCATCATCGACTGGTGCCAGTCCTATCTATTGATCCTGTTCATCGGATCTGCCGGCCTGGCATTCTACAATATATTGAGCGGAATCCTGCGGGGGCTGGGGGATTCCATGTCCGCATTGGCCTATCTGCTGGTGTCCACGGTGGTCAACATCATCCTGGATCTGGTGTTCGTGGCCAAGCTGGACATGGGAGTCAGCGGCGTGGCCCTGGCCACGGTGATTGCCCAGCTGATTTCCGCCCTGCTGTGCTTCCTGCGGCTGTGCAAGATGGTGGACCTGTTCGACATGAAGCCCTGCTATCTGAAGCTGCAGAAGCAGCATGCCATGAAGGTCATCCAGCTAGGCCTGCCCTCGGGCATCACCCAGGCCATCTTCTCCATGGCCATGATCGTGGTGCAGTCCCTGACCAACAGCTTCGGGGAGATGTTCATCGCCGCCAATGTCATCATCATGCGCGTGGACGGCTTCGCCATGATGCCGAACTTCTCCTTCGGCACGGCCATGACTACATATGCCGGGCAGAACGTGGGGGCCAGGATGTACGACAGGGTGGAGAAGGGCGCGAAGCAGGGCACCTGGATTGCCATGGGGGTTTCCGCCATACTGACCTCATTGATTCTGATATTCGGCAAGGCGCTGATGGGAATCTTTACCAAGACGCCGGAGCTGGTGGATCTGAGCCGGGACATGATGGGCATCCTGGCGGTAGGATATGTCGCCATGGCAGTGACCCAGAGCCTGTCCGGCGTCATGCGCGGGGCGGGGGACACGGTGACGCCCATGTGGATTTCCATTGCTACCACAATCTTCATCCGTGTGCCAGTGGCCTATGGAATCGCTTTCCTGACCAGGTCTGCGGAGTTCCCGGGCGGGCGGCAGGAATGCATCTTCATCTCCCTGCTGAGCTCTTGGGTGGCGGGCGCGCTGATTACGTTTTTCTTCTATAAGAGGGGGAAGTGGAAGCAGAAGGCGGTCTAAGGGCAGCATGTGCCAGAATCGCATAAGTGGGGAATGATTCATCTGGGATAAGAGAGTGGCGGTCTGCTTGTGGCAGCCCGCCTTTCTATATGCACAGGCCCGTGCACAAAGCGCTATGGCGCTTGCGCTATGCCACTTAGGCGGCGCACGGGCCGTGCGGCGAATAGAGGAAGGTTTCCCCTACTGGATTGCACAGAGCCTGCACATGGAAGTCTGCTGCTGGTGCGGCTGCGGGCCGCTGGGCCAATAGGGGAGAAAGACATCCCCTGCTGGATTTAGGACAGCCCGCATAGGTGTCTCGCCAATATGCGGGCTGTGCTGCCGGCGCAGGAATGCCTCCCTGCTGAACCATAGAAATATGTATAAGTGAGTTGCGTGATTCCCCAGGGCTCAATCGGTGGGCAGGGTGAACCGGTTCACCAGCTGATTCAGGCCTGTGGCCTCCGCGGACAGTTGTTCGCTGGCGGACGCGCTCTGCTGGGCGGTGGCGCTGTTGTTCTGCACTACCATGGAAATCTGGTTGATTCCCTCGGAGACCTGACGGACCGCAGAGGACTGCTCGTCGGATGCCGCCGCTATGTGGTCCATGGAGTCTGCCACGGTCTGGATGGAAGCCACCACCTCCAGCAGGCTGTCAGCCGTTTCCTTCGCGATGCCGTTTCCTTCAAGGACTGCCTCCGAGGAGCGCTCGATGAGCGCGGAGGTATTCTTTGCCGCCTTGGCGGATTTGCCGGCCAGGGTGCGCACCTCCTCCGCCACCACGGCAAAGCCCTTGCCTGCCTCGCCTGCCCTTGCGGCCTCCACGGCTGCGTTCAGGGACAGGATATTGGTCTGGAACGCGATGTCCTCTATCGTCTTGAGGATCTTCCCGATTTCGTTGGAGCAGGTCTGTATCCTGTCCATGGCGTCGGTGAGCTGTTGCATCTGCTGGTTGCAGCGGGAAATCTCCTCCCCGGCCTCATGGGTCTGCCTGCGGACGTCCACAGCGCTTCCGGCCGTCTCCATGGCCTGCTCGGAGATTTCCGTGACCTGTGATGCCAACTCCTCCACGGCGCTGGCCTGCTCTACGGATCCTTGGCTCAGGGTCTGGGCGCCGGCGGAGAGCTGCTGGCTGGCTGAGGACACCTGGCCCGCGGAGCTGTGGACCTGTAGCAGGACGTCGCTCAGCGATATCTTCATATGGCGCATGGAGAGCAGGATGTTCTGGAAGCTGCCTACATAGGCCTCCTCATGCTGGGTATGGATGTTCAGGTTCTGGTTGGCCAGCTGGGTCATCAGGTAGCTGATGTCATTGATGACCGTGCCCAGACCCTCTACCAGAGAGGCGGTGGAGCGGGCCAGCATGGCGGTCTCGTCCCTGCCGGCGACTTTCGGCACAGGGGTTTCCAGGTCGCCCTCCACCAGCAGCTGCATCCGCTTCGCGCAGGCCTTCATGGGCTTGCTGATGCTGCCCGCCAGCACCAGGGCCACTGCGATGGATATCAGCACAGCCGCCACGATCACGACGATGTTGATGGCCATGCCCTTATAGGTATCGGAGAGGTAATTGAGCTGGGGCGCAGCCACCGCGATGCTCCATCCCTCGGTGCCGTTTACGGGCGCGTAGGCCAGGAACATTTTGCCCTCCGGGCTGTTATAGCTTCCGAAGCCGTTCTCTCCCCGGCACATGGCCTCGTGGATGGCTGCCAGGTCCGCCAGGGAGGAGTCGCTTTCTGCCTCGTTTCCGATGTTCTGGACGGTGATGGTGTCCAGGACGATGTCGGCGATGGTGTCGCCGGTCTTGTTGATCATGTAGGCCTTGCTGTTCTCGCCGATCTGGATGGAGGAGACGATATCGTTCAGGAAGGTCTCGGGGGGAACGAAATACACTACGCCCACGATGGCGGAGCCATGGACTCCGTTCTCGTACAGGGGGGCCGCCACCATGATGGACAGCTCGCCGGTGATCTTGCTGATTAGGGGTTCCGAGACATAGACATTGCCCTGCAGGGCCTGCTGCACATATTCCCGGTCGGAATAGTCCTTTCCGTCAAAGATGCTGATGCCGTCCATGCCGATGATGTTCCCGCGCTGGAAATTGTGCATGTCGCAGCGCTCATCGATGATGGCTTTTTTCTCTTCCGCCGGGACGGAAGAGTCGGACAGCTGGGGGATGCAGCCGGTATCCATGGCTACATTCCTGTAAGCCGTCAGCTCCTGTTCCACGCGTCCTGCCGCCAGGACCGCCGTTTCGCTCATCATGTAATCCACAGTGGCGAGGATGCTGCGGTAGCTGGGGACGATGCCGGAAATACCCGCGCCCAACAGCGCTGTGATGACGGTCACGATGAGACATAAGGTGATTTTGGTTCTGATGCTTTTCATTTCTGTTTTGGCCTCCGTAGTCATAGCTGGAACGATTGTCTGCCCAGCCGTATAGTTATTGATATTATACAAAAAATCAGGGGGGATTGTCAATATTTTACAGGAACCGATTCATGACCGTTCCATGTTCAGTTTCATGTCAGATAGGGGCGCGGATAAAGCTGCGGTTGACATAGGGGGAGGCAGGGCTGTACAATATCTGCATGGAAAAAAGAAAAACAGGAAAGGTTGGTGCCCCATGAACATAAACCGGGAAGATATGCTGGAGCTTACCAGGAGGATGACAATCGCGCGGAACTGCTTTGGCCGGATAGCCGGGGCGTATATGGATGAGGAGGGCTATGTGGACGGCACGTTCAATACCCATTTCCAGAAGCTTTCAGGCGCGGACAAGACGAAGAATCTGCGGATTGCGAAGGCGGTGCCCTTTTCGGAGACGAACCGACAGCTGAAGGGCTTCCGCTTCCGGCCGGAGTGGCAGGGGCCGGGGAGCGTCTGGCAGCTGCTGATGGCGCTGCGGGAGTGCGAGCTGAAGAACGACGCGTTGCTGCTCTCCCTGTATGAATACATAGGGGAGCGGTATCAGCCGGATTTTCCCTATGGCATTTACGTCTTCCATGGAAATTACGACATCCCTCTGAAGGGCAGCGACAAGGTCGCGCAGCGGGAGTCGGAGGAGGTGTACAATTTCCTGGTCTGCGCCATCTGTCCCGTGAGCGGGGACTATGAGGCAGGGGAGACGCAGCAGGGCTTCCTGTTCCCGGCCTTTGCGGACAGGACGGCCGATACGGACGGCATCGATGTCTTCTCGGCGGACGGGAATCCGGAGGCGCTGATGAGGCTGCTTTTCTAGCGGAGGGTGGGACTGGCGCGCTGATTCACGCGAGTAATGAGTCAAAGTCCGAAGGATCTTGACGAATACAGCGAGGGTCAACATCCCGTTGCTTGCCGTTGGGGGTGACTTGGCGAAAGCGGGCGTAGAGCTTTTTAGGAAAGGGTTCTGACAAAGAAGGTCAGGGCCCTTTTCACATATATTGAAATCTGCCTCTTGACATTTGTACGAAATCGTACTAAAATGGTGGAACATGGGATTTGGTACGATTTCGGACATGCGGATGGCAAGCAGGATGCTGGTACGAAGGAGTCAATCGCTGATGGGACACTTTGGTATGCGACCCTCGTGGCAGTCGCCAAATGTGCATGCAAGCATGCCCACTTGGCTCGTTGCTCGCGGGAAGCAAGGGGGAGCCGTATTGGGAGACATGAAGGGAGGCCTGACATGGAAAGCGTGACGAGCGAGACAAGTATGACAAGCGTGACGAGCGAGGGGATGAAGCGGTTCAACCATCTGGTGAGCGAGACGGACGCAGTGTATCACGAGGCGGCCCTGCGGATGGGGCTATCCGACAGCGTCCTGCAGATATTGTATGTCCTCTGCGACAAGGGAGGCTGCTGCCCGCTGGGAGAAATCTGCCGATTGACCGGAATCAGCAAGCAGACCATCAACTCCGCGCTCCGGAAGCTGGAGGGAGACGGAACCGTCTACCTGGAGGGGCTTGGGGGCAGAAGGAAGCGGGCGTGCCTTACGGAGAAGGGACAGACGCTGGCGGAGCGCACTGTGGTGCGGCTGATAGAGATTGAGAACGGCATCCTGGCATCCTGGCCGAAGGCGCAGCTGGAGCAGTACCTGGAGCTGACAGAGCAATATATGATAGCGCTCAGGGAGAAGGTCAGGGAGCTTTGAGTTTGGAGGTATGGTAATGAAGATTCAATTGTCGGACAGCTTTGACTATAAAAAATTGCTAAGGTTCACCTTCCCGTCCATCATCATGATGGTCTTCACATCCATCTACGGTGTGGTGGACGGCTTCTTCGTGTCGAATTTCGTGGGTAAGACGCCCTTTGCGGCGGTGAACTTCATCATGCCTTTCCTGATGATTCTGGGCACGGTGGGCTTCATGTTCGGCACCGGAGGCAGCGCCCTGATTGCCATCACCATGGGGGCGGGGGATAAGGAGAGGGCCCGGAGGCTGTTCTCGCTGTTCATCTATGTATCTGCCATATGCGGCATCCTGATCGGTGCGCTGGGCATTGTGGTAATCCGCCCTGTCGCTGCATGGCTGGGAGCAGAAGGGGAGATGCTGGACAACTGCGTGGTGTACGGGCGAATCATCCTGGCAGTGCTCCCGGCACTGATTCTGCAGTATGAGTTCCAGAGCTTCTTCATCACAGCGGAGAAGCCGAAGCTGGGGCTGGCCGTCACGGTGGCGGCTGGGGTAGCCAATATGGTGCTGGACGCTCTGTTTGTAGGGGTGCTGCGCTGGGGGCTTGTGGGCGCGGCTGCGGCTACGGCCATCAGCCAGTCCGTCGGCGGCATCATCCCGCTGATTTATTTCGGCCGCCCCAACACAAGCCTGCTGCGGCTCACCAGGACGAAATTCGACGGGCGGGCATTGCTGAAGGCCTGCACCAACGGCTCCTCCGAGCTGATGTCCAATATCTCCATGTCTGTGGTGGGCATGTTGTACAATATCCAACTGATGAAGTATGCCGGGGAGGACGGCGTGGCGGCGTATGGTGTATTGATGTACGTAAATATGATATTCCTGGCGGCCTTCATCGGCTATTCCGTGGGCGTGGCCCCGGTGATTGGATATCATTACGGCGTGGGGAACCATGGGGAACTGAAAGGCCTGCTGAAAAAGAGCCTTGTCCTGATCGGCATCTTCTCGGTGGGCATGGTGGCACTTGCGGAGGGCCTGGCGCGGCCTCTGGCCCTGATTTTCGTGGGATATGACCCGGAACTGCTGGATATGACGCTGCGGGGATTTCTGGTGTACTCTTTTTCCTTCCTGTTCGCGGGGCTGGCCATCTATGGCTCATCCTTCTTTACCGCCCTGGGGAACGGCCTGGTATCGGCGCTGATCTCTTTCCTGCGGACCCTGGTGTTCCAGGTGGCGGCAGTGTTGATTTTCCCTCTGATATGGGGGCTGGACGGCATCTGGTTCTCCATCGTGGCGGCGGAGCTGGTGGCGGCTCTGGTGACGGTGGCGTTCCTGGCCGGGAAGCGGAAGAAATATCATTATTGACGGGGCCGCCATCGGCGGCAGGGGCTTCGCGCAGCGTCAGCGGATTCCTGCGCCGACGGCGGGAAAGGCCGGATTTCCGCAAGAAGGTCAGTCCGGCCAGTCCTGTATCAGCCCGGCGATTTCGTCAAGGTCGATCTGGAGCTCGCCGCCATAAAGGGAGAGCCCGGCTGTGCCTGTCAGGGGATAGATGCGGGGCAGGTAGTCCCGGGTAAAATCGTAGGTGAGCAGCAGCCGCTTCCCGGGGTCGACGATCCAGTATTCTTTGACGCCGGCATCGCTGTATTTCTGCAGCTTCTTGACGCAGTCCTTTCTCCGCGTGGAGGGGGAGAGGATTTCCAGGATGAAGTCCGGCGCGCCCATGATGCCCCAGCGCTTGATTTTATCTCTGTCGCACAGGATGATCAGGTCTGGCTGTACCATGGTCTTGTCGTCGCAGTCCAGGGGGACGTCTATGGGGGAGATCAGGGGGATGCATTCGCCGCCTTTTTTCCGAAAATAAGTTTCCATCTGTGAAAATATTCTGCCCGCAAGCCTCTGGTGTACAAAGCCGGGGGCTTCCATGACATAGATTACGCCGTCAATTAACTCTATCCGTTCCTCCTCCGGCCAGGCATAGTAATCCTCGATGGTATATTCGCCCTGGCGCTTCTCCGGCCTCGACTCATACGCGATGGCATTCTCCTGTACGCCGGGCCGGGATTCCCGGCAGCCATAGCCGCAGCGGGCCGCCGGGGCGTGCCCTTCCTCTGACGGCCGTTTTCCGCGCTCTCCCTGCGCTGTTTCGCTCATTGCCGTCTCCGGAACAGGGTTTTCCTGCGCCGAACATTTCTTCTCTTCCTTCATCCTCATGTCCTCCTCGTATAATAAGTTTATAGCCAGTCAGAACAGGCTATAGACTTATTCTT
>CAJUFO010000095.1 GCA_910585615.1 uncultured Acetatifactor sp.
CCAAAAAGTGTACTTTTTGGTGCGAAAGGGAACATGTATCTTTTCGATTCTCCTTCTGAACATCACCGTTCGCCCCGCGGAGCACATGATTTTGCGCACATTTTTAAAGTAGACTGGCGAGACATCCCACAAACGGAAAAAGGAAAAGAAAGTATGAATTATAAACAGTTGGATCGGGCTCTGCGGCAGTTGGAGCCGATGGAGGAATATTACAGGGAGACGGGGGGCAACCTGGAGTATCAGATGAGGAACAGGGCCAAGAGACGAGGGGCGTTTTATCAGATGGACTATGAGCCCAAGTATAAGAACGATCTGTTCTCCTTTCAGGCCCACCCGTACATATACATTTCCCGGCATATCCGCTATGTGCCGGTCTTTAACCACAAGCATGACTGGGTAGAGCTGTGCTACATGTATTCCGGCTCCTGTGAGCAGACCATCAACGATTCGGTGCATCTGACGCTGAAGGAGGGGCAGATGCTGATTATCGACACGGACGCATACCACTCCATCGGCAATACAGGGGAGAATGACATCCTGATCAACATGCTGCTGAAGAAGGAATTCTTTACAGAAATCTTTTTCAGCCATTTTTCGGAGCAGAGCGTCCTGCTCCGGTTCCTGCTGAACGCCATTTCGGAGAAAGCGAACCATGACAACTACATCTTGTTCCCCTCGGAGGACAGCACGCGGATCGGGCTGTTCATGCGGGAGCTGATGATCGAGTTCCTGGCCCCCCGCAGCCCCAGCTCCGTGGACGTGGTGGACAACCTGATCAATCTGATTTTCCTGGAGCTGGCCCAGGTCTACCAGTCCGAGGCCATGCGCTCCGGGCTCCAGGTGCCGGAAAATAAGGTATTCAGCATCCTTCGCTACATCCAGGCCAACTACAGGAGCTGTACGCTGACCTCCACGGCGGAATTCTTCGGGATGAATCCGAATTACCTGTCCACGCTGCTCAAGAAGAGCACCAACTATACTTTCAAGGAGCTGGTGCAGGGGCATCGCTTCGCCTATGTGACCACCATGCTGCAGAATACCCAGGTGCCTGTGGACGAGGTGATATTCCGGGCGGGCTATGAGAACACTACCTATTTTTATAAGAAATTCAAGGAAAAATACGGTTGCTCTCCGAAGCAGTACCGGATAGAGAATTCTTGAACAAAATATGAAGTTTTGATGGAAAAACTGTGAAGAAAGGAGGTTAAAAACAGGAGTATATTCAGGTATGATAGGAACATCAGAAAGGAGAGGTGCAAATATGCAAAAGACCAAGAAAAAGCCCGGGCATATCAAGCGGCAGCTAAAACGCTACAGCGTGCTGTATGTGATTCTGCTGTTGGCTATCGTCTATTACTTTGTGTTCATGTACGTGCCGCTGATTTGGGGTGTGGAGATTTCCTTTAAGGATATGAAGATTGGCAGCACCATCCAGGATGCCCCATGGGTGGGCTGGAAGAACTACAAGTACTTCTTCCAGAACAAATCCATGCTGAAGCTCCTGCGCAATACCCTCATCATCAGCATCAACAGCATGATTTGGGGCTTTTTGCCGCCAATCCTTCTGACGATCGCGATATTTGACCTGCGCAGCAAGAAATATCAGAAGTTCTGCCAGACCATGGTGTATATCCCGCACTTTTTCTCCTGGGTCATCATCTACGGCATCGTGTTCGCGTTCTTCTCCGGGAACGGATTCGTCAATGGCATCATCCGCGCCCTGGGCGGCACGGAAGTGGGCTTTCTGACATCCAAGAAGGCGTTCCTGCCCCTGCTGATCGGGACCCAGATCTGGCAGAGCGTAGGGTGGAGCACCATCCTTTACTTTGCGGCGCTGACCTCCGTGGACACCGAGCTGTACGATGCGGCGAAGATTGACGGGGCCGGCCCCATCCAGAGGATCCGGGCGGTGACCTTCCCGGCCATGAAGCCGGTCATCACTTTCTCCCTGATCATGTCCCTGGGCGGCGTGCTGGGCACCAACTTCGAGCAGATTATGATGTTCTACAACTCGGCCCTGTACGATGTGGCGGACGTGATCGACACCTGGGTATACCGCGTGGGCCTGGGGCAGATGCAGTACGGCTATGGTACTGCCACCTCCATGATGCGCTCGGTGGTGGGACTGGTCCTGATGGTATCGGCGAACACGATTTCCAAGAAGGTATCGGGACGAGGAATGTTCTAAAGGAGGGGCCAAATGAAGAAAAATCGAAAAGTATCGGTTCCCCGGGGCAGCCAGATTAAGATGTCCCGGGAGGAGAAGCTGTATCAGGCGTGCATCGCCATCGTGGTGGGATTCGTGACGGTGGCCTGCATCCTTCCGCTGCTGTATGTGGTGGGGATGTCCCTCACCTCCGAGGGCGAGATGATCGAGAAGAACTTCTTCGTCATCATCCCGGAGCATCCCACGCTGGCGGCCTACAAGAACCTGTTTTCCAGCGCCAACTTCTTTGACGGCATGAAGATTACGATATTGCGTACCTTCATAGGGATATTCTCGGCATTGGTGCTGACGGTGCCCGTGGGCTATATCCTGGCCATCAAGGAGCTGCCGTTCAAGAATCCCATATTGCTGTATTTCATCACCACCATGCTGATCGGCGGCGGGACCATTCCCTCTTATCTGCTGTACCGGGATCTCCATCTGCTGAACAGCTTCTGGGTCTACATAGCCCCCAGCCTGGCCAATACCCATGGGATACTGGTGGTGAAGCTCTTCGTGGAGGGCATCCCCACGGATTTGATGGAGTCGGCGGATCTGGACGGCGCTTCGGAGCTGCAGAAGATGTGGCATCTGGGGATTCCGCTGCTGCGCCCCACAATCCTGGCCCTGGGCCTGTTCGCCGCGGTGGCCCACTGGAATTCCTGGATGGACGCCATGATCTACGCTCCCATGAATACGAAGATATGGCCGATCCAGTACATCATCCGCAACATGATGCTGGCAGCCAGCACCAGCATGGACAATGGGATACCGATTTCCTCGTTCATGAAGATGACGCCGGAGGGCTTCAAGATGGCCGGCGTGCTGGTGGCGGTGCTCCCCATCCTGTGCGTGTATCCGTTCCTGCAGAAGTATTTCGTCAAGGGAATGTTTACCGGTTCCGTCAAGGGATGATGCCGGTTTACAGATATCTAGGATTCACAAGTTTAGTTCCATTTTAAGGAAAGGAGAGTTATGAAAATGAAGAACAAAACAGTAAAGCTTATGGCTGTGTTCATGGCTGTGGCAATGGCGATGACAGCCTGTGGCGACAGTGGCGGTGACAGCAAAGAGTCTTCCGGAGACAATCAGGAGAAGTCTTCTGCGGAGGAATCCAGCAAGGAAGAGGAGAGCAGTGCCGAGGAGACAGGCTCCGAGGATGCGGATTCCGAAGACGCGGGCGCTGATGGGGGAGGTTCTGCGGCGGCCAACATCCCCGCTTTCGAGGATATCGAGTTTGCGGACGCGCTGCCCGTGAATCCGCCTATGGCGGACGATGTCAACTATGACTATGACGACATGAGCGTCCATTACGACCTGGTGTTCCAGACCTATTCCTACGGCGAAGTGATGCCGGAGAACGACCCGATCAAGAAATGGCTGGAGGATAGGTTCAATGTGACCCTGACGCTGATCACCAGCGCCCAGCAGGATTACGAGACCACCATGTCCACTATGTTCGCCGGAGGGGACACCCCCGACCTGGTGATGTTCACCAAGCCTGACACGGCGTTCGTCATCGGCGGACAGGGGCTGCTGGTAGATGCCAGGGAGATGTACCCCTACATGCCCCAGACCTGCAAGTTCGTCACCAAGACCATGATAAAGGCCACCACTATGGACAATGGCGAGATTCCCGCGGTGACCAAGTATTCCATCCAGGATTCCGACGGCTGGAACGTTTCCTTCCGCCAGGACTGGCTGGACAAGTTCGAGATGAGCATCCCTACCACCCAGGAAGAGCTGCTGGCCTATGCCCATGCCTGTACTTATGACGATCCCGACGGCAACGGTGTGGACGACACTTATTTCATCCTGGGAGCGGGCAGCGGCAAGAGCCTGCAGATGCTCAACGGCTTCGCGCCCTTCTTCGGAAATCCCGCCTATACGGTGGGCGATGACGGGAAGCTGTCCGTGCCCATGATGAACGGCTCCACCGAGAACTTCCTGAAATTCGCGAACGCCCTCTATGCCGACGGCTGCCTTCCGTCCGACTGGTACACCATCCAGTGGGAGGAAGCCAAGTCCTACTGGCTCAACGACAGGCTGGGCGCTGTCCATGCTCCGAACATGATTGGTGAGTACTGCTCCCATTTCATCAATGACGAGAACAAGAGCGACCTGGAATATTTTGAGAAGCTGGTGAACACATGGGTATATTCCGACAAGGCTCCCGTGGAGGGCGGCAAGGGCTCCGCAGGCGGCAGCCTGGGCATGCTGTGGTCCATCCCGAAGAAGAACGTAGAGGGAGACCAGGGCAAGATGCTGCGCATCCTCCACATGCTGGACGAGATGTGCTATGGCGGCGAGGCTTACTTCAATACGGTACAGGGCGGCGGCAATGAGGTCTATGCGGCTGACGGCTATGACCAGGATGTGCGTTTCTTCAACGAGGACGGCTGGCAGGTGATCTCCAAGACATCGGAGCATCCCTCCGACGCAGGACAGTACGGCGCCAGCGGACTGGCCCTTGCTCCCTGGCAGAACTTCGGCTTCACCACCAAGTGGATGGCCAACTACGTGAGAGAAGAAGAGGATCCGGACGATCCCACAAAGGTAGAGCGCGACAAGCTCAGCGCGGAAGCCAACGACAAGGCCAACGCGGCAATGGCGGCAATGGACCGCTGGCCGGCAGACGCATTGCTGTACTCTACTGCAGGGCTGGAAGGGACTGAGATGCTCACTGAGTTCGTCAACGCAGAGCAGTATAAGTTCATCGTGGGCGAGAGAAGCTTCGACGAGTGGGATGACTTCGTGCAGGAGTGGCTGGATCAGGGCGGCGCGACCATCGTCCGTTCCGTTGCAGAGCAGCTTGGCTGTGAGCTTCCCGACGGCGTGGAGTAAGAGTGATTTGTAATCAATATTTTTGAGGAATAACTGATATATGAAAAAGGGCTGCTATAAAGACGAAGGATTTGTGGCGGCCCTTTTTCTATTTCTGACAGGACAGGACTATTGTGGCAGGTTGCTGTTATGACGGCATTGCCGTTATCACAATCTGCCATTGCGGTAATATGCGATGAATCGTATGTCAAATAAGAAGGAGGCGGCAGCGATGAAGGTGCTGGAGGCGAAATGGAGCGCGGGGAAGGGCGGAGGCTCTGTCACATTTGAGCAGGTGGCCCTGGAGGAGCCTGTCCGCGGGGTACGGGTCTGGTATAAGGCCGTGGATAAGGGCGTCTTTGACATGGAGGTGTGGGTGGACGGGGCAGTGGCGGCGGTGATCGCCATTGCCGGAACGGCTTATTTCAACGAGCTGGAGAGCGTCTGGGCGGAGGTGCCGGAGATTGGGGCGGGGGTGCATGCTATCGCGTTCTCCTGCGGGGAGAACGGCTATTTCGACCGCTTCGAGCTGACGCAGGAGAGCCCCTGCGCCGGGGCGGAGGAGGCACCGGAGCGGCATTTCCGGGATACCTGCAATGACCTGCTGGTGGCCACGGACATGCTGGGCAGAAAGCTGCCGGGGCATGAGGAGGTGGGCGGCCCAAAACGTAAGCTGGTGGGCCTGTTCTACTGGACATGGCGCAATGGCCAGGGCGCAGGCGGCAGGGCGATTCCCCGGAACCTGACCCGGATATTGGAGCAGGCCCCGGAGGCGGAGTTCGACATGGGGCATCCGATTTGGACGGACGATGACCTGGTGCATTGGAATGAGCCCTTCTACGGCTTCTATCGGAATGACGATCCGTATGTAATCAGGAAGCATGCCCAGTATTTTGCCGACGCGGGGGTGGATGTGCTGGTGTTCGACGCCACCAATGGTTCCTGTGTCTGGCGGGACGCCTATATGCCGCTGCTGGAGGGGCTGGACCAGGCCAGGCGGGACGGCATCCGCACGCCGCAGGTGGCGTTTATGATGAATTTCGCGGCCTGCCCGACCACCCTTGAGATGCTGCGCAGCTTGTACCAGGATCTGTACCGCCCCGGCAGATACCGGGACCTGTGGTTCCTGTGGGAGGGGAAGCCCCTGGTGATGGCTTACCCGGAATCCATCCCCCGGGAGGGGAAGTCCCCCTATGACACACAGATTCTGAATGAAATCCGGGCGTTCTTCACCTTCCGCCCGGGACAGCCCGGCTATGCCACTGGCCCTAAGAGGCCGGATCACTGGGGCTGGCTGGAGACCGCCCCCCAGAACGGCTTCGGGGCAAGGGAGGACGGAAGCTTCGAGATGTGCACGGTGGGCGTGGCCCAGAACGCCCGGGACGGCCGCATCTGCACGCATTTCAACGACAAGGGCACCTACGGCAGGAGCTACACCCATGAGCACGGCCACGGCAGGCTCACGGAGGATTCCTATCTGTACGGGCTGAACGTACAGGAGCAGTGGGAGCGCGCCCTGGAGCTGAATCCGGAGTATGTGTTCGTCACCGGCTGGAACGAGTGGCTGATGGGGAAGTTCCCGGGCAAGCCCTGGATTTGGGACGAGGACAGCACCCAGATCGCCTTTGTGGATCAGTATGACAGGGAGCATTCCAGGGACATCGAACCGGACTGCGACGGCTATCTGGACTCCTATTACCTGCAGCTGTGCGCCAATATCCGCAGGTTCAAGGGGGTGGCCCATGTAGACCGGGACGCGGCGCCCATGGAGCTTGCCGCCGGGGATATCGAGAAGCTCTCTAAAGCCCTCCCCGCCTATCTGTCCCATGCGGGCACTCAGGCCAGGCGGGATTTCCAGGGCCTGGGGAAGGCCGGCCCCTATGTGAACCACAGCGGCAGGAACAATATTGTGGAGGCCCGGGTGGCCTACGGCGGCGGGAAGGTGCATTTCCTGGCGCTGTGCCGGGAGGAGATTCTGCCCGCGCCCACAGGGGCGGTCAACCCCATGACATTGCTTTTGGATACGGACTGCGACAAGGCCACCGGATGGGAAGGGTATGACTTCAAGATTACCGGGGGCGTGCTCTACGGCTGGCGGGACGGGGCGTTCCGGGAAATCGCCGCGGTGGAGGCCGTGCAGAGGGGTAATGCCCTGATGCTGACCGTAGACCGGGAGCTGCTGGGGCTGCCCGGAGAGGGGAAGCCGGGCTTCGAGTTCAAGTGGATCGACAGCATCGCCCTGGACGACGTGATGAACTTCTACCGGGATGGGGACGCGGCGCCCTTTGGGAGGTTCAATTTCATCTATTAAGGCAGAAAGCCTGTACCGGGGGTCAGGCTCCGGTATGGGCCTTTTGACGCATAGGGGGTTCCGGCAAATAAGCAGCGATGGAAGTAGCGATGGAATTTTCCGAAAAATTTGTAAATTCTACTTGATTAATGGTGGGCATCTGTGCTATAATAAAATCCGTCGGTGGAAAACGGCATACAGGGGAATAGTACAATGGTAGTGCGGCGGTCTCCAAAACCGTTGATGGGAGTTCGATCCTCTCTTCCCCTGCTGGAAAAAGAAGTGTTGATGCGTGTTGTTTGCAGCACCGCCAGCAGTTCTTTTTTTATGTCGTGAGATTGAGGATGGAGGACAGATATGGACGAGAGGGAGCAGCTGGAGAGGGCTCTGGCGGTTTTGAAGGAGTTCGTGGGCACCCTGGCAGCCCAGGCGGGCGAGAGCGAGGCATACGGTGAGCGGCTGTGGGAGGGAATCCGGCAGTCCGGCGGACTGCTTCAGGAGCTGGCATATTATCACGACAAAGGGCAGTTTCTGTGCAAATACGAGGTGGCCGGATATACGCTGGCCGACATCCTTGTATGGCAGGTGGATCATTTCAAGCTGTATATGGACAGGCCGGAAGAAATGAACCGGTACAGACAGCCCAGGCTCTTGCTGGCATCTTTTGACACCATGCTGCAGATGGAGAAGGATCCCCAGGTGTTTGCGGAGAAGATGCGCTGCGAGACTGGGCAGGACATTCTCTGAATGTCCCGATATTCTGTGAATATCCGGGCAACTTTTTACAAAAGACAAAAGCACTCGCAATTTCTCGCGGGTGCTTTCATCTATAAAAGGGGAATTCATCTATCATTATACATGAATTGTTTTCGTGTGTCAATCCCTTTTTTCCCTTTTTTTGATAATTTTTTTGTGCTGTACTTTTAAGAAAAATGTGATAAAATAAATTACATATGTGTCATTTTTTGTTAGTGAGCAAGGAAGTAAGAAGGTGAAATGTTTTATGGAGCAAAACGCGGAATACCGACAGCAGATGATTGAAGAGTATAAGGCTGCCACAGAGCCTCTTTTGAAGTACCTGCCCTGGATGGAGAAGAACGCGGGGCGGACCGTGAGCCGCAACTATCAGGGGAATGGACTGAGCAAGAGCAGCATCAGTTTTCCGGTGTATGACGCCAATCTGATGAGCTTCGTAAAGGAGGCGGCGGCTTCGCCGCTGATGGACCGCAATTATGTCTATGTGTATACCAGGAACCGGATCAGGAGCCATGCGGACGAGAAGAGGCTCATTGCCGGAGCGGAGCTGAAGGATTGGGAGATCCTGGGAGGGATTCTGTCCAAATACGTGCTGGAGGGCAGGACGAAGGCCACGCTCTGGGGCGATGCGATGCAGGAGGACATCTTCCTGCTGGTGCTTCGGAAGATGCGGGAAATCATCAGGTATTGGGATAAGGCGGGACATTAGGGAAAAGGGATCAATTGGGGGACAGCATGGGAGAAAAGTCGGTACAGAAGAGGAAGTATATATTGGAGAAAGCCCGGCAGGTGTTCGTGGATAAGGGCTTCAAGAAGGTCACCATGAAGGATATCGTGGAGGCCTGCGAGATCAGCCGAGGGGGCCTCTATCTGTACTTTGACGATACTGGCCAGATTTTCACGGAAGTCATGAAGATGGAGAGCCAGCAGGCGGACGATGTGTTCTCGGACAGCATCTCGGAGGATGCCACGGCTGCAGATATCCTTTTCCTGTTCCTGCGGGAGCAGAAGAAAGAGCTGCTGCGAAAGAGCGACACCCTGACCCAGGCCATCTATGAATTCTACTTCCAGAGCGAGCCGGTGAGGAAGGGAAATATGCTCAAGCGCCAGTTCGACTCCGGGGTGAAAATCATGGAACGGCTCATTGCCATGGGTGTGGAGCAGGGGCAATTCTCCTGTGAGGACTGCAGGGGCATGGCCCGGCATATCATGTTCGTGCTGGAGGGACTGAAGATTTCCGCCCAGACCATAGGAATCACCTCGGAGGCTGTGGACAGGGAGATACTGTTCATCATGAAATTCCTGGGCGTGATTGGCGACAATGCTGAATAATGTACAAAGATTTTCCAAGCCCGTAGGGGGCACAACAGTAGGCGATTTTGAATGAATGGAGGAGCGTATGGGAATTGTCAGACGTATCTATGTGGAGAAAAAGAAGGCTTTCGCGGTAAAGGCGAAGGAGCTGCAGGAGGACATCGGAAGCTTTTTAGGGATAGGGGTGGAGGACGTGAGGGTCTTTATCCGCTATGATGTGGAGAACATTTCCGACGAAGTGTTTGAAAGGGCATGCAGGACCGTATTCTCGGAGCCCCCTGTGGATGAGCTCTATCGAGAGGACATTGAGGTTCCTGCAAATGCCAGGGTCTTCTCGGTGGAGTTCCTGCCAGGCCAGTTCGACCAGCGGGCGGATTCGGCAGTGCAGTGCGTCCAGTTCCTGAAGGAAGACGAGAATCCCGTCATCCGAACGGCAGTCACATATATGATTCTGGGAGACATCACGGAGGAGGAATTCGCCCGGATCAAGGCGTACTGCATCAACCCCGTGGATTCCAGGGAGACAGGCCTGGAGAAACCGGATACATTGGTGACGGAATTCGAGGAGCCCGGGGACGTGGCATTGCTTCAGGGCTTCGCCCGGATGGAGGAGGGGAAGCTGCGGGAATTGTACGATTCCCTGTCATTGGCTATGACATTCAAGGATTTCCTCCATATCCAGAAGTATTTCAGGGAGGACGAGAGGCGCGACCCCACCATGACGGAGATTCGCGTGCTGGACACCTACTGGTCTGACCACTGCCGCCATACCACCTTCTCCACGGAGCTGACGGAGGTGGAGTTCGGGGAGGGGTATTACCGCACGCCCTTAGAGACCACATACAGAAGCTATCTGGACACCAGGGAGGAGGTCTTCGCAGGCCGGAAGGACAGATTCATCTGCCTGATGGACCTGGCTCTGATGGCCATGCGGAAGCTGAAGAAGGAGGGGAAGCTCTCCGACATGGAGGAATCGGATGAAATCAATGCCTGCTCCGTGGTGGTGCCCGTGGAGATGGACTACAGCGATGCAGGCGGGCCGTCCAAGGTCACGGAGGAGTGGCTGGTGTTCTTCAAGAACGAGACCCATAACCATCCCACGGAGATAGAGCCCTTCGGCGGCGCGGCCACCTGCCTGGGCGGCGCCATCCGCGATCCCCTGTCCGGCAGGGGCTATGTGTACCAGGCCATGCGCGTCACCGGGGCCGCGGATCCCACCGTTCCCGTGGCGGACACTTTGAAGGGCAAGCTCCCCCAGAAGAAGCTGGTGCGGGGCGCGGCCTCCGGCTATTCTTCCTACGGCAACCAGATCGGCCTGGCCACGGGCTTCGTGAAGGAAATCTACCATCCGAACTATGTGGCCAAGCGCATGGAGATTGGCGCCGTCATGGGCGCTGCCCCCAGGAAGAACGTGATCCGGGAGACCTCGGATCCGGGGGACATCATCATCCTCTTAGGCGGACGCACCGGACGGGACGGCTGCGGCGGGGCCACCGGCTCCTCCAAGGTACATACGGAGCAGTCCATCGAGACCTGCGGCGCGGAGGTGCAGAAGGGAAATGCCCCCACAGAGCGCAAAATCCAGAGGCTGTTCCGCAGGGAGGAGGTCAGCAGCATCATCAAGAAGTGCAACGACTTCGGCGCGGGCGGGGTGTCCGTGGCCATCGGCGAGCTGGCGGACGGCCTGCGGGTGGACCTGGACAAGGTGCCCAAGAAGTACGCGGGCTTAGACGGCACGGAGCTGGCCATCTCCGAGTCCCAGGAGCGCATGGCCGTGGTGGTGGATCCGAATGACGTGGACGCCTTCCTGAAGTATGCCGGGGAGGAGAACCTGGAGGCCGTGGCGGTGGCCGTGGTGACGGAAGAACCCAGGCTGGTGCTGAGCTGGCGGGGAAAGGAAATCGTGAACCTGAAGCGGGCCTTCCTGGACACCAACGGCGCGCACCAGGAGACTAAGGTAAAGGTGGACATCCCTGACGAAGAAGGGAATTATTTTAAACGATACGCCGTCCCTGCGGTGGAGGAGGCCCTGGAGAAGAAGGACGTGAAGGCCGCATGGCTGGCGCTTTTGAACGATTTGAACGTGTGCTCCCAGAAGGGCCTGGTGGAGATGTTCGACGCCTCCATCGGCGCGGGCAGCGTGCTGATGCCCTACGGCGGGAAGCACCAGCTGACGGAGACCCAGGCCATGGTGGCAAAGCTCCCTGTGCTTAGGGGGAAGACGGACACCGTCACCATGATGGGCTACGGCTTCGACCCCTATCTGTCCTCCTGGAGCCCCTACCACGGCGCGGTGTACGCGGTGGTGGAGTCCATGGCGAAGATTGTGGCAAACGGCGGCGACGCCTCCAAGATAAGGTTCACCTTCCAGGAATATTTCCGCAGGATGACGGAGGATCCTTCCCGGTGGAGCCAGCCCTTTGCGGCGCTGCTGGGGGCCTATGATGCCCAGATCGGCTTCGGACTGCCCTCCATCGGCGGCAAGGACAGCATGTCGGGCACCTTCAACGACATAGATGTGCCGCCCACGCTGGTGTCCTTTGCCGTGGACATCGCAAAGCAAGGGGACATCGTGACGCCGGAGCTGAAGGAGGCGGGGCATAAGCTGGTCCGCTTCCGGATAGAGAAGGACGATTTCGAAATCCCCGTGTACGATGAGACGGCGGCGCTCTATGATTACATTCACCGCCTGACCGGCAGCGGGGTGGCCGTGGCGGCCTATGCCCTGGATGCCAAGGGGGTGGCGGCTGCCGTAGCCAAGATGGCTTTCGGAAATAAGTTGGGCGTAGTTATCGACAGCGAAGTCAAGGAGGCGGAGCTTTTCGAGAACGGGCTGGGAGATATCCTGGTAGAGATAGCGGCAAGAGATGCGGCCGCTTTGCTGGAGTCCGGGTTCGACTGCAAGGTAATCGGTACGGTGACGGAGGAGCCGGCCTTTGTGTACGGCGATGTGCGGATCGGCATGGAGGAGGCGCTGGAAGCCTGGACTTCCAGGCTGGAGAAGGTGTATCCCACCAAGGCGGTGCGGGAGAGCGCGCCTGTGGACAGCAAGTGCTTTAAGGCAGAACATGTATACGTCTGCAAGCACAAGGTCGCGCGGCCTACCGTATTCATCCCTGTGTTCCCGGGGACGAACTGCGAGTATGACAGTGGGAAGGCCTTTGAGCGGGCCGGGGCGGACGTGGTCACGAAGGTGTTCCGGAATCTAAGCGCCCAGGACATCCGGGAATCTGTGGACGAATTTGAAAAGGCTATCTCTCAGGCCCAGATTATCATGTTCCCCGGAGGCTTCTCCGCGGGCGACGAGCCGGACGGCAGCGCCAAGTTCTTCGCTACGGCTTTCCAGAATGAGAAGCTGAAGGAGGCGGTGACAGATTTGCTGCAGAAGAGGGACGGCCTGGCGCTGGGCATCTGCAATGGCTTCCAGGCGCTGGTCAAGCTGGGGCTTATGCCTTACGGCGAGATTGTGGGCCAGAGGGCGGATTCGCCTACGCTGACCTTTAATACAATCAACAGGCATATCTCCAAGATGGTGTATACGAAGGTGGTCTCCAATAAATCGCCTTGGCTCCAGGGCGCTGAACTTGGCGGCGTGTACTGCAATCCGGCCTCTCACGGCGAGGGCAGGTTCGTTGCGCCGAAGGAATGGATAGACAGGCTCTTCGCGGAGGGCCAGGTGGCTACCCAGTACTGCGACCAGGCGGGGAATGTGTCCATGGACGAGGAGTACAATATCAACGGCTCCTACGCGGCCATCGAGGGTATCACCTCCCCGGACGGACGGTGCCTAGGCAAGATGGCGCACTCCGAGAGGCGGGACAGCGCTGTGGCCATGAATATCTATGGAAATCAAGATATACGCATTTTCAAGTCAGGAGTGTCGTATTTTAGATAATGAAAAAGACCGGCATTGATGGCAGAGGCTTGTCAATGCACTCCGTGAGCAAACAGATGGCGCATTAGGAATCCGCAGGTAAATGGGTCTCCAGAAGGCTGACCAGCATTCTGGAGACCTGCATACCGTCCTCCCTGACGGCGGAGGATGGCAAAGAGGGCGCCCAAGCTGCCAGTGCAGGTGCAGTCTGGAGATTCTGTCTAAACATCACATCGAGTTTCTTGAAATCTTTTGAAATCCCCTTAATTCGATTTATAGAAAAATAAAAGTGCGAATGTCTGATTTGTCGCAGATGTATTTCAGAGGAAACGGGGCGGAGTATAAAAAACGACCAGAATAGTAAAAAGGAAAAAATGGATAGAAATGTTAATCTTATAACGGATTTGGACGGAAGAAAAATAGTTCTTTTCAACGATATCAGGTTTCAGTCGCGCAGAGGGGTGGACTGGCATAAGGTTGAAGCCTACCTAAACCAAAGACTTTTGTGAAACCTTTCGAAGCTTCCCGCGCTCCCTTATATAAAGAAAAGGAACAGGTTCATTTCAGGAGGGAGAGATTCTTTGTGGACGGAAGAAAATTATCAGGGATGC
>CAJUFO010000096.1 GCA_910585615.1 uncultured Acetatifactor sp.
GTGGTATTTCCCGTAAAGAAAGCAGCCGGAATGGGGATGGAATCCCGGTTCCGGCGGCAGCTTTTATGTGATTAATGCTATATGGGGCCAGGCGCGGACATCGAGCAAAGATTACTCGGAAATTCATGCACCGGTGTACTGGGCGGTCTCGAACTTCAGGGGCATCTGACCCTGTCCCCCCGCAGCCTCCTGGGTCAGGAAATCATACTGGGACATATACAGCTCATAGTAAGCGCCCTCCTGGGCCACCAGCTCCTCGTGGGTGCCACGCTCCAGGATGCCGCCCTTATCGACGTACATGATACAGTCGGCATTCTTGATGGTGGACAGCCTGTGGGCGATGATGAAGGAGGTGCGGCCCTTTAGCAGCTCGTTCAGGCCCTTCTGCAGCAGGATTTCCGTCTCCGTGTCGATGCTGGAGGTGGCCTCGTCCAGAATCAGTATCTTCGGGTCGGCCAGCAGCGCCCTGGCGAAGGAGATTAGCTGTCTCTGGCCCGCGGAGAGCCTGCTTCCCCGCTCGTTCACCTCGGTGTAGTAGCCGTTCTCCATCTGGGAGATGAAGTCATGGGCGCATACGGTCTTGGCGGCGGCTATGACCTCATCGTCCGTGGCATCCAGCTTGCCGTAGCGGATATTGTCCATGATGGTGCCGGAGAAGATGAAGCTGTCCTGCATCATCACGCCCATCTGGGACCGCAGGGAGCGGATTGTCACCGTAGCGATGTCCGTGCCGTCGATGAGCACCTGCCCCGAGTCCACATTGTAGAAGCGGGAGATCAGGTTCACGATGGTGGACTTCCCTGCGCCGGTGGGCCCCACGAAAGCGTAGGTCTCGCCCTCCCTGGCGGTGAAGTTGATATTGTCCAGAATCCTGTGGCCCTCCTCATAGCTGAAGCACACATCCTTGAATTCCACCTGGCCCTTGATGGGCGGCATTTCCGTAGCGCCCTCCGCGTCCTTCACCAGGACGGGCTCATCGATGGTCTCGAAAATGCGCTCCAGGTAGGAGATGGCGGTCAGCAGCGAGTTGTAGAAGCTGGCCAGGGTGTTGATCGGGGCCCAGAAGCGCCCGATATAGGCGGTGAAGGCGATCAGCACGCCCACCGTCAGCGTGGCGTCCGGGGCCAGGATCCAGCGGATGCCCAGCACGTAGATGAAGGATGTGGTGATGATGGAGATCATGTCCACGCTGGGTCCCAGGGTAAAGTTGTACAGGATTGCGTTCATCCAGGATTTTCTGTAATTGCCGCTTAAGTTGTTGAAAATCTGGTTGTTCTCGTTCTCCCGGACAAAGGACTGGGTGACCCGGATGCCATTGATGCTCTCCGCGATGTAGGCATTCAGGTTGCTCTGCTTGTTGGACTGGATCTGCCAGGCCTTCCGCTGACGCTTCTTGATGAAGACGATCACCAGGGCCAGGGCAGGCAATCCGCAGAGGCAGACCAAGGTCAGCCTCGTGTCGCAGAAGAGCATGAACAATATAATGAAGATAAGGTTGCACAGGTCCGTGATGGTATTCACGATACCGTTGCTCAGCAGGTCGCTTAAGCTGTTCACATAGTTCACCACGCGCACCTGTATCTTGCCGTGGGGCCTGTCATCATAGTAGGAGAAGGGCAGCTCCTGCAGATGATTGAAGATATCCGTGCGGATGGCGTGTATGATGTTCTGGCCCACGTTGCTCATGATCTTGATCTTGAAGCGCATGGCGATACCGGAGAAGGCTGCCACCGCCAGCGTCAGCATGCTCACGGCCACGATTCCCCTCATGTCCTTGTTGGGGATGTAGATGTCCATTATCCTCTGGAAGAAGATGGGCACCAGCATGGTAGCCGCGGAGGCGCTGAGCATCAGGACGATGACGCCTGCCATTTTTGTTTTGTAAGGGGAGACATAGGCTCCCAGACGTTTCAACTGTCGGACGTCAAAGCTGTCTTCCAGCACTTCGTCCATGTCATATCGATTGCGTGCCATAATTATACCTCTCTGTGCGCTTCAGCGCTACGATCCCTTCGTTATGCGATATGCTTTTTCTGCAGAAGCTCCTGGGGAATCTCCCCGTACTGGTTGTGGAAGGCCTTTGCGTAATAGCCGTCCTTGGCCAGCAGCTCGCTGTGGGTGCCCCGTTCGATGATCCGTCCGCCGTCCATGACCAGTATCAGGTCCGCATCCTTGATGGAAGAGATGCGGTAGGCGATGATGAACACGGTACAGCCCTCCTTGATGCTCTTGAGCTGCTTCTGGATATAGCTCTCCGTCTCCATGTCCACGGCCGACGTGGTGTCGTCCAGGATCAGGATGGAAGGATCCTTCAAGAGGGCCCTGGCCAGGGAGATGCGCTGCTTCTGGCCGCCGGAGAGCCCCATGCCCCGCTCGCCTACGATGGTGTCGTAGCCGTCCGGCATGGCGTTGATGAAGTGGTTGGCATCCGCCATGATCGCGGCTTTCTTTACCTGCTCGAAGCTGCAGTCAGGCCTGCCGTAGGCGATGTTGCCCTCTATGGTGTCGGAGAACAGGAATACGTCCTGCATGGCCATGCCGATGTTGTCCCGCAGGTTGTACAGGTTCATGTCCCGGACATCCGTGCCGTTCACCAGCACCTGCCCGGAGGTGGCGTCATAGAACCGGCACAGCAGGTTCATCAGCGTGGACTTGCCGGAGCCTGTGGAGCCGATGATGCCTACGGTCTGCCCGGCCTCCACGCTGAAATTGATGTCTTTTATGATGTCCTCGTCGCCGTCGCTGTAGGCTACGTCCTTGAATTCCACCTGGCCGCGGATCTTCTCATGGGGATAGCCGAAGGTATCCGCGTGGTTCCAGGCGAAGCGGGGCGTGCGCACCTTGGGCTCCTCGCTGTAGGTGGCGTAGATCTTCTCCACGGAAGTGACGAAGTTCTGGATATCGTTGACCCACCAGCCCGCCATGCGCAGGGGCGCGTTGAGCATCCACAGATAGCCGTTGACCTTTACCAGGTCTCCCATGGTGACCTCCCCCTGGATGACCATGTACCCGCCGTAGAGCATCAGGATGACGGTGAGGGCGTAGGCCAGGATCTCGAAGATCGGCACGTATTTCATCCACACCCGGGAGCCCTTGATCTGGGCGTCCCGGAACCTGTCGTTCTCAATCTGGAACTTGCCCTTCTCGTATTCTTCCTTGGCGAAAGCCTTCACCACCCGGTTGCCGCTGATGTTCTCCTGGACGAAGGCGTTCAGGGAGGAGAAGCAGTTGCGGTTGCGCTGGAAAGCGGGCTTCACCTCTTTGGACTGCTTGAAGGTGGAGATGGCCGTGAAGGGCAGCACCACCAGCATGCACAGGGCCAGCTTCGGGCTCACGGTGAAGATCATCACCAGCGCGAAGATGAACAGCAGCACGTTCTGGTACACGGCGTAGATGACATAGGCCACGAAATACCGGACGGCGTCCATGTCTCCCGTCTGGCGGCTCATCAGGTCGCCGGTGCGCTTCTTATTGTAAAAGTTGAAGTCCTCCTCCAGCAGCTTCTTGTACACGGTGCTGCGCATGTCGTAGAGGACGCCCTGGGAGGCGGTCTCGAACATGAGCTGGTACAGGAAGCGCAGGACGCAGTTGAGCAGCGTGATCCCCACCAGGCATGCAATCAGCTTGGGCAGCAGGTCGTAGTTCCCTGCCTGGATGACCTCGTCCACCATGATGCCCGATATGTAGGGGTTGACGATGGACAGGGCCGCGATGACCGTGGTCAGGAACAGGCCGCCGATCATCAGTTTCTGGTACTTCTTCAAGAAGCCGTAGAACCATTTGATAGGTGTCATATGCAAATCCTCCCCGGAACGCCTGTGTCGTTTTTTTGGCATTCCATCCGCCTATTTATTGTTTGCGGGCTTATGGTACATTGTACTTTTTAGGATACAAAAGGAAATGGAGTATCTTGCACCCTTGATGGAAAATTTTGTAGCCGGAAATGAAAAAAGGGTTTTACTTTTGAGCCCAAAAAGGGTAAAATAAAAAAACAGGATCGATGGGGTAACCTATAGACGAAATTTCGCGTAAAGGCAGAAAGACGAAGACATGTGTGTAGAGACAAAAAAGCAGCAGGCAGGCGAGATTTCCATCGATGAGATGGATCCTACTTTCCTCTTTATATGGAAGGGAACCAGGCAGAAGGGGATGAAGGCATCCGAATACCGCAGCCACGACTTCCTGGAAATTGCGTATATTTTCTCAGGTGAGGGGAAGTACCGCATTGAGGACACTATTTACACGGTGCAGGAGGGAGATTTGCTCATCATCAATCCCGGAGACAGGCACCAGTCCTTGAACTGTCCCGAGGCGGAGACGCCGTCCACGGAATTCTTCGTGGGCTTTTCGGATATCCGAATCGCGGGCTGCAAGGACAATTTCCTGCCGCTTCCCGACGGGCAGCATATCCTCCACACCACGGGGGAGCTGCGCCAGAGGCTGCTGCGGATCTGCTCCGCCATGGAGGCGGAGAACGCCGTGCGCAGGCAGGGGCGGTATTTCATGATGAAGGCCTATCTGATGCAGATGCTCCTCCTGGTGATTAGGGAGCGGTGCGAGCCCATGGAGCGGCCGGTGGGCTGCGCCTTTGAGTCCGCCAACAAGAAATACGTGGTGGAGCAGATTATGAACTATATCGAGGATCACTACAGCGAGAAGATTTCCCTGGATCAGATTGCGGAGAACATGTACTTAAGCCCGTTCTATATCTCGCGGATTTTCAAGAGCGAGACGGGGAACGCGCCAATCAGGTACCTGATTAATATCCGGCTGGAGAAGGCCAAGGAGCTGCTGGAGGGCGGCTATGAAGGGAGCATCCAGGAGGTGGCGGCCCAGGTGGGCTATGACGACGCGTACCATTTCAGCAAGCTTTTCAAGAAGCGGTACGGGATTTCTCCCTCCCAGGCAAGGCACAGCGGGTAGGGGCAGGGAGATTGTCAAATATTTAACTTATCGGAATCCTGTTTTCATTTGGGACAAATTTTGGTATAATGCTAGATAATAGAATCCAAGAGAGGATTCTATGATAGACCCTGACAGTAAAATAACGGAACGGAGGTAAGCAATGAGGTATTTCTTTCAATCGGTGGTGGAAAAGAAAGACAAGGGCTATATGATTCAGATTCCATTCAATGTATGGGAGGTCTGCAAGCAGCGGGACATCATCCAGGCGGAGGTGATTCTGGACAACAAAATCATCGAATGCGAGCTGCTGCCCATAGAGAAGGGCAATTATGAGATTCATATCGGGGACGAGGACGCGGTGAGCGTGGAGCTGGGGGTGCCCCACAAAATCCTGCTGCATATATCCGGTTCCCTGATCAGGATGGACCAGAACAGCCCCTACAGCTTCGAGAACCCCATCCGCAAGATTGACGGCATAAACGTCATCATCCAGCCCGAGGACGGCCTCTGCGGCCAGTCCTGCGTGGCCATGCTGGCGGGAAATACCATAGCGGAGGTCATCACCGTCATGGACTGCAGGGAGTGGCAGGCCACCATGGGCATGATGATTTCTGCCCTGAATTATTACGGAATCGACCACGCCGATGTCATTAATTACACGGAAGGCCGGGACACCGTGCTGCCCAAGTGCTGCATCATGATGGAGAAGATGGGGCGGTTCTGCCATTATCTGGTGCACTACGACGGGAAGTTCTACGACTCCAACTTAGGGATACTGGAGGAGTATGACATGTCCAAGCTTTTGGGGTATCTGGAGATCAAGTGCTAGGAGATGTTCCTGGAATAGGGGAAATCCGCAGAGGGTCATCGCAGGTTGGACAGCGGTACTTGCGCGGAAACGAAAAGGGGACAGGCTTTGTGGCCATGTCCCCTTTTCGTTTCCGCGTTCAAAAGGTATACTCCCTGGACTGCTGGTAGCTGTAGGTCTGCAGACGGCTGTGCCGGTCGTAGGTCACGGTATAGCACTCCTGCGGACAATCCGCTTCCGCGGTCTGGCGGAGCATGATGCCGGCTGTGGAGGGCCTGCTGGAACGGGATTCCTGATGCCTGCTCCCGCCCTGTTCCCTTCTCGGCTTCGGCACACCTGCCACCATTTGAACCGGGTACACTTTGAAACTGTCCTGAAAGCCAACTCCGTTTGCTCCGTCAATCCCTCCTTGGATGTGTATTTCAACAGTGTCTCTTTCTTGTAAGATATATCGGCGAAAACAGTGGAAAAAATTACTTATTTCTAAAATAAAAATTAAATCGGCCCATAAGCAGGAAAGTGAGAAAAGAAGAGAAAACATTAAAAAAAGAGGGAAAAAGAAAGATATAGATTCATGTTTGTTCGTGAATATGTTTGCAAAGACTTACATATAAAACTATTATATGTTCCAGAGATTAGCACTCGAAGCAAATGAGTGCTAACAAAGAAAACAACAGGAGGCAATTATCATGAAATTAGTACCTTTAGGTGACAGAGTCGTATTAAAGCAGTTAGTTGCAGAAGAGACCACGAAATCCGGCATCGTGCTTCCCGGGCAGAGCAAGGAGAAGCCCCAGCAGGCAGAGGTGGTTGCGGTAGGCCCTGGCGGCATGGTGGACGGCAAGGAAGTGAAGATGGAGGTAAAGGTGGGCGACAACGTGATTTACTCCAAGTATGCCGGAACCGAAGTAAAGCTGGACGAGGAAGAGTTCATCGTAGTAAAGCAGAACGATATCCTGGCAGTGATAGAGAACTAAGCAGGGGCGTTCTTCCGGGTACAAAATAAGTTTCAATCATAATAAATATAAATGGAGGCATGAAGAATCATGGCAAAAGAGATTAAATACGGAGCGGAAGCCCGTGCGGCATTAGAGTCAGGCGTCAATCAGCTGAGCGACACCGTGAGAGTGACCCTTGGACCCAAGGGAAGGAACGTGGTGCTGGACAAATCCTTCGGCGCTCCCCTGATCACAAATGACGGTGTCACCATCGCCAAGGAAATCGAACTGGCGGACGCTTTCGAGAACATGGGCGCACAGCTTGTGAAGGAAGTGGCCACCAAGACCAACGACGTAGCCGGCGACGGCACCACCACAGCCACTGTGCTGGCACAGGCAATGGTGAACGCGGGCATCAAGAACCTGGCCGCTGGTGCCAACCCCATCATCCTGAGAAAGGGCATGAAGAAGGCCACCGAGTGCGCCGTGGAAGCCATCTCCAAGATGAGCCAGAAGGTCAACGGCAAGGAGCATATCGCCAGGGTCGCAGCCATCTCGGCAGGGGATGACGAGGTAGGACAGCTGGTAGCGGATGCCATGGAGAAGGTCAGCGGAGACGGTGTCATCACCATCGAAGAGTCCAAGACCATGCAGACCGAGCTTGACCTGGTGGAAGGCATGCAGTTCGACAGAGGCTATATCTCCGCATATATGGCTACAGATATGGACAAGATGGAAGCCACTCTGGAGAACCCCTGCATTCTGATTACGGATAAGAAGATTTCCAATATCCAGGAGATTCTGCCCGTTCTGGAGCAGATTGTACAGTCCGGTGCCAAGCTCCTGATTATCGCTGAGGACGTGGAGGGCGAGGCCCTGACCACATTGATTGTCAACAAGCTGCGCGGCACCTTCAACGTAGTGGCCGTGAAGGCTCCCGGCTACGGCGACAGGAGGAAGGATATGCTGCAGGATATCGCTATCCTCACCGGCGGTACTGTCATCAGCTCCGACCTGGGCTACGAGCTCAAGGATACCACCATGGATATGCTGGGCCATGCCAAGTCCGTGAAGGTCCAGAAGGAGAATACCGTCATCGTGGACGGCGAGGGCGAGAAGGATGAGATTCAGGCCCGCATCGCACAGATCAAGAAGCAGATTGAGGAGACCACTTCCGATTTCGACAGGGAGAAGCTGCAGGAGAGGCTGGCCAAGCTGGCAGGCGGCGTTGCCGTCATCCGCGTGGGCGCTGCCACCGAGACAGAGATGAAGGAAGCCAAGCTGCGCATGGAGGACGCTCTGGCAGCTACCAGGGCAGCCGTGGAGGAAGGCATCATCTGCGGCGGCGGTTCCGCTTATATCCATGCGGCCAAGGAAGTCAGCAAACTTGCCGAGACCCTGGAGGGAGACGAGAAGACAGGCGCGGGCATCGTCCTGAAGGCCCTGGAGTCCCCGCTGTACCACATCGCCGCAAATGCAGGCTTAGAGGGCAGCGTCATCATCAACAAGGTGCGCGAGTCCGATGCGGGCGTGGGCTTTGATGTGTTGAAGGAAGAGTATGTGAACATGGTGGAGGCAGGAATCCTGGATCCCGCCAAGGTGACCAGGAGCGCCCTGCAGAACGCCACCAGTGTTGCCAGCACGCTGCTGACCACCGAGAGCGTAGTGGCCAACATCAAGGAGGAAACCCCCGCCATGCCCGCAGGCGCAGGCGGAATGGGCGGCATGATGTAAAAAACGATATGTCAGCCTGAGAATAGGACAGCAGATTCCCCGGACTTTAAGCGATGCTTATTTCCGGGGGATTTCTGTAATCAGCTATCTGGACAATTTCCCATAATTCTGATACAATCATACTGGTTCGCGGAAACGGCAGTGAGAAGTTCTGCGAGAGATACGATTGAATATGAACGAGGAACGAGGAAGCATTGATGGAATCCATGGACAGAAAACAGGAACAGAGCAGAATCCGAAATTTCTGCATCGTAGCGCACATAGACCACGGCAAATCCACCCTGGCCGACCGCATCATCGAGCACACAGGCCTGCTGACCAGCAGGGAGATGCAGGCCCAGGTGCTGGACAATATGGACCTGGAGCGGGAGCGGGGCATCACCATCAAGGCCCAGGCCGTCCGCACCGTGTACAAGGCCCGTGACGGGGAGGAGTATATCCTGAACCTGATAGACACCCCCGGCCATGTGGACTTCAACTATGAGGTAAGCCGCTCCCTGGCAGCCTGCGACGGCGCCATATTGGTGGTGGACGCGGCGCAGGGCATCGAGGCCCAGACCCTGGCCAATGTATACCTGGCTCTGGATCATGACCTGGACGTGATTCCCGTGATCAACAAGATAGACCTGCCCAGCGCGGAGCCCCAGCGGGTCATGGATGAAATCGAGGATGTGATAGGCCTGGAGGCCCAGGACGCGCCCCTGATATCCGCCAAGAACGGCATCGGCATCGAGGACGTGCTGGAGCAGATTGTGCAGAAGATTCCCGCGCCGAAGGGGGATGCCTCTGCCCCTCTGCAGGCTCTGATTTTCGACTCCCTGTACGATTCTTACAAGGGCGTCATCATCTTCTGCCGGATTATGGAGGGAACCGTCAAAAAAGGAACGGTAATCCGCATGATGGCCACCGGGGCGAAAGAGGAAGTGGTGGAGGTGGGCGTCTTCGGCGCAGGCCAGTTCATCCCCTGCGAGGAGCTGTCCGCCGGCATGGTGGGCTACATCACGGCCTCCATCAAGAACGTGAAGGACACGGAGGTGGGGGATACGGTGACGGATGACGCGTACCCCTGCCAGGCTCCGCTGCCCGGCTATAAAAAAGTCCAGTCCATGGTCTACTGCGGCTTCTACCCGGCGGACGGGGCAAAGTACCCGGATCTGCGGGACGCCCTGGAGAAGCTCCAGCTCAACGACGCCGCCCTGCAGTATGAGCCGGAGACTTCCATCGCGCTGGGATTCGGCTTCCGCTGCGGCTTCCTGGGGCTGCTGCACCTGGAGGTGATCCAGGAGCGCCTGGAGCGGGAGTACAACCTGGATTTGGTGGCCACGGCTCCCGGGGTGGTGTACAAGGTATTCAAGACCAACGGGGAGATGATCGAGCTGACGAACCCCTCCAACCTGCCGGATCCTTCCGTGATCGAGCATATGGAGGAGCCTGTGGTCAGCGCGGAGATCATGGTGACCAGCGAATTCATCGGCTCCATCATGGAGCTGTGCCAGGAGAGGCGGGGACGGTATCTGGGCATGGAATATATCGAGGCCAGCCGGGCGGTGCTGCGCTACGACCTGCCTTTGAACGAGATTATATATGACTTCTTCGACGCGCTGAAGTCCAGATCCAAGGGCTATGCCTCCTTCGACTATGACATCAAGGGCTATGAGGAGTCCAAGCTGGTGAAGCTGGACATTCTGATAAACAAAGAAGAAGTAGACGCTCTGTCGTTCATCGTCCATGCGGATTCCGCTTACGAGCGGGGCCGGAGGATGTGCGAGAAGCTGAAGGAGGAGATTCCCAGGCACCTCTTCGAGATTCCCATCCAGGCGGCCATCGGCGGCAAGGTCATCGCCAGGGAGACAGTCAAGGCCATGCGCAAGGACGTGCTGGCGAAATGCTACGGCGGAGACATCACCCGGAAGAAGAAGCTGCTGGAGAAGCAGAAGGAGGGCAAGAAGCGCATGCGCCAGATTGGCAATGTGGAGATTCCCCAGAAGGCTTTCCTGAGCGTGCTGAAGCTGGATGATGATTGAGGGATGCGATTGGCGGGGATGCGGTGAATTTCGGAATGGCCTGGGGCTGATTCGATAGAAGATACGGTGAGCAGCCGTAACCGGTAGTCTGAGTGCATCTGGCAGCGGAGCCCGGAGGGCAAGGCGGGAGAGGGGGAGCGGCAGACGGGCACGCAGAGGAGGGCATTTATGGGTTGCCGGGAAATTGAAAAACGAAATATCGATGCAATGCACGCGGAAAAACAAGAATTAGAACTATATTTCCATATCCCGTTCTGCATCAGAAAATGCCTTTACTGCGATTTCCTCTCTGCCCCGGCAGACAGGGAGACCATCGGAAGGTATATGGAAGCGCTTCTCGCCGAGACGGAGGGAAGCGCTCTTTCCTATATGGATCATAGGGTGCCCACTGTGTTCATCGGCGGCGGCACGCCCTCTGTGGCTGCGGTGGAGGACATAGAGCGGCTGCTGGCATCTGTGGGAAGGCTCTATCGGCTGGACAGGGACGCAGAGATTACCATAGAGGTCAATCCGGGGACGGTCTGTGGCGAGACGCTGTTCCGTCTCCGGGCGGCTGGCGTCAACCGGCTGAGCATCGGCCTGCAGTCCGCCGACGACAGGGAGTTGGCGGCCATCGGCAGGATTCATACCTGGAAGCAGTTCCTGGACACTTACCGGGCGGCCAGGAAGGCGGGCTTTGAGAACATCAATGTGGACATCATGAGCGCGCTTCCCGGCCAGACCCTGGCGGGGTACAGGCAGACCCTGGAGCGGATCCTCTCCCTGGAGCCGCCGCCGGAGCACATCTCCGCCTACAGCCTGATTCTGGAGGAGGGGACGCCTCTTTTTGAGAGATATGAAGAGGGGAGCCTGGACATCCCCGATGAGGACACGGACAGGGGGATGTATGAGTTGACACAGGAGATTCTGGCGGAGAGAGGGTATCGGCGCTATGAGATATCCAATTATGCCAGGGAGGGCTATGAATGCCGCCACAACTGCGGCTACTGGAGGAGGCGAAGCTATCTGGGATTCGGCCTTGGGGCGGCTTCCCTGGTGGACAATGTCCGGTTCCGCAACGGGGCGGATCTGCGGGCTTATCTGGCCGATCCCCTGGGCTGCCGGGAGGAGGAGCAGATTTTAAGCCGACAGGAGCAGATGGAGGAGTTCATGTTCCTGGGGCTGCGCATGAGGTCAGGCATAAGCTGCGGGGAGTTCAGGCAGCTGTTCGGGCAGGGCATAGAGGAAATATATGGGGATGTGATTGACAAGAACATCAGGGACGGTCTGCTGGAGCTCTGGCCGGAGGGGGAAGGTGCGGGAGAGTCCCTCAGGAGGCCGGGAGGAAGGGAAGACAGAGGGTACATGTCCGCACAGGATGGGCAGGATCGCCGACATGAGAGAGGGCATGTCCGGACAGGGAGGCTGGCCCTGACGGAAAAGGGACTGGATCTGAGCAACTATGTGATGGCACAATTTTTGCTGTAGGAGGCCTGGCGAGAAAAATCGCCTCTTTTTGACAGGCACCATGGACGATACCGCCACATAAACTATGGTAAGAGTAATCCATGGGGGTTGGCTTGGAGACTTTTCAAAAACCATTGACTCAGGAGGAAGAGGCCGAATATATCCGACTGCTGCGGGATGGTTCCCCTGAGGAGGCCCAGCGGGCGCAGAAGATCCTGGTGGAGCGGAACCTGCGCCTGGTGGTTCACATCGCAAAAAAGTATCAGAATGTGGACGAGGATATAGAGGACTTCATCTCCATCGGCTGCATCGGACTGATCAAAGCCATCCGGACATTTGACGAAAAAAAGGGGCGGCTCGCCACTTATGCCTGCAGGTGCATAGAGAACGAGCTGCTGATGTTCCTGCGGGGAAAGAAGAAATCCTCCAGGGAAGTATCCCTCTTCGAACCCATCGGACAGGACAAGGAAGGGAACGAGATCCATCTGGTGGACGTGATAGAGCAGAACCAGCCGGACATCGTGGAGAGCATGGAGCTGAGCGGGAATATCCGGCGCCTGTTCGTCCTGATGGACGCCAATCTGACCCAGAGGGAGCGGCAGATCCTCATCATGCGCTACGGCCTCTACGGGAATCGGGAGGTGACCCAGAGCGAGATCGGCACGCGGCTGGGGATATCCAGGAGCTATGTGTCGAGGATTGAGAAGAAGGCGCTGGGGAAGCTGCGGGAGAAGTTTGAGCAGGGGTGAGTCTGCGGGAAAGATAAGGAATGTTCTAAGATGAGACAGAGTCAGTCCGACCGGGAGAGGACGAACTGATTCTGTCTTATTATGTCTGGTGGGCTGTATGATTATTTCGGAAATTTGACGTAATTTTCTTGTAGGTTATATAAGGAGCATGTATAATAAGATTAACTGTGAAAGAAAGGGAAGCTTTATGCTTAGGGAAGCAGTCTAAATTTTACAACAGGGGTGACGAAATGGAGAACAATAAGTATGGAAATAAACCAATTAATAAACCATATTTTGGGTGGTGCGAAGAAGTATAATAAAGGATATCGAGACATCATTAGAAAAAGATGACTTTACAGTTCAAATTATCCATTCCAATCTAGGAAATGGTAAGACATGCCTTATAGAATATTTAATGTGCTTTTTCTCGGACAAGTATGATGTATATTACTTTAAACAGCTTTACGATGATTTGGAGCAGGAATTACGTATAATTGAAAAAAGGCCGGGGAAGAAAGTACTTTTTATCGAAGACTATAACTTGTATATTAAAGTGTTGGCGAGCATAAGATATTACTGCAACAGTGACTGGAACATCGTGGTTAGTTGTAGGACATATATAAACCGTAGTTCCCGCTACATAATTCCTTCTACATAACTGGTAGAATAACGCAGCAC
>CAJUFO010000097.1:0-1089 GCA_910585615.1 uncultured Acetatifactor sp.
GTGATGGTGGTAGGGCTGTCCGCAAAGGGGGCGATGGCTGCCAGGGTAATCGCCTGATCCGAACAGGCGGACATATCAGCCGTGACGCCGTGGAAGATTCCGTCCGCGGAAGGCTCCAGCAGGATGCCCCGGGGGGTTTCTGCGGCGCGGCAGCCCATCTGTTCCAATATCTGTAAGAACTTCACATCCCCCTGAAGGGAATCGAAGTGCACATCGTCCACCCTCACCGGGATGCGCAGAAGCGGGCACATGGCATAGAAATAGCATGCCGCCGAGACGTCCGGCTCTATCTGATAATCCAGCGCCCGATAATGCTGCCCCGCCGGGGTCAGGAATGTCCTCTCGTCCCGTTTCAGGGTCTCTACGCCGAACTGGCGCATCATCTTTCTGGTCATTTCGATATAAGCCATCCCGTGGGCGCCCTCTATAGCAGTGGTAAAATCCTGGCTGCACAGACAGGACACAATCAGCAGGGCGCTCAGGAACTGGCTGCTCTCATCGATATTCACGCAGATGCTGTTCTTCCGGAAGCCGTGTCCCCGCAGCGTGAAGGGAAAACTACGGGGTATCCGCCCTTCTGCCCCGTTCCCTTCATATGAGACTTCGCAGCCCAGCTCTGTCAGGGAATCCAGCAGCGGAGCCATGGGCCGCCTGCGCATCTGTTCCGAGGAATCCATATGGTAGACCCCCTGGCTCAGCCCCAGGAATGCCGTCAGAAAGCGTGCGGCGGTTCCGGCGCTGCCCACATGCTGGCTGGCCTCAGAGAGGGGGACCGCGCCCCCTGCCCCTTTGACCGTGACTGTCCGGGCTCCTTCGTCCACAGCCGTCTCGAATCCCAGATCCTGGACGCATTTCAGGAAATGCCTGGAGTCATCGGAGAAGAGGACGCCCCGCAGGGTGGAAGTCCCCTGAGCCAGCGTGGCCAGCAGCAGGGCACGGTTGGTGATGCTCTTGGAGCCGGGGACGCTTACTGCCAGCGGCCGGGAGAGCCCGGGTGCTTTGGCGGATAATGTTTCATATAAATACGGGACAGAGTAGGTGTTTTCCATGGGCATGATTTTCGTTTTCTCCTTGTGTGGTGTATGCAAT
>CAJUFO010000097.1:1189-12981 GCA_910585615.1 uncultured Acetatifactor sp.
GTAGGTGTTTTCCATGGGCATGATTTTCGTTTTCTCCTTGTGTGGTGTATGCAATACAGAATAATTATATATGTCATACCGTTCGCTAACGTGGCTTCAGTGGTACTAGGGACATTCTACCACATTTCGCCTTGCTTTTCCACAAAAGACATCATTTGGATGCCTCGGTATTGTATTTCCTGCACCTTTCCATTATACTGTAGATAGAAAGAAAAAGGGGGAGCCTGAAATGGAGATATCAAAGAGCGACTGGAAGCTTTTTAGAGAAAAAATAGCCGATTGGCAGGAAAACTATATGGATCGCCTGAATAAGGAGTATATAGCTCTGCTGAGTTCGGATAAGGGCAATCCTTCCGACAGATTCTGGAAGCTGGAAGGGCGGATCAGGAGAGACAAAAAATCCCCGGGCGTCATGATTGAGAGGGAGAAATCAAGCGCGGTCTTCGATATTGCGGATCTCATCCGCCTTAAAGTCATCACAGTCGATGACCTGGCTGATTTCAGCGACACATTAAAGGAAGCGGTAAAAATGATACTGGACAGGTAGGCGCGCCTGCGCAGACCAGACAAAAGCCGGCAGGATGGTCTGCCAAAGAAATACCGGAAGATTCTGCCGGAAGAAGGGGCGAAGAGATGAACTGGAAGAGACTGTTTGCGGCACGGATCCTGGAACGGGGATACGATTATTATTGTGATGACGCAGTGGAAAACATGGAGATTGCCGCGGACAGCATAAGGGCAGATGTCATTGGGACAGAGGAGTATGAGGTGGAGATTACCCTCAGGAACGGGGAAGCCGTGGATATGTACTGCTCCTGCCCTTATGCTGAGGACGGAAACCGTTGCAAGCATATGGCGGCAGTCTTATACCAATGGTCTGAGGAGGGACAGGAGGCGGAAGATTCGGAAGGAGCCGAAGAGGACGACAGCCCCAAGACCATTTCCGTCGAGGAGCTTGTCCGGGAAGCGGATATTGACGTGGTAAGGTCGTACCTGGTATCGCTTTTGAAAGAAGATGAAAAGCTGCTGCTCCGTTTTCGAGGCATGGTGAAGAAAGGGACGACAAAAGAGGACATAAAAAGATACATCCGCCAGATAGACCGTATCACGGACAGATACCTGGGAAGAGACGGCTTTATCAGTTACTATGAGGCGGACGGCTTCTTGTCCGAGCTGGACGAAATATTGGATGCAGATGTGCGCCGTATGGTTGATGATGGAGACTATATGAGCGCCTTTGCGTTGATGAATCACATGTTTACTGTCTTAGGGGATGTGGCCATGGACGACTCCGATGGCGGCACCGGCACGCTGGCCGGGGAGATAGAGCAGTATTGGCGGGAGATCCTGTCCAAAGCCGACATGGATGTAAAGCAGCAGATGTTCCGCTGGTTCACGGAGCATCTGGACGGTTCCGTCATAGACTATCTGGAAGAATATATAGAGCAGGTTATCATGGAGGAATTCCAGGAAAAGGAATTCAGGGAGCCTAAGCTGCAGTTTATAAAAGATATGATAGAGAAGTCATCGCTCCAAAGCGACAGCTACCACACGGGAAAATGGGCCACCAGATATCTGGGAATGATTGAAAAGCAGAAAAATTCCGGAATCCTGATAGAGGAATTCTGCAGAAAGCATTGGCGCAATTCGTCAGTGAGGCGGTATTACATAGAATTTTGCACAAAAAAGAAAGAATACGCACACGCTCTGGAAGCCCTGGACGAGAGCATGGCTTTGGATAAAGAATACAGGGGCCTGGTAGCGGAGTACAGCAATCAGAAAAAAGAGATTTTTCTTTTACAGGGGAACCAGGAGGCGTACAGAAAGCAATTATGGAAGCTGGTTCTGGAAGATGACCCGGGGAAGCTGCATATCTACAGGGAATTGAAGAAACAATATCCCCCCGGGGAATGGAAGGAAAAAAGGGAAGAGGTATTCGCGAATCTTCCGGGATATGTGCGCCCGGACGAGCTATATAAAGAAGAAAAGCTGTATGACAGACTGCTTGAACTTGTCACGGGGAGTCCGGGGCTGAATATGCTGCAACAGTATGAAAATGTTCTGAAGAAGGACTATCCCGGGGAACTGCTGCAGAAATACAAAGAGGAAGTCAATAAGATGGCGATGCGCACCGGCGACAGAAGCAAGTACCGGCAGCTTGTGGCGCTGCTTTGCAGAATGAAGAAGATAACGGGAGGTTCTAAAGTGGCAGAAGAAATCGCGGCAGAATGGAGGGGCAAGTACCGGAACAGGCGCGCGATGATGGATGAGCTGGGGAGGCTTTAGAGATTCTAAAGAGACTATACGAATGTGGAAAGAATATAAAGCTTTAATGGCCAAGACAGAAAAAGACACAGGCGGGACATGGCTTCCGCTGTGGATGCACCTTAGAGATGCCGCGGGCATTATGAGAAAACTGGCTGCGAAATGGGTTCCGGAAGCGGTGTACGAGGCAACGGGTCTGGCGCGAGGCCAGTTCCTGAAAATTGCCGTATTTCTGGGGGCAATACATGATATCGGGAAAGCCACATCCTATTTCCAAAGCATAATCACCAAATCCTGCCCGGAAAAGCGGGAGGAAATCCAGAGCGCCGGATTCGTGGTGAACCATGAATACAGGGCAGCGGGAAAGACGCCCCATGCGCATGCGGGGCAGTGGATTCTGCTGAGCGAAAAGTGTGGATTCGGAGTCCATGAGAGTCTGGCGCTGGTGGCAGGTGCGCACCACGGAAAGCCTGTCAGCGCGGAAGCATATCTGGAAGAGACAGATCTTCTCCAGTTGTATCCGATAAACTTCTATGGCACAGAGAAAGAATCCAGAGCCACCAGGCTGTGGGAGGATTCCTGGCAGGACATTCTGGAGCAGGCAATGGAACTGGCAGGATTTTCTTCAGTCCATGAACTTCCCGAATTGTCCATGGAAGCCCAGGTATTGTTTTCCGGCCTGCTGATTGCAGCAGACTGGCTGGCAAGCAATCCGGCCTATTTTCCGCTATTGCCCCTGGAGGACTGGGGTGAGGAGAACCTGTACCCCAAGAGAATCAATGACGGCTGGGAACGGGCAGCGCTCCCGGAGGGGTGGCGCTCGGAAGTCCACAGGATGGATGAAGGATTGTTTCAGGAGAGGTTCGGCTTCCTTCCTAATGATGTCCAGAAGTGCATGCTGGAAGTGGTGAACCGCTGTGAAGCCCCCGGGATATTTATCCTGGAAGCCCAGATGGGAATCGGAAAGACGGAAGCGGCCTTGGGTGCTGCAGAAATGCTGGCCTGTAGAAAGAAAGACGGCGGGATTTTTTTCGGACTGCCAACCCAAGCTACCAGCAATGGTCTGTTCGGAAGATTGTATGAGTGGGGAGCCAAGGTGTCTGAGGGAACCGCCAGCGCCATCCGGCTTGCCCATAGTTCGGCAGAATTTCAGGAAGACTATCACCGATTGATGCTGAAAGGGAAGTCTTTTGTGGAAGAGGATGGGCAGGAGGGGTTGAACGTACATCCATGGTTCCAGGGGAATAAAAGGGCACTGCTGGCGGATTTTGTCATAGGTACAGTGGATCAGTTCCTGATGGCATCTCTGAAACGGAAACATTTTATGCTGCGGCATGTGGGGCTGGCCGGAAAAGTGGTGGTCATCGATGAATGCCATGCCTATGACGCTTATATGAACGAGTATCTGGATCGTTCCCTGCAGTGGATGGCGGCCTATGGCGTGCCTGTCATCTTACTGTCCGCCACTCTTCCGGGCAGCCGGCGCAGGAAATTGGCCGAGACATATGCGAAGGCTTATGCAAGATATCGGTTAGGGAAGAGAAAGCCCCATATAGAGTGCCCACATGACCGTTGGGAAGCGGATATGGGTTATCCGCTTTTGACGTGGACAGACGGAGAAAGGGTTGGACAGGTAAAAATCCAACAGGAAGTGCCGGTTAAGAGGGTAAAGCTGCGGTATGCAGACTCCATAGGAGAGACCATGGATTTGCTGAACGAGCGTCTGGAGGAGGGCGGCTGTGCGTGCATCGTTGCAAATACGGTGAGGGCGGCTCAGGAAATCTACAGTGAATGCATCGGCAGGATTAAAGACGCAGAGGTCATGTTGTACCATGCACAGTTCATCATGCCGGATCGTTACAGGAAAGAGCGGGCGCTGCTGAAAAGGATGGGGAAAACATCTAAAGACAAGGACAGAAACCGACTGATTCTCATAGGAACTCAGGTTCTGGAACAGTCTTTGGACTATGATGCGGATATCATGGTCACCCAGCTTTGCCCTATAGACCTGCTGTTCCAGAGGATTGGGCGGCTGCACAGACATAAGAGGGATGGAAGAACAGAAGGGTGTTCCAGACCAGCGCGGCTGCGTGAGCCGGAATGCATCATTCTGCGGGACGGGGAGGAAGACTATGATGCCGGCAGCAGGGCGGTATATGGGGATTATTTGCTGATGAGGACTAAACAGGTTCTTGCCGGGATAGAAGGCAGGGAAACAGAAGAGGGGCAAAAAACGGAGATTAAAATTCCGGAAGACATTCCTGTATTTATTCAAATGGCGTATAATGAAAACGAGAATCTCTGTCTGGTCGGAGAGAAATATCAGAAGGCCATGGAGGATTACAGAAGTGACATAAAATCCAGAAAGGAAAGAGCCAAGGGCTATTTATTGGCAGAGCCATCCAAAAAGGGCATATACGGTATCCTCGATGATTCTGAAAATTCCGGAGAAAGGGCGGCAGAGGCAGCTGTCCGGGACGGAGAGGGGTCGATAGAAGTGCTGCTCCTGAAGAAAGGTGGCAACAGAGACATCCGGTACATGGATGATGACGGAAATTGGGATTCCTGTCTCTTGGCAAGTCGGGTGCCGGACAGTGAGCAGGGGCGGAAAGTAGCCATGCAGCGATTGCGGCTGCCGCAAGTCTTCTCTTCCCGATGGAACAAAAAAGAGACCATAGCGGAGCTGGAGGACAGAAACCTCCATCAACTGCCGGAATGGCAGCTGTCTCCGTGGATACGGGGAGAGCTGATTCTATTATTGAATCAGGACAATCGTACAGAGCTGAACGGATATGAGATATCCTATAGTTTTGAGAAAGGTCTGGAATACATACATGCGGCCGAAACAATTGCCGATGGAAAGGGGGAATACAATGCAGGAGAAAAGGGAGAAGGAGTTCAATCTGCTGGAAAGTCCTTGGGTCAAGGTAGTCACGCCGTCTTTGGAACAGAAAGAGGTCTCTCTGACAGAGGCGATTGTCCATGCCCATGAATATGGGAACCTGTCAGGAGAAATGGCGACACAGGACGCAGCTGTCTTAAGAGTCCTTCTAGCGGTGGTTCTAACGGTCTTTTACCGATATGATGGGGACGGGAACGAAGAGGAATTGTCGGAGGCAAACGATTCCACGGCGGAGGATGTCTTTGAAAGGTGGGAAGATTATTGGGTCAGAGGGAAATTTCCGGAACAGGCGGTAAGGGAGTATCTGGGAGCTTACAGTGAGCGATTCTGGCTTTTTCATCCAAGGACTCCGTTCTGGCAGGTGAGTGACCTGCAGTATGGGACGGACTATGATGTGAAATGCCTGCTCGGAAACGCTAAGGAGAGCATGAACAAGGCTACCCGTCCCCATTTCAGCATGACCAGCGGAGAAGGGATAACCAGGCTGGGCTATGGGGAAGCGGCGCGCTGGCTCATCCATTTGAATGCTTATGCTATAAATGTGAAAAGCGATAAAAATGCGCCGGGAACCAATGCCCCGGTGGGAACCGGACGTCTGGGGCGCCTGGGGCTGGTGTTGGTGAACGGACAGAACCTCTTCCAGATTCTGATGCTGAATCTCTGCGCCCTGAGGAATGACGGCAGTCTCTGGGAGAAGCCAAAGCCCATCTGGGAACAGGAGCAGCGCGAGGACCAGGGACATGAAACAGGCATGCCTGACAATCTGCCGGAGAGATATACCATCCAGTCCAGGCGCATCAGGCTGATGAGGGATGCGGATGGCTATATTACTAAATTCCGTGCTATGGGCGGAGACTTTTTCCCGATGGAAAAGGATTACGGAGAACCGATGACCCTGTGGAAGGAGCAGGGGATAGATAAGAAGACAGGGGAAGAGGAGCCTTTGCTTCCCCAAAAGCACAATCCCGCTGTCCATGTGTGGAGAGAGTTCCCGGCGCTTCTGTGTAAAGAGGGAGATAAGGGCAAAAGGAGTACGCCAGGAGTTGTACAGTGGATTCAGCTTCTCAGGGATTATAACAGAAAGATGATGAAGTCGATTCCTTCAATTACATTCAGGATGGTTGGAATGGAATATGGGGATGGGATGAGCTATACATACGGGGATTGCATGGATGATGCCCTGACCATGTCGGCGGAGCTGCTGGACGATTTGGGCAGAGAATGGGTGAAGCTGATTACGGAACAGATTCGCAAATGCCATGCCGTGTCGGCAGAAGCCATTGCCCATTTCTCAAAAAAGATGGAACTGTTATATGGAAGCGTTCCTTCAAAGAACAGCCTGAAAGATATTTTGGTTGGCAGATACTTTTTTTCGATAGACAGTGCATTCAGGGAATGGCTGATGGGCATAGAGCCCCGGCAGAAAGAACGGGAGGAGAAGCTTTCGGAATGGGAAAGTATATCCTACCGCCAGGCCAGGAAGACTGTGGAGGATTACGTAGCGGATTTAGGGCCGAACCTCTATATACATCGAGAAGCGGAAACAGGGAAAGGGAAGAAACAGCTGTTGAGTGTTCCTAAAATCATGAACGATTTTCTGGGGGAACTGAGCAGAATTTATAGAAAAGCGGATGGCGACATAGGAGAAGGAAGGACAGAGAATGAGCAGAAAAGAGGAAATCCGTAGTTTTGTGGGTAAGAAAATCCGTTCGATGCAGACAGGAGCGGCAACTGCCGGCACAAAGGCGGCATTGGCGGACTTAAGGCGGGGAGTAGGGCGGGAGCCGGGTGAAATGCCCCAGCTTTTCGGAACCATCCTCTATGAGATGCCGGAGGGATTTTTAAGCAGGGACGGAACCGCAACCAAAGAGGAGTGGGTATGCTATATAGCCCTTACTTTGTATGCCTTGCACCAACAGGGACACGAGGAGGGGAGACAGGCGATGCATACGGCAGATAAAGTAAGCATAGGGAAAGCCATGTACCAGCTTGTCCTGGCTTACGAGGGCGATTCAAATGCCGAACAGAGAGTCCTGCAGAGACTGAAGACGCTTATCACAGCAGTGGATATGAAAGAATTGTCCCACCATTTACGGGGGACCGTACAGTTGCTGAAGAGCAAGGATATCCCTCTGAATTATGAAATCCTGGCAGAAGATTTATATGAACTGCAATTTCCGGAGGGAAAGAATCGGGTAAGCCTTAGATGGGGACAGGATTTCTACGGAGGAAGGAACATAACAGAGAAGCAACACGAAAAGGAGGGTGCATTATGAACGATAATCTGTATATTGATTTCCATGTAATCCAGACAGTGCCGCCAAGCTGCGTGAACAGGGACGATACGGGAAGCCCGAAGACAGCTATGTACGGCGGAACCATGCGGGCCAGGGTCTCTTCCCAGGCGTGGAAAAGGGCCATGCGGCAGATGTTCCGGGATTTGTTCCTGTCAGACTATCTTGGCTATCGGACGAAGAATGTTTCGGAACTCGTGGCGGAAAAAATAGCCGCGGATTATGAGGATATCGATGGCAAGGAGGCAAAAGCCGCGGCAGATGAGGTTCTGGAGGTAGCCGGCGTAAAATCCGGTTCGGAGAAGAAGGACGCGCTATTTTTCGTCAGTTCCCTGCAGATAGGCCACATAGCCCGGCTGGCTGTCGAATACCATAAGGATAAGACGCTGAAAAAAGAGAAGGAATTCAAGAGGCGGCTGGAGCAGGCCCTGAACGATGACCCCAGTGTGGATATCCTACTGTTCGGCCGTATGGCGGCGAGCAATCCGAATCTGAATTATGATGCCGCGGCACAGGTGGCCCATTCTATTTCAACCCATACAGTCAGCAACGAATACGATTATTTTACGGCTGTGGATGACTGCAGTCCGGAGGACAATGCAGGGGCGGGACATCTGGGCACGGTGGAATTCAATTCTTCCACATTGTATCGGTATGCCACTGTAAATGCGAGGGAGCTTGCGGAGAATCTGAACCCAGAGGAGCTGAAAATGGCGGTCAAGGGATTTGCGGAAGCTTTTATCCGTTCCATGCCCACAGGAAAGCAGAATACTTTTGCCAACAGGACGCTTCCGGACATGGTATATGTCACATTGCGGGAGGATCAGCCAATCAATCTTGCGGGGGCATTTGAAAAACCTGTTGTGGCAGGAGGCGGAGGGTACGCGGAAGAATCAAGGAAGGCTTTGGCGAAGCACGCGGATCAGGTCTATGGAGATTATACATCGGTTCCGGCGAAAGCCTGGGTGGTAGGAGCAGAATTCGGCGATTCTACGGAGAAAGTGAATATGAAAGAATTGTTGGATAAAATCGAATCTGAGATAGGGGAGTATTCTGCCGGAAAGGGGTGATACCTTGTATACATTGTTGCTTAGACTCAGCGGGCCGCTTCAGTCCTGGGGCTCGGAATCTGTCTATGATAACCGCAAGACAGACTCCCTGCCGACGAAAAGCGGTGTCATCGGGATGCTGGCGGCGGCTCTGGGCAGAAAGCGGAATGAAGCCGTGGATGATTTGACGGAACTGGAGTTTGGAGTCAGGGTAGATTTGCCTGGAACGAAGTTGCATGATTTTCAGGTTACCCAAATGGGGGAAAAGCTGAATGCGAATCTATCCAACAAGGAGTATCTATGTGACGCTATCTTTCTGGCAGGACTGGGATGTGAAGACATCGTTTTTCTGCGGCGGCTGGAAGAGGCGCTTACTAATCCAAGATTTGCCGTCTTTTTGGGCAGAAGATCCTGTCCGCCTACGCAGCCGCTTGTGTTAGGGATTCGCAACACGAATCTGTATCAGGCGCTTTTGGAGGAAGAATGGCTTGTGCCCCGATGGAGAAGGAAAGCATTGTTTCGGTTTACGGACACCATACGGCTGAGAATCGTGACGGATGGCAGGGAGGGAAGGGCCATAAAAAAGGACGTTCCCCTTTCCTTCTCCCCCTATAAGCGTGTGTATGGGTATCGATACGTAAAAGAGCGGCCCGGAAAAATTTTGAGCAATGAGGAAATGCCAGGCTCCACGGAACATGATCCCATGACGGAATTGAGGTGATAAGTTTGGATGTTCCATCCAAATATTGAATGAATGCCCGCTTCAGCGGGCAGGGGGTATAAGCATGTATTTATCAAGGATACCGCTGGATACAGCAAGGAGGAAGACACAGATAGCATTGTTTTCCCCCAGTAAGTTCCACGGAGCGGTGGAAGAGGCTTTTCAGGAGAGGGATGGACGGAAACTATGGCGCATCGATACCTTGAAAGGGATGACATACTTATTGATGCTCAGCGCCCAGATGCCCAATCTGTCAGGCATAGCGGAGCAGTTTGGGTATGAGGGAATGAACGGGGAGACAAAGTCGTATGATGGACTGTTGAACCGGATACAGGAAGGATCCATATGGCAGTTCCGGCTGGTGGCGAATCCTGTCCACAGCATTGGGAAAGAAGAGGGAAGGGGAAAGGTGGTAGCGCATACCACAGAAAAGTACCAGCTGGAATGGCTGAACGGACAAGCCGGGAAAAAGGGATTCAGCATCGTGTCGGATTCAGCCAGGGTCACACAATCCGAATGGAAAATATTCAGAAAAGGAAGTTCCGCCCAAAAGGTACATATCCTCCAGGCAGCTTTTGAGGGGAAATTGAAGGTGGAAGACACAACTGCTTTCAAAGATGCCCTTGTAAACGGTATCGGGCGGGAAAAAGCATATGGCATGGGGCTTCTGACGATTGCGGGGAGAGAGGCGTAGATGGAAGACAGAGCAGGTATGGAGAAACCGGAGATTCAGGCATTGCCTCGTGTACAGGATCGTATGACTTTTATCTATCTGGAACGGTGCAAGATCAACAGGGATAATGGCGCAATCAGCGTTAGGGATGAAAAGGGTGTCACACATATTCCGGCGGCAGCGATATCGGTCTTGTTGCTAGGACCGGGGACAGATGTGACACACAGAGCCATGGAATTGATTGGCGATGCGGGGGTCACGGTTATCTGGGTTGGCGAGCATGGCGTACGGTACTATGCCTATGGCCGTGCCTTGACGAACCACGCGACGCTTCTGCTTCGACAGGCACAGTTGGTCAGCAATGAAAAAAAGCATATCCATGTGGCAAGGATGATGTACCAGATGAGGTTCCCGGATGAGGATGTATCCAAATTGACGATGCAGCAGTTGAGGGGACGGGAAGGAAGCAGGATACGGGCTTTGTATAGAGAGCAGTCGAAGAAGTGGAATGTGTCCTGGAAACGCAGGGAATATCGCCCTGAGGATTATGACGCAGGGGATCCGGTCAATAAGGCGTTATCGGCTGGGAACACATGTCTTTACGGCTTGGCGCATGCCGTGATATGCGCCCTGGGCTGTTCCCCGGGGCTGGGATTCGTGCATGTGGGGCATGAACTGTCTTTCGTATATGATATTGCTGATTTATATAAGGCAGAAATCACCATCCCCATTGCATTTGAAATGGCAGCGGAGAATGCGGAGGATATCGGCAGCGCCACAAGACGGCGAGTGCGCGATGAGCTGAAGAAAGGGAAGGTTCTGGACAGAATGGTTCATGATATCAAGACGTTATTATCCGATGGAGAGATGGAGGAGGAAGATTATAAAAGCACGCTTTATCTTTGGGATAATGTACAGGGTGAACTGGAACATGGTGTTTCCTATGCAGAGGCCGGTGAAGAAGGATGATAGTCTTATGTGTTACAGATTGTCCGCCAAAGCTTCGGGGAGATTTATCAAAGTGGCTGAGTGAGGTGAATACAGGTGTCTATGTGGGCAGGCTGAGCGCACGGGTGCGCGAGGAATTATGGGAAAGGGTCTGCGATAACATAAAAAATGGTCAGGCGACCATGGTCTTTTCCACAAATAACGAACAGGGCTATGTCTTCCTGACGCACAATACCACATGGGTTCCGATAGATTATGAGGGCATTACGTTAATGCGCAGACCGCTGGCTTTCCATGATGAGGAGGAAAGAAGCCCCTTTTTGCAGAGAGGATTCAGCAAAGCCGCTAAGTATGAGAAGATGAAGCATCTCCAACATAGCAGAGAAGCGGATGGCTATGTGATTATGGATGTTGAGGCTACAGGATTGGATTACAAAAATGACAGGATTATTGAAGTCGGCCTATTGAGAATCAAGGGCGGTGAGGTGGAGCAAGAACTCCAATGCCTTGTTCAAACCGATAAGGCTATACCGGATAATGTCGCCAAGCTTACGGGAATCACCAATGAAATATTAAGGGAGCAGGGGCTTTCAGAAGAAACCGTGTTTGACATGGTTCAGCGATTTATCGGAGATGATATAGTGGTTGGGTATGATGTGCAGCGCTGTGTGGATTTTTTGCAAAGGCTTGCAGAGCGTAATGGGAAGACAATGGTAATCAGGAAAGTCAGGGACATCCTGCGCATTGCGCATCGGAAATTGGATGATTTGGAGGATTATGAGTTGGGAGCGATGGCGGCATTTTTTTCGCTGGATGCCAAACCGGTGCATAGGGCATTGACAAACTGTAAGTTGATTCATAGAATTTATTTGGAACTAAATAAACTGTAACTATTCAGCAGCCCCTTAAAATTACATGAAATCAAGAAAAAGTACTGGAT